>JAEUQC010000203.1 GCA_016789905.1 Bryobacterales bacterium | reverse complement strand
ACCTCTTTGGTTCCGCACCACTCACCTTCCGGGATAATTCTCCCAGTACAAACTGGCGAAGAGAGCCTCTTAAACCAAACAACGCCTTCGTCACAAATGACGAGGTAGTCGCCGTGCATTCGGCGGAATGTCCCGTTTGTCGCGTCCGTTTCTTCGGATCTGGCGCATGACATCACGGTCCCAATTTCCATGCTCTTATGCCTGCCTCCATTTATCTAGTGTCACCAAAGCGCTGGTTGTCTCATCTTAATGGTCGTTAATCAAGGCAGGAGTTTTCTGGGCGTCTAGGACTCGTCCGAACGCGGCCCCCCGCAGTTGCGCCATAGCAGAAGGTCCCCTGAGACGTGCTTTGTACAGCAGAATAGAACTAAAGTACTGATCGATGTAAACGATTTAAGTACGGTACCAATAGGCTATTTACATTAGATAGATAGATCGAAAATACTATGAATACCCTCAGTAAACAAAATAGTTGATGTGCGCTCCTGCCGTCGGCGAGTGGGAATTTGTGTCGGGAGTGGTGTGAACACCATGCGCGTAGAGAGTGAATCGAGTTCCAGCGAGAAAAGCGCCAAGATGTCCGAGTTGCTCCGTAGGATTCGGATGGAGGACGAAGGCGCCTACTCGGAGCTTTACTCCGTCGTTCGGCGCACCGTGTTGGCGTCTCTTCGAGCCGAATTCGGCCAAGATGCCGAAGATGTCGGTCACGAAATATTCATCGATATCGTGTCAGCAATTAAGGCAAATGCAATTCGAAAAGCGGAATCATTCATTCCATATTTAAGGACGATGATAAACCGGCGCCGAGTCTCTCTGATCTCCGAGAAGATCCAAGCGCGAAATGCAGTGGCGCTCGAATGTACCGTTCCCTGTTCGGCTCAAAGGGTCGATTCGGTTGTCGAAGATTCCGAACGGTGGGAGTTCATTCGTGTTTCTCTACTTCGACTCGATCCGACAAAACAGGAGATCTTGAGACGGTTCTACTTGGATGACCAACCTGCCTCACAGATTATCGACGAAATGCAACTCACGGATACCCAGTACCGCCTTCAAAAGTCTCGTGGTTTGAGCATACTCTGTCAGCACGTGGAGCGTCGGGCGGTGCAGCCGCTCGTGAAGGCTGGTTAGCTGACTGGCTGCTTCGACCTGTCGGGCGACTTCGGCACGCTGGTGCCCACGAATTGTTACGCCAATAGAATCAATCGCATATGGGGACTCGTCTGCCTGACGGTGGCGGGCAACGCCTCGAAAAAGGTTCAGTTGTTATCTTCACGGATGTCCGTGCGGATATTTCGGCGATGCCAGCCGCGAATGCCGCTGCACGGGCGGCATTATTCAGCGCTACCTGGGCAAGATCAGCGGCCCGCTGCTGGACCGCATTGACTTGCATGTGGAAGTGCCAGCCGTGCCGTACAAGGAATTGCGCGCGAGCGAGGCGGGCGTGTCGTCGGAACGAATGCGAGAGCGCGTCCTGCAGGCGCGCGCGCGGCAGCAGACGCGTGGTTTTTACAATGCCAACCTGCCGCCGTCGCAGGTTCGGCCGCTCTGCGCGCTCGACGAGGCCGGCGAGCGCACGTTGGAACTGGCCATGCGGAAAATGGGGCTCAGCGCGCGGGCGCATGACCGTTTGTTAAAGGTGGCCCGGACGATTGCGGATCTCGATAACGCAGACCGTGTGCTGGCCAAGCACCTCGCCGAGGCGATTCAATATCGCAGTCTCGACCGGAGCTACTGGGGGTAGCGGCAGGTCTTTCCAACGTCCGGAGGACCCGATAGTCCCGGGCCCTGCTGCTTTCGGCGGTCGAGAGAGTGTTTTCCGGCGTACAGTCCGGGCTTTGGCCGCGAACTCGCACGGTGACTTGGGTCACAGCCCTAAGTTCGCAAGTCCAGTACCCTCAGACTGTAGGCCCGGCGATTGCGGACCCAGCTGAGACGCCGCAACCGTGGTTTCCATGGCATGACGAACTTCCCGATCCATCCGGCGCATCCCGAACGAATCTGCTGGGGGTGTGAAAAACTCTGCGCAGCCGATGACCTTCGCTGTGGAAACGGAACCGTCAGGACGCAACATCCACTTGAGCTTTTCGGCGAAGACTGGTTTGAGTGGCTGACCGAGCGGGAGAACGCGGCCGCTGGAGGGACTGTCGGGAAACGGGAGTAGGACCACGATGGAGTGCCTATCCGGGTGCTCCGGCGGCGCCGCCGATCAAGCGGAAGTATGCATTGATGCGTTGTGCGGAAGTCCCCGCCGCGGCGTACTGGGAAGCGCGCGGAGACGGGTTGTTTTTTGGAGCCGCAGGATGCCGCATTGCTCTCTCAACGGGGATACTGGGCTGGGCAATGCGAAAGATGGAGCACATCGAGCTAAAGGCGGTCCGGACGATCACGGGTCTCCGAAACGCCGGCCGTTTGCAGGGGAAACACCTCGCCGAGGCGATTCCAAATTGAAGTCTGGAGCGGAGTTGACGGGAGTCGAGCAGTCCCGTCAGTCTCCTCGATAGGGCGCCCACTCCGGAGAAAGATCCCACCACAACAACTCCGCGGGGCGCTCTTCGCGGGCCCGGTCCAGGCAACAAGCCACCCATTCGCCCAACCCCAAGCCGGCATAGGGCATGGCTACGTCCAACACGGAAACGTAACGGCGCTTGGACAGGCTTCCCAACTCGTCGGCAAGCCGGTTGGCCTCCTCGGTTTCGCCGGAACGGCCATAACAGTAACTCAACGCCGCCGAGATGCGCGGATCCTCCGGCGCCAGCACACGGCCCCGGCCGCAGGCGATGATGGCCTCGCGGTATTGACCGAGCGCCGCATAGGCGCGCCCAAGCAGCAGATACACTTCGGGTTCGTTGGCGTCCACTTTGAAGGCCTGCCGGCATTGTCCAATCGCTCCGGCGAAATCGCCTTGCCAAAAGCGCAGCCAGCCCGCGGCCAGAATCGTTCGCACGTTCATGGCATCGGCCTTCGTCAATATCTGTTCGGCTTCGGCGAACCGGCGTTGCGGCGCCATGACATGTGTTGCGATTCCC
Organism: Bryobacterales bacterium; assembly: GCA_016789905.1. GTDB lineage: Bacteria > Acidobacteriota > Terriglobia > Bryobacterales > Bryobacteraceae. Next base: position 85,405 of record JAEUQC010000203.1, on the reverse strand, counting down.
GTCAAGGCGTCCTGGCGGGCGGGGTCGAACTCCAGCGCGCGCAGAAACGCCTGTTCCGCCGTGCCGGCGGCCCGGCCCAACAGAGCATACCCATACCCAAGCGCCACTTGCGCATCCGCCGATTCGGGCTTTTTCTGGGCCGTTCCAATGGCCTCGTTCAATATGTCCACCGGTGAAAGCAGGCCGCGCGCCGCCTCCAGCACTTCGGCGATTTGCAGCGGCCGCACGGGAGTCTCCATGACCGCGGTTGGCATGGCGAATTGGGACGTGAAGGCCGCCGAGGCCACAGCGGCCGCTTCGAGTGGTTCTCCGCCTACACGCCGCCGCAGTACCTGGCTCACCTCATGCGCCAATTCGTCCTGCACCTGCAGCGCATCGGCGGCATTTCTATCGAAACGCTCGGTCCAGACCTGGTATCCGGTTTCGGCGTCCGTCAATTTCAAAATCACCCGCATCAGGGCTCCAGCGCCGCGGGCACTGCCTTCCAGAATCAGGTTGACGTTCAGTTGCGCGCCGACCTTGCGCAGGTCCTCCGACTTGCCGCGGAAGCGCGCAGCCGACGTTGTGGCCGCCACTTGCAGCCCCTCCACCTTCTGCAATTGAAACGCTATCTCTTCCGTTAGCCCTTCGCAGAAAGCGGCGAGCGCTTCTTCGCCACCGACGCAGGAAAATGGAAGAATTGCAATGGCCGGTTCTTCGGGGAGCGGTGCCGCCTGGCGCAGGCCGTCCTTCATCTCGGCGCGCAAATCCTCCACCAGCAAATCCATCGTTGCGTAGCGGTCTTCCGGCCGTTTTGCCATTCCTTTTTCGACGATTTTTTGCAGCCCGTCGGAAACGCCAGGCCGCAACTCGTCCATCCGCGGCACGGCGTTGTGCATGACTTCCTGCAGATAGGCGGCGGCGTTTTTGGCCCGGAACGCTTTTTCTCCAGTTAGTAACTCAAATAACACGGAACAGAGTGAATAGATATCCCCGCGGTGATCCACCGAGGCACCCTGCATCTTCTCCGGAACAAACACGCCGAAGGAGCCCGTGATGGAGCCGCTACCGACAAACGTGGGGCCGTCGCCGAATCGCGCCTTGCCGAAATTGGTGATCTTTACGGCGTGTGTTGGCGTGACGATGATGTTTTCCGGACTGACATCCCGGTGGACAACGCCATGCCGGTGCGCCTCCGCCAGGCCCTGCGCCGCAGCCAGCACATACTCCACGCAACGGTCCACCGGAATCATTTCGCCCGAAGTGACGGCGCGCTTCAGACGATCTCGCAGAGTGGAGCCGGGAAGATACTCATAGATAAGAAAACGGCCGCCGTCGCCGTCGATAACATCGAAGATGGAAGAGATATTGGGGTGGCTGAGCGTGACCCCGGCGCGCGCTTCCTTCTGGAACGAGGTAAGCGCGTCCACATCGTTTGCTGGAACCTCAATGGCCTTCAGCATCACGACACGGTCCAGCTTCAGGTCCTGCGCCTTGAAGACCATGTTCGCTTCTCCGGTTCCAAGCTTCTCCAGCACCAGGTAGTGCTCAATCTTCTTGCCGATCACGCAACTCCTCCATGTCCGTCAGCGACGGCAAAACCGCCGTTGCTATCGTGGCCAGCCTGGCTGGCACGACGGTTCGCGTCGTCTTCGACGCGCCGCAATGATAATCCCCCGTGAACGACCATCCGATGCGCAAGAGAGTTCCGCGCTGTTCCGGCGCGTCCGCGGACCAGAACGCCATGTCGGACTGGACTTCGAGATAGCGCCAGATCTGTTCGATGGCGCCATTGTCCACTACGGGCCAACTGGCGGCTGGCGCGGCGAAGGCGCGGAGCGTTCCGGCGGAGGCAGGTACTGTTTCGAGCGCGAAGGTATCCTTGGCCTGGCGTGTGCCGCCGCCCTTGTAGCGGGCGCCGGAGTTATCACTCACCACTCGATGCACCCAGCCGCCGCGAATGGCGTCCAGCCCGCGTTGGCCGTCCGGCCCGCCGCCGGTGAGTACGGCATCGGCATCGAAGGTGATGCCGCCCGGTCCGCAATCCAGCCGGAACTGGTGCGTTTCCGCTTCCCGAACGCAGCGGCAGAAGCGGCTGTTGACTGACGTTCGGTTCTCCGCCAACGCCACGCGGACCAGATTCACTTCGAACGCCATGGAGGGGCCGCCCCATTCGGCGGCGGATTCGTCCGCCTTCGCCCGCAGCAGAAAACTGCCCGCCGCGTCGGTCAATAGTGTGTCCCCGGAAACCGTTGGCGTGGCGCGTCCTGATTTCGCTCGAATGTCTTCCGAATCGTCCTGGCGCCGCTCCACGCTCCACCAGGCCGGCAGCCCGGCGGGCGTCGCCTGCATTGCGAGCGGCAGAGGGGCGCCCGCCCCCGATAGCAGCGTGACCGAACGTTTCTCCGGCGGGGCGATGGTGGCCACCGTTACGTCGCGCCGCGCGCCGGTGATGGGGCTGCCTTCCACGCAGAGTTCCAAATGGCCGGGGCCGGCGGTCTCCCCTTCCAGCCAGAAGCTGGCGGTGGCGGCCGGCGCGTCGAAAGAAAAGCCCTCGTTGAGCGGATAGCCCGCCTGCGCGGACGCGCTGGCGTATAGCGTCAAGCCCTTGGCGCCACGAAGCGTCAAACGGCCCGCAAATCCGGGCGGCGGCACGTCCAGCCGTCTTCTGGTCTCCAGCGTGGTTCCAACGCAGATGGCGGCGCTGCCGCTTTCCAGGCGCAGTTGAACCGCCTGCAGCTTCGTCTCCGCGCGGCCGCCCTGCAGTGTTTCCAGGGTTAGTGACACCTCGCCGCGACTGGCTGCTTCGGCGTAGACGGTCACGTCGGGGTCGAGTTGCGCCGGAGGAATCGTGTAAACGCCGTCAACGAACGGCAACTCTTCCGGCGCCGAGATGGTTCGATAAAACCGGATGGCCGCGCCGGAGCGACGCAACCGGCCGCCGCGGCCCACGCCCTGCAGTTGCACCGGAACGCGAGTTTGTCCGCCAGCGCCATGCGGAATGGCGAGCACGGAGTGGGGTGCGGCGATTCGTGTGGGCAGTTCCTGCTCCGCCATACCCAACTGCTGCTGGGTAACGCGCATATCCTTGCCACGGAATTCGAACTGCGTGAGTTCGTTTGGATTTTCGCCGACGGTCCAAAACGCCTTTACCGGTCCGAAGACAGTCTGCAACTCCATGTTGGTGCAGGTGGGCAGATAGACGCGCAGGACGCGAGGATCGTAGTAGCGGAACAGCATCTTGCGCCCACTGGAATCCTTCACCGTAAGGAACGAACGCAGATGGCGCCGAAGTTCGGCAAGCGTAGCGTCGCAGCGAAGGAACACGGCCAGGTTGCGCTGGAGATTCTTACCCAGATAGTCGGTGAACTTGTCGTCCGGGTCCAACTGGACCAGATAGGGCGCCGCCATTTCCAGCGCCTCCGGCAGCGCGCCGGCGAAAAGGCAGCAGTGCGGCAGAAACGAATTGGTAAGCGTCCAGTAGACGCGCTGATCCTGCGCCGAATCCACAATGGCCCAAACATCGGGGCGGTGCCCCTTGGGCCACAGGATGCCGCGCAGTTCGTCGCTCATCGGTTACCCGCTTGCTGCGCCGCGTGGCGCGCGCACTCCTCGCAGAACGGAAAGCCGGCCTTGGCCGCGGCAAGCAGTACGGCCGCTTGCGCCACACCATCGTGCGGCCCTTCGAAGGTTGGTTCGTCTTCCGGAACGGGAGCGGGTTCGGCCCGGCGGGGCGCCGGTTCTGTGGCGGGCGCGGGGTCCGTCAGGCTGAGCGTTTCCCGGATCCGTTCCCGCTGGGGCAGCGCCACCAGCAACTCCCCGGCCACCAACATGCGCGCCACGCTTTGGACTACCTGTTCATCGCTGAGCGAAGCGGGAGACGCGCCGGCGGTGCCGGCATGGCGCCGGAAGGCTGCCATCGCCACGGCGTCCTTGCGAAAGCCATTGAGAAATTGAACCGCGGAACGGAGGTCCCAACGGGTACGGACATCGTCGCGCCTGAAGAACTGGTACTCCCGTCCTCGACCGAATCGTATGGTGCTCATCTATGCCACCTAAGCCTAAAGCTTCCCCAGTATACAGAACGCCGCCGGTTACGCCAACAACTTCGTGGCCACTTTGCCGGCCACGTCGGTCAACCGGAACGGACGGCCGCCGTACATGAACGTCAACCGGTCGTGCTGCAGGCCGAGCAGGTGAAGCATGGTCGCGTGCATGTCGTTGATGTGCATTCGATCCTCCACTGCGTAATAGCCGAACTCGTCGGTGGCGCCATAGACAAAGCCCTTCTTGACGCCCGCGCCAGCCATCCAGATGGTGTAGCCGTATGGATTGTGGTCGCGGCCGTCGCCGGCTTCGGCGATCGGTGTGCGGCCGAATTCGCCGCCCCAGACCACGAGCGTTTCCTCCAGCAATCCGCGAGTTTTTAGATCGGTTAAAAGTCCGGCGATTGGACGGTCCACCGCCAGCGCGGTGCGCGTGTGCAGACGCACCAGTTCGCTATGCGCGTCCCAGCCCACTTCGTTGCCAGGCCCGTATTCATGATTGATCTGGATAAACCGCACGTTACGCTCCGCCAGCCGCCGGGCCATCAGGCATTGCCAGCCGAAATCGGCGGTTTCCGGCTCATCGATGCCATACAGTTTGCGGGTGGCGGCGCTTTCCTTGCTCACGTCGAAGGCCTCCGGCGCCTCTGTCTGCATGCGGAAGGCAAGTTCGAAACTTTGGATGCGCGCCTCCAATTCCGGGTCCTGCCGCCGCCGGGCAGCGCTGGCCGCGTTGATCTTCTGGATCATGTCCAATTCATAGCGCTGCTGCTCCGGCGTGAGGCCGTAGTTTTTCAAGTGCTCGATGGGCTCATTGATTTTTTCAATCGCCATGCCGCCCAAGCCGACGGCGGTTCCCTGATAGGCGGCGGGCAGGAATCCGGAACTCCACTTCTTGGCGCCGCCGTGCGATAGACCGGGCTTCAAAGTAATGTAGGCCGGCAGATTCCGGTTCTCCGTCCCGAGCCCGTAGACTACCCACGATCCCATGCTGGGCCGCGTGAACGTATTGGAGCCGGTGTGCAACTGCAGCGTGGCGCCGCCATGCGCCACGCTATCGCCCACCATGGACCGGATGAGGCATAACTCATCGGCATGGCGCGCGACGTTTGGAAACAGTTCGCTAATCTCCAGCCCGCTTTGCCCGTGGCGTTTGAACTCCCATGGCGATTTCAGCAGCCCGCCCACGTTGTTTTCGGCAAAGGTGAGCGGCCGCTTGAACGGCAGCGGCTTGCCGTGATCGCGAATCAGGCGCGGCTTGGGGTCGAAGGTGTCCATGTGCGACGGCCCGCCGTGCATGAAGAGGAAGATGACGCGTTTGGCCTTGGCGGGGAAGTGGGGCGCGCGAGCCGCCAGCGGGTCATTGGGTTCGGCGAGCAGTGAGGACAGACCCAGCATGCCGAAGCCGCAGGCGGCGCGGCGCAACATGTATCGCCTGGTAAGAAGTTGAGTCATGGCACGTAGATAAAGTCGTTGGAGGCGATCAGGGCACGGCAGAAACTGGACCAGGCGAGCAACTGGCCGTCGCCATTGGGGAAGCCGGCAACGTAGCGAAGCGTTGCCGCCACTTCGTCCGGCGTGGCCTGCCGGCCGAGCACGGTTTGCCACGCGCGCCGGGCCCGCGCCTGGTCAACGCGTTCCTCTTCCACCAGTTTGCCGGCCAGTGTGCGGGCCCGTTCAGCGACAAACTTGCTGTTCATCATGTAAAGAGCCTGGGGCGCCACGTTGGTTTGTTCGCGAATTTCCGTGCTCGTAGTCGCGTCGCCGAAATCGAACAGCGTCAGCAGCGTGGCGAGGTTACTTCGGCGCAGTTGCAAATAGACGGTCCGGCGTTTGGAATCGTCCGGGTGCATGCTCTTCCTGCCGTCGCTAAACTCGTTGTCCGTTCCGGTTCCGGTGGCCAGCGCGCCGCCTATGGTCAAGTCCAGGCTGCCATCCAAAGCCAGCAGCGAATCGCGAATCTCCTCCACTGTTTTGCGCCGCATGGGGAAACGGGTCAGCAGGCGGTTATCCGCATCTTTCGTCTTCGCCGGTTCGTTTGTGTCTCCGCTCATCTGGTACGCCTCCGAGAGCATCAGCAGGCGGTGCATCGCTTTGAAAGAAGAGCCGCGCTTGACGAACTCCGCGGCCAGCCAATCCAGCAACTCCGGGTGGGTGGGCAACTCCCCGGCCACGCCGAAGTTATTCGGCGTCCGGACCAGCCCCTGGCCGAAATGGCCCTGCCAAATCCGGTTCACAATGACGCGGAGCGGCAGCACGTTCGATGGCTCGGCCAGCCAATTGGCCAACTCCAGCCGTCCGCTGACGGACTTGATTTCCGGCAGGCGGTCGCCGGCCAACACAACGGGGAAACGCTTTGGCGCCAGTTCGCCTTTCGCGTCGGGATTGCCCCGGAGAAACACGTGCTGTTCCACCGCTTTGTCCTCCGCCACGCCACAGGCGAACGGCGGTTCCGGAGGCGCGGCGGCTTTGATGGCGGCCAACTCTGCCTTCAACGCGGCCACCGCGGCGGAGTCCTTTTCGGGCAGGCCGAGCGGCCCTTTCGCCGCGTTCACTTCAGTGAAGAACCGGTTGGCGCCGGCGGGGAATTTCGGCGCTTCCTTCAACAACCCGGCCTTAAAGTCCGCCTGCGCCTTGTCGCGCAGGGCCACCTCCGCCAGATAGTTGGCCTGATAGGCCGCTGCGTCGCCTTGTTTGTACCAGTCTTCCAGGTGGACGCGCCGTTCCTTGGCCGGCTTCAGATACGTGACCCATCGCGCCAGCACGCCGGCGTCCAAATCCGTGTCCGCCGCGCCGCCGGCGATAACGCGTTTGGCTGCCGTCATGTAGCGGGCGATTTGAGGCGCCAAATGGTCGCGCCAACGGCGCGCTTCTTTTGCGGTGACGCTGTCGATCTCCTTTTGCTTGTCCGCCAAACGCTTCTGATACGCCGTCCAGGGCGCCAACTCCGCCTTTCCGGCCAGCGGCGCGTAGAACAGCTTGGATACCGTCCCTTCAATCTGTTCGAACTGGCGTGTACTGGCGAATATGGACGCGAGCGAATAGTAGTCCTTCGTCGTGACCGGATCGAACTTGTGGTCGTGGCAGCGGGCGCAGGAGATTGTGAGGCCCAGGAACGCCTTGCCCATTACATCGATCTGTTCGTCCACGGCGTCGTAGAACATCTTCACCTTGTCCTGTTCGGCAACGAGCTTTGGCCCGAGCGCGAGGAACCCGGTGGCGATGATGCCGGAGGCGTTCAACTCCTGGCCCGGGGGCGGCGGCAAGAGATCGCCGGCGATCTGCGCCCGCACAAATTCGGGAAACGGCATATCGCGGTTGAAGGCGTCGATCACCCAGTCCCGGTATTTCCAGGCGTATGGATAACGGTAATCTTCGTCGGCGCCCGTGGAATCGGCGTAGCGGGCGACGTCCAGCCAATGCCGTCCCCACTTTTCCCCATACCGCGGCGACGCCAGCAGCCTGTCCACCAAAGCCGCGAAGGCGCCGGCCGAACGGTCTTCCATAAACAGGCGGGTCTCTTCTTCTGTTGGCGGCAACCCGGTCAAGTCAAAAGCGGCGCGGCGCAGCAACGTCAGCCGGTCTGCCGGGCCGGCGGCGCGAAGGCCCCGTTCGGCGCGCCTGGCTTCCAGGAAGTCATCAATCGTCTTGCCGGCCGACGGGCGTAACGGCTGGAACGCCCAGTGCGCCTGCGTCCCTTTTACAACCGCGTTGCCAGGCCACACCGCGCCGTCGCGCACCCAGTTTGTAAGCAGCGCAATTTCGCTCTCGCTCAACTTCCCGGTTGGCGGCATCTTCGTCCGCCCCTCATAGCCGATCACTTCCAGGAGCCGCGCCGCAATTGGCTTCTTCGCGAAGCCGGCGGCGGAGGTGAGGTCCAGGCCCGCCATCGCCGTTTTCGCGTTATGGCACGATTGGCAGCGCGCCGCCAGCAAGGGACGCACCGATGATTCGAAAAGCTCGTTTGCTGGTTGCGCCCACGCGCCGACCGCCAGTAGGAAACAGCCAAGTGGCAAACGCATCACTTCGCAGTGTATGCCAGAACGGGCCTTCGTGTGATTGTGTAATCGGAATAACGAATGGTTAACTGCGTGGGCCCTAGAAAACGGACGTCGGCGGTGGATTGATTGAGCGCGGAATACCAAAGGCCGTCCACCTTTTTGAACTCCTGCACGACATAGGCCCGCCCCACCAGAAATGACATCCGCTGCGTTGTCCGGCCTTCCATCCGCACCATCGCCAACTCTTTCATATCCACACAGCCGTGCCCGTCGAAGGTAAAGCGCGTGCGGTTCTTCGCCACTAACTGCACAGGCCGGCAACTGGAGCCCGACGAAGGGGTATCGGGCAGCGGGCGCAGTTCGTAGTTTTTCCCGTTCACATTGCCGTCGCGGTCTTTCTTCGCGGCGGCGTTCACTTCGCCTTCCAGGATTCGCAGCAGAATCGTTTTGCGAAGGCCCTCGGCGTTGGTCCCGAGTATCTCGTAGCGCTTGCTGCCATCGGCCGCGGTGATCATTCGCACGTCCATGGTGGCGTCGGTTTTCCAGCGCGCGTTGCGCACCACGTACTGCCGCAGGGAGCGAACCTCCTGCACGGTCGCGTCCCGGTTGCGCTCCGCCTGCGCGATGAGCGTCGCCAGGTCCGCGTCCGTTGCCGCAAGCGCGATGCCCGCCACAAATAGGAGTGCCGCCGGTTTCGTCACGTGTCAACCATAGCAGGTTGCTGCCCTGGATGTTCACGCCGCGTTTCGGATACGATGTTGCGATGGAACGGAAGAAAAAGGCGGAAGCGCGACGCGCACTGCTGACGGCAACGCTGCTGGGCGGGGCCGGGGCGGCTTCGTTGCAGGCTCAGTCCAAACCGGATTGGTCACCGAAAAAGGAATCGGCCGGCGGCCCCATCCGCTCTGGCCACCTGCTGTTCCTAAGCGGCATTGGCGGATGGTATCCGGAGCGGCGGCCGAAGGCCGGCGACATACGGGAACAGACCGCCGACGCGCTGACGATCATGAAGGAGTCGCTGTCCAAAGCGGGCTCTTCGATGGCCAATGTGCTGAAGGTGCAGGTGGCGCTGGTGGACCCGGAAAAGAACTGGGATGCGATGAACGAGGTCTATAACACGTTCTTTCCAAAGGACCGCCCGGCGCGCTCCTATTTCGGCTCCACGGGTTTTCGCCGGGCCGGCCAGTTGCTGCAGATCGATTGCATCGCCTACGTGGACTAGCCCGCACAGTGACACAATGGAGTTGATTGCAGACACCATCAACGCCGCGTGCCAGATTTGAGGCGCTGCTCGCCATTCGTCAAACGGCCGTGCGGGAACAGGAACGGCGCCATTACGCCTTCGGCTACCTTCGGCTTGCCATCGGAGCAATGCTGGCCTACAGCGGGTGGCTGGCGCTATCCCATCCGGACGACGTGCCTTGGCCGTTTCTCATTCACCTGACGTTGTTTTCCGCGGCCACTGTTCTCCATTCCAAAGTGATTCGCAAGCTGGAATTTGCGCAGCGCGCCGTTGCCCACTATCAGCGGGGCATCGACCGGCTGAACGGCGACTTCTCCAAGGCTTCGTCCAAAGGGGAGCGCTTTGCCGATCCGCACCATCCGTTTTCCGGCGATCTGGACCTGTTTGGCGCCGGCGGTTTGTTTGAGCGGATTTGCCACGCGCGCACGAGGGAAGGGGAGGCGATACTGGCCCATTGGCTGCTGCGGATGGAAGGCCCGCCCGCCGCGCCGCGCCGGCTGGACGCGGCCGAGGAACTTGCCGGCCAACTGGAACTGCGCGAGAGCCTGGCCGTGCTCGGGCCGGATTTGAAGGCTTCGCTTCATCCATCAGCCCTGCGCGCCTGGGCGGTGGATTCCTCCGGCATGTTTCCCAAGGCGGCCATGTGGCTTTATGCCGCCAACGCATTCTCGCTTGTGTGCGTGGCTGCGTCTCTGTACTTGTGGATTCTGAGCCCGCTGGCGCTGGCGGGCCTTTTTTCCGCCGCCGTTCAGTTTGGGCACAAACGGCGGATTGCGGAAACGCTCCACACTACGTCGCAGGCCGGGCTTGACTTGCGGGTGCTGGCCGGCGCGCTGCGGCTGGTGGAAGAGTCGAAATGCAGCAGCGAACTGCTGGTGGAAATTCAGGGTCGAATCCGGCGCGAAGGCGCCCCGGCCAGCGAGCGTATCTCCGCGTTGGCCCGGATTGCCGAGTGGATCGATTCGCTGGACAACGCGGTGCTTCGTCTGCTGGATCTGTTGTTTCTTTTCTCGCTGCACTTCAGCCGATCCGCCGACCGCTGGCGCGCCGAGAACGGGGCGCTGGTGGATACCTGGCTCGCCGCCACCGGCGAATTTGAAGCGCTCTGTTCGCTTGCGGCCTGGCGGTTTGAGAACCCGGACACCGGAGTGGCGGAGTGGATCGAGGGCCCGCCATCGCTGGCCGGGGAGGCGCTGCGCCACCCGCTAATCGACCGCGAAAAAGCGGTTGTCAACGATGCCCGGCTAGGCCCCGGGCAGCGGTTGCTGCTTGTCAGCGGATCCAACATGAGCGGCAAAAGCACGTTTCTCCGCACGATTGGCTTGAACGCGGTGCTGGCCCACGCGGGCGCCTCCGTGCCGGCGGCGAAGCTTGTGCTGACTCCGCTCACGCTTGGCGCCTCCATCCGAACCGTAGATTCGCTGCAGGAGGGCGCCTCCCGCTTCTACGCCGAACTGCAGCGGCTAAAGGCGGTGGTCGACCTATCAAAAGGGGAACGGCGGCTCCTGTTTTTGCTGGATGAACTGCTGAGCGGGACCAATTCGCACGACCGGAAGATCGGCGCCGAAGGCATTGTGGACACGCTGCTGCGCAATGGCGCCATTGGACTGTTGACCACGCACGATCTGGCGCTGGCGGCGATCGCGGAAAACCCCGTCAGCCAGGCGGTGAATGTGCATTTTGAGGATCAGATCATCGATGGCCGCATCCGGTTTGATTACCGCATGAAGCCCGGCGTGGTGAAGACCAGCAACGCGCTGGCGCTGATGCGCGCCGTGGGTTTGGATGTTCCCGAAAAGTAGACGCCTATGCTGCTTAAGAACTTCTTCCTCTACCTGTCGACGCAGCGAACGCTTCGCCACTGGATGGAAAGTTCTCCGGTTGCCCAACGGCTGAACCGGCGTTTCATCGCGGGTAACCGGCTGGACGATGGCCTGGCCGTGGTGCGCCAACTCCATTCGCTGGGGATTCAAACGGCGCTCGACCATTTGGGCGAGAACGTTTCGACGGAGGAAGCGGCCGCCGCCGCCGGGGCCGAAGCGATGGCCGTGCTGCAAGGCGCCATCGCCCAGCAGGCGGGCGCCACGATTTCCATCAAACTCACCCAGTTCGGTCTCGATCTTTCCAACGAACTGACGCTTGCGAACGCCGGCCCGCTGGTGAGGCTGGCGCGTGAGGGCGGTTCCCGCGTCGAGGTGGACATGGAGTCCACCGCCTACACGCAACGGACGATTGAGATCCTGGAAGCGCTTAACGCCGCCGGTCCGGTGCGCGGCGTCATTCAGGCCTATCTTTTCAGAACCGCCGCTGATATTGACCGCTTGAACGCGCTTCATGTTCCCGTCCGGCTTTGCAAAGGCGCCTACAACGAACCGGCGGACCTGGCAATGAAGCGGAAGTCCGATGTCGACGAAAACTACAAGCGGATGGCCACGCGTTTGCTGGAAAAGGGCAGCTATCCGGCGTTCGCCACCCACGACCCGGCGATGATCCAGCATGTCCTTAGCCTGCGACCGGCCAAAGACCAGTTTGAATTCCAGATGCTCTACGGCATTCGGCGGGATTTGCAGGACCAGCTTCGCGCCGAAGGCTGGCGGCTCCGGTTGTATGTGCCCTTTGGGGACGCATGGTACCCCTATTTTATGCGCCGCTTGGCGGAGCGGCCGGCCAACGTCTGGTTCCTGGCGCGCGGAATGTGGCGGTAGCTACGGGTCGGACTAATCCTCTAAAGCGCGGCGGCACCTCCTGCCGATACATTGCACAGGACCGGAATTAGAAAGCTTCTTAAGATTTGTCTCGAAACCGGCAACCTTACCTCAATTGTTGGAGTCTATAGGCATATGAAGTACTGGCTGTTCTTCATCGCAAAACTCGTCGCCGCGGCAGCCTTGTTTGCCGGTATCTGGGCTGGGATGGAAGCGTTTCTTCCTGAGCCCGCCATGTTTAGAGACTTTAAGCTTGGCCGGTTTGGGCAGGACCTGACTTGGACAACAGCCATCTTCGTCTATTTTCTCGCCGCGGCGGGTACGCTCTATCTCGCCGTGCTCGACCAGCGCTATCGCTGCCGCACCTGCCTTCGGCGTCTCCGAATGCCGGTGAACTCCGGCGCCTGGGACAAGATGCTGCGTATCGGAACGCCGCAGGTGGAGTACATCTGCCCGTTCGGGCACGGGACTTTGAACATTAAACTCGTCCATTTCAACGGGCATGAGGGCGACAATTGGCGTGAGCACGACGACAACATCTGGCGTGAGTTGGAAGGCCTAAGCGCGGGGGACCACAAGTAGCGTTTGTTGCCTCCGGTAAAACCTTGAAGATCGCCCGGGGTGTGCGAAACTAAAGGGCGATACTGTATGGCGAAGAGCGATCCGCTCGTAAAGTCTGGCGGGAACGGCGTGCCCCGGCGAACGAACTCCGCCAGCGGCTTTCGGCGCTATCTGCTCTATGGCGCGACGTTTATTGGCGTCACTGTCATCGTCTTCGGAATTTTTACCTACATTCACTACTCGAACCTGATCGACGAGAAGTTGAAGGATGGTCCGTTCCCGAACACCTCGATGATCTTTGCGCTGCCCCGCAACCTGAACGTCGGGGAGGAGATTTCGCGCGATGAGATCATTCGCGCGCTTCGAAACGCCGGCTATGGGGAATCGAAATCCAACCGGATGGGATGGTACAACCTCCGTTCGGACGCCATTGAGATTCTTCCGGGCCCCGATTCCTACTTCGACAATGAAGGCGGGGTGATCCGGTTGGCCGACGGGAAGATTCAGAGCATCATCTCGCTCCGGGACAACACCACCCGCACCGCCTACTCGCTGGAACCCGAACTTGTTACCCACCTGTTTGATCAGAAACGGGAGAAGCGCCGTTTGCTGGCCTTCGACGATCTGCCGAAACCGCTGGTGAACGCCATCGTGTCGGTGGAAGACAAGCGCTTTTTCGAACACGTCGGCTTCGATCCGCTACGCATCGCCAAAGCGATCTTCATCAACATTAAGAAGGGCCGCAAGGAGGAAGGCGCCTCCACGCTCTCCATGCAGTTGTCCCGCAATTTCTGGCTGAACCTCGATAAGAATTGGGGCCGGAAAATCGAGGAATCGTTCATCACGCTGGTGCTGGAACAGAAGCTGTCGAAGCAGCAGATTTTTGAGTACTACGCCAACATGGTGGATCTGGGCCGGCGCGGCAGTTTCGCCATCCGCGGGGTGGGCGAGGCGTCGCAGGCCTATTTCGGCAAAGACGTGCGGTCGCTAAGCCTGCCGGAGGCGGCTACGCTGGCGGGCCTGATTCAACGGCCCAGCTTCACCAATCCCATCCGCTGGCCTGATCGCGCCAAGTCCCGGCGCAACATTGTTCTTCAACTGATGCGGGACAACGGCTACATCAACGATAAGGAGTATGCCGAAGCCTGCGCCGCCCCCATGACCATTGTCAAAGGCGGCGCAGACACCGGCGATGCTCCGTACTTCGTCGATCTGGTGAACGACTTTTTGCACGATTCCCTGGCCGACCACGACTTCACCTCGCACTCCTATCGCATCTACACGACGCTTGATACTGACTTGCAGCAGGACGCCGTGGAGGCCGTTCGAGCTGGTCTCGCCGAGGTGGACAAACAATTGGAGCGCCGAAAGAAGAAGAATCCGGGCGGCGCGCAAGTGGCACTCATAGCCATGGACCCGTCCACCGGCGAAATCCGCGCCTTGGTTGGGGGCCGCAACTACGGGCAGTCGCAGTTGAATCGCGCTGTGGCCAAACGCCAACCGGGCTCCAGCTTTAAGCCTTTCGTTTACGCCACCGCCCTCAACACCGCGCTCAACGGCGGCGCCAATATCTTCACGCCCACGTCCACCATCGTGGATGAACCCACCACATTCTGGTTCGACGGAAAATCCTACGAACCGAACAACCACGGCGATCACTATTTCGGAACGGTCACGCTGCGGACCGCGCTGGCCAAGTCCTTGAACATCCCCGCCGTGAAGCTCGCCGAATCGGTGGGGTACGGAGAGGTGGTAAAACTCGCTCGCGCCTCCGGCATGAACCTGCAGATTCGCCCGACACCCGCGCTGGCGCTGGGGGCCTATGAGGTGACGCCGATCGAAGTGGCCGGCGGCTACACAGTGTTTGCTAACCGCGGCCTATACAGCAAGCCCAACTGGGTTCGCTCTGTCCGGGACGATACCGGCTCGGAGATATTCGCCCATAAGCCGGTTCGCCGGCAGGCGCTCGATTCGCGGATTGCATATTTGATGACGAGCATGATGGAGGAGGTGGTGCGCTCCGGCACCGCGGCTGGGGTGCGTGCCCGCGGGTTCGGACTGCCGGCCGCCGGCAAGACTGGTACGTCCCATGACGGCTGGTTCGCCGGGTATACCTCCCAGTTGATCTGCGTCGTTTGGGTGGGTTTTGACGATAATGAAGAGCTAAATCTGGAAGGCTCGCAATCGGCGCTGCCCATCTGGACAGAATTTATGAAACGGGCTCACGGCCATCGGGCCTATCGCGGCGCGGGCCCGTTTGCCATGCCGGATGGCGTCGTGGCGGTGCCAATCGATCCGGCCAATGGGCTGCTCGCTTCCGCGGGCAACTCCAACTCCCGGAACGAAGTCTTTGTCACCGGCACACAGCCTACGGGAGTGTCGTCCGCGGGCGGCGACTCCGGAACGCAGGTGGCCAGTTGGGACGCGCCTTCGGATGGTGTTGTCAACCCCTCACGGCCGCAGGAGGCCAAAGTGCGCCAACGGCGCCCGGTGGCCGCGCGGCAGCCTGTCGCGGATGGGGATCCGTCCGCGCCTGCGGCGGCGCCCGCGGACGAAGAGCGCAAGGGCATGTTCGGGCGCATAGGGGAGTGGTTCCGGCGCCGCGGCAACTGACGCCGCCGGGCCCATGGAGTTACACTGTTGGCAAAGGAGGTGCTTTCATGATTAACCACTCGGCCTCCCGATGGTGCCTGACGTTAGCCGCCGTTACTCTGCCGCTTGTTGCCCAGCAGGCCAGCAACGACGGCTTGAAGTTGCCTACGCGCGAAGCCGCCACTGGCGTTACCGGCGTGCCGCGGCCGAACCTCACTTTGGAGCAGCGTGGTGACATTTACATGGCCCGGAAGATGTACCGGGAAGCCGTGGAAATATACCAGCAGGCTCCCAATTCCGCCATTTTGGCAAACAAAATCGGCATTGCCTATCATCAGTTGACATTCCTGCCCCAAGCGCGAAAGCAGTACGAAAAGGCCCAAAAACTGGATGCGAAGTACGCCGAGGCGATCAATAATCTTGGCACCGTCCACTACGCGCAGAAGAACTATCGCAAAGCCATCAGCCAGTACAAAAAGGCACTGGAGCTGACTCCGAATTCGGCGTCCATTCATTCCAACCTCGGTACCGCCTATTTCGCCCGCAAGAAATATGGGGATGCGTTCCGCGAGTACCAGACCGCGCTCTCGCTAGATCCGGAGGTCTTCGAACACCGCAATTCCCATGGCGTACTGCTGCAGGAACGGAGCGTCGATGAGCGCGCCAAGTTCTACTTTTATCTCGCCAAGACCTATGCCAAATCGGGGAATACGGAACGGGCGCTGCTCTACATCCGGAAGGCGATTGAAAGCGGGTTCAAGGAGCGAGGGAAGTTCGCCGACGATTCAGACTTTCAGGCGATGCAGCCGCTTCCCGAATTTCAGGAACTGCTGAAGCTGGAGGCGCGTGCGTTGTAGCTGGCTGGTTCTGGCCGTGTTGCTGTCCGGCTGCGCGAAGGAAACCGCTCCCACGTGGCGCCGTATAGCCATTCTTCCGCTTGAAAACCTGGCCGCGGAGCCTTCCGGCGCCGTGGCAGCGGGCGCGCTGCGGTTGGCGATTTGGGATTCCCTGCAGGCGCAGCCCGCGCTGCATGTGGCTCTGCCCGCGCACCGGCGCGACCTGCCGGAGTTGCAACCCGCCTTGCTGATGGAGGGCTACGTTGCTCCCGGTCAATTTCAAATCCAGTTAAATGCGAAGCAACATTCCTGCCTCGGTTCGTTCGCCGATTGCGTCCCCAAACTCATTGCCGCCGTCGCCGGCCAATTGCACGTCACGCCTCGCCCCTCGCCTCGCGCGGAATCACTGCTACTGCTGGCCGATCCGGCGCAGAGCGCCGCGGCCCTGGAAACCGCGGCCAAGGCGGATTCGTCGTTCTCCGCTTTGTGGCTTGGCTGGTCCTCGCAGGCGCAGCGCGCCGATGGTGCGCCCGCCGCGCTTGGCATTTTAGCGCAGGCTCCGTTGCCGTCCATGCCGCCTTACGACGCGGCCCGGCTCCGTCTGCGTGAAGCCGAACTGCGGCAGGACGTTCGTGCCCGCGCCAAGGCGTTGGGTGCGCTGGCCGCGCTATCCCCGGCGGATTTTGAATTGCAGGACCGGGCCGCACGGGAGGCCGTGGCGGTGCGCGATTTCAATGCCGCGCTGGCCATTTACAGCCGAACGCTCGCGCTGCTGCCTTCGCCGCCGCTATTGAATCAGGCCGCCTATGTTGCTGCTTTCGCTGGCGACCGGGAGACGGCCGAGCGCTACGCTTCCTCCGCCAGCGCCGCTGCGCCCGCCGATCCCAGGTATCTCGATACGCGCGGGGAGGTGGCGTATTTTTTCGGCCATTTCGCCGCCGCCGCGCAGTTTTTTGAACAGGCCTCCGATGCGAACGTCACGTTTCTGGATGGCCTTGATCTTTGGAAAGCGGCTAGCGCGGCGCGCCGTGGCGGAGACGCCGCCCGCGCCAAAGCGCTTTTCACTCGATTCATCGAGGTGCAGACCCGCGCCGGCCGTCAGAACACGCTGGTGCAGCAAGCGGCTTGGGATTGGTTCGGCGGTGCCGATGACGACGCGCTGGGTAAGCTGCGGACAGCCGCCGGTTCCACTGATCGCGGCAAGGCACTCTTCTATCTGGCGCTGGCGGCACTGCATCAGCGCGACTTCGCGGCCGCGCAAAGTGTCCGCAAGCAGATGGAGCCCAACTCCATTGAGTTCGCGTTTCTGGGCTGCCTTGTCGATGGCGCCCCTCCGCCCCCTGGCCTGCAATTGCCAGCCGAGGCGCTAACGGCGCTTCATCGCTACCTGCATGGCGACAACAAGGAAGCGCAACGTCTCCTCGATGCCGCGCGGTTGAAAATGGACCCGCTCGGCGAAGGCCAGTGGCGAAAGCTTGCGGCTATTCTGGCCGGGGGGAAAGAGGAGCGGCTGCTACCTCCTTCGCCAGAGGATTGGCTCGCGTTCCTGCTGCGCTAGCCGGTGGTTACTCCCAGGGGCGTTTGGCGGCGCCGTGGTCGCGGTCCTTCACGCGGTCGTAGAGATGCCCGGTGCAGGTGGAGCCCAAGCCCGTGTTGTACATCGATTCGCCGCCCAGCGCTTCCGTCAGGTCTTCAGTGAATGCGTGCAAGGCCTTGAGATGATCTGCCAGCGCCGCCAGTTTGTGGCCGTCACGGGTCACGAAGAACATCTGGTAGCCGCCGTGTACCAGCCGGGCCAGATCTTTCCCATGCAACAGCAGGCCGGTTTCGTCAATCACGGGGAGCCCATCGGGGCCCTCGGTCACCGTGCAGCCCAGTCCGCGGCGCGAGACCAGCGACCCGTCCACGGTGAATCCGGCGTTTCTGGCGGCATTCAGCCGATCAGAAAACGTGAGCTTGACTTCTTTCTCGCGGCGAAAAAACATATATCGTCATTATAATCATCCCGATGCCCTATATTCTCTCTCTCGACGAAGGAACTACTTCCGCCCGCGCCGCATTGTATGACCGGGAGGCCCGCCGTGTCGGTCTGGCGGCTGTTCCCACGGTCTCCACATTTCCCCAACCCGGCTGGGTGGAACAGGACGCATCGCTCATTTGGCAATCGCAGTTGGCGGCTGTCCGTAACGCTCTTGGCCTGGCCGGCCTTGGCCCTAGTGACGTGCAGGCCGTTGGCATCACTAACCAGCGGGAAACGACTGTCGTTTGGGATCGCGCCACGGGCCAACCGGTTGCCCCAGCCATCGTTTGGCAATGCCGCCGCACCGCAGCGCGCTGCCGGGAACTGGCCGCGCACGCCGCCAAAATCACACGTCGCTCCGGCCTCGTTGTTGACGCTTACTTTTCCGGAACGAAGATCCAATGGATTCTCGACAACGTTGCCGGCGCCCGGGCACGGGCCGAAAATGGCGATCTGCTGTTTGGCAATATCGACACGTGGCTAATCTGGAATCTCACCGCTGGCCGTGTGCATGCCACGGACCCCACCAACGCTTCCCGCACCATGCTCATGAATCTGGCTGCGGGCGATTGGGACAATGAACTGCTCGCTCTCCTGAATGTGCCTCGCGCCATGCTCCCCTCGATCGTGCCCAGTTCGGCTGTTATCGGCCACACGGACGCAAGCGTTTTTGGCGCCGAAGTTCCCATCGCCGGCATTGCAGGCGACCAGCAGGCCGCGCTTGCCGGGCAGGCGTGTTTCGCCAAGGGGCTTTCCAAAAACACCTACGGCACGGGCTGCTTTGCGCTATTGCACGCGGGTGACGCAGAGCCCGTTTCCGAGAACCGCCTGCTGGCTACGCGCGCGGCTTCAACCAACTCCCAGGCGCAGTTCGCGGTGGAGGGGTCCATTTTTGTGGCTGGCGCCGCTGTGCAGTGGTTGCGGGATAAGCTCGGCATTATTGAGACCGCTCCTGAAACCGAAGCCATCGCCCAGTCCATCCCGCACACCGGGGGAGTCTACGTTGTGCCGGCCTTCGTCGGCCTTGGCGCGCCGCACTGGGACGCCGAAGCGAGAGCCGAAATCACCGGTCTTACCCTTGGCGCCGGGCGCGCGGAGATCGTCCGCGCCACGCTGGAATCGATGGCCTATCAGACACGCGAACTCATTCAAGCCATGGAAGCTGATAGCGGCACGCGGCTGGCCGAACTGCGCGTGGATGGCGGCGCGGCCGCCAATAACTTCCTCATGCAGTTTCAGGCGGATATTCTTGATCGCCCGGTTGTTCGCCCGGCTGACCCTGAAACCACCGCACTCGGCGCGGCGTTCCTGGCTGGTCTCGCCACGGGCTATTGGAAATCGGTTGCCGAAGTGCAGTCGTTCTGGCGCGCCGAACGGCGTTTTGAACCGTCCATGCCCGCGGGGACGCGCGACGCCCTCTGGTCCGGATGGCAGCGCGCTGTTAATAAGGCGCGAACCACTTGTTAAATCAGCACTGGGCCCATACTCGGCGAGCACCGGAATGCCGTATGGTTACAAGCAGGGAAATAAACCAAAATGATGAAAACTCTGCTCGTCCTCAGCGCGCTCACCGCCAGCGCGTGGGCCCAGTCCGCTGAAACCGCCGTCTTCGTTGCCGCCCTCTCCCCCGCCAATGAAGTCCCCGCCATTACCAATTACGAAGCCTCCGGCACCGCGGTGCTCTATGCGCACGCCATGCGCAATGCCCAAGGCCAGATCGTCTCCGGATCGGTGGATTTCGTGGTTTTTCACAACTTTCCCGATACACCCACCGTTACCGGATTGCACGTTCACAACGGCGCCGCCGGCGTGAACGCCGGGGTCGTTATCAATACGGGAATTGCCGGAGGCGCCAACTCCCTCGTCCTCACGTCGGCCCGCGGTCAAATTGAGCGTCAGGCGCAGGTCCTGGCTTCCGACACCGCCGGTGTGGCGGCCCTCCGCGGCATGTTTGAAAATCCCAACGGCTATTACGCCAACCTCCACACCACGGCGTATCCTGGCGGCGCCATTCGCGGCCAGCTCTATCGCGCCGAACGGTCGGTGCTGATTGGCCGTATGCGGCCGCAGAACGAAATCCCGGCCATCACCGATTTCGCCGGCACCGCCACGGGCAGCGTGGAGGCCATACGCGCCTACGCGGAAAACTACCGCTACATCGGCGGCGCCACCACGTTCAGTGTTGATTACTCCGTGCCCGAAGCCACGACCTTCACCGGCCTTCACATCCACACCGGCAATCGCACCGTGAACGGCGGGGTTCTCATCAATACCGGCATTGCCGCCGGCGCCAACTCGGTTGACTCCGCCGCCAGCGGCAGCGGCAACATCACACGGCGGGTGGAAGTACCCGCAGGTACGCCCGCTGTTGGTGCGCTGGAGGGGCTCTTCGACGTGCCCGAGAACTACTACATCAACATCCACAGCACGCGTTACCCGGGCGGCGTGATGCGCTCGCAGATGCAGCGCACGGAAACCGTTCGCATGCCGTTCTCCATGTCGCCCGCGAACGAAGTCCCCGCCATCACGGGCCTCGATGCAACGGCTGTTGGCAACGTGTGGATCTCGGCTCTCCGCGACCAGGCCGGCGCCG
Source organism: Bryobacterales bacterium (assembly GCA_016789905.1). Lineage (GTDB taxonomy): Bacteria > Acidobacteriota > Terriglobia > Bryobacterales > Bryobacteraceae. Next base: position 64,829 of record JAEUQC010000203.1, on the reverse strand, counting down.
TTACCGCCGCCTCCTTCACCTTTGACGTGAACACCCGATTCCCGGGCGAAACCCGATTCACCGGTCTGCATATTCACGATGGCAAGGCGGGCGCCAACGGTGGCGTTACCATCAACAGCGGACTCACCGCGACTGATAGCGCCACTGGTTTCGGCAACTTCTGGCGCTCGGTGAACATCTCTGGCGGTCAGGCGCTTGCTTCGCTCAACTCCTTGCTCACCAATCCGGAGAATCACTACATCAACCTCCACACGGCGGTGAACGCCGGAGGCGCGGTCCGTGCCCAAATGGGTGTTGAAAACACGCGCACCCCGGTGATCACCGAGGTCATCAGCGCCGTTAGCGATGTCAATGTCCGTAACGTCGCGCCAGCGGGCCAGTTCACTATCTTTGGCAGCGACCTCGTGAAAGTTGGCTCCAACCTCGGCGGCCTGGAAGGCCTTGTGCTTCCCAGCGCCGTGAACGGCACCAGCGTCACGATAGGAGGCATTGCCGCGCCGATCGTGGCCGTTGGCGTTGAACCGCGGAACAACCCGTCCACTTACATCGTGGCCCAGGTTCCCGTGGACGCGCCGGCGGGCCAGCATCCGGTTGTCGTGAAGACGGCGAACGGCACCTCCAGCCCGCGCCAGGTGACTGTGGCCGCGCAGGCCCCGGCGCTTTTCTTCAACGCCGATGGGGCCATCGTCATTCGGGTTGCGGCCTTTGAACTTGTCACCGCGGCCGCCCCGGCGCGCGCGGGTGAGGCGCTGGCGATCATCTCCACCGGCCTTGGACAAACCACCCCCGCGCTCGCCACCGGTGAGATTCCGCAAGCCGCCAACCCGGTGACACAGGCCGTCTCGCTTACCGTCGGCGGCCAGAACGCAACGGTCACCGGCAGCACCACCATCCCCGGTTTTCCGGGCTTCTACCTGACGCTCTTTCAGATGCCGGCCAACGTTGCCCCAGGCAGCGCGCCGGTCGTTCTCCGCATTAATAGTCTTGCCTCGAACACCGTGATGTTGTCCGCGCGCTAACGCCGGCAATTTTCTCTAACCCATCGGGCGCGGGTACAATCCATTCCATGGCCATGTATTCGCGCCTTATTTTTGCCATCGCCGGTGTGCTCCTTCTGGCGCAGCAGCCAGCTGCCAACGCCGAACGCATCCACGCCATTCGAAACCTTGGCAAAGCCTTTTACGAAAACCCCACTACGCACCGCGAGTCTGTCGCCGAGTTCGCTAAAGCCGTCACCCTGAATCCAACCGAACCGAAGGACCGTTTGAACTACGGTCTCGCGCTTCTGCGTGCCGGCTCCACGCGCGAAGGAATGGCTGAACTTGAACGTGTTCAAAAGCAGAGCCCCGCTCTCCCGCACACCTGGTTCAACCTGGGCATTCAGTGGAAGAAGTTTGGCGAGACCGAAAAGGCCCTTGCTCAGATTCGCCGATTTGTTCAACTCGCACCGGCGGACCCTCCCGGCCACTACAACCTCGGAGTCCTTCTCAAACAATCGGGCGATGCCGCCGGCGCCATCGCTGCTTTTCGGCAAACCATTTCGCTGGACCCACGCCTGTTCGGCCCTCACTTTCAACTCTTCAATCTGTACCGCCAATCCGGCAAGCCCGACGAGGCCCGCGCGGAACTCGAAATTTTCCAACGCCTGAAGAAGGACCGCGAAGGTGACCCGATCCCGGAAGACCTTGAATGGTCGTGGTTCTCGGAGATTCTCGACGAACCCGAACCCGTTGCCGCGCCGTCGCAGGTGAAGGCCACGTTTGCGAACACGACGGTCGCGTACACGCTAGACGCCGCGACCGCTCAACTTACTCCAATCCGCGACGGCGTTCTTGCCGCGTCGAAGAACGGCGTCGCTATCGTCCAAAACAGCGGGGCCGTCCGCTGGAGCGTTGCGCCGCCCGCCTATAGTGCCGCCGCCGGCGATCCGAACAACGACGGCCTTACCGACATCGCCGTTCTCACTCCCACAGGCGTCACGCTCCACATTGCCACCGCCAACGGCTTCGGCGCCCCCCAAACCATCGAGAAGGGCGTCTATTCCAGCGCGCTTTGGCTCGACTACGATCACGACAACGACCATGACCTGCTACTGCTTGGCGAACGCTCGAAGCTCCTCCGCAACGAAGGCGACAACGGCTTCAATCCGCAGCCATTTCCCTTCGCCGCCAATAGCGCCATCCGCGCCACGCTGCTGCGCGTGGAACCCGATTCCAAAGCGCTCGACATCGCCATCGCCTACGCCAACGGCGAGACCATTCTTTATCGCGATCAACTCGGCGGACAGTACAAACCGCAACCCGCCCAACGCGCGCCGCTCACCCCCGCCTTTGACCTGAAGAACCGAGGCATTTACGACGTTCACGGCCCCTTCCACACCGCGGCGGATCTGAACGGCGATGGCATTCTGGAACCGATCACCGAGACCGCCGCCGCCGCTGATTTTGACGGCGACGGCCGCGTCGACCTGTGGACTCTTGACGCGAATGGCGCGCTCCTCCGCCGTCGCAACACCACTGCTACGGCCAACTGGATCAACGTTCAACTCGAAGGCGTCAAGAGTGCCAAACTCGCCATTGGCGCGGAAGTGGAAGTGAAGGCCGGGCGGCTCTACCAGAAGCGTTTCTACCTCGGCGCGCCCTTGACCTTCGCGCTTGGACCGCACGCCCAGGCCGACACCGTTCGCATCACCTGGCCCAATGGGCTTATTCAGAACGAGGTTCGCCAGCCTGCCCGCAAGGCCTATTTTTACAAGGAGGCACAACGTCTCTCCGGCTCCTGCCCGCATATCTGGACGTGGAATGGCCGCGAGTTCCAATACATCACCGACGTGCTGGGCGTCGCCCCCCTTGGCGCCTCCTCCGGCGATGGTCAATACTTCCCCACCGATCACGATGAGTACATCCAGATCCCCGCCAGCGCACTCGCCGCCAAAGACGGTCAGTACGAAATCCGCATAACCGAGGAACTGGCCGAAGTCGCTTATCTAGACGAAGTGCAATTGCTCGCCGTGGATCACGCGGCCGGCCAAGCGCTCTACGTCAACGACAAATTCAAGGCCCCGCCGTTCCCCGAATTCCGGCTGTACGGCGTCACCAATAAGCTCACGCCCAAACGCCAGAGCAACGTCTTGGATTTCGGCCCCAACGTGCCGCGGGAAGCGCTGCTGGTGCTCACCGGCTGGGTGGATTGGGCGGACGGCTCCACATTCCTTCAAGCCGCGCAGACGAAGAATCAGCAGCTCCAGTTCCCGCGGTTGGAAGCGCAAGACGCCTCCGGCCAATGGCGCACCATCGTCGAAGACATGGGACTGCCCGCCGGCAAGCCGAAGTCGATTGTCGTTCCGCTTTCGAACCTAACTTCGGGCAAGCTGCGGATCGTCACCAATCTGGACGTTCATTGGACCGATGTATTTCTCACGCCCGATACTGCCATGCCCGCCCACAAAATCCACGCGGCGAAGCTGGAAAGCGCTGATCTCCATTTTCGCGGCTTCAGCGCGGTCACCATCGATCCTGCTCGCCAGCAGCCCGAAAAATTCCACTACACGCGCGTCTCTTCCACGTCGCTATGGAACCCCACCCCGGGTATGTATTCATACTATGGCAGCGTCCGCGAACTGGTTGCTATAGTAGATGACCGTCTTGCCATCATGGGCAGCGGAGACGAATTGTCTCTTCGTTTCAACGCCGCCCTGCCGCCCGTGCCCGCCGGCCAACAACGCAGTTTTCTTTTGAAGGTCGACGGCTGGGCCAAGGATCGGGACCCCAACACCATGCACTCCCAAACCGTTGAACCGTTGCCGCACCATCGCATGTCACGCTATCCGTATCCGGCCACCGAACCGCATCCCGGCGGTGATTGGATCGGGCAGTACAACACCCGTCCCGCCTTGCGCCTGATTCGTCCCCTGGTTTCCCAGCGATGACACTCCGCAAACTGGCCGCGATTCTCTTCGTTGCCCTGGTGGCCAACTCGGCTTATATCGGCGCCTTCGCTGAACCAACGATTTTCTACATGGGCAACGTACTGCTCCATGTGGCGCTGGGCGTTGTGCTGTTCCTGCTCGGTCTTCCGCTGCTGCCCCGGCCTCATCTGCTGCTCCCGCTGGCCGTCTTCTGCACCGGAGCCTTCCTTACCTGGAATGGTGCCGTGCTGCCGAATCAGAAGGTCCTCTGGGCCCACATCGCCGCCGGCGTTCTCGTCGCTCTGTTAATCGGTATGCGCCATCCGCGGCTCCGCACGGTGACGCTGGTTCTTGTTGTTGCCGGCGTTGGCCTCGCCTTTCGCCCGCAACACGAAGCCCGCATTGTGAACCCCACCGTTATCCCCGTCACCATGGAAGAGGAGGGCGAAGGCCCGAAAAGCCCCTTCTGGCCGTCGAGTGCTCGCACCAACGTCGGGGGCACCATCCCGTCGGACTTTTTCATGGATTCCAAGCTTTGCGGCGAATGCCACAAGGACGCCTACGAACAGTGGAACTCCTCCGTCCACCACTTCGCCAGTTTCAACAACCAGTTCTACCGCAAGTCCATTGAACACATGCAGGACGCCGTGGGCACCAAACCCACCAAATGGTGCGCTGGCTGCCACGATCACGCGGTCTTCTTCAATGGCCGTTTTGACAAACCAATCAAGGAACAAATCGACACGCCGGAAGCGCAAAACGGCCTGGGCTGCGTCTCCTGCCATTCCATTTCCAACGTCGATTCTTCGATGGGCAACGGCGGCTTCACCATCGAGTATCCGCCGCTTCACGAACTCGCATCCAGCCGCAATCGCTACATCCGGGCTCTCGACAACTTCCTTACTTATCTCGACCCCGAGCCCCACCGCAAAACCTTCATGAAACCCTTCATGACCAAGGACAGCTCCGAGTTCTGCTCCACCTGCCACAAGGTGCACCTGGACGTTCCCGTCAATAACTACCGATGGCAGCGCGGATTCAATGACTACGACAACTGGCAGGCCAGCGGCGTCAGCGGCCAGGGCGCGCGCAGTTTTTACTACCCGCCCAAGAGCCAAACCTGCACCGATTGCCACATGCCCATCGTGCCTTCCAATGATCCGGGCAATCGCGAGGGCAGGGTTCACAGCCACCGCTTCGCCGCTGCCAATACGGCTGTTTCCCACGTCAATAACGACAAGGTTCAACTCGCCGAAAACGAGAAGTTTCTGAAGTCCGGCTTCATCACCGTTGATCTTTTCGCCGCCACCCCTATTCGTGAAGACGCGAAGGTGGAAATCCGCGCCGGCGGCGAAGCGGCTCCTAAACTCTCCACGACATTCGCCACCGGAGAAGAGTCCGACACCCACGGCCCAGTCATGATCCGCGAAATGAACGACGTCGCCGCGCCGCTCGATCGCGCGCCCGTCACGTTCCAGCCAGGTGATACCATTCGTCTCGACGCGGTCGTCCGCACCCGTAAAATAGGCCACTTCTTCCCCGGCGGCACCGTCGATTCCTTTGATGTCTGGCTCGAGCTTATCGGCACCGATGCCACCGGGAAGACGATTTTCTGGAGCGGCCAGGTGGAGGACAACGGCAAGGGCGCGGTGGACCCCGGCGCGCATTTTTACCGCAGCTATCTGCTCGATGGCGAAGGCGGCCACATCAACAAGCGCAACGCCTTCGAAGCCCGCAGCAGCCTCTATGTTCGGCTGATCCCGCCGGGCGCCGCCGATACGGTTCACTATAAGGTCCGCATCCCCAAAGACACCAAAGGCCCAGTTCAGTTTCATCTGAAGCTGAACCATCGCAAGTTCTCCCACTACTACACGCAGTTCAGCTACAACGCCTTTCCGGAGAAGACGCCAACGCTGCCCATCGTCACGCTGGCTGAAGCCAAAACCCGCTTAAACATTGGCGCGCAGCCCACCGTTTGGCAGCCCGTTGTGCAAAAAGCGGATCGCGAGCGCTGGAACGATTGGGGCATAGGGATGTTGCTGCAAGGCGACATCAAGGGCGCCGAATACGCCTTCCAAAAGGTGATCGCCGCGGAGCCGGAATACGTGGATGGCTATGTGAACGTTGCGCGCGCGCTCATTCAGGAGGGCGAAGTGGAAGCCGCGAAACCGTACCTGAAGAAGGCGCTCGAAATGCAGCCCACGCTCGCCCGCGCCCACTTCTTCCTGGCGCTGGCGCAGAAGGCCGACGGCAACTACGACGCCGCGCTAGCCAGTCTCGGCAAGGTCGTGGAACAGTACCCGCGTGATCGCGTTGCGCAGAATCAGATCGCCCGCATTCAGTTTCTGCGCCGCGATTACAAGGCGAGCGTTGAAGCCGGCCGCCGCGTGCTCGCCATCGACCCCGAAGACGTGCAAGCCCATTACACGCTGATGCTCGCCTACCGCGGCCTGGGCGACGCGGCCGCCGCCGACCGCGAGCAGAAGCTATTCCAACGCTTCAAGGCCGATGAATCCGCCCAAGCCATCACGCAATCCAAGCGGCTCCTTAGCCACCACGACAACAACGAACGCCAGATGATTCACGATCACGAGTCTCCCCTGTGAAGCAACTTCTTCTCTCTCTCGTCGCCCTGCCACTCCTTGCGCAGGACGTGCAGTTTTCCGACGTAACCAAATCTGCCGGCATCGCGTTCACTCACAACTCTGGCCGGGCAGGGAAGCGCTGGCTTCCGGAAACCATGGGCAGCGGCTGCGCATTTGTTGACGCCGATGGCGACGGCTGGCCCGACATTGTTTTCGTCAACAGCCGCGACTGGACGCCCCGCGGACGCAAGTCCATCCAAGCGATCTATCGCAACAATAAGAACGGAACGTTCACCAACGTTACCGCCGGCAGCGGCCTGGATATTGAACACTATGGCCTGGGCGTCGCCTTTGCCGACTACGACAACGACGGCCGCGACGATCTTTACATCACAGCGCTTGAAGGCGATCGGCTTTTTCACAACGAAGGTAACTTCAAGTTCCGCGACGTCACCGCCCAGTCCGGCATCGCCAACAAGGGCTTTCCGTCCAGCGCCGCCTTCCTGGATTACGACAAAGACGGCCGCGCCGATCTCTTCGTGGCCAACTATGTGCAGTGGACGGCGCAAACCGATATCCACTGCTCGCTTGATGGCTCAGCAAAATCGTACTGCACCCCTGAGAGCTACAAGGGCCTTCCCAACAAGCTCTACCGCAACCTGGGCAACGGCAAGTTTGAAGACGTGACCGCCAAAGCCGGGTTGCGCGACACCACCACGAAGTCCCTTGGCATTGCCGTCTTCGACTACAACAACGACGGCCATTCCGATCTCTTCGTCGCCAACGACACCCAGCCCAACAAGCTTTATCGCAACAACAAAAACGGCACCTTTACCGATGTCGCTACCCAGGCCGGCGTGGCCTTTAGCGAGGACGGCGTCGCCCGAGGCGCCATGGGCGTTGACGCCATGGATTACGACGGTTCCGGGCGCCTGCACCTCTTAGTCGGCAACTTTTCCAATCAGATGTTGGGCCTCTATCACAACGAAGGCAACGGCCTGTTTGTGGATGAAGCGCCCCGCAGCGCCGTCGGCCGCGCCAGCCTCCTCTCGCTCGCCTTCGGCGTCTTCTTCTTTGACTACAACCTCGATGGCCGCCCCGACATCTTCGCCGCCAACGGCCACATCGAAGAAGACATCGGCCGCGTCCAGCCCAAGGTGCAGTTCCGCCAGCCGCCTCTGCTCTTCCACAACGAAGGCCAAAGCAAATTCACCGACGCGAGCAAGAAGGTGGGGCCGGCGTTCTCCCAGGCGCTTGTCGCCCGGGGAGCGGCCTATGCGGATTTCGATCGCGATGGCGACCTCGATCTGCTCATCGCCAATAACCACGGCCCCGCGGTGCTCTATCGCAATGATGGCGGCAACAAGAACAACTATCTCTCTGTGCGCTTGAAAGGCAAAGCCTCCGCCCTCGGCGCGGTTGTCCGGGTGGTCTCTCCTTCGGGCCGTCAATGGCAAACCGTCCACAGCGGATCCAGCTATTGCAGCCAGAGCGATTTCGCCCTTATCTTCGGGCTTGGCCAACACGCCACCGCGCAGGTGGAAATTGAATGGCCAAGCGGGAAGAAGCAGGTGATTCCCAACGTGAAAACACGCCAGCATCTGGAGTTCACCGAACAGTGACCTGGAAGTGGCTTCTGGCCGTTGCCGCCGCTGTCGTTCTCCTATTCTGGAAGATCACGCTCTCCGGCCAGTTCACGTGGATGAATGGGGACGATACGGTGAATCAGGTGCTCCCGTGGCTGCAAATGCAGGCTCGGGAGTGGCATCGCGGTCACTTTCCGCTGCTCGATTTTCACTGGAGCGGCCAGTCGCTCATTGGCCAATCCCAGCCTGGCGCGACGTATCCGCTGAACTGGCTGCTATTCGTTCTCCCTTTCACGCACGGCCGTTTGCAGACGCCCATTCTGAACGGCTATTTCGTCTTTATCCACATTCTCGGCGCTTGGGCCATGTTCGCGTTGTTGCGCACTTTGAGCATTGCGCGGCCTATTGCCGCCGTCATCGCCGTCGCCTTCGGGGCCGGCGGCTATATGGCCGTTATCGATTGGCCGCAGATGTTGAACGGCGCCGTCTGGCTTCCGGTGGCGCTGCTCTTCTGGGTTCGTTTTCTCCGTGCTCCGCGCCATTGGCTTACGGCCGCGCTCGCCGGCGCTGCCGCGGGCATCTCCGTGCTCTCCGGCCACCACAGCGCGCCTATCATCATTCTCGCCTCCGTCGCGGGCTTGACGGCCTACATGCTTGTCACGCGCGGCCGCTGGCGAATGTACCTTCCCGGGCTAGCCCTCTTCGGTCTCTTCTTCGGTCTGCTTGGCGCGGCCCAGGCTTTGCCCGCCACGGAGTATTGGCGTGTCGCGCTCCGCTACGTTAACGCCAAGGAACCCGTTACGTTTGCGCAGCAGATCCCCTACTTTGTTCACCGTACGTTTTCGCTCGACGCAGCCAGCCTTCCCGGCCTCGTTGTGAACGGTTTTCATCGCGAAGCGGCGCTTAACCCCTTTCTCGGCCTTACGCTCGTTGTCCTGGCCGCCATTGGTTTTCACAGTTTCCACCGCCGTTTCTACGCTCGCCTCTTCCTGTTCCTGGCCGCTTTCTCGATTCTCCTTGCGCTGGGCGAGAACTCCGTTCTTCACGGCCTTTTTTACGCCCGTTTCCCGCTCTTCGATAAGCTTCGCAACCCGTCCATGTTTATTCTCAGCGTCCATGTGGCGCTGCTCGTGCTCGCGGCCCTCGGTCTTGAATCGGTGCGGCAGGGCCGCGTTGACAGCCGCTGGAGTCCGGGGCTGTTGAAGCTCGGCGGCGCTGTGTTCGTGCTGATCACCATCCTCTATGCAGTCGATCCCGCCAAGGTCGTCGCGCAGTCCGGTTTCGCCCAATCGGCGTTCTTTGCCGTCGCTCTCGGGCTTGCAATTATGGCGCCATCCGCCCAAGCCCGCCTGCTGACGGTGGCGCTGTTGATCTTCGTTGAGACCGGTGCCAACACCACCCGCAGCTATCCGGATCGCGAGATGGGTTTCGTCAACCTGGAGAAATTGACTCGCAATGACGACGTTGCCGGTTTCCTGCACGAGCAGCGTGCCAAGGCGCCCTTCAGAATCTCGGTTGACGATTCCGTCGGCCCCCAGTGTTTCGGCGACTGGTATGGACTGGAGCAGGTGAACGGCTGCTTCGCCATCAGCGCCAACATTTCCCGCGAACAGTGGCGACCCGAAGTCCATGCGCTTCTTGGGTCACGCTACTTTATTGGTCCAAAGCCCAGCCATCCCTACCAGCAGTACCGTTACACCGGCAAGAGCGGCGTACAAGTTTGGGAGTCGCCGGAATACGCGCCGTGGACGTGGACCGCCCACCAGTTCGAACGGGTCACTGAGGACGAAATCGACGTGCGTTATGAGAGGCCCTGGCCCGCGGTGCGCGAGCCAATGTTCTCGCGCAACGGCGCGGCCACGCCCGCCCAGTGTCCGGCGTCGCCGGACACAGTCCGCCTGACCGATCTCCGCCCGGAGTACGGCCGCGTGGAAGCGCAGATGGGCTGCCGTGGTCTGTTGGTCTACAGTTCGGCCTACCTGCCCGGTTGGCAGGCGACGGTAGATGGCAAGCCCGCCCCGCTGCTCGAAGCCTACGGCAAGCTGTTAGCGGTGGAAGTGGACGCCGGCCAGCACGTCGTCGAGTTCCGTTACGCCCCGAAGAGCGTGTGGCTGGGCGCGGGCCTATCGCTTGCGGGTGTTGTGGTCCTTGCCGTTTGGTGCTGGCGCAGGCGTTCGGGCTGTTGAGCATCTTGTGTGATCTAAAGGGCGAGTGGCAGCATAGGATTTGGCGCAATGTCCTGTTGCGGCGGGCATTCCTGGCAAAGTGAGCGGCGCCTGGGTGTTTCGCGGCACCCGTGTCCCGGTCTCCGCGGCATTTGAAGATCTGAAGTGCTCGGCGATCGAGGAGGGACTCGAGAATTTTTCAGAAACACTGGATCAGGCGCATGCGGTGCGGATTTCGCGGCCAAGAGTGCGCTACCTAACCGCGGTTGGGCTCGTTCGGCGTTTTCTCTTGGTTAGACAGCAATTCATGGCGGGAAGCGCATGGCGACCTTCAGTGAATGGAACCAGTGTGCGCTATTCGCTCAACGGGGGATGGAAGACAGCCTATTTCTGATGGCCGTTGAGAAATCGGTGGAACGTCGGGAGACAACGCGAAATGCTGGACAGGTGTTTTGGAGGGCGCAAGTTGGAGGCCTGGTTGACGGAAAGGAAACCAAGAACACGCATGAGCAGAATCTCTCGCGTACTTTCCCGCTAGAAAAGGGTCGCATGATCCCTTGCCCACAGCATGTAGGTGCGGCCGTGCGAACGAGCCTTACTACTCGGACCCTCCGCATGCGCGATGCCCGTTGATGCGTGATCCTCAACCTCTATGTGGAGCATCAAGGTTTCCTGAAAGCCGGCACGGAATGAAGCGCACGGTCTACACCGAGACGTGCGTGGCGAGCTACCTGACGGCAAGGCCGAGCCGTGATCTGGTGGTGGCGCAGCAGGAACCGACTGCCGAATGGTGGTCCAACCACCGCAGGCGATTTGACCTGTATCTTTCAGAAATTGTCCTGCGCGAAGCGGCACGGCGATGCGTCCGCGGCGGTTTAACGTTTGGCGGAGTTGGATGGAATGGATGTTCTCGCGCTGACCGAGGGTGCGCGCCCGTTGGCGCGTCTTTTCGTGGAGTGCGGACTGACTCCGATGAACGCAGCGGAAGGCGCATTCCCCGGCGCGGTGGCCACCCCCCAAGGCATGGACTTCCTGATGACGTGGAACTTTAAGCGCATAGCCATCCTGGAAGCCATCGAACGCCGGCGAGCCGTCTGCACGAACCTGGGGTATCGCCATGCCAGTTAATGAAAGATCACATCGTAGAAGCGGTTCGGCGGATTCGTGATGAGCACGCGGCCCACTTCAATTACGATCTCGACGCGATCTTCTTCAACTCCAAACGTCTGGAGGCCGAGAGCAACAAAACTTACGGTTCCTGCGGCCCACGCCGGATTGCAGTACCGCTCTCACCCTACCCTCCAGTATGTCGAGGGCCATGAAGCATCCCCCCATCGGCCATCTGCTTTTTCTGTTGGAAACGGATTGTTCTCAAAACACGCTGGGAATCACCAACACTTGCATTGCGCCCTTTCCTTTGCGGGCGGGCCGGAGGGTCAGGCGAAGGTCCCCTCCACAACGCGAAGAATGCGGTTGGCAGGCGTGCTTGCGATCCGATCGACGATGCCGCTGGGCCAATGGACCTCAATGGATGCCGTGGTGGCGGTCCCCAGTCCGAAGTGTACGCGGAGATCACTCTGGGATAGATAACTGCCGCCGCTGCGCACCTCGTCCACCTGCCTTCGGCCAGGAGTGATGCAGACCACGCGCGCGCCAATCCCGGTGCGATTAGATTTGACGCCGGCCGTCTTTACCTTGATCCAATTCGCCCCAGCCGGGGCGTCACACCGGAGCAGTTGCGGTACGTCGTTGATGCAATTCACCAGGACATCCAGATCACCATCGTTGTCAAAATCTCCGATCGCCATGCCCCTTCCCGTTACCCGTTCGGCGATTCCCGGGCCGAGTTGATCGCTCACTTCCAGGAAACGGCCATTGCGCAAATTCCGATAGGCCACCTTGCGCTGGCGGTAGCCCGACTCGGCCGCTGTCTCGCCCACTTCCGGGTAGACATGCCCGTTACAGAGCAGAATGTCCGGCCAACTGTCGTTATCGAAATCGAGGAACGCCGCGCCCCAACCGAGGAAACGAGTGACACGCCCGAGGCCGGATTGAAACGTCTGGTCCTCGAAAAATCCTCCGCCGGCATTGCGGTAGAGGCTGGTGGTATCTCCGGCGAAGTTGGTTTTGACTATGTCGAACAAACCATCGCCGTTGTAATCGGCGACGCCGACGCCCATGCCGGCCTGGGGCTTTCCGTCGGCGGAGAAAGCGACGCCGGCTTCAATGGCGATCTCCGTGAACGTGCCGTCGTGGTTGTTCTTGTACAGAGCGGAGGAGGTGGAGTCATTGGCGACGTAGATGTCCGGCCAGCCGTCGTTGTCGAAATCGGAGACGACGACGCCGAGCCCGTAAGTGCCCTCCGTCTTGAGGATGCCGGCGGCGGCCGACACATCGGAAAAAGTACCATCGCCATTGTTGCGGTACAAAATATTCTTGCCGCCTTTCAGGCCTGGCGGTCCGCAAGCCACCAGGATTCCTTTGTATTTGCAGGGGCCTGATTCGGGGAGGGGCGCGGTCTTTGGGTCGAAGTCGATGTAGTTCGCGATAAACAGGTCGAGATTGCCGTCTTTATTGTAGTCAAGAAACGCGCAGCCGGTGTTGTGGCGTTTCAGACCGGCCGCGGTGCGTGTGGTGACGCCCGCCTTCGCCGCCACATCGACAAAGGTCCCATTGCCTCGGTTCTTCCAAAGGCAGCAGTCTCCCCAATAGGTAACGAAGAGATCGTCGAAGCCATCGTTATCGAAGTCGCCGACACAGCATCCGCTGCCCCACCCGGTTCGGGCGAGGCCCGCGGGCAGGGTCACATCGGTAAATGTTCCGTCGCGGTTGTTTTTGTAGAGACGGCTAACCGGGGCGGTGGCGGCGGTCCACTTGGATTCAAAGCGCGTGCCGTTGACGAGGAAAATGTCGAGCCAGCCATCGTGATCGTAATCGAAGAAAGCCGCGCCGCAGCCGGTGGTTTCGATGAGGTATTTATTGCGGTTCTCACTGCCGTAGATGGTTTTGGCGTTGAGTCCCGCTTCGCGGGCGACATTTACGAAAGCGGGGGCGGACGCCTGGCCGGCAACGATCTGATCAAACGTGAACACCGCCGCGGTGCGGGACAGGGAGCGGATGAGGCCACGGCGAGAAAGTTGCATGGTTAGCTATTTTTGCACTCCGGTGCCGGCGTTGACTTGGGAGACGACAACGGCCCCGGCAGCGTAGCAGGAGGCGAGGGCGAAAAGGCAGGCGCTATCGGAGGCGCCGTTGGCTTTGAGGATGCCAAAAACGTGATTGCCAAGGTAGCCGGCGATATTGGCGAAGATGTTGATGAGGCCGATGGCGGTGGCGGCGGCAGACGCCGTTAACGTCTGCGTGGGCAATGCCCAGAAGGGCGGCGGCCAGGAGTAGGCGGTGAGGCCGGTTAGGCAGAGCCAGATCATTACCAGCCAGAACGGTTGGCCTGGGACGGCGCTGACCGCTAGAAAGAGACCAGTGAGGCCCTGGCCGGCGACGCAGTGCCACTTTCGGTCGCCCGTGCGGTCAGACGAGAAGCCCGCATAGAGAACGCCGGCCACACCGAAGAGATAAAAGAGTCCGCTGAAGAGAAGGGAAGTGTTATCGGAGCCGCCGGAGAGGCTCTTCACGGTGGTCGGCAGCCAGAAGGATAGTGCATAGCCGCCGGTGTTGGTAACGAATATGCCCAAGGCCAACAGCCAGACATTGCGGAGCCGCAGCGCCTGCGCGATGGAAAGTTTTTGAATCGCTTCCTTCTGCGCGGCTTCGGCGGCAAGTGTCGCCTCCAGGTATTCCCGTTCCGGCTGGGAGAGCCACTGGGCATGGCGCGGCCGGTCCGTGAAGAAGATGAGTGTCAAAACTCCAAGTACCACCGCCGGCAAACCCTCCAGAAGGAAGAGCCACTGCCAACCGGCGAGATTGAACCAGTTGACATTGAGCAGCGCCGCGGAAAGAGGCGCGCCCAGTGCCATGCTGAATGGGACGGCGACGATAAAACCAGACATCGCGCGGGCACGATCGCGGAGCGGGAACCAGTGCGTGAAGTAGACGATGATGCCGGGGAAGAAGCCCGCTTCGGCGACGCCAAGGGAGAAGCGCACGAGGTTGAATTGGAACGGAGTTTCGACGAAAGCCGTGGCGGCGGAAAGGAAGCCCCAGGTAATGAGGATGCGGGCGAACCACTTGCGGGCGCTCCATCGTTCGACGAGCAGCGCTCCTGGGATTTCCAGTAAGAGGTAACCGAGGAAGAAGATCCCAATGCCCAGGCCGAACACTTCCTCTGAGAACTGAAGGTCCGCCGCCATGCGGAGCTTGGCGAAGCCGACGTTGGCCCGGTCCAGATAGGCGGCGAGGTAGAGAAGAATTGTGAACGGAAGAATGCGCCAGGCAACTTTGCGGCGGAGCGCGGCGATCTCTGGCGGGGTAAGCGGCATGGCTGCGGGCGTGGTGACCAGTGTAGCCCGTTTGTGCGAAAAAAAATGTTCCGCGCAGTTCCGGAAGTTGTCGTAGTTGTTAACGGAAACAAATGGGACGGCCAAAGTATACTAAACACTGGAATGACAGCTCTTTCGGACGAAGAGTTGGTGGCGCTGTACCAGGAACGAGGAGGACCTCCGGCTGGTACGCCTTATGCCAACGAACTCTTCCAACGGCACTATGCGCGCGTATCGCTGTGGTGCTTCCGCATTGCGGGGGACCGCGACCGGGCTACCGACCTGGCGCAAGAGGTATTTGTAAAGGCATGGGGGCATCTGGCGCATTTCCGTTCCGATGCGAAGTTTTCGACCTGGCTGTTTGCGATTGCCCGGAACCACTGTTTCAATGCACTGAAGAGCCGGGCGCGGACGGCGGAGGATGCCGTGGAGAGCGACATACTCGACGTGCTGGGCATACAAGCCGCTGGATTCGATACAGCGCTGGAGCGGGCCGAAATGTTGGACGTGGCCCGGCAGATGATGGCCAGAGAACTGACGCCGGTGGAGGCGCGGGTGATGGCCTTGCACTTTGTGGAGGATCTTCCTCTCGCCACGATTTCGCGTTTGCTGCGCATGGAGAACGCGAGCGGCGCGAAGGCATACGTGGTGAGTGCGCGGCGGAAGCTGAAGGTTGCCGTGGACCGGTGGATGACCAAGGGCCGAGGGGGAGAGCGTAATGTCTGACTGTCTGGGTGAAGCCGGATTAGAACGCGTGGCGACGGGGTCGGGGACGTCTGAAGAAATCGAGCATGTGGCCAACTGCGCAAAGTGCGACGCGGAAGTGGAGTTGCTTGTTTCCTTCGTGGCCGCGAATGCGACGGACGAAGAAGCCGCCGTGGTGCGCCAGATGGAGCGTAGCCTGCTAGCCGCTCCGGCATGGCGTCCCGTGGAAAAGAAGAGCTGGAGTTGGCTAACCGCGCGGCCGCTGTGGGGCTTGGCGCTGGCCGCAGCGCTGATGATGGGTTTGTGGCTGCGGAATCCAGCGGGACCGGAGCAGGTTGCCGACGATGTTGTGCGGAGCGGGCAGATTGAAGATATCTCGGTGGCCGGCGACGTGGCCGCGCCGCCGGAGGTTTTGCGATGGAAAGGAACGGCGGCCGCTTACGATGTCCGGCTGCTGGATGTGGAAGGGCAGACGCTTTGGCAGGCAAAGGTGACTGCGCCCGTAGTTGCCCTGCCGGCGGAGGCGCGCGCGCTGATGACGGAGAAGAAGACGTTGACCTGGAAAATCGCAGGCATAGACGCCCAGGGAGCCGCGCTCACCGTAAGTGCCAGCGAGACATTTCGGGTTGTGTCGAAATGAAGCCGGCGCTGCTGCTAGTAGCGGTATTCAGCGCCTTTGCGCAGACGTTGATTGAGCCGCGCATTGTTTCCGAGACGCTCCCGGCGGGTGGTTTGATGCAAATCAAGCTCGACTTTACGTCGCCGCACCCCATTACAACGAGTGGCGCGGACTTCGCCATGGACCTAGCCTTCGATGGCGTAGAAGGCGTCGCGATGATGAGCCCCGCTGGGGATGGGTACGGTGTGGCGGTGGTGCAGGGACAGTCGTTCCGGTCGAATCTTGTGTCTCCGCTGGCGTCTCTGGGAACGCAATTGGACTATCCATTTTTGACCATCGCGACGAAGATAAAGCCGGGGTTGGCCGCGGGGACGAAGGTCCCCATCAATTTCGGCACGACGACTTTCTTTAACGGTCCTGGCGGGACCGCCTATTCGATGCCATTCGCAAAGAATGGCGTGTTGACGGTTGGCGGGAGTGTCTCGGTGACCAACGTCGTTCCAGGCGGAGGTCAATTGCCGGCCGGGACGGTGATTCGGTTGTTGGGAACGGGATTCTCAGCGGACACGAAGGTTGATGTGGGCGAGGCCACGATTTCCAGAGAGCAGTTCATAAGCCCCACGGAGATCCAACTGACGCTGGGCGCGGCGACGAACATGACGGGGAAACGCATTCGGGTAAAGAACAGAGACAACTCGGAGGCCGTGTATTATTCCTATCTGCGAGCGGTGGCGGTGGGCGCGAGTTCGCGCCCGCTATTGAATGCGAGTCACCCGCTGTATCCGGACCAGACGGCGACGAGCGCGGGGGTCGTATTGCCGGCTACGCCCGCGAATGGCTTTGTGGCCGTGGCGTTGCGGAACATGGGCTTAAGTCCGGTGACCGCAGAGTTGCAGTTGGTATCGAGTGCTGGAGCCGTGCTGGGGACCACCACCGCCGCATTGCCGGGCGGCAGCCAGTTCATGCGGA
The DNA here is from genome assembly GCA_016789905.1 of Bryobacterales bacterium. Classification (GTDB taxonomy): domain Bacteria; phylum Acidobacteriota; class Terriglobia; order Bryobacterales; family Bryobacteraceae. The sequence goes on along the minus strand of JAEUQC010000203.1, from coordinate 47,857 downwards.
CGGCGCAGGAGATGTTCGGAACGTCCCCGGCGGGCGCGACAGTTCGCGTGACGGCGAGCGGCGCCCTGCAGGTGTTGGGACTGCGCGGCGATGAATCCACCGGGAACGTAACTGCGTTCCTGCCCGGCGCGACGCCGCAAGTTACACCGGAACTGGTGGCGGCGCCGGCCACCATGGTCTTCGACGCGACGGCCGGAGCCGCCGCGCCGCCCGCGAAGACGCTCACTGTCACCAGTACCGGGTCCGCAATCGCCTATACCGTTTCTTCAAACACGGCTTGGCTTTCGGTTTCGCCCGTTTCAGGAGCGACACCAGGCACCCATTCAATCGGTGCCAACGTAACCGGGTTGGCCGCGGGCAATTACACCGGCAGCCTCACGATCTCCGCGGCCGGGGCGGCGACGCAGACAGTGGCGGTGACCTTGAACGTCGCTCCGGCGCCGCAACTCAGCGTGTCGCCCGCTGCATTGAGTTTCACTGCGTCCGGTTCGCAGACCGTCGCAGTTACGAGTTCGGCCGCGCCACTCGCCTTTACTGTCAGTTCGAGTGCAACCTGGCTGACGGCGACGCCGGCATCCGGCACAACGCCGGGGAACCTCACCGTGACGGTGAACACGGCTGGACTCGCGCCGGGGAGCCAGACTGGGACTTTGACCATTGCTGCACCCGGGGCGCCTGCGCGCACCGTGGCGGTGACGCTCACGGTGGCGGCGCAGCAATTGGCCGTAGCGCCATCTACACTCGCGATGCCCGGTGCCGGCGCGCAGACCGTCAGCGTAACCAGCAGCGGCGCGGCCGTGGCTTTTTCCGCCGTCTCCAGCGCCGCGTGGCTTACCGTGACTCCGGCTACCGGAACCACGCCGGCGGCCGTCTCCGTATCAACGAGCACAACAGGATTGAGCCCGGGAACCTACACCGGCCAGGTGACTTTTTCCGCGGCACAGGCTGGTTTGAACGCGCCTGTGGTCACGGTGACGCTCACCGTCGTTCCCGAAGCGCAGCTAACGCTGACTCCGCCTTCGCTCGCCTTCACCGCCACGGCGGGCTTCCCGTCACCCGCCGCGAGTACCGTGAATGTTGGCAGCTCCGGCGCCGCCATTTCGTTTCGCGCCAGCACGGCGGCTCCATGGATAACGGTGACCCCGGCAACCGGCCAGACCCCGGGCGCGCTCTCCGTCGCCGTCAACTCCGCCGGGCTTGCGGCCGGCACCTATTCGTCGCAAGTCACTGTTGAACTCGTGACTGGCGGTACCGCGCAAACATTACCGGTTTCGCTGCAAGTGGCGGCGGCTCCAAGGCTGGTGGTCAGCCCGGGCGCGCTTGTTTTCGACGCGCCGTCCGGCGGCGCGGCCGTATCGAAAATGCTAGCGATTGCTAGTGACGGCCCCGCGCTTACCTACACTGCTACTTCTAGCGCCGCCTGGTTGCGCGTTTCCCCCGTCACCGGGCAGACGGGTACGCCAGCATCCATTACGGCGGACCCGGCCGCCTTGTCACCCGGCACTTACACGGGAGTCATCACTGTGACGCCGGCGGACGGGGCCGCTGTGCAAACGGTAGGCGTTACTTTCAATGTTTCGCCTTCCGCCGCGCTCAACGCTCTGCCTGCCTCGCTGGCGTTTGATGGCTCCAGTTCCCGGACCCTCACCATCTCCTCCAATGCGGGGCCGTTAACCTACTCCGTCAGTTCAAACGCGGCGTGGCTCACTGCCACTCCCGCCTCCGGACAGACCCCGGGCACCCTTACTGTTACCGCGAATGCGACGGGCCAGTCGCCAGGCCTGTACACCGGACAGTTGACAGTGACGGCAAACGGCGCACCCCCGCTCAGCGTACCCGTCACGCTCACCGTCGCTGGACCGGCGGGTCAAGTTCTGATTACTCCCGCCGCGCTTACCTTTAACGGCGCCGGCACACGAACCCTATCGATCGCAAGCACCGGCCCGGCGCTATCGTTTGTCGCCAGCGCCGGCGCGTCGTGGCTGAGTGTATCGCCGGCGACCGGACAAACTCCCGCCACGCTGACGGTGATTGCGAATCCTGCCGGATTGGCCCCCGGACCGTACATAACGAACATAACGGTGAACGGCGAATCCGTCCCAGTGACGCTCACTGTCCCCGTTCCGCCGGTGATGGGAACCGCGCCCGAGGTAGCCGCGGTATTAAATGGTGCGAGCCAACTGGCTGGACAGCCATTGGCGCCGGGACAGATTGTGACGATATACGGCGCACGCCTGGGCCCCGCCATCGGTCAGGGACCGATCCTCATCGGCACGCGGTTCGTTGAGACTTTGAACGCGGGAACTCGTGTGTGGTTTGGTTCCACGCCGGCTCCCATCTTATTTACCTCGGCCGGTCAAGTGAACGCCGTTGTGCCCTATGAAGTCTCCGGCCTAACGCGGCTTGAAGTGGAGTTCCAGGGGCAACGTTCGGCGGCGCGAGAAGTAAACGTGGCGGCCGCGGCGCCGGCCATCTTTACGCAGAGCGCCACAGGTTCCGGGCGGGCGGCGGTGTTGAACCAGGACTACTCTTTGAACACCGCGCAGCGGCCCGCGGCGCGCGGATCGGTGATCATGATTTACGCCACCGGCGGCGGGCAGACTACGCCCCCGAGCGCGACTGGAGAAATTGCGGGCACTGACCTTCGAATGTCCTTGGCACCGGTAACGGTTACGATTGGCGGGCGGCGGTGCGAGATTCTCTATTCCGGTGTGGCGCCGGGATTGGTGACAGGCCTGCTACAGATAAACGTGGTGGTCCCTTTGGATGCTCCCGCGGGCGATAATGTTCCCATCACGGTGGCGGCCGGCGGAATCACAAGCCGCGACGGGCCGGCAATCGCTTTGGAGTAGTGGCCGCTAGAATGGAGGATTGACTCTTCGCGCCATCCATCTGTTCTTTCTGTTCATAGCCGCCGTTTGGGGGCAGTCCACGGCCGACGAACTGCTGCGGGATGCGGAGGCCGGCCTGAGCCGCGGAGACTACACGTCGACGATCGAAAAAGGGCAGGCGGCAATCCGGTTGCTTGAAGGCGGTTCGCAGCGCAGCCGTCTGGGCGCGGCGGTGAATGCTGTGGGTGTGGCCCACCTTTACAAAGGTGACTACGCCGACGCGCTGCCGTACTTTGAACGCGCCGCCGCGCTCGCCAAGGAGACGGGAGAGCCCGCCGCCGAAGTACGCCGCAGGAACAACATCGGCAACGCGTATTTCTATCAAGGGCAGTATGTAAAGGCCTTCGAGACATACCAGACGGCGCTTGCGCGCCTAACCGGGTTTGAGCAAGAGCCTTGGTACGCCGGCACTCGCCAGTTGTCGCTGACCAATCTCGCGGTGCTGCACCAGCAGTTGGGACAGCATCAACAAGCTCTCGATTTGTATCGGGAGATCCGGGCCCTTCCGTTGCAATTGAAACCAGCTGTCGAGGCTCAAATCCTGACGAACCTGGCCATCGTCTATCGCCGCCTGGGCGATCCGCAAAAAGCGCTGGAGACCTACCGGCAGGCGCGGGCGCTGTTAGCGGCGGATCCGAACGCGGCGGCTGCTCTCTATACGTTACATAATGTGGGCGTCGTGCAGGCGCTCGATTTTGGCGATTATCCTGGCGCGCTGCGCACGTTCGATGAAGCCGTTGCGATTGCCGTCAAAAGCGGCAGTAAGCGCGAACTCGTCTTGGAACGGCTGTTTCGCGGTGAGACGTTGCTGCGGATGGGGCGGGCGGAGGCGTCGCGAGCCGATTTCGATTCGGCGCTGGCGGCCGCTAGAGAACTGAAGCTGGTTGACGAAGTTTGGACCGCGCTCTATGGCTTGGGCCGAACGCGGAAGCCGGAGGCTTTGGCTCGCTACCGGGAAGCGGTGGAGGTGATTGAGGCGGCACGCTCCAACTTGGCCAGCGCTTCGCTGAAGGCCGAATTCCTGGCCGGAAAACGCGACGTTTATGACGCGCTGATCGGCGAACTCCTCGACCTGCGGCAGCCGCCGGTGGCGGAGATCTTTCGCCGGATGGAGGAGGGGCGCGCCCGAAACCTGAAGGAACTGTTGCCGGCTGAGCGGCAGGCCATAACGATAGAGAGCCTGCGCGCGGGACTCGACGGACAGACTGCGCTCCTGGCATTTTGGACGGCCGGCGATCGTGTGGCGGTGCTTTGGCTCACGCAGCGCGAGGCGGGGGTTACGCACCGGCGCGTCACTCGCCCGGAACGGTTCGCCGAGTTGTCCGGCGCCCTGCAGCGCAAGGACTCCACAGCGTGGGAGGCCCTGGCCGCCGAGTTGTCGCCGCTTTTGCTGGAGGGCGTCAAGCCTTTGTTCGAGGCTTCCATTAAAAGGTTGGTGATTGTTCCGGACGGCCCTCTCCATGCGCTTCCGTTTGAGGTGCTAACGCATAGCGGACGCCGATTGGTGCAACAGTTCGCTATCTCCTATCTGCCATCAGCGCACTTTCTGCGGCGCGGCGATCACTCCCCGGGGCGGCACTGGCCGTGGGAGGTTACCGCCGCCGCGTTCGCCAATCCGCTGGGCGGCAGCGGACTATTTGACGCCGGCTGGGCGCCGTTGCCCCATGCCGCGCAGGAGGCGCGGACGATCACCGCCGTACTGCCGGGCCGGGAGATTCTCTTCGTCGGCGCTGAGGATTTGAAGCAGAAGGCCACAGCGGATGCCACCAGCCGGATACCTGTCCTGCACTTTGCCACCCATGGCGCTGTGGACATAAACGATTCGCGACGCTCGCGCCTGGTCTTCACTCCCGTAGAGGGGGACGCCGCGTCGCAGTATCTCTTCACGAATGAGATTGCGAAACTCCATCTCAATCGAGTGGAACTTGTCACGCTGGCGGCCTGCGAATCAGAGCGTGGCCGCTATGTGCGCGGAGAGGGCGTGGAGAACTTCAGCCGGGCTTTCCTGGGCGCCGGCGCGGCCGCCACCGTCAGCTCATTGTGGCGTGTGTCGGACCGTGCGTCGGCGGATTTAATGAGCGAATTTTATAAGGGTATGGCGGACGGTTTGACGAAGGCCGAATCGCTGCGTGCCGCCAAGCTCACAATGATCGAGCGGCATCCCTATTACTGGGCCGCGTATCTGTTGAGCGGTGACGGGCATTCGCCCCTTTCTCCGGTTATACCGTGGTGGCCGTTTGCGGGCGCTGGCGTTGTTGTCTCGCTCGGTGTGGGCTGGCGAAAAATTCGCTGAATATTTCTGTTCCGCCAAGCTCGGCGGCTTGTCCTAGTTTGTGGAAGGGCGCAACAAGCCCGTTACCATTCACGGAGGACAAACTCATGATTCGATTTACTTCTCGCCGAAAGGCTTTTTTCGCCGCGGCGTTCCTATTCGCGGCTCCGGCACTGATCCTTGCCAAGGGCGGAGAGACCCGGATGCGAACCAGCCTGGCGGGCGGCGCCATCGCCGGGCTGACGCCATCCGGCCACGCCGATTATCGGGCGAGTGAAGGCCGCGCCCGTTTGAATGTGGAGGTAGAGGACGTCAACCTGGCCGCGGGCGCAAAAGTGTCTGTGACTGTCGACGGCCAGGAAATCGGCTCCATCACCATCGGCGCGGCGCCGGTTCGGGGCGGGGAACTGGAGTTGAATACACAGGACGGGCAGAGTGTGCCTGCGCTGAAGACCGGGGCGGTTGTCGTCGTGCGCAACGGCGAAACGGCCATTCTCGGCGGGGTTTTGAACTAGTAGTATCGTTCAACGGCGGACCGGGCAGGGAGGCCCGGACCGCCGTGCTTTTCGGGTACAATTGCCGCTCCTGCGCAATACTGATTCTACTGTATTCTCGTGCCTGGTAATGTATGGGATACAGTAGTGATAGTTGCTGAAGGCTCCGCGCCATTCAGCGAAAGACTTCAGGAGTGTGGGAATGAGACGATTGGTTGTCCTGGTTGGACTGTCGTGTGCCCTTGTGCAGGCACAGGAATTTCGATCTACAATTGCTGGCCGCGTAACGGATCCGAGCGGCGCCGCTGTTTCAGGCGCAAAAATTAGTGTGACAGAAAAAAACACTGGAGCCAAAGCGGATACTGTTGCGGGCGCTGATGGTGAATACTCTCTTCCTTTTCTTGCTCCCGGGCCCTATACCCTTGCCGTGGAACACACCGGATTCAAGAAACACGTTCAGGAGGGGATCAACGTTGGCACCAATGTGCGGTTGGCCATCGATGTGACATTGCAGTTGGGCAGTCAGGTAGAGTCCATCACTGTCTCCGCCGATGCGGCGATGCTGTCCACCAGTTCCGCGTCGGTTGGGCAGGTCATCAGCGACCGGCAGATCGCCACCATGCCGATGAACGGCCGGACCCCGCTTACGCTGGCCCAGCTATCCTATGGCGTGACGCCTACCTCCGACCCCCGGTTTACGCGGCCATTTGATAACGCCGGTCCCTCCGGTTTCTCAATGGGTGGCGGACAAGGGCAATCGAATGAACTGCTCCTGGACGGCGCTCCCGACATGACCCGCAACCGTCGCGTGGCCTACAATCCCCCGGTTGACGCCGTGCAGGAAATCAAAGTGGAAGCGTTCCAGCCCGACGCGGCATACGGCAACACCGGCGGCGGGACTGTGAATGTCGTCATGAAGGGCGGCACCAACGACTTTCACGGTTCGTTGTATGAGTTCCATCAGAATCAGCGTTTGAAGGCGACGCCATTTTTCACCAATGCCAACCGCCAGACCAAACCTGTAACGCGCTTCAACCAGTTCGGCATGACCGTTGGCGGGCCGGTGATTATCCCGAAAGTGTTTAACGGCCGGAACAAGCTATTCTTCTTTTTTGGCGCCGAGGGCATTCGGCAGTCCGAGCCGGAACCCACGTTTTCCACGGTTCCCACGGAGGCGCAGCGCAACGGCGATTTTTCCCAGTTGCTCACGGTGAATAGCATTTACCAACTCTATGATCCGGCCACCGGTGTTACGGAGGGCAGCCGCATCAGACGTCAGGTGTTTCCGGGCAACCGAATTCCCACCACCCGCCTGAGTGGCATTTCGAGAAATTTTCTTCAATTCCTGCCCACACCGAATACCACCGGCGGCGCCGATGGTACGAATAACTATTTCAATAACGCCGTCCGCTCCGACGTCTTCTCCGGCTTCATGGGCCGTTTGGATGTCAACGCCTCCGACAAGCATAAGTTCTTCCTTTCGGGCCGTTATAACGACCGTGTGGAAAACCGCGGAAACCGGTTCGATAATATCGCCACCGGCAACAATCTGTTCCGCACCAACTGGGGCGTGACCTTCGATGATGTATACACCCTTTCCCCGTCGCTGTTTCTCAACACACGTCTGAATTGGACCCGTTTTGTGGAGGCGAATATCCGGCCGCACGACGGCTTCGATTTCACCACGCTGGGCCTGCCCGCTTCGCTTCGGGCCGCCAGCACGAAGCTTGTTTTGCCCCGCATCGATTTCGGTAACATTACCGATTTTGGAGATTCCGGCGGTGACCGTACGCCCTTTGATAACTATCAGATCTTCATGGCCGCCACCAAGATTGTGAACCGGCACACCCTGAAGTTTGGCACCGACCTTCGTGCCCAGCGAGAGAGTTCCAATGGTTTTGGGAATTCTTCCGGGCTGTACGGATTCAACAACTCCTGGACGCGCGGTCCACTCGATAACTCGCCCGGCGCACCGCTGGGGCAGGATATCGGGTCCTTCTTGCTTGGCTTGCCTACCAGTGGCGACTTTGCTGTTAATGCACAGCGTACCCAGAGTGCGAAATACCTGGCCTTCTTCCTGCAGGACGATTTCCGCGTCAGCAACACACTTTCGCTCAATCTTGGCGTGCGCTACGAGAAGGAAACAGGGACCATTGAACGCCACAACCGGACAACGCGCGGTTTCGATCCCACGGCCGCCCTGTCCATTACCAACGCCGCGAAGGCAAACTACGCCGCTTCCCCATCACCGCTGCTGCCCGCCGCGCAGTTCAATCCCGTCGGCGGCATTGTCTATGCCGACTCCTCAAATCGCGAGATCTACCTGCCGCCGAGCAACGCGTGGAGCCCCCGCATCGGCTTCAGTTGGTCACCGAATCTCCTCGGCGCCAAAACCGTGTTGCGCGGTGGGTACGGCATCTTCTACAGCACGTTTGGCACAACCGGAATCCAGCAGCCGGGTTTCAGCCAGACAACGCAGCTAGTGGCGACGTTGAATAACTTCCTCAGCCCGGCCACCACGTTCGCCAATCCGTTTCCCAATGGCATTCTGCAGCCCGTCGGTTCCGCAAACGGCGTTAACACGTTTCTCGGGCAAAGCGTACGGTACAATTCGCCCGACTTGAAGCAGCCGTTGACCCATCGGTGGAACTTCAATATCCAAAGGGAACTGGCCAAGAATTTGTTGCTCGAAATGGGCTACATGGGTTCCGATGTCAGCAATCTCGGAGTGAACCGGAACTTGAATTATGTTCCCGCGCAGTTCCTTTCCACGTCGCCTGTTCGCGACCAGGCCACCATCAACGCGCTGACGGCTCTTGTGCCAAACCCCTTGCGGAACCTGCTCCCCGGCACGGGCTTGAATGGCGCCACCATAGGAGTGGAAAACCTCTTGCGGCGGTATCCCCAGTTCTCCGCCGATGGGGGCGTTGCTGTTGACGGCCAGACGATCGGCTACTCCAATTTCCATATGTTCCAGATCCGCCTGGACAAACGTTTTGCCAGTGGCCTTCAATTCCTGACGAATTTCCAATGGTCGAAATTCCTGGAAGCGACCAACCGGCTTTACGATGCCTCCGATGCGCTCCAGTACCGGATTGCGGGTGAGGACCGTCCGTTCCGCTTCGTCTTCTCCAGTACCTACGAATTGCCATTCGGCAAGGGGAAGCGGTTCGGCGCCGGCGCCAATGGGCTTACCGACAGATTGATCGGCGGTTGGCAACTCGCCGGCATTCTGAACATGCAATCCGGCGCCCCGGTGGAGTTCGGGAATGTTATCTACTATGGCGGCGACCTCAATTGGAACCCGCGCAACCTCGCCCAGGCATTCGACATTTCCCGATTCGAACGCAACAATACGTTGCAACTCGAACGGAACCAGCGCACCTTTCAACAGTCCTATTCGGCCTACCGCGCCGACCGCATCAATAACATCGATCTTTCGGTGCTGAAAGACGTCGCCATTGTTGAACGGATGAAAATGCAGTTTCGCGTGGAGGCGTTCAACCTCTTCAATCATGCGATTTTCAATGGTCCGGAGTTGGGCCCTACAAATACAAACTTCGGCCGGATCACTTCGCAATCCAACTTGCCGCGCACGTTCCAGTTGGCACTTCGTATGACGTTCTAGTGGACATTCGCGCGCATCGATTGAGTTAGGGGCGGCCTTCGGGCCGCCCTTCTCATTTTGGTTCCGTCTGCGTCACAAACCCGACAAATACCCCAACTCGCCCGTCGAATCTCCCAGCTTGTCCACCCGCACGCCCATCCTGTCCAGCATGGCGATGAACAGATTTGCCATCGGCGTTTCATTCGCGTACCGTACGAACCGCCCCGGCCGTATGGTTCCGCCGCCGCGCCCGGCCAGCACCATCGGCAGGTTGGCGTGATCGTGCGCGTTGCCGTCGCTAAGGCCGCTGCCATAGGTCACCATCGCGTGGTCCAGCAGCGTGCCTTCGCCGTCCGGCGTGCGGCCGAACTTCTCCACCAGATAGGCGAACTGCTTCACGTGATACTGGTTGATCTGAATTACTTTGGCGATCTTCTCCGCGTCGCCCTGATGATGGGTGAGCCCGTGATGCGCCTCCGGGATGCCGATCTCCGGATAGGCGCGCGGGCTCTGTTCCAGGGCTAACAACAGCGTGGCCACGCGAGTCGAATCGGTCTGGAACGCCAACGCTAGCAGGTCGATCATCAGTTTCGCGTGTTCGCCCAGGTCAGCCGGCACGCTTGCATCTGGCGCCGCCATGTTCGGAGGCCGAACGGTCACCGCGTTGGTCTCGGCCGCCTGAATCCGCTTCTCTACGTCGCGGATGGAGTACAGATACTCTTCCAGCTTTTGCTTATCCGCCCCTCCCAGGCTCGCTGACAATCGCCGGGCATCACCGGTTACGACGTCCAGGATGGACCGATCATACGCGGCTCGCCTTGCCCGGCGGCCGGCGTCCGCGTCATCGTCCGCGGCGCCGAACAACCGCTCGAACACGGCCCTGGGCCGGATCTCCGCCGGGTTCGGTGACGATGGCGTTCGCCACGAAATGCTGTTGCTGTAAGCGCAGCTATAACCGTTGTCGCAACTGCCTCCCTGGACCCCTTCTTCACAACTCAATTCGAGCGACGCCAGCCGTGTCTTTCCGCGTAACTGGTCCGCCGCCACCTGATCCACCGATACGCCCGCCCGCAAGTCCCGGCCGTTGGTCTTTTTCGGATGCACGCACGTCAGGTAATTCGCGCCGGCGCGCCCGTGGTCCCCGGGGCCATCCCCCAGCGCGCGGCCGCCGTTCTGTGTCAGCCCACCCAGGAACAGCAGGTCCTTGCGGTACGGCGCCAGCGCCGCCGATACCGGCGGGAGCGTGGCGGGCAGCGGCGTCACGCCAGGCTTCTGATCGACGATCCATTGGTCCATCATGATGCCGTTTGGCACGTAGAGAAACGCCATCCGGCATGGTGCCTTCGCGGGCGCCGCCATCGCTTCCAGCAGCGGCAGACCCATCGCCGTTCCCATCCCTCGCAGTATCGCTCGCCGGTTAATCCGCATTTCTGCCTCGCATTTGAAATGGTGGGCTGTTGACGATGCCGTCAATCAGCGCTGAGAACCGGAAGCCATTGGCCTCCAGCCGGGAAACGATCGCCTCCACTGCCGCGCGATCGCTCCGCTCCAACCCTCGTCCAAGGGCATAGGTGAACATCTTTTCCGTCAGGTTTCGTACGAACAAGCCGCTCTGCGCCGCCATTGCTTTTCGCAGCCCTTCCGGCCCCGCGAACGCCGCGCCGCCGGGGAATACGCCGGAGGCGTCCACCGGGAACGCGCCATCTTTGTCGCGCCATTCGCCCGCGGCGTCGTAGTTTTCCAGGCCAAAACCAATCGGGTCCATCTGGTCATGACACACCGCGCAGTTGGCGTTCGCCCGGTGCTGCTCCAGCCGTGTGCGCAGCGATGCGGCGGTTGCCGTTACTCCCTCCGGCAGAGCCGGCACATCCGGCGGCGGTGGTGGTGGCGGGGTCCCCAGCAGGTTTTCCAACACCCATCGTCCGCGCAATACCGGCGATGTGCGCGTCGCATAGCTTGACAGCGTCAACACGGAACCTTGCGTCATCACCCCGCCGCGCTGCGCCGTTGGAAGCGATACGCGTTCGAAGGATTCGCCGCTCACTGCCTTTATTCCGTAATGCCGCGCCAGTGGGCCGTTGACGTAGGAAAACCCGCCGTTCAAAAACTCCAGAATGCTCCGGTCCTCGCGCAGCATCGCGCGCGTGAAGAGGATTGTCTCCTGGCGCATCGCCTCCAGCAACTCATCGTCCACCCGCGGGAATTTGGCCGGGTCCGGTTTCCGCTTGTCCATCAACCGCAGCCCCAGCCACTGGCCGGCGAAGTTCTCAATCATTGCGTCCGATTTCGTGTCATTCAACATCCGCTGGACCTGTGCGGCCAACACGCCTGGTTCGCGCAGCCGGCCGGCGTCGGCCGCATTGGCTAATTCGTCGTCCGGCATGGTGCTCCACAGGAAATAGGAGAGCCTGGACGCCAGGTCGTGATCGCTGATCGGCGTGGCCGCGCGTGCAACCGGCTCCGCCCGGAAAAGGAAGTGCGGTGACAGCAGCACAGCCTGGACGCCCACGCGAATACTCTCCGCGAAGGAGTCTCCTTCGCGCCGGACCATCGCCGCCAGCCCCGTTAAAGCTGTGAGCTCTCCCGACGTCACGGGCCGGCGGTAGGCCCGCCGCGCCAGCGTGCTCAGAATTCTCTCTGCGCACGGCGCTGTCTCTTCCTGGCAAACGAAGATTCGCGTGTTTTTCCGCGGTTTCGGGACAAAAGGGCCAACAATATCCACGTAGTCGATGAATAGCTTGCGCCGCCCGTCGGTGTTCATGTTTTCCAGCGGGTCGGCCATGCCCGCGAATTCTGGGAACGACGCTCGAAAGGTGTGCTCGCCCGCCTCCACGCTCACGCGGCCAATCGATTCGTCATGCGCGTACTGGTAGTCGATGTTGCCTTCGACGATCTCCGTCAGCACCGGTGCGCCATCCATCGTGAGAATCATCTTCACCGGCGGGTACTCCTTCCGGTTCATCTCCGCCAGTTCCGCTTTCTCTGCCTCATTCAGCCCGCGCTTGCGCATCAGTTCCGCCTTGCGCGGCCCGGGCTTCGTGCGTGGCCGGTAGTTGCCCACGCGCATGCGCAACTCATACTCGCCGGCCACGGGAAATCGGAACGTGCCATAGATGGCGCCACGTAAAGAGAAGGGAAGCGCGTTTGGCGTCGGGTCGTCCTGCGATTTCTTCGACAGGAATCTGATGAGTTTGGTCGGTTTGGAAGGCGTCGATTCGCCGAACACCGCCACTTGGGAAAGGCGTCGCGCCGCGGCGATGTACTTCTCCATCAACAACGGCGACACGCTCTGTACATCGCCCACCGTATCGAAGCCGTAGCCGGCGTCATCGAGCGGGAAGCCGTCTGCCGGCCGCAAATCCATGCCCAGCAGGTCACGCACCGTATTGTTGTATTCAGCGCGGTTCAGCCGGCGGGAAGTCACGCGCCCTGGGTCGGCCACACGCTGGCGGCCGGGCATCTGTTCAATCGACTTCACTGCGGCGGCCACTTCGCCCGCCTCCGGCCGCGGCGCTCCCAGCGGCGGCATTCGTCCGGTCGAAATTTTGTCCAGAACCTTGTCCCAGACCACGCCCGGCAGCGCGACGGAGGCCAAGCTGAGCCCACCGGCGCGGGCCGCGTCGCTGTGGCAACGCACACAGTTCTTCCGCACAAACTCGACGGGCTGGCCGCCTATCGTCAGGCACGCAAAAAGGGCGATGGCAGCAAGGCGTCGGTTTAGAATAGAAATTCCCTCCGATTTAAGATACACCGGAAGATGCCCCCTTTATGTGTTGCCGGGTGGCTCGATTTCGCGGCGGGCGAGTAGGCTGGTAGTGTGATCTCCCGACGGCTATTGCTGGGCGCCGCCCTTGGCGCGAGGGCGCAGTTCAAGGCTGAAGTGCGCGTGGTGAATGTGTTGGCCAGTGTGCGCGACAAGGACGGGGCGTTCGTCGCGGACTTGACCAAAGAAGATTTCGAACTGCGTGAGCAGGGCCGTCCGCAGGTGATCACGTACTTCTCGCGGCAAGGGGAGCTGCCACTGACCCTGGGGTTGCTGGTGGATACCAGTATGAGTCAGGAGCATGTATTGGAGGCCGAACGGAGCGCGAGTCTGCGCTTCCTGGATCAGGTGCTGCGCGTCGAAAAAGACAAGGCGTGTGTGTTGCAGTTTGACAGCCGCGTGCTGATCAAACAGATGCTCACCAACGACTACAACAAGCTGGAAGCGGCGCTGAGCCTGGTGGACACGCCGAGCCGGGGCGAACTGCGGCGAGGCATCGGAGGAGGAACGGTATTGTTTGATGCGATCGACACAGCGGCGAGGGTGTTGTTCCAGGACGCGGCCGGGCGCCGTGCGCTGATTCTCTTGACCGATGGCGTAGACTACGGCAGCAACTCTACTCTGGCAGAAGCGATTGACGCGGCGCAGAAGAACGACACGCTGCTTTATTCGATTCTGTTTGCTGATCGCAATGGGGACAGCGGACGTCGCGTGTTGGAAAAGCTCTCTCGCGAAACCGGCGGGGCGATCTACGAAGTGTCGAAGCGTCTGCCGATTGAACGGATCTACGAACGGATTCAGAACGAATTGCGAAGTCAGTACAACCTGGGATATGTGTCCGATTCACCGCCGTCGATATCGGAATACCGAACCATTCAGTTGCAAACGAAGCGGAAGGGCCTAACCGTCCAATCGCGCACCCGCTACTGGGCTCGCCCCAAAGATTAAATTGGTGCCAGGCACCAATTATTTTTTTTGCCGCCGGCGATTGCGCCGACGATCAGAAACGTCTCGTCGCCATTCAGTATCGCCGCCGGAAGTTCGGCTTCCGGCGGATGGTGGGACCAGTCCTCGGCGCAGACGAAGAAACGGATAAATGGCCGGCGGATTCGTGTGACATGGTCGCGGATTGTGCCCTGCAATGCCGGAAAGCGCGCCTCCAGCGCGTCCAGAATAGCGGGGATTGTTACGGGCGCGGCGACGTCGATTTCGACATCGCCGCTCACTTTCGCAATCGTCCGCAGGTGCGCCGGCATGGCCACTCGGATCGTCATGGAATGGTCTGCACCTCAACCGACAGCACGCTGGGCAGATTGCTGGCGATGGCGGTCCAGTTGTCGCCAGAATCCGCGGAGGCGTAGACCTGCCCGCCGGTGGTGCCGAAGTAGATGCCGCACTGGTCCAGTTTGTCGGCGGCCATCGCATCCCGCAGGATATTCACATAACAATCGCTCTGCGGCAGTCCGTTGGTCAATGCCTCCCATTCGTTCCCTCCTGTTCGGCTTCGGTAAACACGGAGCTTGCCGTCGGGCGGGTAATGGAGCGAATCGCTCAGAATCGGCACCACGTAAATCGTTTCCGGCTCATGCGCGTGCACTTGGATGGGGAAGCCAAAGTCGGTGGGCAGGTTGCCGCTCACTTCGTGCCAGGTATCGCCGGCGTTGTCGGAGCGCATCACATCCCAGTGCTTCTGCATGAACAGGGTGTTGGGCCGCGACGGGTGCATGGCAATGCGGTGAACGCAGTGCCCCACTTCGGCGTTCGCATCGGGAATGTACTCCGAACGGAGCCCCTGGTTGATGGGCGTCCACGTCGCCCCGCCGTCGTCGGTGCGGAACGCGCCCGCGGCGGAGATCGCAATGTAGATGCGGTTGGCATTGGCCGGGTCCAGCACAATTGTGTGGAGACACATGCCGCCGGCACCCGGTTGCCATTTCGGCCCGGAGCCATGCTGGCGAAGGCCGGCGAGTTCCGTCCAGGATTTGCCGCCGTCGGTGGTCTTGAAAATCGCCGCGTCTTCCACGCCAGCGTACACCGTGTCCGCGTCAGTGAGCGAAGGCTCCAAATGCCAGACGCGCTTGAACTCCCACGGATGCGGTGTGCCGTCATACCACTGGTGCGTGCCGGGGACACCTTCATACACGAACTTGTTGTCCATCGCCTCCCAGGTCTGCCCGCCATCGTCGGAGCGCTGAATCATCTGTCCGAACCACCCGCTGGATTGCGAAGCGTAGATTCGATTCGGGTCGGCCGGAGAGCCGTTGAGATGATAGATCTCCCAGCCGCCAAAATGGGGGCCGGTCATGTTCCATTTCTCACGTTTTCCGTCGGATTCCAGGATGAATGCTCCTTTTTTTGTGCCCACCAGGACGCGGACTCTGCTCATTTGTGTTTCTCCTTTTTGAAGGTTGGAAGTATAGGTGTCAGGTCTTGTTGTTCCCACCGGCGGCGGACCTCGGCAAGGACATGTTCACGGTTTCGCGCCATATGTTCGATAACGGCGCAAGGGGCGCCGGTCTTGCCGTGCCGGCCCGCCCAGATGAGAAGTTCGTAGATCACCGGCGCCAGTGCGACGCCCTTTTCGGTCAGCCGGTAGTGGATGCGTCGCAAATCTTCCGGCGCGGGCTTCGCGGTCAATATGCCGGCGGCTTCCAGCTTTTGCAGCCGATCACTAAGGATATTGGTGGCGATATTCTCGCCGGACTGTTGGAACTCCTTGAAAGTCTGATAGCCGCGGACCATCAGGTCGCGGATGATCAACAGAGACCAGCGATCGCCGAGATAGTCGAGCGAGACGCTGACCGGGCATCCGGACCGGTGCTTTGGCGCGGGCACTCTTTAAAGCTTAGGCATGTCACTTGCAAAAAGCAAGTAAATTATCGGGCTGTAATCCGCGTGTCCGGCGGCGCCACGATGCGGCCCGATTTGGCGGCATGGCCATAGAGCGCCAGTGTTAGCGGAATGGCAGTCGTCTGATAATCCAGACGGCGGAACTTTCCGGCGAGAAGGACGGATTGGCGTTCGACCGCTTGGCCCTCCAGAACCACTGTGTATGTCTTGTCGAGGTCGAGTGATGTGGCCGTGATTTTATATCCGTCGGGTTTGGCCGCGTCAAAGGAATAACGGAGTCCGGAAGGCTGCAACAGGCGGCTGGCTCCAGGCGTGTCAATTCGGAGTGGCTGATCCTTTCCTTTGTGCGGGACGTTGTCGTCCAGAATCTGGACTATCTCCTGGCCGGTTAGCCGGACTGTCACCAGAAGTTGGTCAAATGGCCGGGAACATTGCAGCAGGTCGACAATATCAACGGCGCCTTGCGGGATAGGCAGACCGCGATAGGCCCAGCCTCCGTAGAGCGCTATGTCGGCGCCCGTCGCGGCTCGCATTGCATCGGCGATCCAGGTGCCCAGAGTCTTTTGAGTACCGAGCATGTCGAGTTGTCGAGGCGCTTCGGCGACGCGGTGGTTCCGCCATGCCAGTGCGCGCGGCTCCAGTGGTTCCAGTGTCGCGGACCAGCCATGGGTGATCCGGAGTTGGCGGTCGAGCGGAATCGGCGCGCTCCATATGAGGTTGCCGTTGACTGCTATTGGCACGGCCTTTGTGGTGTCGATGAACGTGGAATCGGGGGCGAACGTGAATTCGGAAACGTTGGTGAGGGTGAGATTCACCCGGTTACCGCCGGGAGCTTCGGCCGTGATCAGGGCCATCGTGCCTGGTGTCTGGAAGGATTGAAGACAGGTCCAGAAGGCGCAGCCATGCAGCGGCGTGTCGGTTTCATAGGTGTATCGGCGGGGATGCGGATCTCGCTTGTGTTTGGCGAGCCAGCCCAGGACGCGATCAAAGTCCTTCATAGGCCCATCGTGCCCCTCGCCGGGTAACGATTCGAGCGTGGCGCGCGCGCCGAATTTGCGCATCCGTTCCATGCCCACCGCGACGCCCCGGTGGTAGTATTCGTCGTCGTTGGCACCGGCGACCCAAAGCGTGGGGACGGCCACCAGGTTGCGCGCCAGCCAAGGGTAGCTGTAGGCGGCCGCCAGCGGCGCCGCGGCGGCAAATAGGTCCGGGTGCCGCATGGCCAGGTACGCCGCGCCAGTGCCGCCCATGGAGTGGCCAGTCAGGTAGATCCGTTCCGGATCGATGGCGTATTGCTTCCGCACCTCCGCCAACACGCTCAACACGTCGTGCTCTCCGATTCCGCGGTATTCCGTGGCCCCGCGGCCGTGCGGACTGACGACGATCATCCCATGCCTCTCCGCCGCGGGTTTCAGGCTGGGATGGGAATCAAGCAGCGTGTTCTCATTGCCGCTGGTCCCATGCAGCGCAATGACGAGCGGCGCCGGCGTGGAATGATGAGCGGGCACATACATCCGGTATGGCTGGGCGGTGTTGTCAATGCTGGACGTGTAGGTCCGATGCAAATCCTGCTGGGCCCAACAACGGCAAGCACAGAGCGCGAGAGCGAGTAGGCGCATGGGACGAGCTTATTCAATTTTGATATCGTTTGCGAAAGCCCATGAATCGCAGACATTTCTTAACCGGCGCCCTCGCCGCCGCGGCCGCGCCGAAGCGCCCGATGAATGTGTTGTTCGTCGTATCGGACGACCTGACCTCGACGGCGCTTGGCTGCTATGGTCACCCGCTTGTGCAATCGCCACACATCGACTCGCTGTCCCGGAATGGCGTCCGGTTCGAACGCGCTTATTGCCAGTATGCCTTGTGCGCGCCGTCGCGGGCGAGTTTCCTTACCGGTCTGCGGCCCGACGTGACGCGCGTTTTGACCAACGGCCCGGACTTCCGCGAATTCCATCCGAACCATGTGACGATGCCGCAGCTATTCAAGAACAACGGGTACCAGTCGATCCGGGAAGGGAAGATGTTCCATATGGGTGTGCCGGGCACGGTGGGCACGGCACAGTGGCAGGACGCGGCGAGTTGGACGCACAACGGCAGTCCGCAGGGCAAAGAGCACAACTCGGCCGGCGAGACCCGCAACCTGACACCGCACATTGCGCCGGGCGTCGGCATGCGCACAGTCCGCACGCCGGACGCAAGCGAGCAGGCCGATTTCGACGCGGCCAACCGCGCTATTGCGCACCTGGAAAAGCATCGCAACGATCCATTTTTCCTGGGCCTTGGCTTCGTCCGCCCCCATGTTCCATTTGTTGCGCCAGGTGAATTCTTCGACCGCTACCCGCTTTCCAAAATCCGCCTCGCGAGGAACCCCGCCGATGATCTGAACGACATACCCGCTCTTGTGGCGCGAACGCTTGGCGCCACCGCCGGGAACATGAAGATGAATGAGGACCAGCAGATGGAGGCCTTGCGCGGTTACTACGCGGCCATCTCATTCATGGATGCCCAGTTGGGCCGTGTACTGGCTGCGCTCGATGGCCTGGGCCTGCGCGACAACACGCTGGTTGTTTTCCAAGGCGATCACGGCTGGCACCTTGGCGAGCATACATTCTGGCAGAAGCGAAGTCTGATGGAGGAGTCGGCGAAAGTGCCGCTTATCGTTTCCGCGCCCGGCACGAAGGGCCGCGGCCAGGTGAGCCGCTCGCTTGTCGAACTCGTCGATGTGTATCCCACTCTCGCGGACCTCTGCGGGTTGACGCCGCCGTCGAATCTGGCTGGTCAGAGTCTGCGTCCGGTGCTGGACAACCCGAAGCGGACGCACCGCAATGCCGCGCGCACGCAACTGAACGCGGGGAAAACCGAGGGCCGCGCCGTGCGAACCGCCGATTTTCGCTACATTCACTGGCGCACGCCGGAAGAGACCGCCGAAGAGCTGTATGACCACCGGAAGGATCCACACGAGTTCACCAATGTGGCCGGCGACCCGCGGTACGCCAAGGAACTGGCGCGCCACCGTGCGCTTATCGCGGAACCGCGTGGCGCTTGATGTACTCTTCGATGCGGCTGCGCCCGGCCCCAGGGCCAATGTAGTGGAACGCTTCCGCGTACGCAACGCCGTGTTTGGCTCCAAGCGCGCGGCTGCGTGCCAGCACGAATTCACGGACGTAGTTGCGCTCGGCGGTGATGTCGTCATCGCCCAGCAGCGGCAGTTTCTGTCCGCGCGAGGCGAGGCTGGCGCGGAGCCGGGAGCCAAGGTGGCCGGCGGGACCCTTGGCGCGGTTGGCTCGATTGGCTTCAATCACCTTATCGATTTGCTTGCTGATATCAACAACGCGTGTAATCTCTGGCCGCCGCGCGAAATAGTATTTCTCCTGCACGGTTCTCGGTGCGTGGCCCAGCGCCACCTGTTCTGGAAAGTCGTGCGCCCGTCCCGCCATCCAACTGGCCGCTTCCACGGCTCGCGCGATGGTGTAGTGATCGGGGTTCTCTTCGTCGTGCGCCCAGGGGTCCCAACAAACCACCGTGTCCGCCTTCAGCGCGCGGATCAGGAAGATGAGCCGGCCGATCAACTCGTTCAGCGAAACATCAGCCATGCGATGGTTGTTGTAGTTCAGGTCGAAGTTGCCTTTGCACCCGAGAATGCGGGCCACTTCGGCGTTGTCACGTTCATTGCCCAGAACGTGCTCTCCAATTGTGCCCGGCGTGCCCAGTCCGGGCGCGTCGCCCATGTCATCGTTGGTCGCTCGAATCAGATATCCGGTGTAGCCTTCCTCAATGAGCTTTGCCACCGTGCCCGCTGCCGAGAGCGGAATATCGTCCGAGTGCGCCTGGATCGCCAGCAGCACTTTCCCCTTGTGTGGCAATCCCGGCATCTGCTGCTCAACCGCGATTTCCGCACTTTGCGCCGCCGCGCCCGCGGCCGTCAGTGTGGCTAGAAAGCTTCGGCGAATCATGCGCCGATTATATACTCCCTCCCGGACGTCGGCTAAGGCCGCGTTTTCTGAATGGCGCCGAACATTTTTCCCCCCGTTCCCCCGGTGCGCGACCACGTACCGGCGTAAGCCCCGTCGTAGAACAGTACCCGCGCGGTAAACGTGCCGGAGCCTGGAATCGCCATATTGGTAAGCGAGACAACAGGCGTATCGCCAGCCCACTCAATCGGCACTGGGATCGAGAGCGGCATGTCCTTGCCGTTGTATTGGATACGGACGTCGAACTTCCAAAGCTTTCCGGATGCCTTGCTGATCTTCTCTATGAGGTAACGGTCCTGCTTTAACTCGCCTCCATTGCCGTTTGTGTAATAGCCAACGAGAGCTACGTTCGCAAGCGACTCCTGGAAGAGCTTTTCCTGCACGGTTAGCGAAGAATCCTGGGCGGCGAGGCGCATTAACAGGACGAACAAACATGCAATGCGGGCAGACATCTAGCGAGCATACCTGATTGCCCATGGCGCTGGTGCGGGCTATTACGCCGCCAACTCGAATCTACCCACCGATTGCTGGAGAGTTTGCGCAATGGAGTGCAGTTGTCGAGCGGCGGCTACAGACTCGCTCGCGCTCTTGCTCGCCAGGTTGGAGTTCTCCGCCAGATTGTCGACGGCGATGGCAATGTCCTGGGTCGAGTTGCTGGCTGCGTAGAGTTGCTGTTCGATACCTTTCGTGACGGCCGATTGCTCTTCCACCGCGGCGGCAATCGTCGTGGAATCGTTGTTGTCGGATTCGATAATGCCGGTGAGTGCGCGGATGGCTTCCACTGATCGTGAGGTCTGATATTGTATACCCTCGATGCGAGCGGATATCTCCTCGGTCCCTTGGGACGTTTGTGAGGCAAGTTCCTTTACCTCAGCGGCGACCACGGCGAACCCCCGGCCGGCGTCTCCGGCGTGTGCCGCTTCGATGGCGGCGTTGAGCGCAAAAAGATTGGTTTGTCCGGCGATGCCTGAAGTCACCGAGACAACGTTGCCGATTTCCACGTTCGTCTGTTCGAGGACTGCGAACATATCGCTAGCGGCCACTGCGGCCGTACTGGCCTTTTGGGCCAACTCAGCCCCGGCGGAGGCTTGGGAGGCAATCTCCCGGATCGACGCCGATAGCTCCAGTCCGTTTGATGACACCAACTGCAGGTGCGCGGAAACCACACCTCCAGTTGCACTCAATTCCGTCGCCGACGCCGCCGTTGAGTCAGCTGAAGTTGAGATCTGTTCGTTTCGTGATTTCAGATTCTCACTCGCGGTATGGATGGAACCGCTGGCCTCCCGAATTAGCGTCATTGTCGAACCTATCTGTTCCAATGCCTGATTCAGGGCAATTGCCATCCGGATGACTTCTTGTCCGCCACTGGTCTCCGCCCGGCTGCTGAGGTGTCCCGCCGCCACCTTTTCAAGTGTGCTCACCATTCGATCAATCGGGCGCGTGACGGAGGTCCGTTGCCAGGAGTAGCCGTCGCCGGCAAAGCGAAGCTCCACACGTCTGGAAAGCCCCAGTCGCAGGAGCGGATACGGACCGGAAATCGAGCGGGACCGCTCGCCTTCCAGCGTGAACTTGTCAAATGTGAAGCCGCTCCCCATTTGAAACACGGCCCTGCCCACCACTTCGGCGGATTAGGTGAAGTCAGGGCGGTCGGTGACAAGCGCGGATAGGTCCGTTTTGTTTTGCTGCGTGGTGGCCGCGGTCGCAGGTTCGATTCCCTCTTCTGTTATCCGCACATCCCGCGCCGGCGAATTGGACGTAAACGCAAAAGTCAGCGCGCACACAACGGCAAAGTGCCTCATGATCTCCTCGGACTCGGCTGGCCGGAATAGCAAGGGTAGTGACGGCAGCAGCCCGTCCCCAACGTCGCCGGGGCGAATTCCTGCGTAGCGACTGGAGTGGGACTAAGAACCAAATCGGCGGCAATTGATGGTTCTTAATCAAATTTAAGGAATAAATGGGTTCCTGGGTTGCTTACCAGATGAGCTTCAACCCGAACTGCATTTGTCGGGGATCGTTGGATTGCGTCGTAATCCGGCCGAAATTCGCGCCCGCCGTAACCGTCGTGTTCGGATTACCGAAGCGGACACGATTCAGCGAATTAAAAGCTTCAGCGCGGAACTGCAGCCGTACCTTCTCGGTGATCGCGAACTGCTTGAAAATTGAGGCGTCCAGGTTGTTGATGTGGTGCCCCCGCAGGCCCGCCACCAGGGGGCCCATGTTACCCAGCGTGAATGGTGCGGGCTGGCTGAAGACCGAGGTATCGAACCAACGATCCAGCCGCTTGTGCGCGTCGCCGCTCTGTGCCGCGCTGGTCCCGTTATTGTTGGCGCGGATGGCCTCGGTAAACAGTCCCGCCTGATTGGTGGCGCCAATGCCCAAGGTGCTCCCCGACTGCGCCGTCCATATTCCGTTCAGTTGCCAGCCTCCTGCGATCAGGTCCATCCACCGCGACATGTCTTTGCCGAATTGCCTTCCGCGCCCGAAAGGCATCTCATAAACGCCGCTGAACACCAATCGCTGCGGCACGTGGACGCTGGAAACCGCGCGGCTGGCCCGGGCATTGTAGCTGTCCTGGTAGCTTGTACCCTCGTCGATCGCCTTCGCCCAAACATAGCTTCCTTCAAAAACGATCCCTCTGGCGTAGCGTTTGCTAAACGTCACCTGCAGCGAATCGTAGTTCGACGTGGCGCCTTGGGAAAACAACGGATAGATGGCGCCGAACTGCGGGTAGGGACGAAGCAGTTGGGCTCGCGACACCTGCGCGTTGGCCACCACACCGCTTCCGCCTTGGCCGAAAAATGGGTTGGCCACCAATTGGGTGAGCTGGTTGCCGAGGCTCAGATATTGCGGATCCACCTGGTTGAGTGTGAACCCGCCCTCGCCGCCGCGGGACAGTTGCCGGCCGCGATTGGCCACATAAGCCGTTTCCAACAGGATGGCCCCAGGCAACTCCCGTTGAATGGTCAGGTTGTATTGGAGCGTGTAGGGTGTGTTGGTGTTGCTGAGCGGCGCGTCCAAATTGCTGCCGATAGCGGTCAGCGCTCCCTGCGATGATCCGGGCACGGGCTGGAATCCAGCGGGGAACGGATTGCTAAGCAGGTTCAGCGGTGTGATGCCGTTGAGACTTGCCACCCACGGCGTCTCCACCCGGAATCCATACGGGCCCACTGTGCCCTGCGCCGAAAGCGTGCTAGGGCCGAACAACTGCGCGAATGCGCCGCGAATGGCCGTTTTTTCGTCGAACTGGTAGGCGAAACCCAAACGCGGCGCCAGGTTGTTCCAGTCCCCGGTATATTGCGACCGGCCGTTGCCGTCCACTCCAACAAAGCGCAACCCGCCCTTCAGATTCGGAAACGCCGGCACGCGGGCGGCCAGCGGGGACGTAAGCGATGGGTCGAACCAGCTCATGCGGTCGAAGCGTTCGGTGCGCGGCGTGTCGAAGTCATACCGGACTCCGACGTTCAATGTCAGCTTCCGCGTGATTCTCCAATCGTCCTGTACGTAAAAGGCCTGATAGAAGCTCTGCGCGGCCACATTCTTCCAGTTCTGATAAAAGTTCCCATCGCTGCCCGCGCCCAGCAGGAAGGATGCGAAACCGAATCCCGCCGTCGCGCTGGCGCTAAGCGGATTCGGCCCTTGCGTCATATTCGCGCCAAAGTTAAACGTCCCCGCCGCGCGTGCCTCCCACACATTGATGCGAAGCATTCGGCCCTCATAGCCAAATTTAATCGAGTGTTTCCCGGCGATCTTGCTTAAGCTACCCGCAAGGCCGTAGTTGTTGAATCCGCTTTGCCGGTGATCGCTACCGCCCAGTGCCACCTGCGTGGACACCCCAAAGCGGGGGAACATGAACTTATCGACCGCTGTGTCCAGCGCCTTCGGCAGTCCCAGGCTGGAGGGTACGAATCCGAGCCCCTGGTTGTCGAATAGAAAGCGGTTTCGCGCAAACGACAACCGCACGTTCAGCAGCGTGGACGGGCTCAACGTATTCGTGTAGTCCACCACGGCGTTGCGTCCGAAATCGTTGTTGTTCACCCGGCCTTCGGCAATACCCAGATCGCCGGGGAACAACTGCGGCGGGCCATTAAAGGACTTCCGGTACGAGAAGCGGCCGAAGATCCGTTGTTGGTCGCTTACGTTGTGATCGATACGGACATCGGCATTGTCGGTGTTAATTGCCGCGGCCCCGCTGTTATAGAAGTTGTTGCGGCCGGTTCCTGGGTCGCCCGGTTGGTTGGCGCGCGGATAATACGGGATGACGTTTCGGGCCACCGCATCGAATCGCGCTGCTGGAATCACGTTGCCTGGAAACAGGTCGCGAATGGAGCCCGTGCCCGCAGGATTGGCCCGTGTTGTCGCCGGGTCGTAGATGTTAATAATCTGCGTCGCGCCCGCGCGCGTCTGGCTGAAATCGCCGGTGCGCTCCCGGTCTGTGGGCACAGTATTAAGCCGTTCGGCAAAGCTGCGTTCCCGCAGCCCTTCATAGGCGGCCATGAAGAACGTGCGATTCCGGATGACCGGGCCGCTGCCCATCCCGCCAAACTGGTTCCGCTTAAAGCTGGCGAGTGGAACCCCGCGCGAATTGGCGAAATAGTTGTTCGCGTCGAGCACCGAGTTCCGCATGAACTCGTACGCGCTGCCATGGAACGTGTTGTTTCCCGACTTATACACAACGTTCAGCACGCTCGTTATGCTGCGTCCGAATTCGGCGCTGAAGTTTTGCGCCTGCATCTTGAACTCCGCCACCGCGTCCACTGACGGAAATACGGAAAGGCCCGCGAACCCATTCACCGTCGGGAAGGCCGCGCTCGACCCATCCACCAGCACATCGAACGTTCCGCCGCGCGCGCCGTTCACACTGTAGCTCACCTGATTGTGCGCGTTGCCGATGCCGCCCGTTACACCGGGGGTGAGATTGACGAGCGAATACACGTTGCGCGTATTCAGCGGCAGTTCCAGGATGCGCTTATTGTCAACCACCTTTCCTATCGACGACGTGGTGGCCTCCACCAGCGCCGCGTCCCCGCGAATCGTCACGGACTCCGTCATCGCTCCCACCTGCAGCACGATATTCACCCGCGCCTGCTGCTGCACCTGGAGTTGAATGCCCGCCTGTTCAAAAGATTTGAAGCCCGCGGCGGCCACATTGACGCGATAGGCGCCGGGAGGCAGCAGCGGTGCCGTGTAGCTGCCTTCAATGTTGGTGGTGGCCTCCACTCGCGCGTTTGTCCCCTCATTCGTAATCTGCACTTTGGCCGAAGAGATGACAGCGCCGCTGGAATCGGTGATGCTGCCGGTGATGGTGCCGGTGGCGGTCTGCGCCCCGGCCGGGATGACGAAAATAGCACTCATTGCAACGCGGGCAAGAAGCGAAGCGGGGATTCTCATATTGACTCCATTCACACTAGCAGCGAAACGTATCGTTTTCGTTACGATACTACGTTTTCTCAATGAAAGCGCCCCCGTGCTGTTTTCAATCGAGTCCCCGCCGGCCGACGCCGCTACTCGTGCTTCTTGTGCCCGAAGATGTAGGCGACTTCCACCATGAATGCCGATTTGCCGCTCTCCGTGTTATTGGCCATCTTCCAGCCGGTGATCACCAGCAGCGAATGCGAAGGCTGATAACTTACGCCGAATATGGATGCGCCCAAATCATGCGTTCCCGTAAACCAGTCGGTCACCAGCGATACCTTCTTGGTGAGTGGTTGCTCTATGCCCACCATCGCCTTCACCGCCGTTCGGCCGAAGATCTGCCTGGTGCCATAGCTCGGCCCGGCTGTAAATCGAGTCCGCGTTTTTGGCACGCGAATGCTCGTCAACCCGTAGGTCCAGATGCCCACGCCGTTGCCGCGAAATGAAGCCGGCACCATCGCTCCTGTCGCGATCGTCCATTCGTGGCGTTTCGCCCAGTCGCCGCTCATTGTGAATCGCTTCTTAAAGCCGAGCCCAAGCGATAATTCCGGCGATGCGGGCCGGGATGGCCCATACAAGCTCGCGGCCAACTCCAGGCCGTTGCCAAGTCCGTACGTCGCGAAAGTGAAGCTGTTCCAATAGCCCCCGCTTTGGAAGCGATTGGCCTGTGTTTCATGCGCGATTGCAAACTCTCGTTTCGGGGCCACGTCAGTGGAAGGGATGCCAACAATCAGCGTTTGTGCAAAAAGGGTGGAAGGAAAAAGTCCAAGTAGTATTCGATACATGCGTTCGACCCTTGATTGCAATCCCTTTGCCAACGCGGATTCTGGAGCAAATCCGCAAAAATTTGGCCGATTGCAGACACCGCCGTGAGCGGGGGTGGATGATATGGGGCAAACGCCGGATGCCTCATCTCCGCCATTCCGACGCCATGTTGTCGTCGGTGATCACGCGTGCTCCCGCCGTTCGGCGCCGCACGCTTTCGCCCGGCTCTGTCGCGAAATGTTCGTTCCCGGTTGAATCTGCCGTGCGAAGGTACCTGGCGATTTCTTCCACTCGGCCCGCCGTCTGATCCAGCACCGGCCGCCCATCCAACCGGTAGCGCTCCAGGACCTGTCGCCACCTCGCCTCGTCCAAGGACAGCGGCGAATCACTCAGCGCCAGAAACGGCCCGAATCGCCACGCGTAGGGGAAGATAAAAACCCCAGTCTTCTGCACATCGTCGGAGTACGTGGTGTTGTAGAAAAGCACGCCACCCGGTTTCAACATGCTTCGCGCCAGCGTCAGCATCTCCACCGACAGTAAATTCGTCGCGCTCGCCCGCCAATGCTGCACGGTGTCCATCAATATGGCGTCGAAGCGCTGCTCGCGATTCGCGGCCATCCAGCGCCTCCCGTCGTCGATCACGATCCGCACCTTCGGGTTGCGCAGCACGGGTGACACCTCCGGGTAGCGCCCGATCACCTTCCTGTACCCGGGGTTGATTTCCACCACCACCGCGCGCTCCAACTGCGGATGATTCCCCGTGATCTGCGCCCACGCGCCCCCGGCCATTCCCACCAGCAGCACCTCTTTGGGCGCCGCGTGAAAATAGCTGAGCGTGTACGGCCGGATGCAACTATCGGCGCTAATGCTGGTCGTCAGCAGCCCGTCATGCGCGCCGCCGCCGAATATGTGTTGCTCCTTATCCACCGTCACCACGCCGCTGTGTGTTTCCACCACGTCGGTAAACGGCTCGTCCGCGTCGAACTCGTCCTTGTACTGCAGCCGCTCATAAATCATGTGAAACAACGGCCCTGACGCCCACACGCCCAGCCCGCCCAATGTCACCGCCAATAGCCCCACCCGCCATCGCGCCCGGCCCGCCCCGGCCAGCCCGATCGCCGCCGCTGCCGCGGCTCCCAACAGCAGCAGAAACACCGATATCTCCCGCAACGTCCAAATATCCATCAACACGAAACCCATGACATAGCTGCCCAGCGCGCACCCGCCGATATTGCTTAGGTACAGGTAACTGAGTCCCGCCCCGGCCGCCTCCGCCCGCACCGCCGCGTGGCACAGCAGCGGGAACGTCGCCCCAAGCAGCGCCGCCGCCAACGTCACCAACGGCAGCGTCCATTCGTACTCGAAGCTCTGCACTGCCCACGCCACCGTGGGCACAATCAGAAATCCCGCCGCATTTGCCAACAGCACCAGCAACGCCATTGCTCGCACCGGCAGCCACCGCGCCCCCAACGATCCGATCGCGATGCCCGCCAAGAACGCGCCCAGTACGAACGAAAAGCAGCGCGGGCTTCCGCCGGTCACAAACGAGTACAGCCGGTACCAAACGATCTCATACCCCAGCGACAGGAACCCCGTGGTGAATCCAATCGCCAGGGCCCCCGGGAAGGGAAGTCCCCCGCCGCTTTCGTTGTCGACAGCCGCTTCCGCCCCCGCCTGCGACACGCCAAACCGCAGTGTCAGAACAGACAGCCCTATCAACACATTAATCCCCGCCGCCATCCATACCGATCCACTCATCCCCAACTCCCGCATGGACCACAGCGCCGCCACGAAACAAGCCGCCGCGGACCCCATCGTGTTCACAAAATAGAGTGCGCCCACCGAGCGGCCCACATGTCGCGAAGTCCGCACCAGGTGTGTCACCAGCAGCGGCAGCGTCGCCCCCATCAGAACGGTAGGAAACAGCACCAGCAGAAATGTCACCAAAAATGTCTGCCCAGTTGGCGCGCCGGCCATATGCGTCGCCACCCATCGGAACAGCGGCAACGACACCAGTCCGTACGCCGCGATTCCCAGCTCCATTCCCCCGAACAGCCCCAACAGCGGCACGCCGGGTCTCTTCGATAGGCGCCCGCCTAGCAGGCTGCCCACGCCAAGTCCCAACAAAAACGCGCTCACCACCACCGTCACGGATTCTACATTGACGCCGAAAATCGTGAACAACGCCCGCTGCCAGACAATTTGATAAATCAACGCCGGCACGCCGGACAAAAAGAACAGTAAATACAGCACAGGCGGGTTACTGTATCTCCCGGATTCGCAAATTGCGGAAGTGAACCTCAATGCCTGGACCGGAATGAACCTGCAGGGCAAGGAACCCAGCCGCCGCGATGCCGGCTTCCTTTTCTTCGTAGTCCACTGTTTGCCGCCCATTCAGCCAAAGTTGAATACGCGGGCCGTGGGCGCGAATCACATATTCGTTCCATCCGTTTTTGTCCAGACCCGGCAGTGGCGGCGCCTGCGCCAGAACGCGTTTCCGGCGCGATTCATCGTATAGGCAGCCCCAATACTGCTGCCCCACATCGGCCTGGTACCCCGACACCTCATGCGGTATCGACGCCGGCTCGGAACGAAATTGCACGCCACTGTTCCCCGCGCCGTTCACCAGCCGGAACTGCAGCCGCAGCTCAAAATCGCCATACGATTTGCGCGTTCGCAAAAAGTCGTTGTACTTCAATCCCTCGTGCCTGCCCACAATCATTCCGTGCCGCACGCTCCATAGCCCCGGCGTGTCCACCTCCCAGCCTTGCAGCGAAACGCCATCAAACAGCGGCGTAAACCCACTCTCGCCCGGCCACCGCGCCGCTTGCCCGGTGCGCAACGCCATGTTCGCCAAATGTGCCGACGATGCCGACACCACGCCCGCCTCCACTGGCGCCGCCGGCGCTTTCCGGGACCGGATCGCATCGAACCAGTTCTGCAAATGCAGCATCTCCCCGTCCGGTTGCTCGTAGAAATCGGCTCCGCGCGCGCCTGCGCCCAGAACCATCTCTTCGTAGGTGAACGATTTCTTCGCAATCTCCGGGTGCAACTCGTATCTTCCCCGGTCGATATACAACGTTCCTTCGTCGCCCATAAACTCGATCATCGCCGCGTTTCTTGCATTCGCGAATGTC
Organism: Bryobacterales bacterium; assembly: GCA_016789905.1. GTDB lineage: Bacteria > Acidobacteriota > Terriglobia > Bryobacterales > Bryobacteraceae. The sequence continues at coordinate 18,695 of JAEUQC010000203.1, read as the reverse complement.
GATTCAAAATACGCCTGCACGCCCTGGCGAGGGTATCGCAGCAGGCACTGCGCCGTATCCGGCGTTTGCCATCGCCACTCCGGCCGCATGCTGTCCCCTATCGCCACGGCCTCTTCGGGCGGGTCCAGGTCCAGAATCCAATGCGCCACGTCGATCCAATGCACCATCAGATCCGTGAACGTTCCGCCGCCGAAATCCCAGAACCATCGCCAGTTCCGGAACCGGTACGGGTCGAACGGCTGCTCCGGCGCATGGCCTACAAAACGCGGCCAGTCCACCGATTTCGCATCCACCTGCGGTATCGTCCCGCCGCGGTTGGTGTTCCGGTTCCACGTCAGATGCACCTTGTGAATCTTCCCCAGCTTGCCTGAACGGACAATCTCCCGCGCCTTCTGTATATGCGGCATCGAACGCTGCTGCATGCCCACTTGCACTACGCGCCTGTGCCGGTTCTGCGCGTCCACGGCCTGCGCCCCTTCCGCCAGTTCATGCGTCAACGGCTTCTCCACGTACACATCCTTGCCCGCCGCGCATGCGTCAGTCAGCAACTGCACATGCCAGTGGTCGGGCGCCGCGATCAGCACCGCGTCCACGTCCTTGCGCTGCAAAAACTCCAGATGGTTCTTCGACGCCGCTATCCCGCCGCCCGCCATCTGCGATGCCTTTTCAATATTCGCGTCCCACACATCGCAAATGCCAACGATCTTCGTCCCCGGCATCTTCACCAGCGATTTCATCAGGTGCTGCGCCCGTCCGCCAGCGCCAATAATCCCAATCTGTATCCGGTCGTTTGCGGCCACCGCCCGCGGCAGCAGCGCCGCCGATGCCAGTACACTTCGGCGAGTCAGCATGTCCATATAGTATCCTTACTCGGGATCGACCTAGACCCTTATGAAACCCACACGCCGCCAAATGCTCGAAAATTGCATCGTCCGGGGCTCCTTGCTCGCCGGTGCCGCTTCGCTATCGAACACGCAACTGCTCGCCTTCTGGGAACAAGGCGAGGCGCACGCCAATAAGCCAACCCCCACCGAAGTCCTGGGGCCCTTCTTCCGCAAAGGGGCGCCGAACAATACCCGTCTCCATGTCCCTGGCGAACCCGGCTTCCCGTTGCGCGTATCCGGCAAAGTGTTGAACACGCGCGGGCAGAAAATCCATGGCGCGGTTATCGACATTTGGCAGGCCGATCACAAAGGCCTCTACGACGTTCTTGGCTACCGCTACCGCACCCGGTTGCTGATCGACGCCACCGATTACGCCATCGACACCATCCTCCCCGGCCACTACGACGACCGCCCGGCGCAGCACATCCACTACATGATCAGCGCCCCCGGCCACAAGACGCTTATCACGCAGGCCTACTTTGCCACCGACCCGTTTTTTGATGGAGATCCAGACAAAAACTTCAAGAAACGCAACATCGTCGGCAACCGCGACCTCATCCGTCCGGTGTCTCTCTTTGAAGGCCCAGGCCCGTCCCGCGCCTCCATCCAGTTCGACCTCTGCCTGGAGACGCTCTAAATGGACCGTACCATCCCGGCGGACGCGAACGTCTTCGTTGTCCTCTTCTCTACTGACGGCGCGCTCCTCCACGGCCTTTGTTCCGATTTGAAGCTCCGCTCATGGGACGCCGCCTCCGGCGCGCTCCGCCGAACCATTGCCTTCGATCCCGGTGACGCCGCGCCCTCTCTCACTCCCGCCGGTCTTACCACAATCGGCAAAGATGGCGCCCTGAAGTCCTGGGATCTTGCCAGCGGCAAACTAACCGGCCGTCTTCCGGCCGCCGGATTCAGGCGTGCAGCGAAGGCGCCCGATGGCTCCTTCGTCCTCGCCAACTCCGCAACCGATACACGAGTTCGCGCGGTTGATGTCAGTGGAAAAGAACGGTTTACTGTCCCCGCTGGCCACGGCGGTCTCGGCTCGCTCGCCGTTTCCCCAGATGGCCGTAACGTCGTTGCCGCTAGTTACGATGCCGATGTGCGCGCCTGGAACGCCCGCAATGGCGAACTGCTGCGGCTGATCGATGAACTCCCCGTGTCGATGTTCGACATGAAGTTCTCGCCGGACGGAAAGCTGCTCGCCGCCGCCGGGGCTGATCGCACCGTTTATCTATACGACACGGCCACCTGGCACCAGCGAAGCAAATGGTCCGGCCAGCCCGAAATGATCTCTTCGCTTGCCTTCTCTCCCGATGGAAAAAGGCTTGCGACTGGTGGCTTTAGCGAACTAACGGTGAAGCATCCAGTGAAGGTGCTCGTCTGGGATGTAGCCACTGGCAAGCCACAGCGCACCGTGGACGCTCCCGCGCGCGTCAGTTCCGTCGCCTTCTCGCCCGATGGGCAAACGCTGGCCGTCGCCGCCGGACAGAAGTCCGTTGCTCTCTGGAGCGTCTGAACCAGTTTTGATGACAACCGCAGGCACCATCCCAATCGCCGGCCGTGTCGCCGATCTTCGGCCCACGGCCGTGAACTCCATCCTGGCTGAAGTGCGCGCCACGCCCGGGCCGCTGGTCTCTCTTATGCGCGGCGAGCCGGATTTACCCACGCCGCCGCACATTGTGGAAGCCGCGGCGAAGGCGCTTGCCGCAGGCCGCACCATGTATCCCGACAATCGCGGCGAACCGAAACTGCGCGCCGCGATTGCCGAAAAATTGCGCCGTGACAACGGTTTGGACTACGATCCTGCAACCGAAATCTTAGTCACTACCGGCGGCACTTTCGGCATCTACGCTGCGCTTGCGGCCATGCTCAATCCCGGCGACGCGGTGCTGGTTCCGGACCCCGTCTACGACGCCTATCTCTCGCCCATCCGCCTTACCGGCGCCATCCCCGTGCCCGTCCCCGCGGAAATCGTCGATGGCCGCTTCGTGCTCACCGTCGCCGCGCTGGAGGCCGCTTGGACGCCCCGCTGCAAAGCGCTCCTGCTCAACACCCCCTGGAACCCCACTGGCACCGTATTCACGCGGGACGAACTGGCCGCTATCGTCGCGTTCTGTGAACAGCGCGATCTGTCCATCGTCAGCGATGAGATCTATGAAGCCATCGTCTACGAGGGCAACGAACACATCTCGCCGGCTTCGCTCTACAAGCACCGCACGGTTCTTGTCAACGCCTTGTCCAAAACGTACGCAATGACCGGTTGGCGCGTCGGCTACGTTGCAGCGCCACCTGCATTTGTGCGCGCCATGCTGTTGATTTTGCAGCAGTCTAGCCGTGGGCCTGCGACGTTTGTTCAGGACGCGGCGGCCGTCGCCGTAGTTGGTCCCCAGGATTCTGTCGCCGCCATGCGCGCCGAATACACCCGCCGCCGCTCGCAGGTTCTCGCCGCGCTTCCCCATGTGCTGCCGCCGCAGGGCGGCTTCTTCGCCATGTTGGATCTGCGTGAACTTCGTGTGCCTAGCGATATCATTCGAAGGCGGTTGCTCGCCGAGTTTGGTGTCGTTGTTGTTCACGGCGCGGCCTATGGCCCTGCCGGCGAAGGCACGCTCCGCGTCTCCTTCGCCTCCGGCGGGGACGTGCTGGAAAAGGGCTTAGCCAAGCTCCGCGAAGCCCTGCGCGTCATCGGTTAGTTGCTGCGCTTGCCGAACGGCATCGTCGAGAATATCGATACCATCAGCGTGTGGTTGTTTTCGAATATCCGTCCGTTGCGCTGCTGCAGCGTCTGCTCCATGAACCCCACTTCCAGCCGCGATTTCTTCGGCAGGTTGTAGGCCACAGCCGCGTACGCGCGATTCTGGTCGAACACATTGGCTGCCACGTTCTTGCCGAAGTTCAGAAAGAACTCGTCGTATAGCGCCACGGACCATTTGCCCTTCAGCGGAATCATCACCCGGTACATGTAGCGGAACCGGTTCTCGTGGCGCCATCGCGTGTGCGACCGGTCTCCGTTCGCCGCCACCGCCAGTTCGCCCAGCTCCCGCTGCTCCAGCCGGTAGCGGTGACTTGTGTTAATTCTCCCCAGCTTCTGGACCACTTGCACCTGCTGAAATACGCGATGTTCAGGGAAGGGTACGCCCACCGGAAATTCGCCATACCGGCTGGTGGCAATGTAGCCGTAGCCCACGGTCAACGTAACGTTGGGGTTCAACGCGTAGTTCACCGCCGGCCGCAGCAGCAGTTGCTGCCAGCTTTTGGCGATGTCATGCCGGCGCCATTGGCCTTCCAGGTGAACGCCCCATTTGCTCTCGCCAATCGGGTGATCGCCGAAATAGTTCCACCAGCCGTGCGCATTGTTCGTATGCAGGCGAGGCAGAACGGATTGGCCCACCAGAAGCGGTACTGTACATAGAAATAGGAGTGGTTTCACAATGTTGTTTCGAATCCTGATGCTGGCGTCGCTCGCCTCGGCAGCGCAACACACGCACACATCTGAGAGTAAGGGCGCGGGCACTGGAAAGGAACTCCCGGCCATCGGGGAGTTTTCGTTCCGGATTCATACCAGTGTCCCCCGTGCCCAGCAGTTTTTCAACGCGGGCCTGGCCATGATCTACGGCTTCAATCACGAGGAAGCGCAGCGCCTCTTCGCCCGTGCTGCCGAACTGGACCCCCGCTCGCCCATGCCGCATTGGGGCATGGCCCTTTCGTTGGGCAGTCATATCAACAATGAGCCCGAAGCCACGCGCGAACGCAAGGCCTGGGAAGCCATCGCCCGTGCGCAGGCCCTTTCGGCCGCCGCGCCTGCCCATGAGCAGCGCTACATCTCCGCGTTGGCCGCGCGTTATTCCCCCGATCCCCAAATGGACCGCAAACAACTGGCGCGCCGCTACGCCGCCGCCATGGCCGAACTCCACGCCGCTTATCCCGACGATCCGGACGCGGCCACGCTCTACGCCGAAAGCCTCATGAATCTCAACCCTTGGAAATACTGGGGCGCCGACGGCACGCCCGCGGAGCGCACCTTGGAATTCGTCGGTGTGCTGGAGGACGTGTTGCGCCGCTGGCCCCATCATCCCGGCGCCAACCACTACTACATACATGCCGTCGAAGCCTCGCCCCATCCGGAACGCGCGCTGCCTTCGGCCAACCGGCTCGGCAAACTCGTTCCCTCCGCCGGCCATCTGGTCCACATGCCAAGCCACATTCATGCGCGCTTGGGAGACTGGGCCCCCGCCGCGAAGTCCAATGCGGAGGCCGTCGAAGTTGATCGTGCCTACCTGAAAGGCAAACCAGCCGGCGGGCTTTATCCGTTGATGTACTACCCGCACAACATCCACTTTTTGCTCTATGCGCAGGGCGCGGCGGGCCAGTGCGCCGATGCCGCCGCCACCGGCAGGCAACTGGTCAAGCAGGTGTCGCCGGGCCTCGAGGAAATGCCCATGTTGCAAGGCTTCGTGGCGTATGTGTATCAACTTTCCGTTTGGTGTCCTGAGCAAGCCCTGCCGCCGCCGCCCGCGCAAAAGCACGCGCTCGCCACCGTCGCCTATCACTTTGCGCACGGAACGCGCGCCGCCTGGCAGCGGGATTCCTCCCGTGCCCGCGCCGATCTGGCGGCCCTCGGCGCCGCCGCCGCCCGCGTTGCCCCGGAGACCATCTACGAGCCTGCCTACACCGCGGCCTATCTGCGTGTGGCCACGTCTTCGCTGTTGGCGCGCATCGCCGATGCCGATGGCGACCTCGCCGCCGCCGCCCGCCACTGGCGCGACGCCGTTGCCGCGCAGGATACGCTTCGCTACGATGAGCCACCCATCTGGTACTATCAGACGCGCCAATCACTAGGCGCCGTGCTTCTCCGCGCGGGCAATCCCCGGGAAGCGGAAGCGGTGCTTCGCGAATCGCTCTCCAAACAGCCCCGCGATGGCCGCGTTCTCTTTTTGTTGTGGAAGACTCTGGCGGCGCAGAACCGCGAACGCGAGGCTACACTCGTGGAAGCCCAATTTCGCGCCGCCTGGAAAGGCGCCGCCGTCCCTCGCTTGGAAGAGTTGTAGTCTGGTTGAGGGGAATTCACAGCGGTGTTAGCAGTCATCACAGGCGCGTCTTCGGGCATCGGCGCGGAGTTCGCCGCGCAACTCAAACAGCGCGGCTACTCCCTGTTGCTTGTCGCGCGCAGGCTGGAACAGTTGAACCAGGTGGCCTCCCGCGTCGGCGGTGCATCGGTAATGGTGGCGGACCTTGCCTCCCCGGAAGATCGGGAGCGTGTTGCAAAGGAACTGGAACGCCTCCAGCCCCATCTGCTTGTGAACAACGCCGGCTTCGGCACGCAGGGGCTGTTTCACGAAGCACCGCTCCAGAGGCAAATGGAGATGCACGCCCTGCACGTCATAGCCACCGTGCAGCTCACGCGGGCCGTGTTGCCGGGGATGGTGGCGCGCAACGCGGGCGGCATTATCAACGTGGCCTCGGTGGCCAGTTTCGGCCGCAGCGCGGGCAATGTCAGCTACTGCGCCACGAAGGCATGGATGGCGGCCTTCGGCGATGGACTCTACATTGAACTGCGCCAGGCGGCGCCAGGCGTCGCCGTGCAGACGTTGTGTCCCGGCTTCACGTATTCGGAGTTTCATGACGTGCTGGGTTCAGACCGCGGCAAGGTCGCCAAAACACTTTGGCTACAGGCTTCGGACGTGGTGCGCGAATCTCTTGAACGGCTCGCGCCCGGCTGTCTCTATGTGGTGCCTGATTGGCGCTACCGCTGGTTCGTGCATCTCTATCCCAAACTGCCCACAGCGCTTCGGCTCTGGCTGGCCGCTCGCTCGCCGCACAAGCGGAACTAGCCGAAGCCGCAGGGCACCTGGCTTCCGCCGCGGCGCGCGCAACGGTCAACGCAGAATGGCGCTTCGTCCTGCCCCATCGGCGCTGTCCGGGTCCGTAACCCAGCCGCCAGGATCAGCCAGCACCCGGCACCCAGCACGACTGCGGGGACATCATCTGTAGCCCCAGCCCCGAGCGTCCCCCGCCGGGAAACCCCACATGCAACACACCCTACCGCAGGGACATGTTTTAACTTGTCCCAAAACGCGATACACCCCCAACCCACAACGGGTTGCGCCCTTAGTCTACCCGCGCCAGCACCGCCCGTGGAGCGGCTTCATCGTGTCCCTCCTGCCACTACTGGTCCGAACACGGAGGGTTACAGCTTGCGCAATCCGGCCCAGCCTGTGGCCGAGTTGGAAGGCGCGCGCACCGCGCATCGCGGACTGCGGCCGATCCGCGTTGCCGCTGAATCGCGCACCTCTTCTCGTCGCCGGCGCAAGGCAAAAAGCGAACTACCCAAACGCCACGCGTGGATTGTCGACCAGCAATTGCCGCGTCAACGCGGCCTCAAGCTGCGGCACAAAGTCCGTGAACAAGTACGTGAATCCGCGAAAGCGTCCGCCGCCGGGCTCTCCAACGTGGTACCAGCCGGCGTCGTGCGAAATCAGCGTGCGGTGCGCCAATCCCTTCTCCGCCAGGGCGCGCACACACCGCAGGTGCCACTCCAGCCCCTGCGGCGAAATGCCGTCGAACTCCACCCAGGCTCCCGCGCGCGCCAGCTTTTCGTGTATCCCGAAATCCCGCTCATTCTGTGCATGAACCCAAACGAACTTCGATGGCTCCACTTTGTTGCGGGTCAGTATCTCCAACTGTTCCCGCGCTGCCAGCCCATCCCCGGTGTGCGCGCAAATCGACAGTCCCGTTTCCTTGCTGGCGTAGGCTGCTGCCGTCACTATCTTGCGGCTTAACGCCGGCAGCGGACCCCGGTCCACGCCAATCTTTATAAATCGCGGCCGCATCCCTTCCACCCCCTCGCGCGCCTCGCGCACCCAGCGCCGCGCTAGTTGGCGCGCGTTTTCGCTGTGCGCGTAATCCGGCAGGAAAATAAACTCGCGCGCCGCGTACAGGCCGGTGTTCGTCCAAAGTTCAATCCCGCTCGCCTCCTGCAATCGCGCCAGCAGCACCGGATCGCGGCCCACAAAGTTCGGCGTACACTCGTGCAGTCGCACGCAGCCATGTTGTTTTAGCGCGGCTAAATGCGGCAGCGCCACCCGAAACACTTCGTCCCGGTTATAGTTCGCGCGGCTCGCCTTGGCCGCTCCGGCAAAGTCCACCATGATGTGTTCATGCACCAGCACCGCCCCAGGCGGCCCGGCGGCCAGCCCTAGCAGCAAGAGGCGACGCGATAATGTTTGCATGATGCGGCTTCTCATTGGGATCATACTGTGCGCGGAACTCTCCGCGCAGGACGTAACGTTTGTCACGCTTACGCCGCACGGTGTACCGAAGGTGCACGAAGGCGCCGCTCGCGCCCGGCGCCGCCTGTCGCCTTGTTCCACCTTCAAGATTCCGAACTCACTCATCGGCCTCGAAACCGGCGTCACTCCCACGCCGGAACACGTCTTCCAATTCGACGAAAAGAAGCACCGCACTGAATTCTGGATCGATGCATGGTCGAAGGATCTCGATCTCCGTACGGCGTTCAAGCTGTCGGCAGTCTGGTACTACCGCGAACTCGCCGCCAAAGTAGGGCCGGGCAACATGAAGGCCTTTGTCGACCGGTTCGGCTACGGCAATCGTGATACCAGCGGCGGCGCCGCGCCGTTCTGGCTGCGCAGTACGCTGCGAATCTCGGCGGTTGAGCAGGTGGAGTTTCTGGATCGCCTGTTTCGCAACGAGTTCGGGCTTACGCCGCGCCATGTTGCCGCGGTGGAATCCTTCATGCTGCAGGATAAGCAAGAAGGGCGCGAACTTTACTACAAGACCGGAGCCTGTACCGACTTGCAGGCCGGGCCGGAAGTCTGGATGGTGGGATTCGTACAGAGCGGGCAGGACAGAACGTACTTCGCCATGAACGCCGGCGCGCCAACGCTGGACGAAATCCTCCCGAAGCGAATCGAACTGGCGCTCGAACGGCTCCGCCGTGGCGGGCTATGGCGTTAACGCGGATTCCGCTTCCAAACTTCGATTGCGTGCGTTACACCGCTTGGTCTGCCGCGGGCGAAAAGATGACCGACTAGCTCCTCCATGCCAATGAACTCCACCGGCGTTGTGCCAGTCGAGCCTGCCTCCCTGTCCGCCCAAGCCTCTTCGAAGGGGACGCCCCTTAACCGCTTCACCAGGTAGATGCGGTTCGGCGCCGCCAGCCGGCAACTCGCCAATACTTTTCTAAATGCCGGGGCTTCGCACGGATCACGATATCCAGATCCGGCGTCAAATAGTGGTGCCCACGTCACCCGGCGTCCGCCGCGCCAACCACAAGATACTCGACCCCGCGTACGTTCCATCCCGCCAGCGCCTCGCACCACGGGCCTGCGTTCGCTGCCGGGTGGAGCTGTGCTCGCCGCGCCAACAGAATACACATCCGTCCCTGGCGGCTCAACCGGCGATCATACTGCCTCTCCGCGGCGCCGGCCTTCGCAATCGAACTGAACTTCCGGACCGCCTTCTCCACTGCCATCGCATGCCCCCTATTATCTCGTAGCCCGGTGGTGACGGGGCTTTGATCTGCTCCTCTCGCGAACAATCCTTTCGACGGGTCCGGATGCAACTCGCGCAGTTCGAGACCTCCTCTCGTCACCAAAGGCGCGCGATCTCTATTCCGCTCCAGGCCCGGCCGCGGCACCTGGGCGAATGCGAATAACGGCGGCGCCTCCCGTGGTGTTCGGTGGCTTTCGCCTATTGCCAACGGCTCCGCTATTGTTGCCGCCAATGATTTTCCTCAGCGGGCTGCGCTTGCCCGGAACTTTCCCGCCTACAGACTCCTGCCCGATACTTCCTGAAAGCGATCGTTCCAAACAATCCCCAAACCCGGCAGCGCCGGCGTCTGATAGTGCGCGCCTTCGCGGACCAGCGGTTCGGCCAGAAACGCATTCGCCGTATCCAGTACATTCGGATTAAACTCGCACAGATCGCAATTCGCCGTCGCCGCCGCAAAGTGCAGCGCCGCGGCGATCTGCGGCCCCATGGCGATGCTCAAATGCGGAACCACCTCGCCGCCGAAGGCCCGCGCCATCTGCCGCGATCCCGTTATTCCGCACCGCCCCAGGTCCGGCTGCAGCACCTTGGTGAACGGCAGAAACGGCGTCACCTCCCGCAGCGTCCGATAGCTTTCTCCTATCGCCAATGGGGTCTCCATCGCCGCCGCCAATGCGCGATGCGCCTCCAACTCCTCTGGATACAGCGGACATTCCAGCCATCGCGCTTCCCGTGCGTCCAGGTCCAGCGCCATGTCCAAAGCCTCGCGCGCCGGCAAATGCCACAATGCGTCAACTGCGAATTGCATCCCTCCGGGCAGGGCATCAGCGATCGCCAGCAGGTCGCGCCATTCGCTCTCATAGTAGAGCTTTACCAACGTCAGCCCCTCATCAGCATACCGCGCCGCAAAGGCGGCTCGCGCTTCCGTCGAACCGCCGGACGTCCCGCTCAAATAGGCCGGAATTAGCCGTTTCGGAGCCGCACTCAACAATTCGCACACCGGCTTGCCGGCCATCTTGCCGGCCGCGTCCCACAGCGCAATGTCCACCCCGCTCATCGCGTCCAGCATGAACCCGCCGTTCTGCCCGCGTACGCGCATCGTCGCGTACATGCGGTCCCACAGCGCTCCGATCGCCGCCGCGGTCCCCGCGAAATCCATGCCCTCAATCGCCGGCCGCAGCAGATGCTCCACAATCGCGCAGGCCACCTCCGGCGCCAGCGGCGCCTGGGCCTCGCCCCAGCCCACCGTGCCGTCCTCCAGTTCCACCCGAATCAGCGCTGTTTCAAATTGCACTGAATAGAGCACTGGATACGCCGTGGACCAGCGGTAGTTGCCTTCGCCGCGCAGCGCCGTCGGGGACCCGGCCGTTCCCTGCGCGTTCATGAAGTCGCGCGGCAGCCGCACTGGATTTGCTGTTAACGATGTGATCCGCATATACAATAGAAAATTCTGATGAAACTACGCCGCCTGACTCGCAAGCGCGCCACCGACGAGGTTTACGAAAACCTTCGGGACGCCATCCTGAACCGGCTTTTCGTGCCCGGCGAACGGTTGCAGGTTGATGAGATCGCCGAACGTCTCGGCGTAAGCCTGACGCCCGTGCGCCACGCCATTCAACAGTTGGCCACCGAGGGCTTGATCGAAATCAAGCCGCGCAGCGGAACTTTCGTCGCTACCCTGTCGCTCGAAGATATTGAGGCGACGTTTGACGTCCGCATCGCCCTGGAATGCCTGGCCGCTGAGAAAGCGATGAATGTTGTGCGCCCCAGCGACCTGCAGAAACTCGACGAACTGCTGGAACTGTTGCGCAAACCGGTCACCAGTGAAGACGTGCTGCGGAAGCACGAAAAGGCGAACAGCGAGCTTCATCTGTTGTTGATTGAGGCCGCCGGCAATCGCCGCCTTACCGAAATCTATAAAGGATTGAACGCCCACCTCACCATCGCGCGCATCCACGCCGCGGAGCGCAACACCCGCGAAGACCCGCGCCCCGCGCAGGAAATCACCAAGCGCTTTTCCGCTGAACAGGCCGAACACGAAGAGATCGTCGCGGCCCTCAAGGCGCGCGACCTGCCGCGCATGCAGGCTGCGGTTCGCAAGCACATTGGCCGGGCGAAGGCGTCGTTGATGGATGCTTGGAAGTTGATGGATCCGTAGAAATCGCAAAATTTGGGTCCGGGCTTATGCGGCTAACGGTTGCCGTACCAGCCGCCGTACAATCACATACGACAGCGGATGCAGCACACTCATCATAATGAAAATCGCTTCGTAACCAAACCACTGCACCACATATCCGGTCATCCATGTAAATAGCGTGCCGCCCAGCCCGTTGCCAAAGGCCAGTATGCCCGCCACCGTGCCGATCAGCGGTTTCGGAAATACGTCGTTCGTTAGCGTTGTTTGATTGGTCTTCCACGCCATGTGGGAAAACGTCACCAGGCAGATCAGCGTCAGCGTCATCGTCCGCGACGGCGCGTGGTTCACTGCCAGGCTCAGTGGCATCAGCATCGCAAACGGCAGCATCACCGCCATGCGCGCGCGCAGCGGGTCGTATCCGCGCGCAATCAGCCGCCCGCTCACCCAGCCGCCAACCAGCGCCCCGGCGTCCGCCGCCAGATAGGGCATCCATGCCAGCATGCCCATCTCCGCCATCGTAAAGCCGCGCTGCTCCACAAGATACTTGGGTAGCCAGAAAAGGTAGAACCACCACACCGGATCGGAGAAGAACCGCGCCAGCAGCAGGCCCCACGTCTGCTGATAGCGCAGCAGTTGTTGCCACGGTACTTTAGCCGCCCCGGCCGCCACCGGAGGGTCAGCCAGTACATAGGCCCGCTCTTCTTCCGTCACCCGCGGATGCGAGTCCGGCGGATAGTACAGAAACAGCCAGAACGCCAGCCACACGAAGCCCAGCGATCCTGTGACAACGAATGCCGGCTGCCATCCATAATGCGCGTTGATCCATGTGATCACCGGCGGCGCGATCACGGCGCCTATCGCCGCGCCGCCGTTAATCAGGCCGTTCACCAGCGCCCGCTCTTTCGCTGGATACCATTCACTGACGGCTTTGAATGCCGCCATGAAATTCCCCGATTCGCCCATCCCCAGCAGGAATCGAAGAATGCCCAGAGACCACACGCCCTGCGCAAATGCATGCAGCATGTTCGCCACTGACCACCAGACCATGAACACACTCAACGCCAGGCGCGTCCCCCAGCGGTCCACCAGAAATCCTGAACCCACGTACATTACCGTGTAGGCGGCCAGGAACGCCGTCAGAATATTCGAGTATTCAATTGGCGAAAGGTTTAGCTCCCGCGTCAGCACCGGCGAAAGTACCGACAGCGTCTGCCGGTCGATGTAATTGATTACGGTCGACAGGAACAATAACGCGGCGATCCACCAGCGCAGATGCGGTACGCGCATACTCTATGCTTTTCTGACAGCTACAGGTTCTTCGCGGCGCACCAGTTCCCGCAAATGCGCAAGTTCGGCCAGGCTTTCCGGCTCCAACGCGGCCGTCGGATGCCGGACATGCGCGCTCGCGATCACGCCCTCGGCCACCAGATTGTGCTTCTGCGCGGAAACGCCCAGGCCCGGTTGCAGTTCAAAGCGGAGCAGCGGCAATACCCGCGTGAACAGCGCCCATGCGGCTTCCAGGTTTCCGCCTTCCAGGTGGTTCCAAATATCCACCAGGTCCCGCGTCCGGTCACTGCCAGGCATCTGCCCGCGCGCCCCGCGCTGCCATTCCTCAATAAAGAACTGGCAGTTCAACCCGCCGAAAAGTGTCAGCGCGCCGGCCGCCAGCTTCGCCACCGCGGTAAACTTCGTTGGCGTTGGCGGCGCCTCCACTTTCACGTACTTCACATTTTCAATCTCGCGTCCCATTCGCGCCAACAGCGCCGGCGGCATTGCCACCTGCGTCATTAACGGTGCGTCCTGCACCATGATTGGGATTTTTACAGCATTCGATATTGCCGAGAAGTAGTACATCAACCCGTCGCCGTCGGTCTTCAAAAAGTAGGGCGGCAACACCATCAAACAATCGGCGCCCAGGTCTTCCATTTCCTTGCTCAACTCCACCGCCGCGTCGGTGCCCGTATGCCCGCTGGATGCCACCAGCGGCACTCGGCCGTTCACACGCTTGGCAATCCGCTTCATCAGGGCGATCCGCTCGGCGGCGGAAAGGGTGTACCCTTCACTGGCGTTTCCAAACAGCCCCAGGCCATGCGCGCCCTGCTCCAGCAAATAATCGATCAGCCGGTCCTGGCTATCGTAGTCCACCGAGCCATCGGTGTGAAATGGAGTGTTGGCAATCGGGTATACGCCGAAAAGTGTGGAAGTTGTAGACAAGGATTCCTCAATCAATCTGAAATTTTATATCACAGAACTCCCGCCTTGTCACATTGCGTCTTCCCTCAGAGTTTGATTTGATCATAGCTGGCCATCATGAACAGGTTTTTATTGGCGGTACTCGGTGCGGGTGTTTTGCTGGCGCAGCCGGTCGAATTCAACCGCGATATCCGGCCGATTCTCTCGGACCGTTGCTTCGCCTGCCACGGACCCGATGCCGGGAATCGCAAGTCGCTGCTGCGGCTGGATAGTGAATTGGAGGCCAAAAAGGACCTTCGCAACGGACGGTTCGGCGTCGTGCCCGGTGACCCGGCCAAGAGCGGCATCTATCAACGCGTTACCTCCGCCAACAACGCTTTGCGCATGCCCCCGCAGTATGCCGGCCACGCCGCGCTGCCTGCGCGTGACATCGACGTGTTGAAACGCTGGATCGAACAAGGCGCGCCGTGGCAGGCCCACTGGTCGTTTGTCGCCCCCAATCGTCCCGTTTCTCATAACTCGGTTGACGGCTTCGTGCGTGCCCGCCTGGAACGGGAAGGGCTCAAGCAGAACGCCCCGGCGCGGCCGGAAACGCTGCTCCGGCGCGTCTATTTGGACCTTACTGGTCTGCCGCCGACCCCTGCGGAGGTGGACTCGTTCCTCCGCGACCCGGCTTCCTACGAAAACGTTGTCGACAAACTCCTCGCCTCCGATGCGCACGCCGAGCGGATGGCGCTCCGCTGGCTCGACGCCGCTCGCTACGCCGACACTAACGGATATCAAAGCGATGGCGTTCGTGACATGTGGCGCTGGCGCGATTGGGTCATCGACGCCTTTCGCGCCAACATGCCATTCGACAAATTCACCGTCGAACAAATCGCCGGCGATCTGCTGCCAAACGCCACGCTCCAGCAAAAAATCGCCACCGGTTTCCATCGCAACCATCGTACGAATGCCGAGGGAGGCATCGTGGAAGAAGAGTTCCGCGTCGAATACGTCGCCGACCGCGTCGAGACCACCTCCACCGTCTGGCTCGGCCTCACCATGGGTTGCACGCGTTGCCACGATCACAAATACGATCCGTTAAGACAGCGCGATTTCTACTCCATGTTCGCGTTCTATAACAATGTTCCCGAGCGCGGATTGGTCTACAACTTCGGCAACGACGAGCCGATGATCAAGGCGCCCACGCCAACGATGGCCACGCGCCTGGCCGCGTTGGACGCCTCCCTCGATGACACGAAAAAGACCTGGGCGGACTGGGCCCCCAAGCTCGCCGTCGAGCAAAAAAAATGGGAGAAAAAAGCCCGCAAAGCGAAGACGGATTGGGCCGTTCCCCAAGGGCTGGTGTACTCGAATCTCAGCACCGAACTCAAGTTTGAAGGCAAGAACGGCTTCGACGCGGGCGACAAAGCCAAGTTCAACTACATGACCCCCTATAGCTTCTCCGTCTGGATCAAACCGGAGAGCGGCACGGGGGCCATTCTCTCGCGAATGGAGGATTATTGGGAGGGCTCCGGCTACGGCTTGTATCTGAAGAACGGCAACGTCCACTTCGTTGCCACGCTCCGCTATACCGATATCTCCATGCGCCTGGAGACCACCGAGAAGGTGAGGCTCGGCCAGTGGCAACACATTGCCTTCACCTACGATGGCAACCGCAAGACAAAGGGCATTCGCATCTGGATCGACGGCAAGCCCGCCAATATAAAATCCACCTTCGACGAACTGACTTATCCGTTCAGCCCGAAGGTTCCTTTTATGATCGGCTCCGGCGGCGGGCTCCGGTTCCACGGCGCCATTCGCGACGTGCGCGTCTACGACCGCGCCTTGACCGAAGAAGAGGCCCTCTCCACTTTCGTCACTGAACCGCTGGCCGCCGTCGCCGCCATGCCGGACGCCAAACGCTCCGAGCCGCAAAAGGCGAAACTCCATCTGGCATTTCTCGACCTCGCCATGAATGCCAAGGCCCGCGCGGCTCTGGCCGCTCGTGACAAAGCCCAAGCCGAACGCGACAAATACTACGCCACAATTCCCACCGTCATGGTGATGCAGGAGGGGCCCAAGCGCCAGGCCTATATCCTCAAGCGCGGCGCCTACGACGCCCACGGCGAACCCGTCGAAGCCGCCACCCCAGCCTTCCTTCCACCCATGAAACCCGATTGGCCCAAGAACCGGCTCGGCCTCGCCTACTGGCTCGTTGATCGCGCCAATCCCCTCACCGCCCGCGTCCAGGTCAACCGCACCTGGCAGCTCTTCTTCGGCCAGGGCCTGGTAAAGACAGTGGAGGACTTCGGCTCTCAGGGCGAGTGGCCCGTCCATCTGGACCTGCTCGATTGGCTCGCCGTCGAGTTCATGGACCGTGGCTGGGACCAACGCGCCTTGGAAAAACTGATCGTGATGAGCGACACCTACCGCCAAAGCTCTGCCGCGCCGCCCGATTCCTGGCAGCGCGATCCGGAAAACCGCCTCTTCGCCCGCGGTCCGCGCGTCCGCCTCGCCGCCCCTTTCGTTCGCGATCAGGCGCTGGCCGCTTCCGGACTTCTGGTCAACAAAATCGGCGGCCCTTCCGTGAAGCCATACCAGCCCGCTGGGCTGTGGCAGGAGTTGAGCGGCGGCGGCGGGTACAAGGAAGATACCGGCGAGGGGCTCTACCGCCGCAGTCTTTACACCTACTGGAAGCGCACCGTGGCGCCGCCGATGATGGTGAATTTCGACGCCCCGACCCGCGAAGGCTGCATCGTGCGCGAGACACGGACCAACACCCCGCTCCAGGCGCTCAACCTGATGAACGACGTCGCGTTCCTGGAAGCGGCCCGGAAAATCGGCGAGCGGATGATGCGCGAAGGGGGGCCGGATGCCGCCTCCCGCGTCGCCTTCGGGTGGCGTTTGGTGCTCGCAAGAGCGCCAAAAAGTGTCGAAAAAGTGTCACTTTTGCGCGTTTATGACCGCTTTTTGGCACGTTTTAAGCACGATTTGGCGTCATCTGAGGCCTATTTGAAGCAGGGCGAGTCGCCCCGGGACCCCAGTTTGGACCCCGCCGAGCTCGCCGCCGCCTCCTCCGTGGCCAGCCTGATCCTGAATCTTGACGAAGCGGTGACAAAGGACTGACCATGCACCCGGTAAACGAATATTTTCAACGACTTACGCGACGTCATCTGCTCGGCCGTGCCGCCACCGGCCTCGGCGCCGCCGCACTTGGCTCGCTGCTCGGCGCCGAAAGCCAAACCGCCCCCCATTTCGCTCCTAAAGCCAAGCGGGTCATATACTTATTCCAATCCGGCGGCCCCTCCCAAATGGAGCTGTTCGACTATAAGCCCCGCCTGGTGGACAAGTACAAGACCGAACTGCCCGAATCCATCCGCATGGGCCAGCGCTTGACAGGAATGTCGGCCACGCAATCGACGTTTCCGGTGGTTCCGGCGCGGTTCCAGTTCGCCCAACACGGCCAAAACGGGGCCTGGGTCAGCGAACTGTTGCCCCATATCGCACAGATAACAGACAAGATAGCGATCGTGAAGTCGATGTTCACCGAAGCCATCAACCACGACCCGGCGGTGACCTTCCTGCAAACCGGTTCGCAAATCGCCGGCCGTCCGAGCATCGGATCGTGGATGGTGTACGGGTTAGGGGCGGAGGCGAAGAACTTGCCGGGATTTGTGGTGATGATCTCGCCGGGCCAGGGCGGGAGCGGCCAGCCGTTGTATGACCGGCTGTGGGGGAGCGGGTTTCTGCCTACCCGCTACCAGGGCGTGAAGTTCCGGAGTGTGGGGGATCCCGTTTTATATCTGCGAGATCCGGAGGGTTTCTCGCGTGAGGACCGGCGGGCGTACCTGGATACGCTGGGAGAGCTGAACCAGGCGAAGGCGGCGGAGTTGGGTGATCCGGAGATTGCCACGCGGATCGCGCAGTACGAGATGGCGTTCCAGATGCAGTCCTCGGTGCCGGAGCTGGTGGATCTATCCAAGGAGCCGGCGGCGGTGGTAGATAGTTATGGACCGGACGCGCGTAAAGCTGGAACATTTGCTTATAACTGTTTGATGGCAAGGCGCTTAGCTGAGCGTGGCGTTCGCTTTATTCAGCTCTACCACCGGGATTGGGACCATCACGGCGGATTGCAGGACGGCCTGCCGAAACGGTGCAAGGAGACCGACCAGCCGGCGGCGGCGCTGGTGCGGGATCTGGAACAGCGCGGGATGCTGGACGACACGCTGGTATTATGGGGCGGGGAATTCGGCCGGACGGTGTATTGCCAGGGACGGCTGACGGAAAAGGACTATGGGCGCGACCATCATCCGCGTTGTTTCACGATGTGGATGGCCGGTGGCGGCGTGAAGCCGGGCCTGATATTAGGCGAGACCGACGACTACAGCTACAACATAACGGCGGATCCGGTCCATGTGCACGACCTGCAGGCGACAATCATGCACCTGATGGGTGTAGACCACACAAGGTTGACATACCGGTTCGCCGGACGGTACTTCCGTTTAACCGACGTACACGGAAACGTGGCTAAGAAGCTGCTGGCGTAGGGGTTAGTGGCGACTGTGTGTTCGCTTGACCGGAATGCGCCGGGATTTCGCGGCTGGCGGGGGTCCGGGCTTGGTGGGTGTGAACGGTACGCGTCGGGGTAGCGCACCGACCGCGGCCAAGACGCTGCTGGCGCGAGGGGCGCGCGGCTGGCGAGGGTGCGCGCCTGACGGTCGTGGACTGTACTCGTCGGTGCGTTCGTTTGACCGGAGGGCGCCGGGATTGTGCGGCTGGCGAGGGTCCGGGCTTGGTGGGTGTGGACAGTACGCGTCGGCATAGCGCACCGTCCGCGGCCAAGACGCTGCTGGCGCGGGTGCGCGCCTGATGGTCGTGGACTGTACTCGTCGGTGCGTTCGTTTGACCGGAGGGTACCGGGTTTCGCAACTGGCGAGGGGCCGGGCTTGATGGGTGTGAACGGTACGCGTCGGGGTAGCGCACCGACCGCGGTCAAG
>JAEUQC010000184.1 GCA_016789905.1 Bryobacterales bacterium | reverse complement strand
GTATTGAACGGATAAATGTCATAAGTATTCGAACTCAACGTCACCGGGCTCCCGCCCGGCTTCACCACCGTCACCGCCAGCGGCCGGTTCCAAATGTGCCGCGAAGTATACGGACTCGTCGCCAAATATGTATAAGTGAACGTTCGCACCAGCGGCGCCGTCCCGCCCGTCGCGAAATACCCATACTGCTTCCGCTCCGTCAGGTTCCCGTGGTCGTTCAGCGTCTGCTCCACCCGCGCCACCGTCGTCCCCACCGTCTCATCGGTCCGCGAAATGTACGGGTTCCCATTCGCCGTCGTCGCCCATGTCGCTTGCGTCACCCGCATCGTCCCATACGATGGCAGCGTCCGCTCATTTAAGGCATTAAACAGCCCCAGCTTGAAATCATTCGCCACATGGAAGAAATAAGCCTTGTCCGCCGTTCCTGTCGCATCCACCACCACGGTGTACTCATGCGCCAGCTTATTCGCATCCGCCCCGTCGTCATGATACAGCGTATAAGTCTTGTTCCCCGTCCCGTCATTCGCGTTCGTAACTCGCGACACCACCTCCCGCATCGTCCGCGAACCCAACAGCGTCTTCGATCCATACACCCAGTCCAGCGTTCCGCCATGCGGCATCGTCACCCGCTGCAACTCATGCGGTCCGCCGTTGTAAGTCATCGAAAACTGCAATCCCGCGCCTCCCGGCACCGTCATCGTCTGCAAATCCACCGCCGTCTGCCCCGTCGCGGTGTTCGTAAACGGCTCCACCAGCGATGTCGCCGCCGTATAACTGAACGTGAAATTCGACGCATCCCCAGGCACATGGCTCTGTATCCCCGTCAAATGCGGAATCGCATCGTTATTGTAACTAAACGAGTACGTTTTATACTCCCCCGAAACACTCACCGCTCTAACATCTTCAACGGCTTTCAGCCGCCCGCTACAGCTCTCCGGCGCCGAATGGTGCAACCCCAACTGATACCGGATCTTCGTCTCATTCCCATTCGTATCCACAATACGCGTCGGATACAACGTCCCCGTGTCCTGCTCCGTCCCCGACGCCCGGCACCCGAACTCCCAATAACTCCCTCCCGGCGAATACAGCCGCCCAGTGTTGGCGTCATATTCCACAAAGATCCCGTCCTTCGAACTCCACACCCCGCCCGCATTCGTCTCCAACCGGTACTCTGCCCCCGTCCCATCCGTATAGACATAATGATGCACCGTCCACCAATCCGAATAGATCGGCGTCAACGACCCGGCGAGCATCCTCCATCCCCACCCATACCCAACATCCATCCCCAGCTTCCAAGCGCCGCCCAGGTCTTTCCGCCAATTCTGCGAGTTATACGACAACCGGAACGGCACCGCCGACCCTCCCCGTCCCTGCGCCGTCACCGTCGGCAGCGAAAACGACAAATTACCCGACTGCAAATCAATGTTCTCCGGCGACGCGCCCCAGTAAGTCCCCAACGGCCTCACCCCCGTCCGTCGCGGGTCCCCAATCCCATTCGCCGGCGTCACCACCGTCACCACCGTCGCCGTCGCGTTCAGATGCATATCCAGCGGATGCAGCCGGTAGCTGTAAGTGGTACCCGCCGTCACCGTCGTGTCCGACCAATTCGAGTACCGGAAGTTACCCATGTACTGGTAGTTATTGGCGTTATTCACATCGCGATAGATCTGATACATCGCCATTCCGCTGCCATTGGCATCGTCCACCACGCCCGGCCATTCCAGATCCACACGGTTATAAAACACCGCCGTCCGCACATTCGCCGCCGCAATCGTCCCCGGCGCCACCGTGTCGCTCGGGTACACCTCGCCCAGAATCAGCCCATTCCCCGCCGGTGTCGATCGCGCCCCGAACCCCGGCCGCCCGCTCGTCAGCGTACCATCCACCACGAATCCAGCCTCCCACTTATCGGTCATCAGCCAGATCCAGTTCGCCCGCATCACCGTCCGTATCTTCATCCCCGCCGCCAGCGCCGAACAAGCCAGCGTCTGCGTCCCCAGCGTCGTCAACACGCTCGATGCGTACTTATAGTAATTCACCGCCATCGTGCAGCCACTGCCAACCACCGTCGGCGTGAACTCAATCGCATAGAAGGACCCCTGCAACGTCGGCCCCAGCAGCGCATTGCTCGACGCCCGCGCGTAGATCACAAACGACCCGCCCGTCGCCGTCGTCTTCAT
The DNA here is from genome assembly GCA_016789905.1 of Bryobacterales bacterium. Taxonomy (GTDB): domain Bacteria; phylum Acidobacteriota; class Terriglobia; order Bryobacterales; family Bryobacteraceae. The sequence goes on along the minus strand of JAEUQC010000184.1, from coordinate 957 downwards.
CGTGATTGTCGACTCATAGTCCGCCGTCGGCGCCGGCACCGTCCCCGCGAAGATCGCCGAACCGCCATTGCTGCTATTGCTCACCAGCCCCGGCCCGTTCCCATTAACTGTTCCATTCACCGTCCAATTCGCCGACAGCGTCGAACTCGGAAACCCATCGGTAATCACCGGCGTGGCCCCATACGCCGCGACTCCCATAACCAACAAAACCGCCCGCCTCACTTCGCACCGTCCACACCAACACGAACGCCAGGCTTAGCCAACTCTTCCGGGTCATAATCTTTCTTCCATTTCCGGAATTCTACGAGCATATCGGCCTTCTTATCGCGGCCCGGCTTGAATACCTTCGCGCGCGGCTCGGCCGCCAAACGCTTCTCGAATTTGTCTAACTCACCTGGCGTCCGCGGCGTCACTTCCACCAGTGCCATCGTCCCGTCATCGGAGACCTGATAGCGATACGGAATCCCCGCTTCCCGCACAAACGCGGGCCGTCGTGGGTCTTCATACGTTCCCGCGCCCGTCATGGGAACGGCAATGTGCGCCCGTTCACCCCCGCCATCCATCCGCCCATTCTGTCCGGCCGCGCCGGCAACGAACACGAGAAACAGCAGCGAGAAGCGCAACATAGAGAAGTTAATAATCACCCCCACCCCCGAAGCGTTTGTCAAGCACTTTCTGCATGATATTCGACTTTATTTATGTGACCATCGCCGCGAATGCTGCTCCTGTTCCCGTGCCAACCCGGTGTTCGGACTCGAACGCCGAGGCCACAACCAAGGCAAGAGTGCCATCCGCCTTGCCGCCTCACCGCAACGCTCAAATTCCGCAAGTAGCCCGCTACGTCCCCTTCAGGAAGGATCGAACACGTCGATTCAACCTACTCGTCGAACGGCATCTCTCCACGCCGCCGCTGCGCGCGCATGGCGTCGGCACTCCGCGCCCAGTCCGGCAGTTTCC
>JAEUQC010000112.1 GCA_016789905.1 Bryobacterales bacterium | reverse complement strand
GAGTTGACCGGGCGGATGTAACGTTGGTATTCTTTGAGTGCGGGGTGGAGCAGCCTGGTAGCTCGTTGGGCTCATAACCCAAAGGTCGCAAGTTCAAATCTTGCCCCCGCAACCAACTCCCAATTGGTTTAGTTTCAATACCTTAGGCCATTCCGGTCGATCTCCCCAAAAGCCTCAGAATCAGTCGATTGTCACCAAAACTGTCACCAATTTGTGGTCTGTTTTGGATTTTTCCTTTTCTGAGGCAGCCCAATGAGGGCGCCTGGGCAAGCCAGGGGAACCCTGGAGCATTCAGGGCAAATCTTAGCTCGTAGCTTTGACGAATTCATCGTCTCGAAGCAGAAGGCGAAGAAGGCGGAAGGCATCTGTCTCGTGCGCGAAAAACGGGAGAGCGCCTGCCAGACGCTTGGTTTCACGGCCCGACCGTTTGTTCTGTGCGGGCTCCCAATTCGACGGCCGCCGGCAGGTCAACTGCTCTTCGAGCGTCGGAATGGCAGTTTCACCCTGCAGATTACCGGGCATCCGCAATTCGGGCTTCCTTTTGGTCAAGACCGGCTGGTTCCGATCTTCCTTGCCACTATGGCTGTCCGGCAACAGAGTCCTGTGATTCGCTTTCAGTCCGCTGCCGAACTGTTGGACACCTTTGGATTGGCGAAAGGCGGGAAGGAATACCGGCGGCTAGTCTCGGCATTCGAGCGGATTTTCGGTGCGACGATCTTCTTTGGCACGGAATCCGGTCGGTCGACCTCGAAGGTTGTCCATCGGGCCCGGTTCAACTTTTTGTCTGAGGCCCAGATTTGGTACGATCGCGACCCTACGCAAGGCCCACTCTCTGCGGAATTCGCAAATGTCGTTGTTCTCAGTGATGAGTTCTATCGTGAAATCGCCGCCCATCCGATTCCCGCAGACCTTGAGGCTGTGAAGGTACTGGCTGCGTCACCGGCCGTTCTCGATCTCTTTGTTTGGCTCAGTTATCGTTGCTTCTCGTCGAAGGGACCGGAGCGCATTCCACTCTTTGGAAACGTCGGCCTTGTCCAGCAGCTTGGGTGTGTCGAATACTCACGCCCGCGGCGATTCCGGGCCATGCTCGAACAGTGGCTAGTTTCCATTCGTGCACTCTGGCCCCAATGCCCAGCTCTAATCACTTCAGATGGCAAATATCTCTACCTTGACAGTTCAAATGCGATCGGTCGGAGGCCGGCATCAACGCTTTAGCGGATTACCTGACTGGTTGGAAAATCTTTGCCGTTGGAGAGATCCAGCCTTCGTTTTTGGCAACAGGCACGGCACGACTGTGCACGCACGAAATTCAGCGCCGGAGCGGACCTATTTCGTTGAAGACCGAACGGCCTAGGAGTCAGCCAATTTCAATGCCAGAGCCTGCAAATCGGGTCAAATCGATCTGAGCGAAAAGAGATGAGTTTTCGGATGAGCCAGTCGATATCGGGCAAGAAACCGTCATAGTATGCGCGTTCTCCGGCTAGTATGAGAAACGGCCAGTGTCGCAACCGCGGCGCTCAAACTAGCTACCCTGGACAATAGCCCTCGACGAACGTCATGCAGCCGGCAACGATACACACCCCCACGCGCCGCACTTTGGCCGCAACCCTGGAACTCCGAATATTGGAGGCGATCGAACGAGGCGGCAAAGGCTCAGCGCTGACCAACAGCCTCAGTGATCATGCGCGTCTGGTTAGTGGCGCAGAGATCCAAGATGTCGCCGATGCGATTGAACGGCTTGTGAACGAGCGAGTGATTGAAGCGGAGAAGTATTCTGCTGACACGGGTACATTTGTGCCATGGGCGGATTTTGGCAGCCCGCGTCAATTTTTCCATGGCCCTCCGTTCGGCGATCCTCGATTGCGGTTAACAGCTCGAGGACGTAAATGGTTCGAAGAACATAAGCATGAGTTGCCAACCAACGAAGAAATTCAGCAGGACATCCTGCAATACCTCGGGACCGCCGAGATCGCACGCCCAGGTGCGCGCGTTGATGTCTCGGAGATCGCTCGAAGTCTTCTGCTCAATGACTGGACGACAAAAAAGGTCGCCGAGCAACTCGTCGCCGACGGGCTCATTGCCGGCCAATTGGAGGGGACTTGCTTCATTTTGCAGCTTACCGGGAATGGACGCGCCTGGCTTAAACCTGATATGCAGAAACGAAACATCTTGCCCGTAGAGCAGTACGGTTGGCATGAGCGAATTACCGCGATGAGCGGCGCGCTCTTTCGCGATGGCCACTATAAAAACGCCGTCCTCGAGGCCCATATTTGCGTGATCAACCGGGTTAAGGAGCTCTCGGGGCTCGCACTGGATGGAGATTCATTAATGAATCGGGCGTTTGGCTGTGACAACAAGTCGGTGCCGGCCCTTGCACTCAATCCACTAGCCACGGAGGCGGAGCGCGATGAGCAACGAGGCTTTATGTACCTCTGCAAAGGGCTTGTGGCGCTACGCAACGTCGGCGCGCACACAAATCTTCCCATAGATGATCCAATGGCAGCGCATGAGCACCTCGCCTTAGCAAGCTTAGTGCTGCGGACGCTTGATCGCATCTCTCCGGCAGTCAACACTGCTCCCTGACGCGGAACGGTTTACGCCGAGAAACGGCACAAGTCTGAACAATCCACGAAAAATGGATCTCTTGGGGCGGCTGGATTGCCTTTCGCTGCTTGCACGTCCGGTCAGCGGGTAGGGTGAGGCCGGACTAGGGGCACGGGACTTTACGTGCGCATGTGGAAATCTCTCTTTTCCACGGGTGTCTACGTGCGCCTTTTCTTTGTAATCGCGGGACTTTGCGTGCTCTGTACCGGGACTTTGCGTGCGCACACTTTATCCTATAGAACCTGTTGAAGAATCCAGTAGCCGGTTCGCGAATCGGCGTGGAAATGTGGAAAACGCTCGGAGGGGCAAACCGCGCCGCCCCCTTGTGGCGGGGAAAAGGTGTTTTGTGCACCTCAAGATTTTGCCGCTTATCTTGTACTACTCTTGACACGAGGGTAATTCTGGGGCATCGTCAATAAATCGCGACCGGATGTCGCGCGGAGGAACGACATGCGTGGCTGTTTGCGCATTGCAGTACCGATTCTCTCTTTTTCGTGCTGGGGGCAGGCTTCGCCTCCGTCCAGCGCCTTGGCGGAAGCGGACCGCTTGGCGGAATTGCGGGCTTGGACCCGCGCCGAACCCTTCTTCGTTCAGGCAGAGAAGGAATTCGAACAAGCAGGTGACGTCCGGAATGCACTGTATTCAAAATTGGGGCGTATCCGCGGTGAGCTTCCCCGCCGTTCTGTTGCCGAAGTATCTCGGCAGTTGGAGGAGATTTTGGAATCACCGCTCGCTACGAGCGATGATCGAATCCGGCTACGCTGCCTGATCATCAAGGGCGAGACCGATGAGGACTACGACGCATTGCTAGCCGAACAGGATTGGCGCGAGGCGCTTGGGATCGCCAAGAAATTGAATGATGCCAAGTGGATTAATCGGGCAAATGGCGAACTCGGAATTGTTGCAGGATTGCAGGGAAAAACCGGCGAGGCGATGCTTCTGATTGGCACGGCGATCCAGAACGCCAAGGCGATGAACGACCATTCTTCGGTGGTCCGTTTTCTCAGCGTGCTCGGCAATGGGCTGGTTCAGTTCGGAAGACCCGAACAAGCGCTTGCAGTCTTTGATCAGGCAATTTCCGCCGGCAGCACTGTTGATGAGCTGCAATTCTCTGCGATGGCGAATCTAGGAAAAATCAGCGCACTCGTAAAACTGAATCGGACACAACAGGCACGGGACATCCTAGCCGTGACACTGGAAGTTGCCCGAAAACGAGAGAGTCTTGGATATATCGCCGAACTGCTAAGGCAGGATTCTCATCTAGACGAGGCCGTCGGTTTACGAGGCGAGGCAATTCAAAAGCTATTAGAAGCCCTCGATTTTGCGCGCCGCGCATCAGCAAACCGGATTGTCGCAGAGATCTATCTCGACCTCGGGCGTCTCCAACTCGCGCTTGGCCGAAAGGGTGACGCCGCGAATTCGTTTGGCGCCGGAGTGGCAGCAGCGCGAGAAATGCGCGAGAGGTTTGTCTCCCCGCGCCTGCTTGCCAAATTCGCGGAGAGCGAACTGGCCCAGGGCCGAGTTGCGGAGGCAAGGAATCTCCTAGAGGAGGCCAGCAAGATCACTGAGGGACTACTCGCCGGGGTTTGGAGCCCTTGGGTGAAGTCACGTCTGGTTGGCATCATGGATGAGGTCTTTCTCGCGCGCATTCGGGTCGAACTGAAAGCCGGCACTGGCCCTGACGGCATATTCTCCATCGTGGAGCAGGCCCGCGGGAGAGCGGTGACGGACCTGCTGATGGGCCGTGGTTTAGGCGAGAAGGCCACGACACCAGCAGCGAGGGAGGGAGAACGATTAATCTCGGCCTTGCAGACCCAGCTCTGGACTGCAAAGGGAACAGTTGCGCGCAACAGGATTCTCAATCTGATCCTGCGCGCGGAATCCGACATGATGGCGGTATCCGCTCAGTCCGACAGCCTGCGCCGACCTCCCGACGTCCGAACCGTCCCACAACTCAGCGCTGTCCGGCAGTTGTTGGCCGCTGATGAAATCCTTTTGGAGTACGTGCTGGACGAACCAGTGTCACTGCTCATCGCAACTACCAGGGAGCGCTCAGCCATTGTGAGACTTCCCGCGCGGAGCGTCCTAAAAAAGCAGATCAGCGAGGCATGGACGGCGATCCAGGCCAGCCAAGAGGTCACGCCAAATTCACCACTCCACGACTTGCTGCGAATTCCAGGGCTCGCGACGAAAACTCGCGCGATCATCGTGCCGGATGGAGAGTTGAATCGTTTTCCATTTGAGACTCTGACAACCTCAACTGGTGTGCGATTTCTCGAATCGCACGCCGTTTCCTATTCCCCGTCAGCAACCGCGCTCTACCTGATCCGTCGGCGCTTGCAGTCCGGCGCGCAGAATGCCGTCCTCGCCGTCGCCGCCTCCCCGGATGCGCAGCCTCCCAGCGGACCATCACAATTCGGCAAGGTCGCCCGCGGCATCTATGATGTCGATGGTGCCGCGTTACCAAGTCTACCGGCGGCTAAAGCGGAGGCTCAAATGACCGTCGAGACGATAGGCTCCGCGGCCAACCGCCTATTGATCGGAGCAGACTCAACCGAATCCGCACTTAAGAACTTGCCATTGAAAACTTTTGCGGTCGCCCATTTCGCTACCCACGGGCTCCTTAGCAGCACTTTCCCGGAGCGCTCGGCGCTGGCCCTCCGACCCGGCGGCCAGGAAGACGGATTCCTTCAGGCACGGGAAATTCTGAATCTGGACTTGCGCGCATCACTGGTAACACTGTCTGCGTGCAACACGGGCACTGGCAAGCTCGTCGGGCAGGATGGTGTCTCCAGCCTGGTTCGCCCATTTCTCGCGTCAGGGGCACGCGCGGTCGTCGCAAATCTCTGGGCCGCGGACGACGCCTTCAGCCTGGCCCTGATGACCCAGTTCTACAAGGAGCTGGCACTGGGGAAGACGAAGGTAGTAGCGCTGCAGCAGGCAAAGCTCGCACTCATCCGAAAGTACGGGAGAGCGGTAGCTCCCAAGCTTTGGAGCGGTTTCCTACTGTTTGGAGAAGGGGCCGAACCTGCCCTAGCGAAGCGGCGGGAGTCCCATTGATGCCGACTCTCAACGAATTGCAACGGAGGAAGGTATTCACAGCAGTCGTGGCGACGACGGCCAGCAAGTTCGCCGATCCAAAGATGAACGGGGTCGACTGGAAGACTGTGTCCGCGGCCGCCGCGGATGAAATCATCAGATCAAAGGACAACAACGAATTCGAGCTGCGGATCAACAACCTTCTTCAGCGACTGGGAACAAGTCACATCGGATTCTTTCATGGCGATCGCCCGCGGAGCCCCGGACGAATTGCGATCTCCGCCACCTTCATGCAGACGGAGACCAACGATGGCTTCCGTTGGATGTTCCAGGATGTTCATCCCGGTGGACTGGCCGCGAATGCCGGTATCCAGCCCGGCGATGTTCTGCTCGCCCTCAATGGCATCGAAGTCGTGCCACCATCGCCGCCGATCTTCGCCCTCGGTACCGATCACCAAATCGATTTCCGGCGAAATGGGAGGCAGTCGACTACCGTCACCATTTCCGTTCCGACCTCCCAGAGCAAGAAGCGCCCTCTCATCGTCCCGGATCAGGTTGTGACCAGCCGGAAGTTCGATGGTGGAATTGGCTACCTGCGCGTCAGCATGTTCCCTGGCATGATCGGAATCGATGTCGCGCGTGACATCAGTGCGGCAATTTCGTCCTTAGCGACGGATCGACTGGTAATCGACCTTCGGGGAAATTCAGGTGGTGGGATCGGCTGCCTTCGCCTAATGAGCGTACTATGCGCCGACAAACGCGGCGCCGGTTACAATCTCGGACGGAAGCAGATCGAGACTGCGATGCCCAAAGAGGCTCTCCCTGTATTCGACAAGATTCCCGCTAACAAGTGGGGAATTCTACCGCTAATAGCCAAATTCGCGTTTGGTGGCCGATCAGTGGCTGTGTTTTCGGAAGGCTTGGGAGTGGCGCGGTATCACGGAAAGGTTGCACTGCTGGTGAACGAACACTCTGCCAGCGCCAGCGAAATGGTCGCCGGTTTCGCTTCTGAGTACGGGCTAGCGCATCTCGTCGGTGTGAAGACACCAGGCAAGCTCGTTGCCGCGAGCTCTTTTAAAGTTGGGCACGGCTACCGGATAGCACTTCCTGTCGGCGCATACTACACTTGGCACGGAACAAAGCTGGAGGGGCAGGGAGTGGAGCCTAGCAGCGTTGTGCCACTCAATCCTGCAGATCTGACTGCCGGCCAAGATTCGCAGCTTAAACGAGCTCTCGAGGTTCTGTAATGGAAGTGCCCCGGCTGCTTTGTTAGCTGGAGCGATGGAGAACGATGACGAGTGTTGGCCGAATCAACTGTGCTCAAATACAGCCGAAAACGCCGGTCAGAGATGTCGCGCCGCTGATGATTTGCGCCATGATCGAATGCCTAGCCATACCCACCGAAGAGGCCGACTATAGCGGCAAAAGTGTCACTGGAACCCCAATCACCGAACTTCGACTGGGAAGAGCCGCCAATCCTCGGGGTCCCGCTTTATCGCAAGCGTGTAGCGGCCTGCCGGCAGGGCAGCTAAGTCTAGCTCCTTCGTGATGCTGGTATCCCCATTAACCAGGATGGCTTCCGCGCTAGTCGAGAGCCGAGGAGTGAGATCCACGTCCAAAAGCCTCAGTGAATACTGACCTTCCGCCGACGCGACAGGCAGCACCAGGACAACATTCTGGACTTTTCGCCCCAACGATAAACTGCCGACGGGTCTCGCAGATTCCTCACTCCGAGCGACGGCAAATGGACGCAAGTCCAGGACCGTGGAGGGCACCGCTCTCGCTAATATTACAGGAGGATTCTGCGAGCCTTTAGAGACGAAGTACCACGCTCCCCCAGAAACGACGAACAGCGCCGCCGCAGCAGCCAACCAGATCCACAATCGATTCGGCGCCCTTTCGGGACCCACATCGTGTTTCCGCTGCAACTCCCGCACATCCGCGTAACAAGCCGAGCACTTCGAAACATGAGCCCAGAGAGGATCATCCGCCTCGCGAACTCGCAACGCCAGTCCGATAAGCTCCTCGCGGCATGGGCATCCTCGCCGTTCTGGATTCGGGCTCGCGTGTAGCAGAATGTTTTCGATGGATTTGTTATCGTCGTCGCGCGACATGGAACCTCAATTGCCACCAGGGGACTTCGGGGCAGACACCCTCAGTAGGCGAAGTCCTCCCCGCAACTTCTCACTATTTGCTGCCGCGATTCGAACTCGATCGCGGACCCGCTGCATCATTTTGTCGACGCCGCCAGCCGTCATGTTCAGTTCCTTCGCTACGCGGGCGCTAGTGTACCCTGCTGTTTTCAATACTGCGCAGTGGAGTTCCTTTTCACTAAGCTGTGAATAGATCTGGTTCGCATGGATTCTGGCGTAAATCTCTTCAGGCGTCTCCACGGTCGACTCGGTTGCAAGGAGGGTTCTTTCGCCGGCAAGGCCGGCCAACGAACTATTCGAGACTATCTCCTCCGAACGCCTTAGTTCCGAAACTCCTAGGTTCGAAATGATTCTCCACGCAAGCGCCTCAGGGTGTCCGATACTAGTGCCGGATTCAAGTTCCCTGGCATAGCGTTGCGCTGCCTTGTCAAGGAGGTTGTGAATGATCGCCTCATCCCGAATGCTTCGGAACTGACAACGAAATCGAGCCTGTAGCGGTCGAAATATCGCCTGGAACGATGCAGAGAATGGACGCCCCGCTTCGTCGAGAAGTTCGAATATTGGCACTGGCTGAGACGATTCCCGCTGCTTCATGCGGCTGGCCGATCAAGTCGATATTCTCATTCAGCCCGTCAGGATTCAACAGTTTTTTGCGTCTTGCTTAATAGAGGGCGAAATAATGTTTTACGATCTCCACTGGCAAGATATCTTCCACCAGGAGCACCCGAATGCCCAGCCAACGCCGGCCTCGCCCTTTTCTGACGGAGTCGGGATCATCGAAGTCGATACGTTGGCACCCCGCGCCCACATCGTCTATTCCTTTG
>JAEUQC010000095.1 GCA_016789905.1 Bryobacterales bacterium | reverse complement strand
CGGAGGACTCCAATTCCTCCGCTGGCGGGAACATTGTCCTAAGATATGGCCATTCGTACTCCAACACCGATTCATCGCTCATCTATCCATCATAGGATGAATCCGGGCGAGCGACTCATCCTTAAGTTAGCGCCTATGGGGATGGAAGGGGCCTTGAGGGATGTGTCGCCGCTCGACGGGACCGGCCTTGGGTGTTCGCAGTTACCGGCCGGATCGCTGGCCGGGGTGGTGGCGCTGATCCTCCGGGGCGAGTGTACGTTTGAGGTGAAGATCAACAGAGCCGCGGCCGCCGGCGCAAGCGGGGTGATCATTTATACCCACGCCGATTCGCCGAACCCTGGCGGAATGTTGATGGGCACGGCGACTCTGCCGGCGATGATGATTGGAAACCGGGACGGAATTCGAGTGAAAACAATTTTGGCGGAGACGCCAGACTCCCGGGTGACGATGAGTTATGACGATAGTCTGCCATTTGCCTTGGATTCCGACGGGGTTTCCGGTTTTTCGTCACGCGGGCCCGGCGCCGATGGCTCCATCCGGCCCGATCTGGTGGCGGTTGGGGAGGAGATTCTGACGGCGGCGCAGAAGACAAATCCGGATGGGGAGCTATACGACCCGTCGGGCTACACGTTAACGAACGGCACCAGTTTCTCGTCGCCGCTGGTGGCGGGGGCTTATGCCGTGCTAAAAGCAGCGCGGCCAGGGTTGCGCGCAGGCCAGTATCGGTCCCTGCTGGTGAATACGGCACAACCCTTTCCGGCCGGAGAAGGGAAGCCGGCGCCGGTGCAGGTGGGCGGCGCGGGGCGGCTGGACGTAGACGCGGCACTTGCCGGGCGGTTGGCGATGGACCCGCCGACGTTGAGTTTCGGCATGGGTGGGCAGCGGGTGGATGCTTCCCGCGGCATCCGCGTGCGAAACGTGGCGCCGGGGGTGGGCACGTGGAAGGTGGAAGTGGAGTCCGCCGACGCAGTGAAGGTGGTGGCCGAACCGTCAGAGTTTTCGCTGGGCGAATCCGACACGGTGGACATCCGCGTGCAATTGGCCGGGGATTTGCAGACGGGAGAGTATCAGGGATTTCTCTTGTTCCGGCGGGTGGACGCCCCGGAAGGAGAACGGCCGCAACGGGTACCCTATTGGTATGGAGTTCCAACGGGCCGCGCGGCAACCGTGAGCCTGTTGCCATCTCCGCCCACAACGGCGAACGGCGGCGCGACGGTTTCCTTCTCGGTGCTGATCACGGACGCGGTGGGCGCCGGTGTGCCGGACGCGCCGGTGGTGACGGTGGTGCAAGGCGGGGGAACATTTCTTGACGCTATTTCATTCGAGGACACCTATCCAGGCTATTGGCGCGTTCGGGTGCGAGTGGGGCCGGACGTTGGGCAGGAGAACCGGTTCCGGATAGAGGCTGGTGCGGTGGTCCGGGAAGTATCGATTCGGACCAGATAGACGGCCCAAAAACAGCCAAAGGCCCGTACCGCGCTGCTATACTTGGGGTGGAAAGCGGTCAGACTACGCATGGAAGAATTAAAAAAGAAGCTGCAGGATGAAATTGCAGTTTTGGAGCATGAGTTCCGGACCGAATTGCCGAAGGAGATCCTTCGTGCCCGCGAGTTAGGTGACTTGAGCGAAAACGCCGAGTACCACGCGGCCAAGGAACGCCAGGGATTTGTGAACGCCCGGCTGGGGCAGCTACGCAAACGGCTGGCGGAGATTTCCATGATCGACCTGACCAAGGTGCCCCGGGACCGGGTGGGGTTTGGGTCAACCGTCGTGCTTTTTGATACTGTAAAGTCCGAAGAGGTGAGCTACCGGCTGGTAGCGAGTGAGGAATCCGACGTGAAAAACGGTTTGATTTCCACCAGTTCCCCGATCGGCCGCGGTTTGCTGAACAAGCGCGTTGGCGATGAAGTGCGCATTGTGGCGCCCGGAGTTACTTTGCAGTTCGAAGTTGTTCGTATGACGACCATTCACGGCGATGTGATCGAGTAAGCCCCCGGTGGGGCGCCGCCAGGAGCAGTTGAGTATTTCATGACAATTACACGAGCAATCGGAGCTGGCTGCAACGAGATCATTCTGCTGATCGTTCGCGGGCTGGCGTTATCCCGGATTCACCCGAACGTTCTGACTTTGATTGGTCTGCTGATCAATGTTTTCGCGGCGGTTTTGCTGGCGCGGGGCGAATTTCTGAATGGCGGGCTGGTGGTGATCGGGGCGGGTTTGTTCGACATGGTGGACGGGCGTGTGGCCCGCCATACGAACCAGGTAACGCGATTCGGCGCCTTTTTCGATTCGGTGCTGGACCGGTATTCGGACCTGGGGCTGCTGATGGGGTTGCTGGTCTACTACGCCAATATCGACCGGTTTTTCTATGTCGTGTTGACCGCCGTGGTGATGACCGGTTCGGTGATGGTGAGTTATTCCCGGGCGCGGGCGGAGAACCTGATTCCCACTTGCAAAGTGGGCTTCGCCGAGCGGCCGGAACGTGTGGTGCTATTGATTATCGGCGCGTTGTTCGACCGGATGGCGCCGGTGTTGTTTGTCATCGCGGTGATTTCCAATCTGACCGTGATTCACCGGATGATGTACACCTTCCAACAGGCCAAGCAATTGGAAGAGGCGCAGTTGCGCCCGGCCGGGGTGGCGGAAGCCGCGTCGACATCGCGTAAGGCCTAGTCTTCAAGCACGACAACGGCCATGGCCACGGCGGCCGTGTGCGTCAGCGTAAGGTGAATCTTCCGGACGCCGAGACGCATGGCGAGTTGCGCGGCGACGCCGGAAAGCTTGAGTAAGGGCTTGCCAGACGGTTCGCGCCCAACGGCGAAATCCCGCCAGGTGACGCCGCCTGCGAGCCCGGTTCCCAGCGCCTTCATGCCAGCTTCCTTGGCGGCGAAGCGGGCCGCCAACCGTTCGTCCCGGTTGGCTTTTGCATTCGCATAGGCGATTTCACCGGGAGTATACACACGTTCCAGAAAACGGTTGCCGAAGCGCTCCACGCTGGCGCGTATGCGGGGCACCTCCGCCAAGTCAGAACCGATACCGAGAATCATTCTGTTGGTGGGCTCCAACACCATTATGAGGGGTAGAATGGGAGGGTATGCACATCCCAGACGGGATTCTTTCCGTACCCGTATGGGCCACGCTGAACGCGGTGGCCGTTCCGGGCATTGGATGGGCGGTGCGGCAGGCCAAGAAAGGTCTGGCTGAAGGGCAGGTTCCGCTGCTGGGAGTGATGGGGGCGTTTGTATTTGCCGCGCAGCGGATGAATTTTCCGGTGGGGTTTGGCACAAGTGGCCACCTGCTGGGCGGCGCGATGCTGGCCATGACGATGGGGCCCGGGGCGGCGACGATCATTCTGTCGTCGATACTGATTCTGCAGGCCTTGCTGTTTCAGGACGGGGGATTGTTGGCGCTGGGGGCGAACTCGGTAAACATGGCCATTATTGGTGTATGGGCCGGGTGGGCGCCGTACCGGATGCTGGCGAGCGGGGGATGGCGCAACGCGGGTGTTTTTGCTGGAGGACTGCTGAGTGTATTGGCGTCCGCGGCGGCGGCGATTGTGGAACTGCGGCTCTCGGAAGTGCCGATGAGTCCGGCGGTTGTGGGTGCGTCGTCGGCTGTATTCCTGGTGACGGGCGTGATGGAAGGGCTGATCACAGTGGCGGTGCTGCAGGCGGTGGAAAGGCTGAATCCGGGCTGGCTGCGGAAGCCGGAGGGAATGCCGGGCCGGGCGGCGGGATTGCTGGCGACGGCGGCACTGCTGATGATGATTGTGGGCGTGCTGTATATTTCGGCGCTGCCGGACGGATTCGAATCGATGGCGGAGCGGCTGGGCGTGGCGGGCCGGGAACAAACAGTATGGGCCGCGCCGATGGCTGAATACGAAGCATCGTTCCTGGCCGGGGACTGGAGCCGGAAGGCTCTGGCCGGGTTGGCCGGCCTGGCGGTGATTTACGGGATCTGTGTAACAGTCGGACGTTTGCTGGTACGGCAGAGGAGCGCGTAGTTGCGCGACCGGGCGGGGAAGTCCCTACGGATTGAAGAGTGGGCGCGCCGGGATTCGTTTTTGCACCGGCGGGACGCGCGGAGCAAAGTGCTGGCGGTGCTTGTTTTTCTGGTGGCGGTTTCGTCAACACCACCGGCCTCACCGGCAGTGTTTGTTCCCATCGCCCTGCCGCTGGCGGCGGGACTGCTTGCGTCCGGATTGCCGCTCGGAGAGCTACTGCTCCGAGCCTCCATCATCCTGCCGTTTCCGCTGTTCTTCGGGCTGGTGGGGTGGCTGGAAAACGGGAACGCGCAGTTCGCCGGCGCACTGGTGGCACGCAGTTACATCTCCGCGCTGGCAGTGCTGCTGCTGGCCGGAGTGACGCCGATGGCGGAGCTATTCCGCGGACTGCGGGGCCTGGGGTTGCCGGCGGTAATGGTGATGGTGCTGCAATCGCTGGTGCGGTACCTGCAGGTGATTGTGGACCATGGAATGAGGATGCGCCGGGCAGCGCTCTGCCGGGACGGCGGCGCCGGGAGCAGGGAATCCTTGTGGCGGCGCGCCAGCGGAGCGCTGGCGGTGCTGTTCGGGCGCTCCTACGCCAGGGCGGAAGGCGTACATCGCGCGATGATTGCCAGAGGGTTTCGGGGTGACTATGTGCCGCTACGGCCGGCGCGGATTACGCCGCTCGACTGGGTGTTCCTGGCGGTGGCGGCGATGGCGGCGGGCGGGGCGCGATACCTGGCGGGAGTGGGGCTGTGAAAAAACCCGCCATTGCGGTGCGCGGCCTGCGCTATAGCTATCCGGACGGCACGGTGGCCGTGCGCGGGGTGGACTTCCAGTTAGAAGCTGGAGAAAGCGTGGCACTGCTGGGGGCAAACGGATCAGGAAAAACCACATTCCTGCTGCATCTGGCGGGTTTGCTGCGCGGCGATGGGGAGATACGAATTGGCGGGGTGGAATTGCGGGAGGAAACGCTTGGCGAAATACGGCGGGCGGTTGGTTACGTGTTTCAGGACGCTGACGACCAGCTATTCATGCCGACGGTGCTGGAGGATGTGGCCTTCGGACCGTTGCATCGGGGCGATGGCGTGGAAGAATCAATCCGGAAGGCAAAAGAGATATTGGTCAAATTAGGGATTGGTCATTTGGAGAGCCGCGCGCCGTATCACCTGAGCGCTGGGGAAAAGAAACGCGCGTCACTGGCCGGCGTACTGGTAATGAGCCCCGAAGTGCTCATTTTCGACGAGCCAACAACGTTTTTGGATCCACCGGGACAAAATGAACTGGCAAAACTCTTAAATCAACTGCCGCAAGCGAAACTAATAGCTACACACGATGTCTATTTTGCCAGGAAGGTAGCGAAGCGGGCGGTGTTCTTCGCGGAGGGCCGGATAGCCGGGGAGGGTCCAGTGGAAACGGTGGCGGACCGCTTCCACTGGAGGTTAAGTTAGGCGTCGGCTTCTTTCCGGAAAGCAGCCCAGCGCTTTTTCTGCGCCTCGGCGATTCGTTTACGGGCTTCCGGGCTGAGATTCCGTTTCCGGCGCGGCTTGCGGGCGCCCTTTTTCGCGGCAGGCGCCGCGGTGGTTTCGGCCGCGGCGGCCGGAGCGGCTGCGCGCGGTTTCTTGCCACCTATGAGGGAACGCACCAGACGGATCTGTTCCTCCAGGCGCTGCTTCTGTAATTCGAGACCTTCTAGAGCCGCTTCGTATAGTGCGGCCTGGTCGACTTGGGATGGAGTTCTTGGCATACTCTTACCTCACAGAGTGAGTCTTATTTACGAATTTGTCAATACTGTCACAGAAGATAGTTACGGGCCCATCATTCGTAAGGGTAACGTCCATATGCTCTTGGAAGACGCCCGTCTGTGTATTGGTCAAGCGAGTTTTCGCCGCATTCAAGAAAAAAGTATATAGCATTCTTGCTTTGTCCGGTGGCGCGGCCTGATCAAAACCGGGACGTCTGCCGCGGCGGATATCGGCGTACAACGTAAACTGCGAGACGACAAGAAGGCCGCCGCCAACGTCTTGCAGGGAGAGATTCATACGTCCATCGGCATCCTCAAATATCCGCAGATTGATGAGCTTTTCGAGCAGATAGAGGGCATGTTCCTCGGTATCATCCCGCCCGATTCCTAAAAAGAGAACGAGTCCTTTTTGGATGGAACCCGTGACCTGACCATTGACGGTTACACTAGCAGAAGAGACTCGCTGCAGGAGCATGCGCATAAAAATATTATGCCTTCCTCCGATAGGAGAAGTGACTATGCATATTGAAACCTACGCCTATGGGCGCGCCGGACTGCTGGGGAACCCCAGTGATGGATATTTTGGAAAGACGATTTCGCTGCTATTGCGAAACTTCCGGGCGCGCGTCATTTTATACCCCAGCGCGCGCCTGGAAATTAAGGCCGGTAAATCCGACCTTCCAATTTTTGAGTCATTAGACGATTTGTACAGCACCACCCGCTGGCGGGGCTATTATGGCGGATTCCGGATCATATTGGCGCTGCTGGTGCGCCTTTCCGATTATTGCCGGGAGCGCGGCATCGTTCTGCCGAATCGCAATTTCACGCTGGAATACGAATCGACGGTCCCGTTGCGACTGGGAATGGGCGGATCGTCGGCGATTGTCACGGCGGCGCTGCGGGCGTTGATTGAGTATTATGGTTTGCAAATTCCAATCGAGGAACAGCCGAATCTTGTATTGGAGACAGAGACAAAAGAACTCGGCGTCGCCGCCGGATTACAGGACCGCGTCATTCAGACCTATGAAGGAGTGGTGTACATGGACTTCGCGCGCGAATTGATGGACGCGCGCGGATATGGAGAGTATGTCCGACTGGATCCGGCATTGTTAAAAGATGTCTATGTCGCCTACCGTACCAGCCTGAGCGAGGGGACCGAGGTGTTCCACAATAATGTCCGGGAGCGCTGGCGGAACAAGGATCCGGAAGTTGTGGACGCCATGCGTACCTGGGCATCCTATGCGGAACAGGGCCGGGAGGCGCTGGCAAGCGGGGACCGGGCGAAGCTGCATCGGCTGATTGACGCAAATTTTGACTTGCGGGCCCGGCTGTATAAGTTAGACAAGGGGAATTTGGAGATGATCCAGTTGGCCCGGTCCACGGGTGCGTCGGCGAATTTTGCCGGCTCTGGCGGCGCGATTGTCGGATTGTACGAGGGCGACGCGATGTTTGACCAGTTGGTGAAGGTGCTGACGCCGGCCGGGATCGCCGTGATCAAACCGCAAATAACAGCCTGAGCGAATTTTCGCAGGTGGTTTGATTTGGAAAATAGGGGATACCCCCGATCTCTTGCGGCATAGAATCGCTGGATAATGGGGGCCATGATATACCGCAAACGGCGGTCCTATGGCTCCACTCCATCGGGCTTTTACCGGTTCGAGAATACCCGGTCGCGTTCGGGGTTAAGCGGCTACGGGGATGGCGACTTCGTCCGGCTGCGGGATGAATACGGCAACGTGTGGAATGGCATGGCGAACCCACAAGGCGACAATATCGTCCGCTATAGTTTCCGTGACGCCAAGGGCAAGTCCATTACGGGGATATCGGACTCCTTCGGCATCGTTCTGCGGGACGAAAAGGGCAATACCTGGCGCGGATTTGTAGAGTAGGAGCGCCCGCGGGCCGGTGGCTGCGTTACTCTAAAAGTAGCTCCTCATGGCTGCCAAGAAACCGATCGAGTATAAAGACGCGGGTGTGGATATTGACGAAGCGGACCGCGCCGTTGCCCTGATACGCGCCCACGCGCGGAAAACCTTCACGGATGGGGTGATGACCGACATCGGCAGCTTCGGGGCGGGATTCCTGCTGAAGAAGTGGGAGAATCCGGTGCTGGTGAGTTCCGCCGACGGCGTTGGAACGAAGCTGAAGGTGGCGTTTTTGGCGGGGAAGCACGACACGGTGGGGGAGTGCCTGGTGAACCACTGTGTCAACGACATTATGGTGCAGGGCGCCAGGCCGCTGTTCTTCCTGGATTATTTCGCGGTGGGCAAGCTGGAAGCCCAGGTGGCGGGGGATGTAGTGGCCGGCATCGCGCGCGGATGCAAGGCGAATGGCTGCGCGCTCATCGGCGGCGAGACCGCCGAAATGCCGGGCATGTACACGGCGGGCGAATACGACGTGGCAGGGTTCATTGTCGGCGCGGTGGAAAAGGACGAAATGCTGACCGGGGAGACGATCCGGAAGGGCGACGTGCTGTTCGGATTGCCTTCAAACGGGCTGCACACAAACGGCTATTCGCTGGCGCGGAAGCTGCTGTTTGAAGTGGCGAAGTACAAGGTGGACACACAGGTTCCGGAGCTGGGCTGCACGGTGGGAGAGGAACTCTTGAAAGTTCACCGGAGCTATAAACCGGCCATTGACGCGTTGATGGACGTGGGGCTGCTGAAAGGTGCGGCGCACATTACCGGCGGCGGAATCACCGACAATACGCCGCGAATGCTGCCCAAGGGCCTGGGCGCGGAGATCCATACGCTGAACTGGACCGTGCCGCCCGTGTTCCAACTGCTGAAGAAGCTCGGCAACGTCTCTGATGCCGATTGGCGGCGGACGTTTAATCTGGGCGTGGGCATGATCCTGTGCGTGGGCGCCGAAGAGGCCGCCGACGCTTCGGAGATCCTGGAGAAGGCCGGCGAGCCGCACTTCCCGATCGGCGCGGTGATCCCGCTGAAAAAGGGCGCGAAAGAACGCGTCCAATACGTATGACCCGGATCGGTATCCTGCTCTCGGGCCGCGGGTCGAATTTTCAAGCCATCGCGAAGAATGTAGCCAGCGGATCGATTCCGGCGGAGATCGCCGTTGTTATCGGGAACCGGCTGGAGGCCGAAGGCCTGGCCGCGGCGCGGGAACGCGGCCTGGCGGCGTTGGCGCTGCCCTCGAAGGGGTTGGACCGCGAGGCCTACGACAGGCAGCTCATCGCGGCCTTGGCGGCGCATCAGGTGGAGTGGGTGATTCTGGCCGGCTACATGCGCATACTAAGCGCGGAGTTTATCCGCGCGTTTCCGCAGCGCATTTTGAACATCCATCCTTCGCTGCTGCCATCATTCCCCGGGCTGGACGCGCAGCACCAGGCCTTCGATTACGGTGTGAAAATCAGCGGGTGTACAGTACACTTTGTGGATGAACACCTGGACCATGGGCCTATCGTCACGCAAGCGGCGGTGAACGTGGACCCGGACGATACGGCGGAGACGCTTTCGGCGAAGATTCTGGCCGAGGAGCACCGGATCTACAGCGAGGCGCTGCGCAGACTGTTCACCGAGGCGTGGCGAATCGATGGGCGACGCGTGTTGTTTACTCCATCAGCTTAGCCACCGCGTCGCCCATTTGGTCGGGGTTGAACGGTTTGGCCAGGAACGAAGTATGATCGGGAAGAACGCCCGATTGCACGCCGGGGTCGTCCGTAAACCCGCTGATGAACAAAACGCGCGCGTTGGGGTGGCGAAAGCGGACGCGGTCCGCGAGGTCGCGGCCGGTCATGCCGGGCATGCGCATATCTGTCACCAGAAGGTCAATGGCATCTTTCTGACGGTCGAGCAGCGATAGCGCTTCTTCGCCGGAGCCGGCATCGCAAACCTGGAAGTTCCGGGCCTCCAGAATGCGGCGGACAATGGCGCGAATGCCGGCCTGGTCGTCCACAATGAGAACCGTGCGCCGTGCCGGGCCAGGCGCCGTGCCCGCCAGGGGAATGCGCAATTCGAGCGCGGCGGGGTCCGCCACACGCCAGCGCACGCCGGCCTGCAGGAGCTTCGGTCCCACCATTGCCGCTTCCGGTGCGCCGGTCCGGCCTTCTCGTGACGCTTTGTTCAGCACTTCAAACTGCTGCCGAAGCGATTCCGCCGACATCCCAAAGCCTTTCACAGTTATGAACGCCTCCCCAGCGATGATGGTCGATTCCAAAGTGAGCGCGCCTTCGGCAATGAGCGGCAGCGCCTGAAAAACGGCGGTGAGCGCCGCGCGGTCTGTGCGGACAATCGCTTCATTGGGCACCGGGCCAAGCCGATAGCCACTGGCGGGCAACAGGTCGCGCAGCGCGTGGGACGCCAGGTCCCCGCGTCCGCTGCGCGAGTATTCGTTCAACTGCGCCGCCATGGTCTCAATGCGGCCGGTGGCGCCCAGCATCATGGCAATGTCCTCGCGCAGGGGGCTATCGGCGGGCAGTTGGGCAAGAAGCTCGCGCCCGTATCCGGCGGCGATCATGATGAGATTATTCACCTCGTGCGTTACACGGCCGGCCAGCCGCTGCGTAGCTTCAATGGCGGCGGCGTTGGCAATCCATTCCGTATCGGCGGCCGGTGCCGCCGCGGGAGGGGCCTCCGGCGTTGGCTGGGTCAGGAACGCCACCGTCCACTCCGTTTCGCCCCTATCCCAGCGGGGCACGGGGGTGAAAACGGCTCTGTAATCCTCAACCGTTACAACGCCGGGCTCATACGGCATCAGGGCGGCGCGCCACGGCGCATCGCCGAATACCACGGCGAGCGACTTCCGCTCCAACTCCTCCCGGTTTACCCGAAACTGCTTCAGAAACGCCTGATTTGCGGAGAGGATGGCGCCGCCAGCGTTCACCGTTACCAACGGGACGGGCAGCGTGGTGACGATTTCGTCGAAAAAACGGCGTTCGGATTCGAAGACGGCGATAAGGCGGGCCACTTCCTGCGAGGTCCATCGCTGGTTTTCAAATCTCTCCATTGGGTAGCTACCAGTTTTGCGTGGAGACTGGCAACGGGCAATGAAACTATTGGTGTCGTTTAGGCGAGTTTAGTTCTGGTACTCGGGCGCAAAAAATACTTACGCCAGGACGAAAAGCACGAAGCTGGGGGACAATAAAGGAACATGATTCCGAAAGCTAGAAAAGCAGTCTTTCCCGCGGCTGGGTTGGGAACGCGCTTCCTGCCGGCTACGAAGGCGCAGCCGAAAGAGATGTTGCCGCTTGTGGATAAACCGTTGATTCAGTACGGCGTCGAAGAAGCGATTCACTCCGGGCTGCAAGATATTATCATCGTCACCGGCCGCGGGAAGAGCGCGATTGAAGACCATTTCGATGTGAGCTTCGAAATGGAACACTTGCTGGAAACGCGAGGGAAAAAAGACCTGCTGGCGCTAGTGCGGGGCATTTCGGACATGATCGATGTGGCCTACGTTCGCCAGAAAGAAGCGCTCGGCCTGGGCCATGCCGTACTGCGCGCGAAGGAACTGGTGGGCAAGGAGCCTTTCTGCGTCGTGCTGTCGGACGACGTGATCGACGCCGAAATCCCCTGCCTTCGCCAGTTGCAGGATGTGTACGAATTCTACGGCGCTTCTGTGGTGGCGCTGATGGAAGTGCCGAAGGAGCAGATTTCGGCCTATGGCGTGGTGGACGCTGAACCGGTCGACCACATGGGACAATCCGGCCGGCTGTTCCGCATTCGGAATATGGTGGAAAAGCCGAAGGCGGAGGACGCGCCAAGCAACCTGGCGATCATCGGCCGCTACGTGTTGACGCCGGAAATTTTCCCTTCCATTGAATCTGTGGAGCCTGGCCGTGGCGGGGAAATCCAATTGACCGACGGGCTGAAGCACCTGCTCCGCAGCCGGCCGGTTTACGGCTACAAGTTCGAGGGCAAGCGGTACGACGCCGGTGACAAGTTGGGCTTCCTGCAGGCGACGGTGGAGTTCGCGTTGAAGCGCTACGATCTTGGCGGGGCGTTTCGCGAGTATCTGAAAACGCTCAATCTATGACGCCTGTTTCGCTTAGCATTCCGGTCCGCGCGCAGGAGGCGTCCCAGTTGGCCGACCTCGTGTTCCAGTTCGCCGAAGGGCGAACGGTGGACGACGCGTTGCGCCGAATGCTGGCGTCGCGAGCGTCGCAGCTTTCGCTGGAAGGAATGCGTGTCCACTGGGGGTCGCTGGCTGCGGACCCGGTGGCGAAGTCCACGTATTTCGTCGCCGTCGATGGCGCCGGCTCTGTGCTGCTGCATATTGCATTGGCCTCGGCGCCGGGCAGCGGGCTGTTTCCGCAATCGGTGCTTGTGGGCCGCATGCGCACGCCGCGCGGCCTGGAAATCGTTGTCAACGCGATTCCCTTTGGTTCGGGCGACGAAGACCGCGTGCTGGCCTATGCGCTTACGCTGGACCGAGGTGTGCTGCCCGGGCCGCAAGGTGTCGATTCTCTGTTCCTGGCCGCCGCCGCCGATGCCGATACGGCGTTCGCCCAGTACCGGGCCGTGCAACGAAAATACGGGCTATCGGTGGCCGCCTGGGCCGGACCCGCGGTGGAAGGCCTGTGGGGCGCCATTCGGCATGGCTGGCGCGACGGCTTCCCGCTGCGTGGAGATGGTGATCCGTGTTCGCGGAGTCTGATAGACGCGACGGGATTGACCAATGAAGAGGCCGGCGAGCGGATCGACGCGCTTCGCCTCTTGCGCGGGCGCACCTTCGACATCGACATCCGCTTCGACGCGCCGGGGACCATCACCAGCGCCGCGGCGATGGGCCGTCGGCTGGAGGCGCTGCGCGCCGCGGGCCGGGCAGTGCAGGTGGTGGAAGTGGAACTCGGCCTCCGCCCGGACACCCCGTACCCCGCCACACTGGCGGCTATGGCCGGCTGGCCGGAGGAAATCCTTTCAAGCGTGCAATGGAAGGCCGCCGGGAAACCGCTGGCGGAACTCCGGCTGCGCGTGGAGGAACTGCGGCAGACCGCGCGCCAGTATGGGGCCTTGATCGGCGTTACCGGGTATGGCTCGCTGAACGAGGAGACGCTGGAGGCCATCGGCGTTGGGGCCGCGCGCCGGTTGTGGTTCACGCTTGGCCAGGGGCTGGACGCTGGTCGCATTGTCGAGCTAGCCGCCATGCTGCGCGGGTAATATAGTGGCGATGACATTGCAACGCCGATCGTTTTTGGCGGCGGCGCCAGCCGCTTTGATGGCGCAGGGGAGCAGGCAAAACGTGAAGTTCGGGATCGATCTTTTCAGCTTGCGTTCGCAAGGCTGGAGCGCGTTTGAGTATTTGGACTACTGCGCCAAACTGGGCGCCAAAGTGGTGCATTTTTCGGAGATTCGATTTCTGGGCGGCTTGGAAAAGGCGCACTTGGAAAAGGTGCGCGACCACGCCCGCGGCGCCGGGATCGAAGTGGAAATCGGGATGCTCTCCATCTGCCCTACCGCCGCCCGGTTCGATCCGAAACAAGGGACGGCGGAAGAGCAGTTGGCGCGAATGATCGACGCCGCGAAGATTGTCGGCGCGCCCTTTGTCCGCGCCGTGCTGGGTGACTGGCGGGACCGCGCCTCCGCCGTTCCGCTGGAGCAGCATATGGAAAACACCGTGAAAACGCTGCGCGCGGTGCGGACGCGAACGCTCGACGCGGGGAAGAAGATCGCCATTGAAAACCACGGCGGCGACCTGCAGGGCCGCGAACTGAAGATGTTGATTGAAGCCGCCGGCACGGACTTCACCGGCGCTTGCATTGATTCGGGTAATCCCACTTGGGCCATCGAAGACCCGCACGTCACGCTGGAGGCGCTGGCGCCGTATGTGCTTACCTCCCACGTGCGGGACAGCCACGTTTGGCGAACGCCCGAAGGCGCCGCAATGCAATGGACGCGCATGGGCGATGGCAACGTCGACATCGGCGGGTGGGTGAAAAAGTTCGCGGCGCTGTGTCCGGGCAAGGCGATGTCGCTTGAGATTATCGTCACCGGCACGCGGCCGTTCCCCTACCTGCAGCCCGATTTCTGGAAGGCCTTCCAGCGCACGCCGGCTTGGGAATTCGCCCGTTTCGCCGCCATCGCGGAGACGGGCAAACCGCGAACGAACCGGCCCGCGCCGCCGAAAGAACAGGCCGCCGCGCTCGAACGCGAGGACCTCGAATCGTCCATTCAATGGCTGCGGAGCAATCAGTTACTCTAGAGCGATGAGGCTACTTGGGTTCTTCGTTCTGGCGGCTGGCTGCCTGGCCGCGCAGGTTGTGCAGGAGGTGCGCGCCGCCGCCGCCGCCGGTAACTTCGCCGCCGCGAAGGCCCGGTTGCAACAATACAAAGGCAATGGCCCGTGGACGCCCGAATTGCTGCTGGCCCATTCCTGGATTGGCCGGGGCGCGCACGCCAACAAAGCATGGGACCAGGCCTTCGCCCTTTCCGCCGAAACCCGCACGGCCGCGCTGGAAATGCTGAAGTCTCGCCCGCTCGACGCGGAGCCCAACCTGCCGCTTGCCCTCGGCGCGTCCATTGAAGTGAACGGCCATGCCCTTGCGGGCACCGGGCGTCGCAGTGAGGGTGTGGCATTTCTTAAGGATGAGTTGAAGCGCTGGCACGCCACGTCCATCCGCACCCGCATTCAGAAGAACCTGCACCTGCTCTCCCTGGCGGGCCAGAAAGCGCCCAAGCTGGAAGCCATGCAATTTGCCGGCTCAGTGAAAATGCGTTCGCTCGACGATTTCCGTGGCCGGCCGGTGCTGCTATTCCTTTGGGCCCACTGGTGCGCCGACTGCAAAACACAAGGCCCGGTCATTGAGGCCTTGCGCAAGGAGTTTCCCCTGCTCGCCGTCGTCGCTCCCACCCAGCGTTACGGCTACGTCGCCGGCGGCGAAGAGGCGCCGAAGGAAAAGGAAACGCCTTATATTTCCCAGGTGCAGCGGGAGCACTACCCGTGGCTCAACGGCGTTCCCCTGCCCATCAGCGAAGAGAACTTCCGCCTGTACGGCGTCAGTTCCACGCCTACGCTGGTGCTGCTGGATGGCGCGGGCGTGGTTCGCCTCTATCATCCGGGACAGATGAAGATGGACGAACTGCGGGCGGCCCTGCAATCGGTCGCCAAGCCGTAGCGCTTACTTCACCGTGGTCTTTTCCACCGCGTGATTTTCGTGTTCATCACTCACGCGCACCGCGATCGTCAACTCACCGGCCGGCCGGTCCACCGTGATGCTGTAGCTGTGTTCCCGCGAATCCGATAGCCGCGTTGAAGGTTCGAAAAACGTCCACTCGGTGGCGTTGATGGAATACTCCGCCTTCGTCAGGATCGTCAACGCATCGGCCGCGGAGAACGTGATCGTCAGCTTGTTGCCATTCGCCGCCGCCGTCAAGCCGCGTATCACCGGCGGCGTATTGTCGATTAGGAACGGTTCGCTTTCCAGTGTTCCCGTCAGCCCTTTGCCCGGCGGGTTCGCTTCCGCGTCGCTGGCCGTTATCCGCAGCCGGTGCAGTCCGTCCGGGAACGCGCTCGCGTCGAAGCTATACTGCCGCTGCGACAGTTCTTTCTTCAGCAGTTTCCAAACGGTCTCTCTCTCGCCGCGGATTTCCACCGTGTACTGCACCGCGTCGCCGTTGGCGTCTCCGGCCTTCCAGCGCGCGCCCTGCGTGCCTTTGGCCCAGTTCATCGTCACCGCGCCGGGGTCGGTGGACGAACCCGCGGGCGTATGGGGCACCCGGCTCGACATCGGTCCCAAGGTCAGCGTCGTCGATGGCGTCATCGATATGGTCTGGTTCGGCATCCGGTAGTTCGGCGCGGTGATTTCAATCTGCTCAATTTTCGGCGCTACGTTGCGCGGCTGGTAGGCGATGTCGGTCCCGGTCAACTCCGCTCCGTCGCCGGAAAGCGTCGCCCGATACTGCAGGAATCGCGCCCCTGGCGAGGCAATCCGGTCCTGCACCGGTGTCCACGCGCTCCAGTTTTTCTGGGGCCGGTCCAGGTTGCCGCTTCGCGTTTCAAACGTCACGTTCCCGCTGGTTTTGGGCGCCAGCCGGCCCCATTCGGCGAACCAGCTTGCGTCCAGCACTTCGCTTTCGATCACGCCGTCCTTCTCGCTCCCGGGCCCCACCTGGAACAGCTTTCCGATATTCCCTGTCACCGCATAGATCGCGCCGCCGGTGTCATTGGTCAAACCCGTCACCTGCGTTGGCGCCAGCGTCAGCAGCCGCGTATGCCGCAGGTCGCTGTCAATCCGGTAGATTCCGCCTTTGTTTCCGGTTCCGATCACCGGCAGCCCGGCCTTATCGAATGTGATTGCGTAAATGATTTCCGCGCCGTCAAACCAGACGCGCGTTGGAAAGCCATCAGCGGAGATGCGAATGAGCTCGGATCCGCCGCTCACGCTGCTCGGCGTAAGCGTCGGCGGCGCCGGGCGCGGCGCGGTCACCGGGCCGCTGCCCCCGCCGCTTGCCGTTACCGTGATGCTGGTTGTGGTCATGGGTGCCGCCGCTGGCGCCGGCGGCAGCGCCGGTGTCGCGGAAGCCGGCTTGGCACCAACGGCCGCCGCGTAGATGCTCCCGTCCGGCGAAATCGCAATCGCCGTCACTTCCCGCCGCCCCGCCTGGTACAGTACAAACCCTTCCCCGGTAGGGCTCACCCGCATCACCAGCCCGCTCGGTTCCGTGCCGATAATCAGATTCCCCGCCGCGTCCACCGCCATCGCCCGCGCATGTTCTTCTTCCGTTTTGAAGAACACGTTGCCTTGGCCCGACGGCGTCACTTTGTGAATCTCGCCATGGTCGCCGGTGGCGACATACAGATTCCCGGCTTTATCAAAAGCAATCGTCCAGATGTATTTCGCCTTCGGGTCGTAGAAGACCTCGCTCTTCCCGTCCGCGTTCACCCGGTAGACTTTGCCGTCCGGCGCGGTAGCCGCGTATACCCGGCCTCCGCCGTCGAGCGCGATCGATTGAATCTGCAGGCCCGGCAACTCCGCCAGCACGCGCGACTGGCCGGCCTTCACCGCGAACAGCTTCGCCGCCGTCGCCCCCGGGTTTCCGCCGCCGGTGTACAAAGTCCCATCGGCGCCGCGCGCCACCGCCCAAAGATACGACACGCCCGCGTCCTGCAATTCGCGCGTCGCCGGGGCGAGCGTTATGCGCCCATCGCTTCGCAAGGACAAGCGTTTCAGCGTCGCTTTGTCATGGTCTTCTTTCGCCGCGAAGGTCCAGAATCGCGTATCCACTGCAAACGCCGCGCTCAACGCGGCAAGGGCCAGCACAAAAGGAAAAGGGCGCATGAGGGTGTGTTTATTTGACGGTAAGTCGCAGCGAGTGGCTGCCGGTGACAACGTAATCGAAGGGGACGGATGCTTCGGCCACTGCCGTTTCCGGCGCGGCGATCAGGGAGCGGCTTGCGCTTCGCCCGTTCTGCATCACGTTCAGAACGGAGCTCGGCAAGTTGGGAAGCGTTTTTTCATCGGTGTAGACGGTGGGGCGGGGCTGCACCAGCGCGGCGTAAAGCCGGTTGTTGGCGCGCTCCTGGTTGATCAGCGAAACCGTTTGGTTCAGCTCCATAAACCGGTTTGCCAACGGCGTCATCGCCTGCAAACTGTTCAGCACAGCGGCCTCGCTCAACTGAATCCGGTAGTGCCCCGCCGCCAGTCCCGCCGGCACTTTCAGCTTCAGTTCGCGTTCCACGCGCCCGCCGCGGTACGGCCGCAGGAACACTTTCACTGGAATCTCCGCGCCAGGTTCCACCTCGCTCGAAGGAATCCAGGCGCTTTCAATCGCCGCCGTCCGCCGCTCCGGAATCAGGTCGATCGTTGCTTCCACGCTGCCCAGGTCCGGCATCCGCACCGCGTTACCGAACAGCTTGTTGAACTTGTCGCCGAACCACATTGCCGATTGCAGGGAAGCCGGCACAGGCAAATCACTGGGCGCCTGCATCGTTCGCAGGTCCAGTTTCTGTCCGTTCGCCAGCGTCACATTCGCCGCGATGCGATACGTCGTATCATCGGCGAATTCGTTCATCCCGCTAATCGCGTTGAACATGCCCAGCATCATCAACTGTGGCGTGAACTTCTGGCTCTCCATCACTTCAAAGTTCAATGTGTTGGTTTTGAACGCCGTGCCCTGCGCGTTGAGCGAACGCAGCGCCAGTTTCACCGGAATCATCCGCGGCCTCTCGCCCAGGTGTCCCAGCATGCCCAGGTGCCGGTCTTGCGTAAAAGTGCCGACCACCTCGGTGGCGTTCGATACCTTCGTCGGCTGAAATGTTGACGCCAGGGTCCACAGAATTTCGCCCTTAGCCATCGGCATGTTCAACGGGCCGATATTCAAAAACGCGTGCCCGCAAATCAGCACCCGCGAGCCGTCGTTGTAAGTCACAGTGCAGCCGCTGGAGATGTTGATATCGCCGGAAACCAGGATCATGGAAACGGTATCGCCCGGCCGCAGCGAGGTCTTCCAATCCTGTGACAGCGTGGTCGCCTTCAGCGCCGCGCTCGATCCGCCCTGCGCCAACTGCATCCCCATGTTCTTGAAAATCCCATTGAAATACGGGAAAACGCTCGGGTGCGCGCCCGATAGCATTAGCGGTGTGTCAATCGGCTGCATCGTCAACGATTGCTGCACCGGAATCGACGTACCCGCCAGAAACTCCGCCGGAATGTCCACCGCCGCTCGCTGTGCCGGTTTCGATTGGTCCAACTCGTCGATTTCCAACATGCTCTCAATCGGCGTAATGCCGCAGATGGCGTCCGGCGAAAAGAAGCTCAGCCGCAGCGCCACCGCGCCAATCAGTTTGCCATCCACATATACCGGGCTGCCGCTCATGCCGCCGGCCACGTTCGTCCGTTCCGCCCGCCCGCCCATACGGCCCAGAATCACGTCGGCCTTCGGCCCGTTCGCGTTCTTCCATACGCCGATGATTTCCACCGGAACGGCCTCCGGTTGCGTCCCTTCGAAGACGGTCCACGCGATCGCTTTCATGCCTTTTTTCACCTGCGAAACGGGCATGATGGCGGGTTTCCCAATGCGCGGACGTTCCATGCCGGCCGGCGTCTGCGCGGTAGCTATGGAGACGGACAAAAAAGCGGCGTAGGCCGCGGCGAGCCGGAAGTTCATTTGGCCTCAGTTGTTGGGGAAGACATCCCGCTGGCCGCAAAGCCATGGGGGACTTTCACATTATGACGTGAATTCGGGCCCCTTTCGGTACTAACGCGCCCCGCAAATCCCTGCCGCCGTTGTTTTCACAACTCCGCCAACCCGCTGGCGCATCCCTCGAAGCCTCCACCCCCACCCCATTCATCACGACCGCGGCCCGTAAATCCCCATCGACGCTAGCTTTAACATACGCCGATCGGGACGGAATTCCTGACAATCCCCCAAAAGTGACTAGAAGCCCGCCCGGATTAGACGGTCGACACTGCGACTTCGCGGGAGTCAATTGCCACTTTGTCCAGACTGGGGATCCCTTCAATGAGACGTATATGACATGTAGGCAGTTCGAAGACTCGATGTTTGAACACTTTTCGGATTCGGACGGCGTTTGGCTTCGCGTGGTAGTCGTTCACGAGCGCTAGTATGACCTGCCATCCTTCTCCTGCGGCGATCACCTCGCCGCCTGCAGGGACTGCCAGCCGAGCTTGCTGCAGTTTCTTCGAATCCGCGGCTCGATAGACTGCAAACTGCATCCGTGTATCCACGTTCCTCACTACTCCGCCGAGGTTCTAGTTGTTTAGACAGGCAGCATGGATTGCATTCGGCCACTACGGAACTTTCAAAAAAGATGGGATCGTAATTAGGTTCTGTACTTGGTCCGGGGCCGTTCTGCCCGAGGAACCTCCAAATAAATTTGGATCGCCTCCGCGGCACGGCTTAGAAGCTCTTCAGCAGAGCCGCCCGCTACCAGGATCGATGGAAGTTCTGGCACGTAGCCACTGTATCCAGTCGGGCCGTTCTCCATTACCAGTGAATACTTGCGGGTCATGTCTTATCTTCCTCAATACCAGATTGCTTCAGAATCGCCTTGTACATGCCACGTCGAACATCGTCCGCGAGTCGGCCGGACACGACCGAAAGGCGACCATCGGGGCTACGAAATACCCGATGGTCTCCTGAGGTTCGCAAGAGCCGCCAGACCGCATTGTCAATCTTCCGAATGACTTCCCGAACCTTCAACGGCACTACGCTCCGTTTGCCCAACTGCAGTTCCTGCCCTTCGAACCCGCAATTTGGCAGAGCGTGGCGTCTCCCCAGCCTCAATCCCAACGCGGCGTGCTGTGAAATCAGACTATCGCTGTCTCGAAAAGAGGGTACGGCGAAACGACCCAAGTCAAGAGTCAACGCCCCCACCGCTACCGCGCCCCGTAAATCCCCGCCCCCGTCGATTTCACATCGCCCCCCTTCACACTCAACCCGTACTCTCCCGTCCATTTCCCCCACGCAAACGCCGTCCCGCTAGGCACCGCCCGCGCATCCATCCGCGGAATCTCCGCCGCCCGTCCGCGTGCGATCGCCGGCTTCTTCCGCAGTTGAATCAAGTACGCCGAACCGTCTCCCACCACCCTCGCCTGCCCCTGTTCGTCCAGCGTCACCGCCGCCCGTTCATCAATTCCGATGCCCCGCACCACCTCGCAAGCGCTCTCCGCCCGCATCCGCCCCAAGAACACGAGCAGCCTTCCCATCCGGTCCCGCTTGGCGAAATGGCTATCGGTGATCAGGCATTCCATTCCCGGAATGCGCAGCAGCCCGCGATGAATCGTCACATGTTCATCAAACGGATCGGCCAGCGCCACCGGACTTGTCACCGTATCCCGCTGCGCCGAAAAAGCGAACTCCCCGAGTATCGCCAGGCCCGCGCTCGTCCCGCCCACTGGTACACCACGCCGGATCGCCTCGTTCAGCGCCACCGCCACGGGTGAGTTCGCCCAATAGCGGACATAGTTCCACTGATCCCCGCCGGCAAAGAATATCGCCTCGGCATTCCGAATCTTCTCCAGCACAAACGGCTCCCGCGCCGCCGCCTCGGTTTTGAAAATAATCGTCTCCACCGAGTCCACCTTCGCCAGTCCCATGAAATAGGGGTTGTACGCGTTCGTTCCCGACGCTCGCAGCACCACCACATCGCCCCCATTGGCCCGTTCCAAAAACCAACGCACGCCTTCGTCCACGTCCTTCCCGCCGCCGGCCAGCAGAAACCCGCGCGTGGACTTGGCCACAACATCGGCCGGATTGCCCGTGGCGAAGTACTCATAGGAAGGCTGCGCGAACAGCGCCCCGGCGCAAAAAAGCAGGAAAACAAGACCAGTCATCTTCAGGACCCTCCTCCTCGCGTGACGATAAACACCCCCGCCAGCGCCAACAATCCGCCCACCAGCAGTCCCGCCGTCAGCGGTTCACTGAATATCCAGCCGCTCAGCGCGATGCCGGCCACCGGCACAAGAAAAGAAAACATCGATAACGTCCCGGCCGAATGTTTCTTCAGCAACTCCGCCCAAACAATAAAGCAAATCCCCGCCACCACAAAGCCCTGGTAGGAAATCGCCGCCACCGCCTGCCACGTCACATGCCCGTACACCATCGGTTCCGATGCCACCGCAATCACGAGAAACAGCGGTACAGACCACGCCATCTGCCACACCACCGTTCGCGCCGGATCCACGCTTTGCACCAGCCAGCGCGTATACACCTGCCGGTACCCCAGCAGGAAAGCCGAAAGCACCATCAACAGGTTTCCCAGCAGCGGACGCGGCGCCAGCGCCTTTGGCGCCTGTCCCATGGTCAACACCGCCAGTCCGGCGATCGCCACGGCCAGCCCAAACACTCGCGTCCGGGTGAGCCGCTCCTCCAGCGACGGGCCCCGCCAAAAATGCCCCACTATGTTTGCGAACACCGCATACGAATTCAGAATCACCACGCCATACGACGGCGACGTCATCGCCGACGCGGAGTTCAACAGTCCAATCTGCGCCGTAAACAACACGCCCAAATAGAACAGCGGCTTCCACTCGCCACGGGCGGGCCGGATGGAAACGCCGCGGGAAAGCGCCCATCCGGTCACCACCACTACACCCACCGCCATTCGCCAGAACGCGCTCCAAAGCGGCGGAACACTGTCCACGCCGACGCGAATCGAGACCAGATTCCCGCCCCAAAGCACGGAGACCAGCAGCGCCAGCAGAAACGTCCGCGGACCGATGGGTTCCCGAACGGCCGCCGATGGAGTAGTTTCTCGCAATCGTTCATTCTCGCCGCATTACGCCGGTTGGCGCAAATGCGGCGGCACTACTGCGCGGTTGTGATCTCGGCCACCGTGATCGGCACTTGTGCCTTGTATACGGGCGTGCGGCCGGCCGTCAGCCACGCTTCCAGCACATACTCGCCCGGCTTCAAATCCATCTCCTCGGTCACGGTCCAATTCTTTTCGCCGGTCACTGTCAGTTCGCTTACTTCCGCGATGAACAGCTTGTTCGCCGACCAGAAGTAAACGGTTGCGCCGGACGCGTCGCGAATGGCAAAGTCAAATCGCTGTCCGCTTGCGTACTGCAAAACCAGCGGTTCCTTGGTCCAGTTTTCGAGCGTCATCCGTAAGTTGATAATGGCCCTCGTGGCATAGGTCTTCTGGCTCAGGTTGATCCGGAAGCTATATTCGCCGCTGGTGATTACGCTGGCATTGCCGATTCGCGCGTAGGTAAGCTTGTAACGTCGAGGCCCGGTAAAGCTCTGGTAGGTCCGCTGTGCCAGGCCCAAACCCGGCAGGTACAGGTCACTGGTCGCTCCCGCGTCGGCGCAGTTGGTCGCGCTGTAACTGAAGCGGATGCCATTGCCCCAACTACGGTCCAGCACCTCCGCCGTTTCTTCTCTCGATTCCACGCGTGCCCGCCCCGTGCAGTTGTCGAACGCGGTGGCGAAGGAGGTGCCTGCGGCCGCTTCAAAATCCGCCCACAACGACTCGCTTCCATCGGCGTTCAACTGCACCAGCCGGTTTTCCGCGGTCAATCGCACCCGCGCCTGGTCGCCCTGAATGCCTTTGTAAACGAAGTATTCTCTCTCGTTAATCGTCTCCGCGCGCAATACTTCCGCGACTCGCAGTTCTTTCACCGGGCCTTCGTCTACTCTGTAAATCCACTGGTTTCCTGTTTGCAGAGGAAAATATTGTGCTTGCGCCAGCCCGGTCGCCAGCAGCAATAAGGTCGTTCGCATGAATAAGTGCATGCTCCTTTCTCTATCCAACGCGAACAGGACGAATCGAGTTGCCCACAGTTAGACAAAGTTTACACAGGCACTCCCGCGGGCGATTGCTTACCGGAACCGGTACTCGCCTGGCTGTGGAATGGGCGGCACATCCATTTTCAGGTCGTACCCAAACTGTTTCGGCTGTAGGTCAAGCGGGGAGTTCATCGCCTGTTCCCAAGTGATCTCCTGGCCGGAATAGGCCGACTCCCGCGCCATGATGCACGTCAGCGTGCTTTCGGCCACCGCCATCGCGTGGTTCACATACGGACCTTCGCCGCGAATCGACTTCGCCAGCGCCGTATGCTCGGCCACGTACGGATTGATGTTCGCTCCCGGCCCGGCCAGATCGTTGCAATTGCTGCGGCCCTTCGTCCCTACCAGCAACTCGCCGATCTTGCGATGAATATGCTGCTGCGCTGGAAACTGTCGCGAGTAGCTCGACATCCGCACGCCATTGGCATACTCAAAATCGGCGGAAATATGGTCGTAGATGTTCCCGTAAATCTCGTCACCCGGCCGCCAACTGCGCCCGCCCGTCGCCACCACTTTCGTTGGGTGGCCGCCCATGAACCAGTTCATCACGTCGATATTGTGCAGGTGCTGTTCCACCACCTGATCGCCGCAAATCCACACGAAGCTGTACCAGGCGCGATGCTGCCAGGTCATATCGGCCCACTTGGCCTCGCGGACTTTTTGTTGAATCACCGGTGTGCCCACCCAGTACGCGTAGCCGGCCGTAATGTCGCCGATGGCGCCACTCTTGATGCGGTCGTAGGTCTCCATGTACTTACGGTCAAACCGCCGCTGCGCGCCGCTGACGACAGTCAATTTCAGCTCTTCCGACTTCTTCGCCGCCGCCATGAACCGTCGCACGCCCGCCGGGTCCGTTCCAAACGGCTTCTCGCAGAAAACATGTTTCTTGGCTTCAATCGCCGCTTCAAAATGTTCCGGCCGGTAGCCGGGCGGCGTCGCCAGGAACACCACGTCGATATCGGTCTTCAGCAGCTTTTTGTACGCATCGAAACCGACAAACCGCTTGTCTGGGTCGATCTTCACACGGTCCCGCACATCTGCGTTCCGGGGGTCTTCGCGCAGCCAGCGCAGGTTCTGCTCCAGCTTGTCTTCAAAAATATCGGCTGCGGCCACGACTTCCGTGTTTTCTGTGCCTTTCAGGTGGTCGACAATCGCCTGGCGGCCGCGTCCGCCGAAGCCCACCAGGCCGGCCCGCAGCTTCTCCTTTCCCTGTCCGCGCACCAGTTCCGGGCGCACAATCTGGAACGCCGCTGTGCCCGCGGCGGCGCTATAACGATGCAAGAGCGATCTGCGCGATATGCTAGTCGAATCCATGTGTTTTTCCGATGAGAATAGATCAGGGAGCGATTGCTATTTTATACCGCCCCCGCAAACGCGTGGAAAAATCAAGAACAGCAGGAACGAATTATGACCCGGTTGGGTGAAGGCGTCATTCTTGGCGCCATGGCCGCGGTGGTTGCACCGCGGCGCGAAGATGGGCACACGATTGACATCAGTCTGGCCCTCGATATTCTGGATTTCGTCAACGAACGTGGCGTCAACGCCGTCGCCGTGCTCGGCGCCACCGGCGAGTTCATTCACTACGACGTGGAGGAGCGCCAACGCCTGGCCATGATGGCCGTCCGCCGCAGCCGGACCCCCGTCGTTGTGAACGTTTCCCACTCCACGGTGGAAGGCGCGGTGGCTCTGGCGCGCAATGCCACCGAAGTCGGCGCCACGGCGCTGCTGCTGATGCCGCCGCACTTTTTCCGGCACAGTCAGGAAGGCATTATCGCCTACTACGCCGAGTTTGCCAGGCAGGCCGCTGGCCGCGCGCCGACGCTGCTCTACAATCTGCCGTTTTTCACCAACGGCATGGAACCCGCCACCGCCTGCGCCATCCTTGAAACCGGCCAATTTGCCGGCATCAAGGACTCCAGCGGCAACACGGAAATCTTCGACGCTCTGCACGCCTTGCGCCAGCGTATACCCTTCCGTCTATTGCTGGGCAATGACCGTCTTCTGGCCTCGCACCGCGCCCTCGCCGATGGCGTTATCAGCGGCTGTGCCTCCGGCATTCCGGAACTGATCACCGCCGTTGACCGCGCCGCAACCCGCGGTGATAAAGACGCGCTCGCTCGCCGTGGCGCCCTGCTCGACGCCTTCATCCAGAAGATCGATCCATTCCCCACGCCCTTCGGAATCCAGCTTACACTCGCCGCCCGCGGCTTCAAGAAGGCCGCTCCGCCTTTGCCGCTCGGCCCCGCCGCGCAGCGCCACGCCGATGCCTTCGCCGATTGGTTCAAAGGGTTTGAATCCGCCATGCTCGAAGAGTGTGCCGCACAATAGAGGAATGAAACACGATGTGGAAGCCTTTCGCCGCGCGTCGGCGGAGGCTTCCGATTGGATCGCCCGCTACCTGGAAGACCCGGCCCGATTCCGCGTGAACCCCGCCATACGCCCCGGCGAACTCTTTGACCGGTTGCCCGGCGAGGGGCCGGACGCCGGAGAGCCGCTCGAAGTCATCCTGGCAGACTTTGAACGGCTGATCCTCCCCGCTGTCACCCACTGGAACCATCCGCGCTTCTTCAACTACTTTGCCTGCACCGCCTCCGTGCCCGGTGTTGTTGCCGAAATGCTTGCGGCCTCTATGAACACCAACGGGCTCAATTGGGTCGCCTCGCCGGCCGTCACCGAATTGGAGCAGGTGGCCCTCGGCTGGCTCCGCCAGTGGCTCGGCCTCAGCGCCGATTACTTCGGCCAGATTTTCGACACGGCCTCCGTCAGCACGCTGCATGCCGTCATGGCCGCCCGTGAGTGGGTGGACCCGGAAGTGCGCCTGAATGGCATCACGAAACCACTCGTTATCTACAGTTCCGATCAGGCGCATTCTTCCATCGATAAAGCCGCCGTTGCCGCCGGCATTGGCCTGCGTAACATTCGGAAGATCCCCTCCGATGACGAATTTCGCATGAAGCCCGATGCTCTCCGCGAAGCCATGGCCGCCGACGCCGCCGCAAACCTCACTCCTTGCTGCGTCATCGTCACCGCGGGCACCACCTCCACCACCAGCGTCGACCCTTTGGAGCCCGTGCTCGACATCGCCGCTGCCCACAACGCCTGGGTCCACATCGACGCGGCCTACGCCGGCGCCGCTGCCATCCTTCCCGAGTTCGCCTGGATGCTCAAAGGCAATGAACGCGCCCACTCGCTCGTAATGAACCCCCACAAATGGCTCTTTACGCCGATGGATTGCAGTGCCTTCTACACCCGCCACCCCGACGTGCTCCGGCGCACCTTCACCATCACGCCCGAGTACCTCAAAACCACCACCGACCCGCGCGAGGTAAGTCTGATGGACTATGGCGTCGCCCTCGGCCGGCGCTTTCGCAGTTTGAAGCTCTGGTATGTTCTTCGCTATTTCGGCCGCGACAAGCTTCGCGAACTTATCCGCGGACACATCGCCATGGCCCAGGAACTCGCCGGTTGGATCGCCTCAGACCCCCGGTTCGAACTCGCCGCGCCCTCGCCATTTTCCGCCGTTTGCTTCCGCCTTCGTGATTCGGAAGAGCGCACACGCGCGCTGGTCTCCGCCATCAACGCCACCGGAGCTTTCTTTATTTCTCAGACGGTGCTGAAGGGCCGCTATGCCGCCCGCGTCGCCATCGGCAACCAGGCAACCACTATCGAAGATATCCGCGCCCTCTGGGCGGAAATCCAACGCCTCGCAACGCTGCTCTAGCTGAGCGCCGCCGTTTTCATCTCGCGGGCATGGCGTTTTAGCCGGTCCACCTCGGAGCGCAACAAAAGCAGCGAGTGTCGCATTCCAGCGTGATCTCCCCGGGCTGCCGCCTCCCCTACTTTTTTCGCGCGGTCCGCCACTGGATTCGCCGCTATCCGTTGCGCCGATTGCCTGATTACAGCCGCCTCCGCCGCCACGGTCGCGCACTGCCCCGCCGTTAGCGCCAATTGGAGCTTGTCCATCCGTTCCGGCGCCAGTTGCAGGAACAGGCTGATCACATCGACCACCAGTCCCGGATCGCCTTCGCGAACGTCGTCGTGCAAACGCGGATCGATCGGTTCCGCTCCGGCCGCTTTCGCCACTGCCGGCCGCACCGCGCGCTCCTCATTCAGGTACGACTCCAGCAGCCGGAATAGCTCGCTAGAGTTCACTGGCTTGGACAAATAGGCGTCCATCCCCGCTGCCAGGCACCGTTCCTGGTCGCCGCTCATCGCGTGCGCGGTCATGGCGATGATCGGGATTTCGTGCCATTTTTCGATTGCCCGAATCCGGCGCGTCGCTTCCAATCCATCCATAACCGGCATCTGCACGTCCATCAGAATCGCGTCGAACCGGTAGTGTTCCAGCATTGCCAGCGCTTGGCTGCCGTCGGCCGCTGTCTCCATCCGGTACCCGCGCCGTCGAAGCAGACCTTTGATCACCTTCTGGTTCACAATGTTGTCTTCCACAATCAAAATCAAAGCATCGGCCGGGGTTGCCGCGGGTGCCGGCGTCTCCGTGCTGGCGGCGGCTGGCGTGCCGGCGGAAATGGTGAAGGGCAACCGAATGACGAATTCACTCCCCCGGCCAACTTGACTGGATACCTCCAGCGTGCCTCCGAAGAGGTCCACCAGTTGCTTGGTAATCGCCAAGCCCAACCCTGAGCCTCCGAACCGCCGGGAGATGCTGCCATCGGCCTGCGTGAACTTCTCAAAAATCTGGGGCAGTTTGTCGGCGGGGATGCCGGCGCCTGTGTCCCGCACCGCGATATCCAACCGCATTTCACCAGTATCGGGTTGCGGCGAACATCCTGCCTGTACCTCGATATGCCCGGCGCTTGTAAATTTCACCGCGTTGCTCAGCAGATTGTTCAGAATCTGCCGCAGCCGCAATGGATCGCCGTCGATCATTTCCGGAACCCCATCGTCAATCCGCAGCCGCAGTCCAACGGTGTTTTGCTGTGCGCGCACCTGATGCGGCCGGATGCACTCCCGCAGATGGGTCCGGATCGCGAACGGCACGCTTTCCAATTGCATCCGGCCGGACTCAATCTTCGATAGGTCCAAAATATCGTTGAGGATGGCAAGCAGCGCATGGGCGCTTCTTTGGGCCGTTATCAACTGCTCCCGCTGATCCGGCTGCAGCGGGCTGTCCAGCACTAACTCGATCATTCCCAGAAACCCGTTCATCGGCGTTCGCAGTTCATGGGACATGTTGGCCAGGAACTCGGTTTTCGCCTTGTTGGCCTCCAACGCCTTTCCCATCGCCTGCTCCAGTTCGGCGGTCCGGACGCGGATTCGCTCCTCCAGCAACTCCTGGTTTTCTCGAATTTCTTTACTCTTCGCCTCCAGCGATTCCACCATCAGGTTGAAGCTGCGCGCGATGAACTCGATTTCGTCGCCGGTGGCGCGATAGCGGATCCGCTCCAGCCGCCCCTCCCGCACCGCCTGCAACGCCGCCTGCAGTGTCCGCAGCGGCCGCACCAGCAGGCGCATCGTCACCCATGCCAGCACGCCCGCGATTAGCAACACCACGGCGCAAAGTAGCAGGCTTTTCCCGATGCTAACGTTGCCATAGGCAACGTCATAGGCAACCATCACCAGTACCACCCAAATCAACAGGGCGGCCGTGAACAGGAAGAACTTCGTTGCTAATGATCGGTGCCGCGCAGGCTCCAGGTGTAGCATCCTCCTTCTTCCATCGGCAGATGAGGGTTCGGACCTTAGCCCATTCGTCCTATTTGGGACAATAGAGGATACATGGCATCGCCCACATCCCCCAGGCTGGCAACCTCCCTCTGCGGAATCGCGCTTCGCAACCCCGTCCTGGCCGCCTCCGGCACCTTCGCCTATGCCGTGGAGTTTGAATCGATTGTCGATTTGGCCAACATCGGCGGCATTGTGGTGAAAGGGCTTTCCCGGGAGCCGATGGACGGCAATAAACCGCCTCGGATTTGGGAAGCAGAAGCTGGGATGATCAACGCGATCGGCCTTCAGAACATCGGCGTTCGCGCCTTCGTCAAGGACAAACTGCCAGGCATTCGCCAACTGAAGACCCCCGTATTCGCC
The DNA here is from genome assembly GCA_016789905.1 of Bryobacterales bacterium. Classification (GTDB taxonomy): domain Bacteria; phylum Acidobacteriota; class Terriglobia; order Bryobacterales; family Bryobacteraceae. The sequence goes on along the minus strand of JAEUQC010000095.1, from coordinate 7,473 downwards.
AATGTATTCGGCAACGCAATCGAAGATTACGAGGAGGTTGTTCGCGTACTCGACGGCGAAGAAGGGCTCGCCGGCTACGAACTGAATGTCAGTTGCCCAAACACCAAGCATGGCGGCATCTTTTTTTCGAACGATCCGGTGCTGCTTGCCGGGGTAGTTTCCAAGGTTCGTTCGTTGACGCGACGCCCGGTCATCGTCAAACTCTCGCCGAACGTCGCGAAGATCGATCCGCTGGCCCAGGCGGCGGAAAGCGCCGGCGCGGACGCCATCAGCCTGGTCAACACGTTCATTTCGCTCGCCGTCGATGCCCGCGCCCGCCGGCCCCGCATTGGCAACAACTATGGCGGGCTATCCGGCCCGGCCATTAAGCCGATCGCTCTGCGCCTGGTCCATGAAGCCGCCCGCGCCGTGAAAATACCAGTCGTCGGCCTCGGCGGCATCGCCACCGGGGAGGATGCCGCGGAATTCATAGTTGCCGGTGCTGCCGCCGTCGAAGTCGGAACCGCCACTTTCTGGGATCCGCAATCGCCCCTGCGCATCGCCCGGGAACTGGACGCTTTTTGCGCCGAAGAAAAGATTTCCCGCGTCACTGAACTCACCGGCACGCTCCGGCTAAACTAGAAAGTCATGGCCCAGAAACGCATCGTCGCAACCGCCGGCGCCCCCAAGGCGATCGGTCCCTACTCGCAAGCGGTTATCCACGGCGACATCATCTACTGCAGTGGCCAGATCCCGCTCGACCCGGCCACCGGCCAAGTCGTGGAAGGCGATATTGCCAATCAGGCAGTTCGCGTTCTCGAAAACCTGAAGGCCGTTCTGGAGGAGGCCGGTTCTTCGCTCGACCGCGTGCTCAAAACCACGATCTTTCTGCGTGACATCGGTGACTTCGCTCACGTGAACGAGGTCTACGGCCGGTATTTCCACGTCAATCCGCCCGCCCGTTCCACCGTCGAAGCCGCGCGTCTCCCGCGCGACGTCCGCATTGAAATCGACTGCATCGCCGCGCTTGACTAATCTCGCCTACTGGTGAACCGAGTATTGCGGTTGCGGATCGTTCAGTTTGATCTCCACTGTCTTCTCTTCTTCGCCAATATCGAAGATCTTCCCGAACGTCTGCAGTCCTTTGGCGATCACCTGAATCTGGATCTTGCCCTGCGGAATCGCCGGCATGTTCGCCACGCCGTCCTGGTTGGTTCGCATCTGGTAGGTGGTCATGATCTTCTTGCCCAGTTTGACCACCGACCGGCCCTCGACAAACCGTATCACCACGCTCGCTCGTTCCACCGGCTTGTCATTGACGGCCTTCCGCACTTCCACGCGGATCTTGGTCATCGGCGGGTCGGCCAGAACTGGCAGCGCCACGGCAAACATGGCTAGGGTGAACAGGATACGCGTCATCATACGCTTTCTATTTTATGTCGGGCAGCAGGAATTTGGAGGGACGTTCCAGCGCCGCCGCCGTAAATTCCGCTGCCTTGTAGCCGCTGCGGACGGCGCCTTCCATCGTTGCCGGCCAGCCGGACCGGGTCCAATCGCCCGCCAGCCACAGGTTTCTTAGCCGCGTTGGCGCGTCGGGCCGGTGCCGGTGCAGGCCAGGCACGGCGGCGAAGGTGGCCCGCGCCTCTTTCACCACATGCGCCTTCATTACCTGCGCCGCGCGCGCCTCGGGCAAGAATTCGCGCAACTCCCGCACGGCCAGGTCGATCACTTGCTGCCGCGGCATTTCAAGCAAACTCTTCGACGCGCTAATCACCAGTTGCAGGTAGCGCCCGTCGTCTTTATTGAAAAACCACTGGATGTTGCGCTCGAGCAGCGTTGCGTTTTCCAGGTTCGTTACCGGCCGGTCGAACCAAAGATGTACGCCCGTAATGGAAGAATGAGCAAACGCGGAGGTGTCTACCTGCGCGTCCGGGATCAGCGCGCCCACGCGCTCAAATGGCAGCGCGGAGACGTATTGGCGGGCCGTGTGCCGCTCGCCTCCGCTGACAATGCCGGCAACCGCGCCGTCAGCCACTTCCACTGATTCCACCGGCGCCCGCAGCCGTAATTTCACGTTCGGCATCCGGCTCCACGCCTGGGAGCCGTACAGGTCCCCCAGCGGTACATTGGGCACGCCCATTTCGTAGGAGTCGTTGGTTGCCAGGAAACCGAGCCGGAAAACCTGGAAGCCATGGCTGGCCGCCATGTCGCCCAGTTCGGCGTTGATGGCGCTCACTAGTACCTGCCGCCAAAAACGCTCGATGGCATTGGGAGTCTGGCCCTTTTCGCGCAGCCAGTCGAGCATCGAAATCTCTTCCAGGTCGCGCCGCGTACTATGTTCCAGGAGTATCGCCAAAAACGCGCGGCCGATGGCGACTTTATCCCACAGGCTTAGGAACGGCAAGCGCAGGAACGATTCCGTGAAATGCAGCGGCGCCGGCAGCACGCCCCGGCGGAAAACCGAAACGCGTCCACCGGGCTCCATAAACGGAATCTCGGAGAAAAAGCGCACCTTGTCGTCCACCGCCAGCCGGCGGTAAAAATCAAGCAGGTTCACGCAGCAGCGCAGCAGAATGTGCTGGCAATTGTCGATTACTTCAGAATCGGGAAGCGAATACGACGTGGCTCGGCCACCCAGGAATGGGCGCGATTCAAAGAGGGTAACGGAAGCGCCCGTGCTGCCCAGCGCCGCCGCGGCGGATAGGCCCGCAAGGCCGCCGCCAATGACAATCACATCCGTCATGCCCCAGCGGGAATCCGGGATCGCTTGCCCCCGCCGCCACCGGAGATGCCAAACGCAATCAGGGCGCAGATGATCAGGTAGGCGATATAGGTGATGTCAGAAAGGTCCATGCGGAAAGGTCTATCCTCTGCAAGTCAGTATGGAACTTGAGGACCAGTCAGGCAACAGTCAGTGGTTCCAGTACCCCTGCAACCATCCTACAATACCGCCGAGGATTCCCCCAACGATCGGATAGGCTCCCAGTGCCAATATCAACCTGGTTTTCCAGCCCCAATCCGCCGTGCGGAACACCGCCCAAGCCTGCGCCACAAACACTGGTACCATGCTGACCACAAAGCCGATACCGCCATGCGTGCACCACGGGCAATGAGGCCCGGCGTGGTGCTTGATATTGCAATGTTCTGAGCCGGCCGACCACATAGACTGGCATCCGCAGTGAAAAATGGTGCCGCAAAAATTGATGGCCGTCATCGCCGTGAAGGCGAACACGGCCAGATAAAGCCCGAACTTTAGCGGCTTACCCAACGGCCGGCCCTGGCGCGGCCGTGAAGCCGGATGATGTTCTCTATCAGATGAAGACCGCAGTTGCCGTCGAGCGACAAAAGCGATTCGGGATGGAACTGCACAGCCTCAATCGGCAGTTGACGATGACGGACGCCCATGATGACGCCGTCTTCACTCAGCGCCGTCACCTCCAGAACTTCGGGCAACTTTTCAGGTATGGCGTAGAGCGAATGGTACCGGCCAACCCGGAACTCCTCCGGCAGTCCCGCGAACGCGCCCTTGTGCAGATGGCGGACCTTGGACGGCTTGCCGTGCATGGGATAGTCAAGGACCCCCAGTTCACCTCCGAACGCTTCCACGATGCCCTGCAGACCCAGGCAGACGCCAAAAACGGGGTAGCCGGCCTTGGCCGCGAACTGGACCAGTTTCGGCACACCAAAATCGGCCGGCCGGCCGGGGCCGGGGCTTACCAGAATCAAGTCCGGATTAATGGAGTCGATGACGGATTCCGGGATGCCGGAACGGTACGTCACCACCTCGGCGCCCGTCTGCCGAGCGTAATTGGCCAGGGTTTGGATAAAGCAGTCGTCGTTGTCGACCAGCAGCATCTTCAGGCCTTCGCCGACCGGGGCGGGCTTTTCGGCCTCAGTCGCGGTCCCGCGCCCGGCCATGGCGCGGAAGAAGCCGGTGGCCTTTACGCGCGTCTCGGCCTCTTCAGCCGCCGGGTCGGAATCATACAGCAGCGTCGCGCCGGCCGGGTAGGTGGCGATGCCGTCTTTCAAATGCACCGTGCGAATCGTGATGCCGGTGTTGATATCGCCATTGAGCGACAACATGCCAACGGCGCCCCCATACCAGCCGCGAGCGTCTTTCTCCAGGTTCTCGATAGCCTGCGAAGCGGCCTTCTTCGGCGCGCCAATCAGAGTGACGGCCCACATATGCGACAGGAACGCGTCGATCGCGTCGAAGCCGGGCATCAGCAGCCCTTCCACATGGTCCACCGTGTGAAACAGCCCAACGTAGCTTTCAATCAGCCGCCGCCCGATAATCTTCACCGAGCCTGGAACGCACACGCGGGACTTGTCGTTGCGGTCCACGTCGGTGCACATCGTGAGTTCCGACTCTTCCTTCGCCGACATCAGCAACTGCTTAATGTTCTCGGCGTCAGCCATCGGGTCCCCGGTGCGGCGCGCCGTGCCGCTAATGGGGCAGGTTTCCACACGCGGACCTTCCACGCGCACGAACATCTCTGGCGAGGCTCCGATCAACTGTTCCTCACCCAACTGCATGATGAATTCGTAAGGCGATGGGCTGGCCTGCTGGATCGTTTCAAACAGTTTGGAGGGGCTGCCGGAGTAGGTGGTCTTGAACGATTGGCGCAGGACCACCTCGTAAAAATCGCCCTGCTTCATGCCCTTGCGAACGGTCTCCACATTGGCCATATACTCTTCGCGAGTATGGTCACTGGTGATCGGCGCGGGCTTGCGTTTCGCGGGTTTGGGCACGGCCTGCCCTTCGCGGGGAAGGGAAGCGGTGGAAAGGCCGTCGAACTCGAAATCGTATTGGAAGCGCTCGATCTGTTCCTTCTTGCGGTCCATGTAGTAGATGTCGTCGCAGAAGAAGAGGTGGAGGTCTTTGCGGTCGCCGCGCGGCAGGCGGAGTTGGATGGGGTCGAACTGAAAGAGCAGGTCGTAGCCGAAGGCGCCGACCAGCGAGAGGCGCGAATCGTCGGGGTGGCGGAACTCTTCCACCAGCGCGCGAAGGACGCTGAAGACGGAGGGCTGTTTGGAGCGTTCCTCTTCGGGGAAGAAGGCGGGGAGCGGCTTCAGCGTGGCGTGCAGGCCGACGGAGTCGCTCTGGAAATCGGCCCAGAAGTCATGGTTGGCCAGGGCGCGTCCGATCATCTGGCACAGCGCTTCGCCGCGAGTGTTAAGCGGGTTGAAATCCACCTTGCGTCCGGACGAGATGATTTCGAGGGGAGGGGTAATGCCGGCGATGTCCCAGCGCGAGTACCGCCCGGGATACTCGTATCCCGAGGAGAGGTAGAAGCCGCGGAAGCGGTCGAGCTTACGGAGTAAAAGCTGCAAGCCGCGCCGGTACGGGGCTGTGCTCAGTGTCCTGCTGACCGCGATCCCGCTTTTTGTCTCGTAGCGGAGTGTTCGCATGGTACTTCGTACTAGGGTAGCAAGGGTTGTGGGGTCACTTCGCCTTTACGCCGCAGGAAACAGGAGTGTGGCCGAGGAGTTTGCGGTGAATGGACGGTTTCCGGTAGACCTTGCCGCGAGGACTTGGCATGATTTTGGGATTCTTGAAATCCCGGATTAAGGCTTCGTCGTTGGTGGCGACGGTGCGTGCTCCACTCACGATGGCGAGCGCGAGAACGTGAAGATCGTTGGAGGTACAGATCTTCTGTTTGCCCAGTTTTTTCAATTCCCCTTCCAACGATTCGGCGTGGCATTGGCGCAATCGCCCGGCTTGCTGCAATACGACGAGGAATTTCCGGACGTGATCCAGTTTTCGTAGCTCCAGTGTCAGCAGCCCGCCAACGACGAGGCGGGGATTGCCTTGTTGGCCCAGCAGCCACTTTCGTACATCACTTTTCTCTCCCAGCAATGTAGACGATAGATTTGCATCAACGATTAAACACACGGCTAGTCCCCCAGTAGTGCGAGTTCTTCATCCAGGAAAAACTGGCGATAGCCTGGAGGGGGATTTACGATGCTGCCGGCGGCATCGAGTTCGATGTTGTGGATGCGGGCGCCTTCTTTGCCGCGTTCGAAGTAGAGGAGGGAGACATCTTCCGGGCGAATCCGTTTTGAGGAGCGGACCTCCATTCGAACTCGATCGACGAGGTAGTCGCTGTGCGTTTCAACCACAAATCGTCTGGTCCTATTTGCAACTCTCCCAAAAAAACTCCCAAGTTCTGCTTGCGCCCGGGGGTGGAGGTGCACTTCCGGCTGTTGAAGCAGGAAAAGATCGTTTACACGCAGTCGCTGAAGAGAGTCGACGACTAACGGCAAAACTTGACTTACGCCGTAGCCGACGTCGACGAGATTGACGGATGGTCCGGAGCCTTTGATTCCGATCTGGAAGGGGTCGCTTTCCTTCTTTCCCTTACGAATGACATCTACCTGCTGAAACAATCCAGAGTTGGCGCCGAACTGTTGCAGCGAAGTTCGCAAGGTCTTCCATTCGCGTGGCTCTGTCTGGCTCGCCAAACGTGCGAGGAGCATCGGTATGTGAGAACCCTCTGGATCAGGCGCTGCACCCGTCGGATCGTAGGTGCGCCGGGGGTTCGTGCGAATCGGGGCGAATGCATAGGGAAACTGCCCAAACGCACGTCGAATCTGGCGCAACTGTTGGTCCATCTCCTGCAGTTCGTCACTGTCGGGGAGATTCTGAGGGTCTTTTCTAGGCGAGTAATAGCCGACCGCCAAGAACGAGAGTGACCCACGGCCGACAAGATGGGCTCTATCCTTGGGAACTGCAATCTCAAAGGTCTTGGTTTTGCCTCGAAACTCAATTCGTATTCCCCCGTCATCCGAACGCTGGATCCGAATACCGCGCGAACCCCACTCATATCGCCAGGATTTCATGATGGGCTGACCGGCCTCTGATCCAAACACAGCATGGACCGACGCGTTGTCGTGGTCCTCCTGAATCTGCTCAACGCCGAGCGAAAACTCACGCACTCGTCCCGCGCGGCCGCCCATGTAAGAGCCGATCTGCTCAAACGCCCCTAGGGAAAAGGGAGGCTCGTTGAATGAGATGGTCGGAGAATACCCCTCCAGAATCGCGGAGGCAATCTGGCAAAGAGCGAGAAACGTCGTTTTTCCGGCGCTATTTTCACCTACCAGGATAGTTAAAGGTCGAATTGTTGCCTGTTGCAGTGTCGAAAAGCAACGAATTCCCTCTATGTTCAATCGAACTTGCATGATCAGTCTTTAGAGTACCGCCGTTACGCGGGAGTGTCTTTGTAGTAGGCCTGGAGTTTTGCTAATCGCACTTTTAGATCGGCGATGGTCTTCTGGTAGGCAGGGTCGCTGTAGGCGTTGCGCATCTCGCGCGGGTCCTTCTGCAGGTCGAAGAACTCCCATTCGGGCGGGGTGTCCTGATCAACGGCGCCGCTCGCGCCCAGCGCCTTGCCATAGTAATAAATCAGCTTATAGCGATGTGTCCGGATGCCGTAATTGGCCGTTACATTGTGGCCGCCACCCAGGTGCATCCAGTAGCGGTAGTACATCTCC
>JAEUQC010000080.1 GCA_016789905.1 Bryobacterales bacterium | reverse complement strand
GGCCTACAATGTAGCAGTGCCCCTGGGGTTCAGTGCCATACCGCGAGCGCGCGACCGTGGACGGTTCTTCGCCGAGCCGTTTGCCTTCCTGGCCGAGACGCGGCGTGAGGCCGGGAACCTTTTCGTACTGCCAGGCGGGGCCGTGTTCTCCCGCGCCAAAGATGTGAACGGCGTGGTGTGCGCGTTCGGCGAAGAGTTCCAACGAGAGATCCTTACCCAAATGGACAGCTATGCGATGCCGGAATCGGCGGCGCGCATCTGGGCCCTGCCGGAAACGCTGGTGAACCTCAACCGGGGACTCCATAGCCTGACAGGGCCAGAACACAATACGCAGAAGAAGCTGCTCGCGCAAGCGCTTCCCGTGGTGCCGGCCGGAGGTTTCCTGGACCAGGGATGGGAGCACGGGGCAAGCTTCGGCGTGCTGGCCGAGATGCGCGCACGAATGCTGGACCAGGCGGGCCGCGCCCTGTTCGGGAGCGAATACGGACCGCGGCTGGGAAAGTTGGTGAACGCCTTCTTCCAGTTCCGCAGAGAGGCCACGGCGCCGGGACAGGCGGCGAACCAGGCGACGGCGGATGCGCTGACGGCACAAGGCGAAGCGGTGGACAACGCGCTACGAGAGTATGTGCGCAACCACCAGGCAAGGGACGGGGCACTGGCCGGGGTGGCGCGACTGGCGCGGGATGGCGGCGCGCTGACCGAAGACCAGGCGGTGGGACACCTGAACGTGCTGTTCATTTCGAGCACCGAGCCGCTGGCGGTAGCGCTGGCGTGGACCATCCTGCTGCTATCCCAACTGCCCGGACTGCGAAGCGCCCTGCGGCGTGAAGCGGAGGGAGCACCCGAGCCAGAGGCGATGCCGTTGCTGCACACGGTGGTGCAGGAGAGCCTGCGGCTGCTGCCCCCGAACGCTTTCATGGTTCGGCTGACGAGCCGGCCGGCGCGGTTGGGCCCGTTTGCACTTCCGGAGCGCTGCGAAGTGATACTAAGTCCGTTTGTCTCTCATCGCGACGCAACGGTTTTCGGGGACCCGAATGGCTTTCGGCCCGAGCGATGGAGTAGCGAGACGCCATCGCCGTTTGTGTACTTCCCGTTTGGCGCAGGGGGACATGGGTGCGTTGGAAAAACGCTGGCGATGCGGCTGCTGAAAGGGGCGCTGGCGCAAATGGCGCGGCGATACGATTTGGTTCTGCAAGGAGACCAGGAAGTGGACTGGCGGCTGCAGGTGCAGTTCCTGCCGGCGCCCGATCCAGTGGTGACGGCGTACCGGGCGGAGAGGCGGGAAGGGGCGGTGGGCGGGAGGCTTGGCGGGCCGGTAGGCAGGCTAATCGATTTTTAGGGGAGAATGGCAAGCAAGCATTGACTTCGGCTAACTCCTCGCATAGAATTTTGGGGATTCCCAAAGGGCAGGCGCGCAGTTTGACCCTTCCCTAACAACCCACATGATACCGGCACTTAGACAGCCGGCAGTGAGATAGATACCTGGAAGGAGCAGCAATGGCCGCTAAGAAGATCGAACAGGGCAAGAACAGAATTACTTTGGAAGGCACGATTCCGAAGCTGAGCCTCTCCATGCCCCTGGATGCCGCGAAGACGAAGGCGATTCAACGGTGTATTGAGAAAGGCACGCTGAACATTACGGTAAGCAAGGTGGACTTGCAGACCGGCAAGATCGGCGACGCCTGGCTGTACGACTAACCCGGCAGAGAGCCCAAGATGCGGTACCTAGACCGTCCGACAGACCGGCCGCACCTTGGGCTTGCGCACGGACCCGGGGTGATGGCGTTTCTGCAGGGCCACGGAGAGATGGTGGACTATGTGGAGGCGCCGTTTGAACAACTGCGGCATACGCCGGAGCTGGGGCGGCTGCAGGAGACGATCCCGCTGGTGCTGCACTGCGCGAGCCTATCGATAGCGGGGTTCGTTCCGCCGACGGAGGAGACGGTGGCGGCGATACAGCGGGAGGCGGAGCGGACGCGGACACCGTGGATTGGGGAGCACCTGGCGTTTGTATCGGCGGACGGCATACACGAGGAGGCGGACCGCGACAGCGCGCCGACGAACCTGACGTTCACACTGTGCCCGCAGTTGAGCGAGGAGACGATTGAGCGGGTGGCGGAGAACCTGGAAGGGGTGCGGGGGCGTTTTGGGGTGCCGCTGATTCTGGAGAATTCGCCGCAGTATTACCCGGTGCCGGGGAGCACAATGGGACTGACGGAGTTTGTGGCGCGGGTGGCGGAACGGTGCGATGTGGACCTGCTGCTGGACCTGAGCCACCTTATGATAACGGCGGCGAACACGGGGACGGACGCGGAGGCGGAACTGGAGCGGCTGCCGCTGGAGCGGGTGGTGGAGATGCACATATCGGGCATGAGCACGGAGGGCGGGGTGACGTGGGACGACCATGCGGCGCCAGCGCCGGAAGAGGAGTTCCAACTGTTACGGCGGGCGCTGCGGCGGGCGAAGCCGCGGGCGCTGACACTGGAATACAACTGGTCCGCGCTGCCGGAAGGGGTGATGCGGGCGCATGTACTGAAGGCGCGGCGGCTGCTGGACGGGCAATGAAGGCGCGGGCGGTACACGCGGTGTTGGCGGCGGGGGTACGGCGTCCGCACCTGATAGACGAGTGGGCAGCGAACCCGGAGACGCTGCGGCGGCACGGGCTGGCGCCGGAAAGTGTGGACGCGGAGGCGCTGCGGCGTTTCGCGGGGTTGACGGCGAAGGTGCGGCACAACGGGGCAAGGAATCTGCTGCCGCTGAGCTTCCGGTTTCTGGCGGCGGCGGGGCTGGAGTTGGAGCTATTCGCCGACTACGCGAGCGAGTGTTCCCGCGCGGGACGGGAGTTTGCGGGCGGGGCGGCGGAGCGATGCGACGAGTTGATGGCCTATATAGAACAATGGCTGGACGTGAGCGAGCGGGACCAGGCGCTGTTTTGGGATCTGCTGCGGCATGAGCATGCGGCGGTGGCGCCTCGGCGGGACACGGACGGGGCGGAGGATGCCGAAGGGGGGAAGGCGCGGCCGGAAGCGGTGGCGCGGGTGCGGGGAGAACTGCAACTGCATGAGATGCGGAGCGACCCGAGGGAACTGGCGGCGGCGATGGGGCGGCGCGAGCCACGGTGGGAGGAGATAGAGCTATCGCCGCACTACTACGGCTACTGGCGGGCGCCGGGCGAGGAGGCGGCGAGCCTGTTGGAACTGGACGAGTTTTCGTTCTATGCGCTGCGCTTCATGGACGGGCAAAAGACAGTGGCGGAGTTGCACGCATTGCTGGGTGGAGCGGGGGCGCCGGACGCGGCGTTTTTGGGGGCGATGGAGCAACTGGCCGGGGCGGGGATAGCGAGGTTTGCGCGGTGAAGGTGGTGCTGGTGGACAACCTGGTGATGCCGGAAGAGGGGGCGGTTTCGCTGCTGGATGTGCACCCGCACCTGGGGCTGCTGGCGCTGGCGGCGGCGGCGGAAGCGGACGGGCACCGGGTGGAGATATACGACCCGAAGCGGGAGATACGGCAGGGGCGGCTGGCCTACGATGAGAGCCTGTATGAGAGGGCGGCGGCGCGAATATTGCAGGCAAGCCCGGACGCGGTGGGGTTTACGACGCTGGGATGCAGCCTGCTGTTTGTGGTGAACGTGGCAGGCGTGCTGCGGCGGGGGAACCGGGACCTGCCAATCCTGCTGGGCGGGCCGCACGCGACGATGCTGCACCGCGAGTTGCTGGCGCGGTTTCCGCAATTTGATGTGGTAGTGCGGTATGAGGCGGACGAGACGTTTGCGAGTGTGCTGAAGAACCTGGAACGGCGGCTGTTTGACCTGATTCCGGGGGTGAGTTGGAGACGGTCGAGCCGGCATGACGGATTGGGGTTTACGGAGGGCAAGCCGAAGGTGGAAAACCTGGACCGGCTGCCGCTGTACAGCTATGACCATTATCCGGTGGAGGATCTGGGGCTGTCGCTGCTGCGGATAGAGGCGGGCCGGGGGTGCCCGTTTGCGTGCACGTTCTGTTCCACGGCGGGGTTTTTCCAGCGCAGTTTCCGGCTGAAGACGGCGGAACGGCTGGTGCGGGAGTTGGACGCGCTGCACGGGCGCTATGGGTATACCGAGTTCAAACTGGACCACGATATGTTTACGGTGAACCGGAGCAAGGTGGCGGAGTTCTGTGAAGCGGTGCGGGGGCGCGGGTACCGGTGGCGGGTATCGGCGCGGGTGGACTGTGTGGACCGGGAACTGCTGCGGCTGATGGCGGACGCCGGGTGCGCTGGGCTGTACTTTGGGATTGAAACGGGATCCGAAAGAATGCAGCGCATAAGCCAAAAGCGGCTGGAACTGGGGATGGTGGAGCCGATGCTGGAGGCGGCGCGGGAGTTCGGGATGGAGACGACGGCGTCGTTCATAACGGGCTATCCGGAGGAGACGGAGGCGGACCGGGACGAGACACTGGACATGATGGGGAGGGCGACGCGGCCGGGGCGGCTGACGCAACTGCACCTGCTGATGCCGGAGCCGGGGACGCCGCTATTTGCGCAGCGGAGCGGGGAACTGCGGTACGACGGGTACCGGGGGCGGTTCAACGCGAACATATTCGGCGAGGGGGACGAGCGGCTGATTGCAGAGCACGCGGAGCTGTTTTCAACCTACTACTACTATCCGGGGGAAGTGGCGAGGGAGGAACAGATATTCGTGGTGGAGACGGTGGACGTGCTGCGGCGGGCGGGGCCGGTGGCGCTGCGATACACGCTGCGCGCCTATGGCGGGCGGCTGAGCCGATTGGCGCGCGAGATACGGCAGTTTGGACGGACACGGGGGTGGGCGGGACAGCCAGAGGCGAGCCTGGTGGCGGCGTATTTCGAAGAGAAGTTCGGGCGGACTCACCACATAACGGCGCTATTCCGGTATGCGCTGGCGGGGGAGGAGACGGCGGACGTGACGGGGGAGGAGACGGGGGCGTTCGACCGGCGGAAGGTGTACCGCGTGGGGGCGGATGTACACATCTTTCAGGAACTGCGGGACTGCGCGTTGATATTGAACCGGATTCGAGAGACGGGCGAGGGGGACGGATTGATTGACGATGGCGAGTTTGGGGAGCCGGGAGTTTTCCTGACGCGGACGGGGGGCGGAGGGGCGCTATGTGCACGGCTGGACGCGGGGACGGAGGCGATTGTTGGGCTATTCGCGGAGCCGCGGAGTTGTGAAGAGGTGATGACGATGATAGAAGAAGCGGCGGGGGTTGCGCCGGAGGCGGGATTTTTTGAAGAACTGGTGAACGCGGGGATACTGGCGGAGGCCGAACGGGTGGCGGCGCGGTGAGAGGGGGGCGGCGGCTGGGGCCGGCGGAATTGATGGAGGGGCTGTATTTGGCGCAGGCGGCGCTGGCGCTGCATGAGCTGGGCGTGTTGGCGGCAATGGAGACAACGGTGACGGCGGAGGAGTTGGCGGCGCAATGCGGCGTGGACGCGGCGATGCTGCGAGGGACGCTGGACTACGTAGCGGAACGGACGACGCTGGTGCGGAAGACGGGCGAAGGCTATGGGCGGACAGAAGAGTATGGCCGGGAGGCGGAGTTCCTGTTTGACCTGTATGGAGGGGCGTATGGCGGGAACGCGGCGGGGGTGGCGCGGGTGCTGAAGAACCCGCGCGCGGCGGCGCGGATGGTAGACCGGGGCAGGCACGCGGCGGCGTTTGCGAAGGCGGGCGGGGAGGGGAATGCATGGATTGCGGCGGTGGTGCGGGATTTGGGGTGGAACCGGGTGCTGGATATTGGATGCGGGCCGGCGGCGATGCTGGTGGAACTGGCGCGGGGGAACGAGGGGTTCGCAGGCTGGGGGCTGGAGTTTAGCGAAGCGATGCGGGAGGCAGCGCGGCGGAACATACGGGGGGCGGGGGTGGGGAGGCGGGTACGGGTGCTGGAGGGCGACCTGAAACGGATGGAGACGGCGGTTCCGGAGAAGGTGTTGAGCAAGGTGGAGGCGGTGACGGCGTGCCAGGCGGTGAACGAACTATTTGGAAACGGCACGAGCGGGGCGGTGGCGTGGTTGCGGCGGCTGCGGCGGGTGTTGCCGGGGCGGCCGCTGCTGATTGCCGATTACTACGGACGGCTTGGGAACGGGCGGAAGGCGGGACGGAACGCGGTGACGCTGCTGCACGATTATGCGCAGTTGCTATCGGGGCAAGGGGTGCCGCCGGCGGGGATTGAAGAGTGGGTGAGGATTTATGAGAGCGCGGGCGTGCGGCCGGTGCATGTGGTGGAAGACGTGAGTTCGACGCGTTTTCTGCATATTGTGGTGTTGTAGGGGAGGTTTTGGGGGACGCGGCGCGCTGGTTTCTGATTGAATATATGGGATGCATTTGGAGAGTTTGCGCCAGACCTGGCCGTGGTACGTGGCTGGCCCGATCATTGGACTTTTCGTACCGGTGTTGCTGATTGCGGGGGATAAGCGGCTGGGGATTTCCGGCAACCTGCGGCATTTGTGCGCGGCGGCGCTGGGGGGGCGAATCGACTTTCTGCGGTATGACTGGCGGGGGACGGGGGCGTGGAACCTGGCGTTTTTGCTGGGAGTGGTGCTGGGCGGATGGGTTGGTGTGGAACTGTTGGGCACGCGGGAAATAGCGATAGCGGCGGAGACGAAGGCGGCGCTGGGATCGCTGGGGGTGCGTGATTTTTCGGGCCTGGTGCCGCGGGAGTTGATCAGTTGGGAGGCGCTGGGGACATGGAGAGGGCTATTGATGTTGGCGGGCGGCGGGTTTCTGGTGGGGTTCGGGACGGCGTATGCGGGCGGGTGCACGTCGGGTCATGCGATTAACGGGCTGTCGCATTTTCAGTTGCGATCGCTGTTCGCGGTGATTGGGTTTTTCGCGGGCGGGCTGGCGGCCACTCATGTACTGCTGCCGTATTTGCTGGGAGCGCGGTGAAGAGGAGAGCGATATGGCACTGATCGGGTATTTACTGCTGGGATTGGTTTTCGGTGTGACGCTGACGAAGGCGGAGGTGGTTTCGTGGTTCCGGATACAAGAGATGTTCCGGTTCCAGGCGTTCCATATGTACGGGATTATTGGCTCGGCGATCGCGGTGGGGGCGGCGGCGAGGCTGCTGTTACGGCGGCCGGCGGCGGTGGCGCTGTGCGGAGAAGAGGCGGAGGGGAAGGGTTACCGGTATTGGCTGGGCGGGGCGATTTTTGGGGTGGGCTGGGCGCTGACGGGGGCGTGCCCTGGGCCGCTATTTGTGCTGGTTGGGGGCGGGGTAACGGTGATGCTGGTGGCGGTGGCCGGGGCGCTGGCCGGGACGCTGGCGTATGGGTACTGGCGGGGGCGGCTGCCGCATTGAGCGGGGGGCGCGCCGAAGCGATGCCCCCCGGGTTGGCGGATAGGGAGACTACCAGTCGACGACGGAGCCATCGTCTTCGTCGAAGGCGGTGCGGTAGGGGCGGGGTTCGCCGACCTGGGCCATCAGCTTATTTTCGTCGATGGTGATACCGAGGCCGGGTTCGGTGAGGAGCGGACGATAGCCGCCAACGACGGGCGGAAGCGGCTTGGCGAGCAGGTCCGCGTATTCGTTATCGCCGCGTTCCTGGATGAGGAAGTTGGGGATGCTGGCGGCGAGTTGGAGGCTGGAGGCGAGGGAGCAGGGGCCCTGCGGATTGTGCGGGGCGAGCGGGGAGTAGTAGGCCTCCGCCATGCCGGCGATAATCTTTAGTTCCGTGATGCCGCCGGCGTAGCAGATGTCGGGCTGAAGAATGGTGGCGGCGCGTTTTTCGAGGATTTCCTTGAAGCCCCACTTGGTGAAGATACGTTCGCCGGTGGCGATGGGGATGTGTGTTTTGCGGGCCATTTCGGCCATCACGTCGACGTTGAGGGCTTGGGCGGGCTCCTCATAGAACCAAGGGTGGTGGGGTTCGAGGGCCTTCATGATGGTCATGGCGGTGGGGGGTTGGACGGCGCCGTGGAACTCGACGCCGATATCGACGTTTTTGCCGAGCTTTTCGCGGAGGGCTTTGAAGCGGTCGACGACTTCTTCGACGAAGCCCATGCCCTCGTTGTATTTGTAGGGGGCGCGCTTGTTGCTGCGCACCATGACCTTCATGGCGTTGACGCCGGTCTTTTCGCTGACGGTGCCATAGACTCGTGTTTTGTCGCGAGTGGGGCCGCCGAGGAGGCGGTGGACCGGGACGCCGTAGACTTTACCGGTGATGTCCCAGAGAGCCTGATCGATGCCGCTGGAGATGGCTGTTTTGACGGGGCCGCCGCGATAGAAGGCGCCGCGGTGGATGGCCTGCCAGTGGTGGGTGACGCGGGTGGGGTCCTGACCAATTAGGTAGTGGCCGACTTCGAGGGCGCCGGCGGCACAGGCCTTGGCGTCGTCTTTGAGCATTTCGCCCCAGCCGGTGATGCCGGCGTCGGTAGAAATTTTGACGAAGACCCAGGAGTTCTTGAGCACGAACGATTCGATCTTGGTGACCTTGATCTTATCTTTGGGGCCGACGGCGGCGGCATCGGTGCGGAGGGCGCCGAAGGTTGATTCGAGGCCGAGGATGCCGGCAGTGCCGATTGCGCCGCGGAAAAGGGAGCGGCGATCCATTTTAGTGTCCATCATAAAACTCTCCTTAAAACTGCAGGCGCAACTGCGCCTGATAGAACCGGTTGAGCGACGAGGTCTGGCTGGTGACGCGGCCGAAATTGGTGGAGTTCGGCGAGAGATCCGGCGGGCTCATCTGCGAGCGGTTCTGCAGATTAATGATATCGGCACGGAACTGCATGCGGATACGTTCAAAGACTTTGAACTCACGGAGAACGTTCCCGTTCCAGTTGCTGAGACCGTCGGCGCGAAGCCCGTTGAAGAAGCGGGGGAAGACGCGGACGTGGGGGCCGGTGAAGAAATTGTTGGCGTTGCGTTCGAAGGGCAGCGCGGTATTGAACCACTGGTTGAGGGTTTTGTTTTCCAGGGAGGCTTCGGATTCGAACTTGCTGACGTCACCGTTGTAGATGAGGTTGCCCCAGGAGAGCAGGGGGCCGGGCTGGAACTCATAGGTGACGGCCGTTTGCCAGCCGCCGAGGACATGATTGAGGAAGCCGGACTGGAGATAGCGGCGGCCCTTGCCGAAGGGGAATTCATAGATGGCGGTGGCGGTGATGCGATGCGGACGGGCCGTATCGCTGGGCCACCAGACGGTGGGCGAGGTGTTGAATTCATTTTCGAAGATGGTTTTGTTCTCCTGAACCATCCTGGTGTAGGAAGCGTTCAGATTGAACCCGGCGGACATACGGCGCTGGAAGTTGAACTCAAAAGCGTGGGTGCTGGCCTGGCCGTTGGGGACGGAATTATTGTTGAGACCGTTCATGTGAACGTTTGGGCGGAGCAGGGCGTTTTTGGCGATGGTGGGACTGGTGAAGCGTCCGAGGGTGGAGAGGTTTTGATAGAGCACCGGGTTGGAGGTGCGCAGGTCCGTGAAGTTGCTGAGGAGGAAGGGATTGGGAACCTGGCGGTTCATTTCATTGGCGATGGCGTTATTGCGGACGTTGCCGGTGGCCCAGAAGGTTTCCGGGAGGGGGTCTTCGCGCTGGGTGAGTAAGATACGATCGGACCACTGGCCCCAGTAGGCGGCCTCCACCATCATGTTGCCGGAGAGTTCGCGTTGGACGCCCATGCGCCAGCGTTGGACTCGCGGGTGGCGACGGTCGAAGGGGGTATAGGTGAAGCCCTGGCCGACGCGGGCCATGGCACCGAGGGAGTCGCGGAAGGGTACGTCGAAACGGGTGCCATCGGCCCGGACGGGGAAGGGATCGCGGAGCGGGGAGATGCCGGCGCCGGGATTGCCGGCGTTCCAGGTTTGGCCGAAATCGTTGGTGAGAACGGTGTTGGTGGCGCGGGAGAAGCCGGACTGATCGGGCCCCTGGTTCATGGCGTTTAATGTGTCGAAGAAGACGCCATAGCCGCCGCGGATGACTGTTTTGGAATTGGCCTGCCAGGCGATGGAGGCGCGGGGCAGCCACATGAGTTCACTGGCCCAGAGGCGGCGGCTGACGCCGTTGGTGCCGGCGTAGACGGAGCCGCCTTTGACGAGGAACTGGCTGGCGGGAACTTCCGGGAGCGGGTTGCGGGCGTAGGCGGCCTGGGCGGCATTGGTGATGGGCAGGGTGAGATTGGGATCGTAGTAGGCGATGGCGCGGTTGTACCGTTCGGTGGGCCCTTGTTCATACTCCATGCGGAGGCCGAGCGTGAGGGTGACGTTGCGGGTGAGGCGCCAGGTATCCTGCCCGTACCAGGCATAGTAGGGGCTCATCATGGCGAAGGTGTCGTTGGTATCGACGCCCATGCCGGAAGGGATGCCGAGGGCAAAGGTGGCCCAGGTGAGGCCGAGGGTGCCGGCGGGATTGAAGCCGTCCTCATCGCGGCGGACGAAGGTATTGGCGAAGGTGAAGTTGCCGGAGGTAAGGCCGCCGTTCTGGATGAGCGTGCGATAGTGCTGGCGGAGATCGACGCCGGCGCGGAAGGAGTGTGAACCGCGGATGTGGGTGATGTTGTATTTGAGGGCCTGCTGGCGGCCGGTGGGGCCGGGGTCGACCTGGACGCCGAGAACCATATCGCCGCTCCAGGCGGTCATGCCGGGCCAGACGACGCGGGGCAGGACGCAACTGCCGCCGCATTTTGCGTCCATGTAGGCGGGGAGACCAACGTCGGAGGGCTTGTATTTGCGGGTGCCGAGGCGCTGGTTCTGGGTGAGGAAACGGGTGGCGTCGACGCTTACGTTCATGACGGTGGAGGCGCTCATGGCGTAGGTCCAATCGGCGGCGCCGCTGAGGGCGGGTCGTTTTTCGTTCCAGGCCATGAGGCCGGCTTCGGTCTGGTAGGTATAGTCCTGGGCGTCCTCAATGAAACTGCTCTTCAGCCAGCGGAAGAAGAAGCGATGTTTTTCGTTGAGTTGGTAATCGACGCGGTTGTTCCAGGAGGAGTAGGTGACGTTGTTCGGCATGCCGGTGGCAAGGTAGTTGTTGACCGGTTCGAGGCCGGGGTCCGTGGGATCGTTATTGGGCACCGGCATGCGTTTGGTGTAGAAGTCGTACATGGGGTTCTGGAAGCGCTGTTTGGGGAGGATGTTGCCGGCGAAGGGGGTGCGGATGACGTGGCCCGGGCGCGCGGGATCTGGCCGGGTGGTCAAGGGATCGTAGACCTGATAGCGGGCGGGGTTGGTGCGCACCTGGAGGAGTTTGGAGAAATCGCCGTCGCGCATGGCCATGGTGGGGACGGTGTAGTTGATTTCGCTGGGACGGGCGGCCTGCTGATTCTTGAGGCCGGAGTAGCCGAGGAAGAAGAAGAGCTTGTTGCGGCCGTCGAAGATTTTGGGGATGACGACGGGGCCGCTGACGGTGCCGTGGTAGTTGTTGGTGTGGCCGGCGGGGAGCATGGGGGTATCGGCGAGAGCGTCGGCACCGGCGTTGTTGCCGGCGGCGCGGAGGGCAGCGACCTGCGCCCAGCGGGACTGTTTGACGAAGAAGGACGCGGCGTTCCAGCGCTGGTTGATGTACTGGTAGGTGGCCGAGCCGTGGAGAGCGTTGGCGCCGCTCTTGGTGGACATGGAGATGTTGAGGCCTGTGGAGTGGCCAAAGGAGGCATCGAAGTTCGAGGTTTCGATTTTGAACTCGTCGATGATGTCGGGGCTGGGCATGATGGAGACGCGACGGTCTGTACCGTTGGTGGAGGCGCCATCCATGGACCATTCGTTGCCGCCGACGCCGCCGGGCATGGTGTAAGCGGAGCCGCCGCCGACCTGGCCCTGGACGAGGAACTGCGTTGTGCCGGGCACCTGGACGCCGGGGGACATGCGAGCGAGGGCAGAGATGTTGTTGCCGAGGACGGGGAGGTCCATGATCTCGCGGTTGGTCATGTTGCGGCCGGAAGAGACGGAGTTGGTATCGAGCATGGGGGCTTCACTGGTGACGGTGACCGATTCGGAGGCGCCGCCGACTTCCAGGCGCATGTCGATTTGAAGACGGTCTCCAATGACGAGAGTGATGCCGCCTCGGACGGATTTCTTGAAGCCCTGATTTTCGACAGTGACGCTGTATTCACCGGCGAGCAGGAGCGGGGCTTCGTAGTAGCCGCTGGCGTTGGTGACCAGTTTTGTTGAGGTCCCGGTGCCGGTGTTGGTGACGGTTACCTTGGCGCCGGGGATGAGCGCGTTCTGGGCATCGGTGACGGTTCCGGAGATATTGCCGCGCGTGTCCTGTGCCATCGCTATCGCGGGCAAGCAGAGTAGAAATAATAGTCTCACGTTGACCTCTGTTAATTAACGGTGCCCTGGTTATATACCAATGAAGATGACAAGCGCAAGGGTGATTAGGTGCGGCGGCAGCGTTGGATGCGTTGAGCGAAGTGGCGGAGAAAATCGATTCGCCACTGGCTGACAGATTTGGCGCCGGGGTGGATGCCTTCGGCGGCGGCGGGCGCGGGATCGTCGGTCCACCAGTTGGGGTGGAGAGAGGAGGGGAGACTGGAACGGCTGGAGGGCGGAAGGGCGGCGGTGAAATTGGCGGAAAGGCCGTGAAGCGGGGGGAAATCACTTTCGAAGGTGAAGCGCCAGACTTTGGCGTCGCGAGGGGAGAAGCGGAAACGAAGGGTGGCGCCGTCGAGAAGGACCGGACAGGGGACGCGGTTATCGAGCAAGACGCGCGACTTGTGGGTAGCCGTGAGACCGGCCGGAGCTGGGATGGCGAATTCGACGACGCCGAAGACTTCCACGTGGTCGGCTTCGGAGGTGAGGCGGGAGAAGAGTGACTTGCGGCCATCCCAGAGACGGACGAAGCGGCCGCCCCAACTGGGTTGAGAGGGATCTTCGGGCGAGCCGTGGATGAGGCGGGCGAGGGAGGGAGAGTCGCCCATTTTGATGGCGCCTTTCAGGTGGGTGGCGAAGTAGTCGCCCAAGGCGCCGCGGCCGGCGAGATGTTGAGCGACGAAGGCGGCGTTGCCCCATTCGCCGTCCTGGCGACCGCCGGCGAACCAGCCACGGTAGGTGGAGTTGGCCTCGATGATCCAGAGCTTGGGGTGGGTTCGTTCGATGTAGTCATATGCATCGACACTCCACATTTTATTTGGGCCGCCAATGAAGTAAACGCGAAGTTCGGGGAGGATTTCCGGGGCATCGTGGAGCGCCTGGGCGAGGTCCTCAATGCCGCCCCAGACGAGGACGTGGAGCGGGCGAGGATCGCGCTTTTTGGCGCAATGGACGATCCAGCGGGACCCTTCGGTGGAGGCGCCGATGCCGGCGGGGCCGGGGCTATCGAAGGCGCCCTGCTTTGTGATGCGGCGCAGGGCGGCGGGCTTGGGATAGAGACGGGAATGGGCGCGGAGGGCGGGATAATCCTGTTGATACCGCTCGATGACTTCGAGGATGTGGCGAGCGCGGCCAGGGCCGAAGGGAGAGGAGACGAGGCCTTCGATATCGAAGATGTCGGCATAGAGGAGGAGATGGACCATCGACTGAAAATCGTCGGGGTCGGTGCCGCCGATATCGGTGGAGACGAGAACGCGAGGGCGGGGTTCGCGGGGGGCGGCGGCGAGGAGGAGGGCGCGACGGGAGAGAGGGAGCAAAGCACGAGTTTATCGCGCGGCGTGGAGGGCCAGGCCCTGGGCGATGGACGTGAACTCATCGCCGGAGAGGACCTTGGCGGGGCCGAAGCGGGAGGTGAAGATGTTGCGAACGGCGGGAACGAAGGAGGTGCCGCCGGTTAGGAAGACGCGGTCAACTTGAGCGGGATCGACACCGGTCTTTTGAAGGAGCGTGAGGACGGCGGCTGCGATGGCCTCCAGATCGGGCGCAATCCAGGATTCGAATTCGTCGCGGCGGACGGTGGCGGCGACATCGACATCGCCATCTTGAAAATGGAAACCGGCGACATCGGCGGTGGAAAGGAGGCGCTTGGTGTGCTGGACGGATTCGTGGAGGCGATAGCCGAGATCGTCGCGGACGAGGCGATAGAGCGCTTCCAGTTTTTCGGGCTCTTCGGCGCTGCCGGGGAGGGAGCGGAGAAGATGGAGCGTCTTGCTGGTTTGGAGGAAGGACAGATAGTGCCAGCGCTCCAGATGCGAGTAGACCCAAACAGGGACGGGGAGGCGTTTGCCACTGGAGTGGAGCCAGGTGCCGAGGCCGAGGGTGGGAGAGACGACGTGTCGAATGAGGCGGGAATCGAAGGCGTCGCCGGCGAGGCCGACGCCGGCGTTGCCGAGAAGCTGCCGTTTGCCGGGGCCGACACGGAGGAGAGAAAAGTCACTGGTGCCGCCGCCAAAATCGCCGACGAGAAGGAGTTCTTCGTGAGCGAGTTGGGAGGCGTGGAACCAGGCGGCGGCGACGGGCTCCATTTCAAAATCGACGTCTTCGAAGCCGGCCAGGTGGAAGGATTCGCGGAGGCGGGCAAGGGCGAAGGCATCGTCAGCGGCGGTTTCCGCGCCGACGAAGCGGACGGGGCGGCCGGCGGTGACGCGGCGGATGGGCTGAGAGAAGAAGGCTTCGGCCTGTGTGCGGATATCGCGGAGGAGGATGGCGATGAGTTCTTCGACGCGGTACTGGCGGCCGAACACTTCGGTGGATTTGAGAGTGCGGCTGGCGAGGAAGGATTTGAGGGACTGGATGAGGCGGCCCTTGGCGTCGGCGTCGAGGTATTGGGTGATGGCCTCCGGGCCGGCGAACCAGCGGGTGCGGTGGCCGGCGTGGGATTCGGCGTAGAGGATGGACCGGAAGGACTCGACACCAGCGGCGAAGCGCGCGAGGGTAACCGTTCGCTGGTTCGCGAAAGCCACAGAACTGTTGGAGGTGCCGAAGTCGATGCCGAAGCCGGTATCGTTGTGCTTCTTGCGGGGCAATCTTTCAGGATCGCATGGAATGGATTAGCGGCCGGCGGTCCAGAGAATGGCGCGATGGACAAGAGAGCGGAACCAGGGCAGTTCGTGCGACTCGCGGCCGTGGCCGGGTTGGAGATAGACGACGCGCGATTTCGCGTAGGGGCTTACCCAGCCGATGTTGACGTCGCTGGTTGGATGATCGGCGGTTAAGAGCACCTGCACATCGGGGCGATGCCAGACGTGTTTGTAAGTCTCGTCGAAGATACGCATTTGGGGCAGGCCCCTGGTGATGGGATGGCCGGGCGCAGGGGTGACGATGAGTTCGACGTCGTGGCGGTAAGTGGACGCGGGATATTCGGCCTCCGCCTTGAGGAAATAGCGTCCGCCGACAACCTCTTTCCACCACCAGTCCCAGGCGGAGAAATCGACGATTGCGTGATGGAGCACGACGAGGCCTTTGCCTGATTCGACAAAATCCTGGAGATTCTTGCGGGACTGGGTTGAGAGTTGGTCGAGTTGGATGGTGTCGTAGAGCACGAGAACGTCGTAGTTCCTGCGCAGATCTTGGCGGAAGGCGACGGGATGCGGGTCAACGTTGACGCGAACGTCGCGCCAATTTTCAAAGACGGAATAGAAGGACGATTCGTGATCGTGCCCGCCGGTGACGAGGAGCACGCGGACGGCATTTGGAAGCTTGTGGTTTGTGCCGATGGCGGCGGGAATTGTGACGGCGGAAGAGGCGGCCCATTCGGCGCCGCGAGCATAGGTGGCGGCGAAGCCGGGCGTGTGCATGGAGTCCAGATCGTGACCGAGGGCGGTGTGAAAAACACGGCCCCGGCCGTAGTTGACGGTCCAGATGAGGGGTTTATCGCGGCCGGTGGCAAGGACGCGAATGCCGGGCTTGAGGCGGAAGTTGCGGTAGAGCTCGTCGGATGTAACGAAGCGCTGGCCGAGGCCGGCAGTGATGGGATGGGCGGTATCGGTGAAGACGACATGGAACGCATCGCGGGGGCCGTGGCCAGTTTTGGGTTCACTCTCCGACCAGGTGGCGCCGACCATATCGCCCCAGGCGAGCCAGGGCTGTTGGTAGACGCCGGTGCGGGACATGCGTTCGCCGAGGACGGCAGCGTCGCCGAAGGGGTAGCTGGCGGCGTGGACGGCGACGAGGCCTTTGCCGTCGCGGACGAACGCTTCGATGGCCTTTTCGGCGGTATCGCCCCAGCGGGGTCCGCAGTAGTTGGACACGAGAACATCATAGGGCCGGAGCGATTCGGCAGTGAGGCCGGAGGGCTCCTCGGTGACGCGGACATCGAAACGGCCGGTGGCCTGCAGGAGTTCGCGCAGGTACGGGTTTGTTTCCCGCCAATCATGATTGTTGCGGCCGGTGAGGATTAAGACGCGCAGCTTGCCGGGTTCGAAATAGTAGCGATCTGGAACGGGAGTGAATTGGGCGAGGAGCGGCAGGGAAAGGAGGAACACGAGCCTAGACATGGGCGAGCACCTGGTTGAGATGGGTAAGCGAGCGGGCGGCCTGCGCGGGCGTGCCGCATTCGACGGAGAGGACGCCATTGAAACCCGCGGCGCGGAGGATGGCGGCGACGCGGGCCCAATCGATAACGCCATCGCCGCAGGCGCAACCCACAGGGGTGCCGGTGACCTTACCGCGTTCGGCTTCGGCGTGTCGGACGGAGATATCCTTTGCGTGGATGTGGACGACACGAGAGGCAACGGCGGCGAGACCGGCGTAGGGGTCTTCGCCGCCGAGAAAGGCATTGCCGGTGTCGTAGTTGACTTTGAGCATGGGAGAGTCAACCAGGGTGGCGACGCGGAGGAGGCCGGCCGTGGTTTTGGTGATCGACTGGTGGGGCTCAATGGCGATGAAGACGCCGTAGCGCTCAGCGAGGCGGAGCACTTTTTTGAGCGTGTATTTCATGGCGTACCAGATTTCAGAATCGTCGAGCCAGGCGGGGCGGATGCCTTCGTCGGTATTGACAACGGGGGCGCCGAGGGCCTTGGCAAAGCGGATAGCCTTTTCGAGGTAGGGGACGGCGATTTCCGGACGCATGAGCGGCGTGTGGGCGGAGAGGCCGGAACAGCGGACGCCGAAGCGGCGGCAGATGTCGAGGATGTCGAGCGGATCGTCGTCCATGGAGACGGAATGGAAGTAGCCGGCTTCGGAGAGAAGTTCGCGTCCGTTGTGGACCATGGGCTCGATGACGGTGTAGCCGATGGCGGCGGCGCGTTCCACGCCGGCGGCGAAGGAGAGGTCTTCGCAGCGGCAGAATTCCATATTGATACCGGGTGTCATGGCACGGCTCCTAGACGGCCCAGGCGGAGTCCCAGGCGACGCGCTGCTTCTTCTGGTAGGCGAGATTGCCCATGTGGCAGGCCATGGCGCCGTAGTGGCCGTCGACGGCGTTGGCGTTGGGAGTATTGCGGGAACGGACACAATCGAGGAAGTTGGCCATGTGGGCCGATTCGGGGCCGCCTTTGGCGACGATGGGTTCGCCTCCATCGCGGGGCAGGAAGCGATAGCCGTAGCGGAAGATGTTGAGCCGTCCCTTTTCGCCCATGAACACGATGTCGGCCGATTCGCGAGGGATCATGTCGGTGATAGTGGCTTCAAAAGTGACGTTGAGTTGTTTGGGGTAATCGAGCGCGAAGTTGATGTTGTCGGCGGTGTCGCGGCCGTCGTTATATTGATAGATGCCGCCAACGGCAACAGCGGAGAGGGGGTTGGTGAGGCCGAGGAACCAGTGGACAACATCGACCATGTGGACGAAGAGGCCGCCGGTTTGGCCGCCGGTGGAGAACTCCCAATAGGCGAATCGGTTGAAGTACATTTTGGGGTTCCACGGACGCGCGGGAAGCCAGCCGAGGACAGCGTCCCAATCGAGGCCGGGCGGTTTGGTGTCCATGCCGGGGGGCACTGGCGTGAGGTAGCCGCCGTTGGCGTTCCAGATGGTGCGGACCATGTGGACCGGGCCGAGCAGGCCGGAATCGACGAAGCGTTCCTTGGCTTCGATGAAGTGGCTGATGGAACGCTGCTGCACGCCGACCTGCAGAACGCGTTTGGAAGCGTTGACGGCGTTGACGATTTCGTGGCCCTGCATGGGGAGCGAGGTCATGGGTTTTTCGACATAGACATCTTTGCCGGCGCGGCAGGCATCGACGGTCATGCGGGAGTGCCAATGATCGGTGGTGGCGACGATGACGGCATCGATATTGGGGCTGTCGAGGAGTTTGCGGTGATCGGCGAATTCGAGCGGCTTGGCGCCGGGGAAGTGCTGGCCGATTGTGTCAATGGCCTGGCGGCGGCGAAGGTCCCAGGCGTCGCAGACGGCGACAAATTCCGCGCCGGCGGCGGCGCGGGCCATGCGGACCAGATGCTGGCCGCGGCCGCCGCAACCGATGAGGCCGAGGCGGACGCGGCCATTGGCGCCTGGCACCTGGGAAGAGGAGATGGCCGTGGACGCGGAGGCGAGCAGAGTACGGCGAGTGACGGCGGGAGTCGGCATAGGACCCTCCTTGCCCCCAAGTGTAGTCCCGATTTTTGGCGATTCCCAGGGGGGGCGCGGCGAGGCTATACGCCGGCGGCGCGAAAGACGGCCTGGGATCGTTTTTGGATTTCCGAGGCGAGAAGGAACGGATCGGCCTGCTGATAACGAGGCCAGAACAGTTCCACGGAGATGGGGCCGCCGTAACCGCGAGCGACGAGTTTTTTGAGAATCGCGGACAGCGGGGCGACGCCTTCCCCGGGCATGACGCGGGACTGGAGGTCGAGCAATTCGCGGGGCATATCCGGCGTGTCGTTCAGGTGGGCGTGCAGGATTTCGCCGGGCCGGATGCCGTCCATATCTTCCAGGCGGCTGGGGCCGGACCAAAAGTGGTAACAATCGAAAATAATGCCGAAGTGGGAGTGGGCGGCTTGCCGGTGGAGGCGCAGCGCAGTGGGCAGTGAGGCGAGGAAGGTGGAGTTCCGCACAAACTCCGCGCCGACTTTCAACCCGTGCTGTTTGGCGACATCGGAGACGCGGCGGATGTTGTCCACGGAGCGGCTATAATCCTCGGCGGTGAACTTGGCGGCGGTGACGCAGGGGGAATAGATGAGGGGTGCGCCGAGTTCGGCGAACTGTTCACAACGGCGGCGGAAGGCTTCGAGGTTGTCGGCGAATTTCGGATTCGGATCCCAGAGGCCGGTGACGCCGGCAGCGCCGGAGATGACGGTGAGGCCGTTGTCGCGGAGAACGCGTTTGGCCTCGGCCATGGTGTGGGTTTTCAGAAAGTCGTCCACCAGACCGGAGGCGGGTTCGACAAGCGTGATGCCGGCCTTGGCCCAGCCTTCGAGCGACTTCGCGTAGCCCGCCGCGGCGGAGGTGAATTGGTGCATTCCAAGCTTCATAGATGGCTCCGCCGCCCCCGCAGCCAGCGGCGCCTGTAGAAGGGTTCTTCGGGGCAGCATCAGGGTTACTATACAGCCATTTTGTGATTGCATGACATGTTTCGGCCGCGAATCGCGCCCAATGGAGTGATGACGATTCTACGGATTCTCTTCTGGGTGGCGCTCGCCATAGACGCCGGGGCGGCGGGCCTGCTGTTCGTTCTGGGCCTTGCGGCGGCGAAACCATCGCACACGAATCCGTTGAGTGTTGTGTTCCTGATGCTTATCGTGCCAGGGGCAATGCTACTGGGGTTGGGGCTTTGGTTCGTCCGGGTTCAATCGCTGGGAGCGAAGCTGATTCCGTTCGCGGTGGCGAGCGCGCCGCTGCTGGTGCTGGGGGCCGGACTGGTTACGAGCGGCATTGGCGCGCTGGCCACTTCCGGCCAGCCGCCCGTATCTTTCCAAGCGGCGCCGCTGAACGACGTTCAGAACGCTGTGCTGGCGGGGGACCTGGAGGCGGTGAAAAAAAGAGCCGCCGTTCTGCGCGGCCATCCGGGCGTGGCGGGTGTGCTGATTCTGGCGCTGCACCGGCTTGAGAAGACGCCGGAGAACCTGGAGATTCTGGGCGCACTATTGGCGGCCGGAGCGGACCCGAACCAGGCGCCGGGACAGAAGCCGCTGGAGGCGGCCATTTTGGCAAGCAAGAAGACGGGACCGGCGCCGGTGAAGATGCTGCTGGACGCCGGGGCGAAACCGGACGCGCCGAATGCCTTTGGCGTGCCGGTGTTCTTCGCCGCCACCGCTTCCACGGCGCACCCGGAGGTGCTGAGGACGCTGCTGGACCGCGGCGCGCCGATCAACAAGAAGACGCACACGGGCGACACGGTGTTGTCGCACGCGGCGACGATCGGCAATTGGAAGGCCGTGCTGCTGCTCTTGGAGCGTGGCGCCGACGCGGAGAGCGGGAGGTTCCAGGAACTGGTGAAGCGCGGGGCGGCGAACGAAGACCTTTTGGCGGTGCGGCGGAAGCTGAGCGATTAACGGCCGTTGCCCGGGTAAGGCACTATAGATTCATGCCTTCGCTCTCTCGCCGCCAGTGGCTTGCGCTTGCCGCCGCGCCGCTCGCGCACGCGCAACAGCCCTGCGCCACGACGCCGGCCAACACGTTTGCGGGCACGATCGGCCGGACCGCGGCCGATTCCGTTTCCGCGCCGCTGGCGGCGAATCAAGCGCGTCCGAACAGCCCGAACATCGTGTACATACTGCTGGACGATACAGGCTTCAGCGATTTGCACTGTTACGGATCGGAAGTGGCGACGCCGCATATGGACGCGCTGGCGGCGGCAGGACTGCTCTACAACAACTTCCACACGAAGGCAATTTGTTCGCCGACGCGGGCATCGCTTCTGACGGGCCGCAATAGCCATGCTGTGGGGATGAAGGAACTCGCCGGAGACGACCAGGGCTATCCGCACTCGCGGGGCCGGGTGACGCCGGCGGCGGCGACAGTGGCGCAGATTCTGGGTTCGAACGGGTACAGCACTTACGGCGTGGGTAAGTGGCACCTGGTGCCGACGGCGGACATGAGGGCCTCCGGGTCGAGGGCGCACTGGCCGCTGCAAAAAGGCTTCGACCGCTGGTACGGTTTTCTTTCCGGGTGGACCGACCAGTACAAGCCGGACCTGTTTGAAGACAACCACACGCTGCCGCGGCCGGCGCGGCCGGGCTACCACTTTTCCGTGGACATTGTGGACAAGGCGTTGCAATGGCTGACCGACCACCGGGCGACGGCGGCCACGGCGAAACCATTTTTCCTGTACGTTGCGTTTGGGGCGACGCACGCGCCGATTCAGGTGCCCAAGCCGTACACGGATAAGTACATCGGCACGTTTGAAAAGGGCTGGGACGAGATACGGCGGGAACGGCACCGGCGGCAGATATCGCTTGGCGTGATACCGCCAAACACGAAGCTGGCGGCGAGGAACCCAGGCGACCCGGCATGGAGCGAACTGCCGGCGGAGGAGCGCGCGGTCCACACCCGGTTTATGGCAGCGTACGCGGGGTTCCTGGAGCACACCGACGAGCAGATCGGCCGGTTGATCAGCCACCTGAAAGCGACGAATCAGTTCGACAATACGGCAATTTTCCTGATGTCGGACAATGGCGGGGCGCCGGAGGCGGGCGTGAAGGGCGGGTTTGTGCGGCCGTATGGAGACCGCACGCCGATGCGCGAGATGCACGAACGAATCGACGAGATGGGCACGCCGACGACGCAGCCGCTGTATCCGCGTCCGTGGGCATCGGTTTCCAGCACACCGTTTCCGTTCTACAAACTTTGGCCGCACGCTGGGGGCGTGCAGACGCCGTTTGTATTTTCCTGGCCGGCCGGCGTGAAGCAGGCCGGTCTGCGCAAACAGTTCGTCGATGTTATCGACATAACGCCGACGGTGCTGGATATAACGGGGATTGAGGCTCCGGGGGTTTACGCAGGAGTATGCCAGATGCCGATGCAGGGAAAGAGTATCCGAGCGACCTTCGAAAACGCGAACGCGGCGCACCCGCGGGACCGGCAGTATTACGAGCTATGGGGCAGCCGGGGCATTTGGCACAACGGGTGGAAGGCAGTGGGGATACACACACCGGGAGGCAACTTCGATGACGACCGCTGGGCGCTGTATCACGTGGAGAGCGACTTCGCCGAGACGGAGGACCTGGCCGCTAAACACCCGGATAAGCTTGCGGAACTGAAGAAGCTGTGGTGGGAAGAGGCGGAAAGGAACGGAGCGCTGCCGTTGCTGGAAGCGCCGGCCGGGCGGCGCGCCACGTATGACCAGACGCTGCCGGCGAGGCGCTAGGGACGGGGCGCGGGGTACAGGGGCGCACCCGCTCCGCCACCGGCTGGGCCGGATTGGCGACCTGTAGCCCGCCTTGTTCAAAGCGGTCGCGGACCAACCGGGGGAAGGCGGGTCACGCTCACCTGAGACTCCTTGTTTTTTCCAATGCGTTGCGGGCCTGGATTTTGGGAAGAGTTGCTGCACCGTTTACCCGGCCTCGGAATGCTCTGCGGGAAGGGGGGCCGCATTGGTTTTGTTCGCGATGGGGGCGCGGGTAGAACAGGGGGGTACCCATGGCGGGAGTGGGGATGCCGCGCGTCTTGGGACACGCTGGAAGCGATGTCCCAGCGGGCGTGTGTTGCATGTGGGGTTTCCCGGCGAGGCGCTTGTAGCTGGGGTTACAGGTGAGGTCCCAGCAGCGATGCTGCGTGTCGGATGCTGGTTGACTCTGGCGTTGGAGTTACAGATTAGAAATGCTCGCGCAGTTGGCCGAAGTGGTTGAGAATGAGGAGTTGGGAGGGGGGCTGAGGCTGGTTCAGTTCCTCCTTTTCCAGGATCCAGGTGCGCGGGTGGGGAAGGAAGACGGCGTTGTAGCCGGCGGCGAGGGCGGGGTTGATATCGCTTCTGGGGGAGTTTCCGATCATCCAGGTTCGGGGGGCGTGGAAGCCTTTCGCTGCACCGAGGCTGAGATAAGCAGCGACATCCTTTTCCTTGACGATTTCAGCGTGATGGAAGAAGGCGGCGAGGTCGCTACGGTCGATCTTCATGCGCTGCTCGTCGGGGTGGCCTTTGGTGAATAAGGTGAGTTCGTGGCGCTCGAACAAATAGCCGAGAGTATCGTCGACGCCGGGGCGGAGGATGATGGGGTGGTTGAGGATGCGTTCGGCGAAGCCCAGGACCATATTTAGATCGGCGTTGTCGATGGGCCGCTGAGCGAGCTGACGGTAGGTCTGGACCAGGTTGCGGCCGAAGTTCTTGGAGCCATAGCCGTGGATTTTGGCGTTGACGGCCTCAATGGCGTCGAGAACGTCGCGGACCTGGGGCGGCGAAAGATGAGAATGATCAAGAAAATCGACGAACTCATCGAACGCCTTTTCGAAGAAGATGTTGTTCTCCCAGAGCGTATCGTCGGCGTCGATGATGAGGTGCTGGCGGGTCATGAACCGGGAAGGAGGCGGGCGTGACCGTTGCGGGGAACGAGGGTCCGAAAGTGTTCCTTACGGCGTTCGCGGGCGGCGGTGAGCGGGAAGTGTTCGGCGAGGCGTTTCATGCGGGCGGTTTCGCTTCGAGCCATGAGAATGGTTTGGCGAACGTGAACGTCGGTGACGGCCTGGGCGAGTTGGAAGCTGAGCTGGTGGTCGTTCAAGCGGGGTTCTGGAAGGTCCTCACCGCTCTTTAGCGCGCGCATGGCGTAATAGCCGGCGATGGCTTTGTGGATGATGTCGCCGGGGGCGGGAGCGGGGTCGGGTTCGTCGTCGAAGAAAGTGACATTGCCGGTGAGGTAGGGTTGATCCTCATTCAACGCTTCGATTTCAAAGCGACGGTAGCCGGTGGTTTCAATGTCGAGACGGCCGTCGTCGTAGGTTTTGGCGACACGGTCAATCCGGGCGGTGCAGCCGACGGAGGCGACGCCCTTTTCGAGAGTGAGGACGACGCCGAATTCGCGCGTGCCCTCCAGCAACCCGCTGATCATGAGCTTGTAGCGGTTTTCGAAAATATGCAGGGGGAGGCTGGTGCGCGGGAAGAGCACCAAGCCAAGCGGAAACAGCGGCAGCAGCGCGTCCGGCATGTTACTATTATCCCTTCGCTTGCGCATAGAAGGCAGCAACATATTTTTGACGGGCGCTTCGAGCGGGATCGGGGCGGCGCTGGCGGCGGAGTTCACGCGGCGCGGGGCGCGGGTGGCGGCGGTATCGCGGCGGCCGGTGGCGGGTGTGGCGCTGAGCGTGACGGCGGATTTGACCGTGGCCGCGGAGCGGGCGCGCGCGGCCGGAGAGGTGCTGGCAGAGCTGGGACGGGTGGATATTTTGGTGAATAACGCCGGGGTGGGTGTGTACGGGCCGTCGTGGCGGACGCCCATGGAGGACATGCGGCGGATGTTTGAATTGAACCTGTTCGCGGCGGTGGATTTGACGCAACGATTTGTGCCGGGGATGGTGGAACGGCGGGCGGGGATGGTGGTAAATGTGGCTTCGATTGCGGCAAAGGTGACGCTGCCGTGGTTCACGCTGTATTCGGCATCGAAAGCGGCGGTGGAGGCGGCGACGCGGGGGCTGCGGATGGAGTTGGAGGGAACCGGCGCGGGGGCGATGCTGGTGTGTCCGGGGTATGTGAAGACGCAGTTTCAAGCGTCAGTGCTGGGTGGGCATCCGCCGCAGCGGCTGGCGCATAACCGGCACTTTTCGGCAACGGCGGAGGCAGTGGCGCGGGCGGTGGCCGAAGGGGTGGAGAGCGGTGCGCGAACGGTGTTGACACCGGCGGCGGGGTGGGCACTGGTGGCGGCGGCGCGGCTGGCGCCGGGCGTGGTGGACGGGCGGTTGCGCGCGATGATGGAAGAAGCCGGCAATGCATAAGACGATTTATTTGGTGGGCTTTATGGGAAGCGGAAAATCGACCATCGGGCGATGCCTGGCGGAGCGGTTGGGGCTGCCGTTCGCGGATCTGGACGATGACATAGAGGCCGCGGCAGGGCGGCCGATCGCCGATATTTTCGCGAATGACGGGGAGGCGGCGTTTCGGGACGCGGAGCACGCGGCGCTGGTTGCGCGGGTTCAGTCATTGGCGCCGGCGGTGGTGGCGCTGGGGGGCGGGGCCTATACGTTTGCGCGGAACCGGGAAGTGCTGCGTGGGGCGGGGACGAGCGTATGGCTGGACTGTCCGTTTGAGCGGGCGCTGGCGCGGGTGGCCGGGTTCGACCACCGGCCACTGGCGAAAGATCCGGCGCAGTTTCGCCAATTATTTGAGAGGCGAACCGCCGATTATGCGTTGGCCGATGTGCGGATTCCGGTGACCTCCGACGATCCGGAGGAGGCGGCGCGAGCGATTGTGGAGGTGTTGGGATGAACCTGCGAAAAGACGCGCTGGCGATTTGCAAGGCGGCACTGCGGGCGGCGGACCCGGAAGAGGCGCTGCTGCGGCATGTGCGGGTGGCGGACGGCGTGTTGCTGGCCGGGGGCGGGAAATACCGGCTGGACAAAATTCGGAACGTGTATGTGGTGGGTGCGGGGAAAGCGTGCGCGCCAATGGCGAAAGCGGTGGAGAAGCTGCTGGGCAAGCGGATTACGGCGAGTTGTGTGGTGGTGAAGGACGGGCATACGCTGCCGCTGCGACGGGTGCAGTTGCGGGAGTCGGCGCACCCGGTGCCGGACGAGCGGGGCGTGGCTGGGGCGTTGGAAGTGATGGCGCTGGCGCGGCGGGCGGAGGCGGAGGATCTGGTAATCTGCCTGATCAGCGGGGGAGCGTCGGCGCTGCTGCCGCTGCCGGTGGAGGGTTTCACGCTGGCGGAGAAGCAGGGGTTGACGCGGCAGATGCTGGCGGCGGGCGCCAATATTCATGAGATGAACGCAGTGCGGAAGCACTTGTCGGGGTGCAAGGGCGGGCAGTTGGCGCGGGTGGCGGCGCCGGCGCAGGTGTTGACGCTGATTTTGAGTGACGTGATTGGCGATGACTTGTCGACGATCGGAAGCGGGCCAACGGCGCCGGACCCGACGACGTGGGCGACGGTGGATGAGATACTGGCGCGATTCCGATTGGCGCTGCCGCGGCCGGTGCCAAGGGTGGAGACGCCGAAGCCGGGCGACCCGTTGTTTGGGCGGGTGCGGAATGTGATAATTGGCAGCAACGCGTTATCAGTAGACGCGGCGGCGGCGAAGGCGAAGGAGTTGGGATACCGGCCGCTGGTGCTATCGACGACGATTGAGGGCGAGACGCGGGACGTGGCGCGGATGCATGTGCAGATTGCGAAAGAGGTGCAGCGGGCGGGGCGGCCAGTGGGGGCGCCGGCGTGTTTGCTGTCGGGCGGCGAGACGACGGTAACGGTGCGGGGGACGGGGATGGGCGGGCGGAACCAGGAGTTCGCGCTGATGGCGGGGATGGAGTTGGAAGGGACACCGGGGATTGTGGCGTTGTCAGCGGGGACGGACGGGACCGATGGTCCGACGGACGCGGCGGGGGGATTGGCGGATATGGGGACGGTGGCGCGGGCGCGGGCGAAGGGGCGGGCGGCGCGAGCGGACCTTGAGAACAATGACAGCTACCGGTTTTTGGAGGCGTCGGGGGATTTGCTGAAAACAGGGCCGACGCGGACGAATGTGATGGATATACGGGTTTTGCTGGTGGAGAAAAACGCGCGCGGTAGTTAGCCGCGCGCGTCCCAACGACTCCTGTTTGCAGGAGAACTCTTATTGCTTGGTGACTTCCAGTGGCGCTTTGGGCGCCGCTGGAGGAGTGACCGGAGCCGCGGGCGAGGCGGGCGGCGCGGGCGCATCTTCATTCGACCATTTGCGAAGAGTGATTTCGCCTCGGTCGACTTCCAGGCGGACTTCCGGGCCGCCGGTGGAACCGGTCATGGTGGCGGCGCGGCCGTCTTCGCGGACTGTGAAGGGAGCGCCGAAGTCGTTTTCGATG
The DNA here is from genome assembly GCA_016789905.1 of Bryobacterales bacterium. GTDB lineage: Bacteria > Acidobacteriota > Terriglobia > Bryobacterales > Bryobacteraceae. The sequence goes on along the minus strand of JAEUQC010000080.1, from coordinate 28,346 downwards.
TTGCCGCGTTTCACTTCCGCCTTCATATCGAGCTTGGCGCCATTGGGAAGAACGAGCTCGACCTTGCCATTGCGGGAGCGGGCGCTGATTTTTGAGAGCGGGACGCGGGTAGGACGGAGTTCGATGTCGCCGCGCTCCACGTCGATTTCCAGGTTGCCGGTGAAGTCCGACAGTTCGATGTCCTTTGACTTGCTGGTGATCTGCATGGGGCCGAGGATTCGACGGCCGCTAAGGCGTCCGCCGGAGAGTTCGATCTCGCCTTCGATGCGCTCGACGCGGAGGCTGGAATTCTGGCTTTCGAAGCGGAAGGGCTTGGCGAGATTCTGGAACTTCATTTCGCCGGAGTATTGACCGCTAACGGTGGCCGTGCCGGCGATGTTATCGAGTTCGACATCCTGGCCGCGGCCTTTGATATCGACGTTTCCTTTGGCGTTGGCGACGCGGACCATATCGCTGCGGCGGAGATCGACGCGGACATCGCCGCCGATGTTATTGAGGCGGACACCGGCGTTGTCGCTATTGATTTCGACGGCGCCGGAGACGTTTTCGATGTCAAAGTCGCCGTACTTGCCGCGGCCCTCGACGGTGGCGCCTTTGGGGACGGTGATCTCCAGGTCGGCGTGGGCGGAGCGGGAGTTGGAAGCACGGTCCAGATTGGTGCGGACGATGATTTGATCGCCGGCGCGGACGATTTCAAAGTTGGTGGCTTTGTCCTCTTTGTTGGCGTCGTCGCGGTTGAGGGCGCGGATAGTTTTGGTGCCGGTGACGCGGACCTCTTCGGTATCGACGCCGATGACACGGGCGTCGCCACGGGAGTTCTCGATGACGATACGGGGCGTTTTACCGGCCGCCGCCTGGGCGCCGGAGATGTTGAAATCAAACCCTTCGCCAAGGAGTTCCAGGTTTGGCAGATGGATGCCATTCATGCGGAAGAAGTTGGCGTTGCGGGTGGCGTACATGCCGGTGCCGAAGATGCAGATGAAGATGACGAGCGCCCATTCACCGCCATGCATACCGCCGCGCGGAGTGAGTTGGCCGTTGCGGTGCCAATTGAGAATTTCAACGACGCGGAGGGCGCCCCAGCCGATGAGGATCCAGGGCCAGTAGATGCTGAGGACGTCCATGACGCGGAAGTCCGGAATGAAGTTGCGGAGCAGGAAAATGGCGCCGATGACGATGAGGATCAGCGGGCCGACAATAGAACCGCGTCTCATCGCGCACCTCCTTGCGAATAGGGCGGGGCTGGGGGAGTATCCTCCATCACGGCGCGTTCTGCGAGGCGAATGGCGCCGAGGAAGATGATGATAATAGGCCAGGTTTTGGTGAAGCTGATGACAGCATTGTGATCGATGACGAAGAGGGTTCCGACCAGAATGAGCGTCAACGGACCACGGAGAGCACGGAGGAGAAGAGCGTTACTGTTCACGGCCCACCTCCGAGGAAGAGCTTCGGGTGCGCTCCATTAACATGTAGATGCCGAGGCCGATGAGGGCGACGGGCCAGAATTTGAAGATCTGTGAAAAGCGGAGGACGCCGAAGTTGTTCAACAGGAAAATGACGCCAAGGCCGATCATGACGGCGGGGCCAACGGGCGGGCCATCGGGCCGGACGGGGATGACGCTGGAGAACTCTTCGACGGGGCGGCCCTCGGAGCGGTTTTTGGCGGTGTGGTAGGCTTCAAACGCCATATAAAAGACCCAGGCCGGGATGAGCATGGCGAAGAGGGGCTGCATGTCGCCGACGGAATCGGCATTGGCCATACTGATGAGCAGGCCGAAGACGACGACATGGATGAAGCCTTTGGCGTATTGAGCGTTATAGATGGCGCCGACGCCGGGGATGATGCCAAGGATGAAGGCCAGGCCGGGCGAAGGGATGCCAGGAGCGTTGGGATTGTTCGATGGCGGGGGGACGGTGGGCGGCGCGGTCCAGGGGGACGGCGGGGGCGCGGCGGCATCTGGCGGCGGTGGCGCCGGCACATGTTCAGCGCAGTAGACCGTTCCAAGAGCGGAGTGTTGTTCTTCGGCGGCGAGTGCCTTACCGCAGATACGGCAATATGCCACCTGGTTGTTGCCAGTTTGTTCCATGACGGACTCCCCTAAAAAGAGATGAATTGGCTCCGTTCCGGGCTCTAGCGGCCTGGTGACGGTGTCGGTGCGATCGATTTTTGCGGCGTTGCGGCCGAGTCTCTCTGCTGAACCTGCTTTTCCTGGGCGGCTTTTTCGAGCACGGCCCGTTCCTGCGTTTCCTGCTCCGCCCATTCGGCGAGGCGGGACTGAATTTCGTAGACGACGCGAATGTTTTCGTAGTATTTGACCATGCGCGACCACTGGCGGTGGGCGCCGTCTTCGACGCCGGCCCAGATTTTGGCTGGTTCAAGGTCCGTGGCTTTCAGTTGGCGAATCTCCAGGCCGAAGACCTGCGCGAGCATGGACACGGAGAGGATTGTCATCGCCATCCCCATGGCCAGCCGGGGCTGCAGGATGGGCCCGAAGAGGTTCCGGAAGCCGGCGAGCAATCCGCCACGCGCGGGGGCGGCGGCTTTAGCTGCTTTAGAACCGGAAGTTTCAAACAGGATGCGCGTGAGGAGTTCTTTCGGCGGTTCCACCTCGGCCACTCTTTCAATGAACGCGGTGACGCCAAGGACATCGGTGGCGAGCTCGTTACAGGCGGCACAGGACTGGCGGTGAGCCTCAAAGGCCTGCTGCTGCTGGCCGCGGAGAGTACCGTCGACAGCGTCGCAAAGCAGGATTTCGAATTCCGCGCAGTTGCAAGTCATGGAGTTATACCGCCACCTGATACTTTCGGAGGATGCGGGCTAACTCGGCCCGGCCGCGGTTGAGCCGCGACTTCACTGTTCCCTCCGGAACGCCGAGAGTTTCGGCAATTTCTTTATATTCCATTTCCTCCAGGTCGCGCAAAATGACCGTCTCCCGCAGTTCCGGGGAGAGGCGTTGGAGCGCGCCTTGCAGCAGTTCGGACGCTTCGCGGCCGGCGAGCAGGCCATCGGCACGGCTACCGGCGCCAACGGAACGTTCCTCCAGCATAGGGAGCTGTTCTTCGATGGAATCGGTAATGCGTTCCTGCCGGGTACGGCGGTAGTTGTCGATGAGCAGATTCCGGGTCATCCGGGAGAGCCAGACGGTAAAGGAGCCTTCGCCGGCGCGGAACGATTTGAGAGTGCGAAAGAGGCGGAGGAAGACGTCCTGCGTCAGGTCCTGGGCTTCGGAGTCCTTGCCGACGAAGCGAAAGCAGATTGAATAGACACGTCTGGTGTGGGTTTTTACGAGATCTTCCCACGCCCCCTCGTCCCCGGCGAGGCAACGCTCCACCAGTTGTATGTCGAGGTCGAAAGTTGGTTCCAAGCTCCGGCTCCCGAGGCGGGCAGTTGGGGCTGAACCCCAAGCCGACGTGACGGCGTTTGAGAAATTCTGGGTGTCTAGTGCTGCGGCCAGTGCCATTTCGTCCTCGGACTCCTTCCTGGCGCGTTTCTGTGCTCACATTTCCCCGCGTGAGCCGATTGCGCGTTCAGAAGTAGTTACGAGGATCTGCCATAATAAGTTCGCACGAATTGTGGGGCACAGCCACCGCTTTGTAGTTTACAACGGAGCTGGCGCCAGTGCATCTTGCTTGCCGTGGGCTTTTTTTTGTCAGTGGAACGAATGCAGAAGGTTCGGCGATGGCTGCCATGGGTGGCGGCGGTAGCGTTGCCGATTTTGGTGGCGGCGAGCTGGCAGCGGCTTAAGTCCTTTGATTGGAAGGCGTTTGGGGCGGTGTACGCAACGGTGCACTGGGGTTGGATGGGGTTAGCGGCGGCGCTGGTGCTTGGAACGTATGTGGCGCGGGTACTGCGGTGGCAAATGATGATCCGGCCATTGGCGCCGGACGCGTCTGGAATCCGGCTGTTCAAGGCGACGGCGATTGGGTTCACGGCGGTGATCCTGCTGGGCCGGCCGGGCGAGATTGTGCGGCCATGGTTGATTGCAAGGATGGAAAAAGTACCATTTTCGTCACAGATGGCGACGTGGTTTTTGGAACGGGTGTTCGATTTGCTGGCGGTGCTGGTGCTGTTCGGGGCAGGATTGTGGGCCTTCGATCCGGCGGGGCGGGATGTTTCGGCGGGCTTGGCATGGGTGATGAACGTGGGTGGGGGACTGGTGGCGGTGCTGGCGGCGGCGTGCCTGGTGGTGTTGTTTTTTGCGGGAAAGTCAAAAGAGGTGGTGGCGGGGCGGTTATCGGACGCATTGTCGTTTTTGCCTGAGCCGTGGCTGGGAAGGACGAAGGGGCTGGCGGCGTCGTTTACGAGCGGGATGGCTTGTTGCCAGAAGACCTCGGATGTAGTTGGATTGCTTGGGATTACGGCGGTGGAGTGGCTGATTATCACGGGCGGGACGCTGTGCTTTTTCCGGGCGTTTCCGGCGACGGCGCACATGAGCAACCTGGATACGGTGGTGTACGTGGGGTTTGTAGCGTTTGGGAGCATTGTGCAGATACCGGGTGTGGGGGGCGGGGTCCAAATTGCGGGGACGGTGGTGCTATCGCAGTTATTTGGGCTGGGGGCGGCGGAGGCGGCGGGCATCGCGGTGGCCAACTGGCTGGTAACATGGGTGAGTATACTGCCGATAGGAATAGGTTTAGCCGCAAGCGAAGGGCTGCGGTGGCAGAGCCTGCGGCGAATCAGTGAGGAATTGGAAGGCCAGGAAACGGAACGATGAAGTGTCCTTTTTGCGCGCATCAAGAAGATAAGGTGATCGATTCGCGGGAGAGCAAGGAGGGGGATGCGATCCGGCGGCGGCGGCAGTGCATATCGTGCGAGCGGCGGTTTACGACGTACGAGAAGATTGACGAGATTCCGTACATGGTGGTGAAGAAGGACGGGCGGCGGGAGAAATTTGAGCGGCAGAAGATTCTGAACGGGTTGTTGAAGGCATGTGAGAAGCGACCGATATCGATTACGAAGCTGGCGGCGATTGTGGATAAGGTGGAATCGCGGCTGGCCGACAATGCGGAGCGAGAGCTTTCTACTACAGATATAGGAGAGATATTGATGGAGGAGCTGCGCGGGCTGGACAAGATCGCATATGTACGATTTGCGTCGGTATATCGGGATTTTCAGGACGAGCAGGCGTTTTTAAGCGAGTTGCAGACACTGTTGAGCAAGCGATTAGGGGATGTGCGGTAGGCTTTTCGACTACAAAGATAGTACGTTAAGTTTTGTTTCAGCACCACTGGTAAGTTGACGGCATGTTCGGTAACCTTTTTGGAGGAATGGCATCGAATGGAGTAGGGGGCGAATTCGCTCTTAACTTTCAAGCGGTTGGATGCTATACTCAGTCTTGGCGCTCCTTGTGAAAAGGGGTCGAGATTCGCGTGCTTTCCGGGCAATAGCCCCACCGCCCGAAGACCACAACGCAGCGAGCTTGTTCCGTCGCGATGGCGGAGAAGTGGGATGAATGGATCATTTTGACGATCAGTACCTTGGCGACTCAACCGAGCCATTAGGTCTACCTTTTGACGAAGAGACGAACTTTTTCCATCCGGAAGAAGTGCATGACGGGGAAGACTTTCAGGCGGCGCAGCAGCAAGAAGAGTCCATATATACGGACGACCCGGTGCGCGTGTACTTGCGCGAGATGGGAGCCGTCCCGTTATTAACGCGGGAAGGGGAAGTGAACCTGGCGCGGCGGATGGAGCGCGGGAAGCTGCGGATGTTGAAGGCGATCAGCCGGTCGGCGGTGGTACAGAACCGGGTGATTGAGTTTACCGAACAGTTGAAGCGCGCGGAGATCGACCTGGATAATCTGGTGGATCTGGGAGACGTGGAAGAGGGAACGCCGGCGGAAGCGAAGATGCGGAAGGAGCTTACGGAGCGCGTTCTAAACCTGGGCTTGCTGCATAAGAAGCAGATGACGGCGCTGGAAAAGCTGCTGGAGACGGCGGCGCCGAAGGCGTCGGAGAAGAATCCGGCGGTGAAGAAGGCGTACCGGAAGATCTACTACAAAGCGGCGCGGGCGCAAGTGGAGATGAGCGTGTCGATTCGGAACACGCCGTTTTTGCCGAGCCGGTGGCGTGAGTTCGCCAAAGAGATTGAGCGGACGGTGGAAGAGATAACGCATCTGGATTCCGAACTGCACAAGCTGGAAGCGCGGAAGGACCCGCAGCACGCGGCGCGGGTGCGGGAACTGAAGAAGGAAGTTAAGAAGAAGCAGGAGTTTGCCGGGGCGTCGGTGGGGCAGTTGAAGCACACGATCACGGTGATCCGGCACGGGGAAGTGGAAGCCGAGAAGGCCAAAAAGGATCTGGTGGAAGCCAACCTGCGGCTGGTGGTTTCGGTGGCCAAAAAGTATGTCAACCGCGGTTTGCATTTGCTGGATCTGATTCAGGAAGGCAATATCGGGCTGATGCGGGCGGCGGACAAGTTCGAGTACCGGCGCGGATATAAATTTTCGACGTATGCGACGTGGTGGATCCGGCAGGCGATCACGCGGGCGATTGCCGATCAATCGCGGACGATCCGGATTCCGGTTCACATGAACGAGTCGATGAACAAGTTTCTGCGGGCGACGCGGGAGCTGGAAAAAGAACTGGGCCGGCAGCCGACCAATGAAGAGATCAGCCGCCGGATGGACATTCCGGTGGAGAAGGTCCAAAAGCTGAAGACGATTTCGAGGGATCCGGTTTCGCTGGAGACGCCGGTGGGGCGCGACGGGGAATCGGCGCTGGGCGATTTGATTGAAGATCGCTGGGTGGGGTCGCCGGTGGACGCGGTTATTGAATCGAATGTGCGTGATGAGACGGCAAATATCCTGAAGACGCTTTCTCCGAAGGAGGAGAAGGTGATCCGGATGCGATTCGGCATCGGCTGTGACCGGGAGCACACACTGGAAGAGATCGGGCAGGAGTTTGACGTGACCCGGGAACGGATTCGTCAGATAGAAGCCAAAGCGTTGCGGCAGTTGCGTTCGCCGGAACGGGCTCGTCATCTGCGTGCTTTGCTGGCCGCTCGCTAGTTTCTGTCGAGTTATCCCCCGCAACGGGCTCGCGCCGCTCCTCCGACGGCCGGGCCCGTTCGGTTCTTGTGCGGGGCTATTGCGGCCCGCTGGTAAATCGCAGGAAGAAAAGCCGAGTGGCGGCGATGTTCTGGTGTACGTTGACGAGCGCTGGGAGACAGCGATTGTGGCCCGTGGACAGCCAGTCCACCGGCGGCGCCGGTAGCCCGAGGGGCAAACCGGTTGTGGGGGTGGGGATGCCGCGCGTCTTGGACACGCTGAAAGCGATGCCCCAGCGGGAGTTGGTGTTGCATTTGGGATTTCCCGGCGTCCGGCTTGTGGCGGGGTTGCAGATGAGCCCGGCCACCGGCGGCACCGGATTACGCGACCTGTAGCCTGCCGTGATGTACGGGGTTGCGGAGAAGTACGGGCAAGGGGGGACACGCCAAGGCGATATCCCCGCAGTCGTACTGCGTGTCGGATGTTGGGTGGGCTTGGCGGCATGGTTACAGACCAGCACCGCCGCGCTGGGGGCTCGGGTAGCCGGGGGAGTAACCGGTTGTGGGGTGGGGATGCCGAGCGTCTTGGGACACGCTGAAAGCGATGTCCCGGCGCGCGGTTTGAGGCTCGGATTACAGTCGTGCTGCGTGCCGGGCCGTAACAAATGATCCTTTACTGCACCGCGGCGGAGTACGGGGCCGAATCGGATTCCCGGCGGCGGAACGGGAGGCCCCACGAAAAACCTGGGGGTGGATTCCGGGGTGGAACTGCATTACGCTTTTTCCAGGGAATCGTATGCAACGCCGAAAATTTGTCGCCGCTCTCACTGCCGCTGAACTCGCCGCCGCGCCCGCGGCGAAACTCGCCAAGGACGGTGGCACGCCAGTGCGCGCCACGCCTTTGCGGCCGGGATACTGGGGCTCGCAGTTCTACGACGAAAAGGAACGGGCAGAACTGCAGGACGTGCTGGATGCGCAGTCACCGTTCCGGTGGTATGGGGCCAAGCCGCCGCAGAAGGTCCTTCAATTTGAAAAAGAGTTTGCCGCGAGAATGCAGGCGCAGTTTGCGCTTGGGGTGACGTCGGGTACGGCGGCGTTGCAGTGCGCGGTGGCGGCCCTGGAAATCGGGCCAGGCGACGAAGTGATCCTGCCGGCGTGGACGTGGCACTCCTGCTTCAACGCCATCATCCTGGCCGGCGCGCTTCCGGTGTGCGCGGAAATCGACGATACGTTCAACATTGATCCCGATGGGATAGAGCCGCTCATCACACCGCAAACCAAGGCCATCATGGCGGTCCACTTGCAGGGCAATCCGTGCCATTTGGACCGGGTGCTGGCGATAGCGAAAAAGCACAAGCTGCGGGTGATTGAAGACTGCGCGCAGAGCGTGGGCGCTTCCTATAACGGGCGGCCGGTGGGGTCGCAAGGGGACATTGGCATTTACAGCTTGCAGCTCAACAAGTCCATTACAGCGGGAGAAGGCGGCGCGGTGGTGACCAACGACCCGCTGCTTTTTGAGCGGGCATCGCGGTTCCACGACCTTGGCGGTTATCGCGCGCCGCACTCGCAGCAGACGGGGGAGGCGCGGCTGCCGTGGTTTTTCGGCGCCAACTTCCGGATGAGCGAGTTTACGGGCGGTGTGCTGCTGGCGCAGATTCGAAAGCTCGACAAGATTGTGAACGCCGTGCGGGCGAACGCGAAGCAGGTATATGACGGCATTCGTGACTTGCCGGGGATGCGGTTCCGGCAACTGCCGGACCCGGCGGGCGAACTTGGCGCCGGGGTGTTTTTCGACTTGCAGACCAAAGCGAGGGCGGACAATTTTCTGGCGGCGATGAAGGCGGAGAACGTGGCCGCCAGCAAACCTGGCGGATCGGTGATTCTGCCGATTCTGCCGCACATCATGGCCAAGGCGGTGCATCCGGACTGGCCGAGTTATCAATCGGCACGAGGCAAGGCGATCAAGTATGGGCCGGAATCGTGCCCGAAGACGATCGATATTTTGGGGCGGTACGGCGGTGTGCTGATGGACCCCAAGTACACGCGCCGCGATGTGGACGACATTATCGCGGCGATTCGCAAGGTGTTTCCGCAAACCTAGCGGCGCAGGGCAGCCACGCCCGCCGTCAGCAGCAGGCCCACGGCGAAACAGGCGAGGCCAGTATAGACGCTGCCGGGGCGGAAGCGAAATTCGACCTCATGCTTGCCGGCCGGGGTGACGGCTCCGCGGAGGAAGCCGTAGGCCTCCCAGACACGCGTTGGTTGGCCATCGACGCGGGCCTCCCAGCCGGGGTAGAACGAGTCGCCCAGAATCACCATGCCGCGGCAGCGCATGTTCGCCGCGATGCGGACGCGGTTCGGACTGCGGCTGAGGAGTTTTACTTCGTCGCCATCGCAGCTTTCGAGCGGCGGGGCCTCGCCCAGCAGTACCGTTTGGCGGTGGAGGTGAATGGGCGCTACTTGAATCCGTTCCCGGAGTGCGCTCTCCGTGTTGACGGAGGCGGCTTCATGGACGCTCCACACCCGGGGCCGCGCTTCGGGGTTGCGAAACACTTTGAGGCCGCTTTTTCCCTGGAAAAGCGGGACCTGTTCGGGCCGCTCCGGCGCCTTGGCCAGGTAGTGTGTGACGGCGAGCAGGGTTTTGGACCGTTCGGTGTGTGTCTCCGCGCGCAGGATGTTGTCCGGCACGCCGGCGAGGTAGCCGCCCAGAGCGTCGACGCCGTGATAGTCACCGAAGTTCATGGGCATTTCGGACTCTTTGACATCGAGGCGGACGGGGCCGTCGCGTTCCTGGGCGCGCAGAAAATCGGCGATGTCCTTGTTCTCGTCGAGCAGGCGGCGGAAGCGGTTCTGGTCTTCGCGGTATTTCGATGAATACGTGGCAGTGCTGACGCCGTGCAACTCCACCATGGCCGCGGCGATCCACAGGGCCGCGAAGGCGGCCGGCTGCACGCGGACAAAAAGGGTCGCGGCCAGACCAAGGGCCAGGAAGCCGGAGAGGATCATGCGATCGTCGAAAGGCGCGCCGCCGATGGCCCAACCGAGCACAACGGCGCCGAGACCCGCCAAGCCCCAGGCGAGCCAGCGGCCGCGGCGGGCTTCAGCGCGGGCGAGCGAGGCGTCCATGCCGTATGCGGCCAATACGGAGAGGGCGAAATGGAAAAGCGCAAGCGCGCGTACGGGAATCCGGGCCTTACCCAGGCCCGGTATCAACGAGTAAAGCGAGCCATGGAGAGGCGTGGCCGCGCCGAGGGCGAACAGCAGAGATACGCCGGCCAGCAACCCCAGCCAGCGAGCCCGGGGCCCGCCCCAGGCGAAGCCGGCGAGGGCCATTGTGACAATGGCAAGCCCGATGAACGGGGCGCAATCGGCGTAGCGGTCGGCACTGGGGAGGAAGGTTTGCAGGATGCCCCGGGCCGGCATGGAATAGATGGTGGCAATGGTGTAGGGAATTGTATCGTTCCATCCGACGGGTTCGGCGGCGCCCACCCAGCGTTTGGAGAGCCGGCCAAATTCGACGGTTGCCAACACCTGGGCCGAGGCGATGAGGACGGCAACGGCAATGGAGACGGCCGCCAGGGGCCAGCGGCGGCGGTCCAGCCAGGCGAGGGCGGTCCAGAGAGTCAAGAAGGCAAGGGACATTAACAGCGGGACTTCGTGGTGTCCGCAGAGCCAGGATAAGCCGAGGAAGAGGCCAGCGAGCGCGGCGCTGGTCCAAGGGCGAGGGCGGTCCAAAGCGCGGGAGAGGTAGAGCGCGATGAGCGGGAGAAAGACGACGCCGGCGGCAACATCGACCCAGGCCACGGTTCCGAGGAAGCCGCCGCAGCCGAAGCCGATGCCGGCCAGAATCGACGCGCCCCGGCTGCGTCCCCAATCGCGGCAGAGCGCGTAGCAACTGAGCGCGGCGATGGCGTGCAGCGCCACCCAGTACCAGTTCAAATACTCCGGGCGCAGGTAGCCATCCCGGAGCGGCGCGAGGAGGAAGAGGAGTTGCGGGGGGAAGAGCGGGCCGGGTTGCGTCTGTCCGATGAGCGATTGGCCGGCCCAGATGGAGGGGTCCCAAAGAGGGAAGTGCCCGGCGTGGAATTCGCGTGCCTGGAACTGGAGGCGGGGGATTTCGATGTAGACCATGTCGGGATGGTCGAACCAAACGAACTCCGCCGTCATGGTGAGCTTCCAGAAGAAGCAGATGACGAGGAGGAGTAGCGCGATGGGGGCCAGGCGCGAGAGGGGCACTTAGGTGATTGTAGATGGAATGGGCGGGAGGGGTGTCACTTTGCGCTCCTCCGACTGCGAACTGCCGAACCAGATGCGACGCGGGACTTAACTCGGGCGGCTGCCTGGTTCGAAGACGGTAGGCTGCCTAGCGCACCGCAACTCCATTTCTTTGAGGGACGCTGGGCCTTCGCACCACGCCTGGAGCCGCTTGGCGGATTTCGACGGTTTTGCGCTTCCAGGAGCGCGATCTCCTCTGGCTCAGGCGCAGGCAGGCTTTCGTAGATCAGGGCCCCGTTCTCCTCGACGAACTTGAGCGGAATTTTTGGATTGTAGATGTCTTTGCCGTCGTCGGCGTGCCACTTGTCGTGCCCGCGCTGGTAGTAGGGTTCAAGATTGCCTGGAGTCGTCAAATTGGCCTTCTGGAGCTCTATGCCCTGATATACGGCGAAGATCCAGTTCACGCAGCGGTATTTCGCGATGATTGCCGGGTTCATGTGATGATGAGTCGAAAAGCTTCGTGTCAAATCAATGTTGACCGACTTGAGGCCGTACTGGATCCCGTTCTCGTCCACTGCGTCGTCGCCCTCCCGGCTGGGGAGCGGCCGGAGCCCGACCAAGAGCGGGACTTGCAGAATTTTGCCGCCGTTGTCCTGGAAAATGTCGCTGATTCCATGCTTTGAGGCGAGATCGTGATACAGGCGGACCGCACGAAAAAACTTCCGCAGCAGCGCGCTGTCTGGATGAGGCGTCATTTGGGACCTCCGAACAGCTCTCGCACGTCGATAGCGAGTGCCTTCGCAAGCCTCTCAATGTTGTCTATGGAGACGTTTCGTTCGGCGCGTTCGACGGAGCCGATATAAGTCCGGTGGAGGCCGCATAACTCGCTAGCTTCTCCTGCGACAATCCCCTGGAGAGCCGAACTTCTCGCAACTTCGCCGCGAAGGAATCACGAAGCGGCGGAACTTTCCCTGAGCGGTTCATTCTGCACCCAATTTGGGCCAATTGATGACTATGAGTCTACAGCCTTAAAGTAGCGACATGATGACGGAAGGAACGCCACGCTGCCAGTGTTGGAACAACGAGCGATAGCGCTGCCGGGACATGAACCGGCGTATCGAACAGGCCTTGGGGAGGCCTATTTCGTCGATTCGCTGGTGGTTCTTGACGCGTTGCCGGCGAATCGCGTGAACCTGGCAGCCACGAGTCCGCCTGTCGCCGTACAGCGCAAAAAGGAATATGGCAATAGGGAACAGGTGGAGTACGTTAACTGGCTTGCCGAGTTCGCGCGCCGTGTGTATCGCGTTCTAAAAACCGATGGCAGTTTCGTACTTGACCTAGGCGGCTCCTGCGAGAGGGGCATTCCGTCCAGAGGTCATTACAACTTTCGAGTTCCAATCAAGATGTGTGATGAGCTTGGCTTCTTTCTGGCCGAGGACGTTTACGGGTATAACCCTTCGAAGCTGCAGGGCACAATAGAATGGGTAAATACGCGGAAGATTCGCGCCAAGGATAACGGCGGCGCGATTCCATCAAACTTGTTGCAGATCCCCAACACGGAGTCGAATGGGCAATACCTCAACGGATGCAAGGCAACCGGGGCGAAGCAATACCCGGCGCGTTTTCCCGTGAATCCGCCGGAATTCTTCTTGAGGTTCCTGACCGAACCTGGCGATGTAGTGCTCGACATATTAGCGGGATCGAATACGACCGGTTCCGCGGCGGAGGGTATTGAGCGCCGATGGATGGCGTTTGAAGAGTCCCGCGAGTACATTGTGTCGTCCGGTTTCAGGTTCTTGCGGAAGGGAGTGGGCAGCGAGACGATGCGGGCGATTTACGATGACTTGGCTGCAGGCAGACCGGTGGATCTTTCCCCGTATGTCGCTCCCGCGCAGATGCGACTGAGGTAAGCGCTGGCCAATGAGCCTAGCGGTGCTTTGAAAAGACGAGTTTTCGTTTCCAGGCGCAAGGAAATCCAGGAAGATTGGTCGGGGCGACTGGATTCGAACCAGCGACCCCCTGCGCCCAAGGCAGGTGCGCTACCGGGCTGCGCTACGCCCCGACTCTCTATCTAGCTTACCACCGGGGCCGCGCGGCCTGACCTTTAGTTCGCTTCCTAATCCCCTCTTAACATACGCCGCATGAGACGGGCCTCGGCGCCGCTCTTGGAATGCGTCAGTTCCTGCGCCTCCACGGCGGCCAACGCCGCCAGGTTCACGACGTCCGCTACCGACGCCTCCCGCTGCAAGACATGCACCGGCTTGGCTGGCCCAGTCAGGATCGGCCCCACCACCTGCACGCCGCCTAGCGAGGAAAGCAGTTTGTAGGCGATGTTCGCCGAATCCAGGTTCGGGAATATCAGCACGTTTGCGCCACCCTTCAATGTGCTGAATGGGTATGTGCCCTCCAACCGCTCCGGCAGCACCGCCGTGTCGGCCTGCATCTCGCCGTCGGCGTTGAGGTCCGGCGCCTTCGTCTTCAGTATCTGCACCGCCTGCCGCACCTTCTCCGACGAAGCGTGGCGGCTGCTGCCGAAGCTCGAATAGGAAAGAAAGGCGACACGAGGTTCGACGTCGAAACGGCGCGCGGTTTCGGCGGCGCCGAGAGCGATCTCCGCCAATTCCTCCGCGGTCGGATCAATGTTCACCGTACAATCGGCCAGGAAATAGAGCTTGGCGCGGGTTGAGGGGATGACCAGATACACGCCGGCCGCGCGGGTGACGCCAGGGCGCAGCGGAATTACCTGCAACAGCGGGCGCACCGTATCGGGATAGTGCGTACTGAGCCCGGTAACCAGCGCGTCAGCATCGTCCAGGTGCACCATCATGGCGCCGAACAGGTTGGGATTCCGCAGCGCCAGTTCGGCCTCCACGCGGGTAATCCCTTTGCGCTGGCGCATCCGGTAGAGCTCCTCTACGTAGAAGGGCAGGCGCGGATGGGTGTCGATAGTCGCAATCTCCAGTTTGGTTGTATCCAGATGGACCTCCGCGGCCAGCCGCTCAATTTTGGCGCGGTTGCCAAGCAGCACCGGGGTGGCGATTCCTTCGTCAAGCACCGTGCGGCAGGCGCGGAGCACGATGGGGTTATCGCCTTCCGGGAACAGCACGCGGCACACCTTATGGCGCGCCTTGCGGATTAATAGCCGCGTTACGCCGGTGCCGGCGCTCAGCCGGTTCTCCAGGCGCCGGCCGTATTCTTCCAGATCGACGCTGACCCGGGCCACGCCGGACTGCATGGCCGCGCGCACCACGGCCGGGGCTTCGCGAAGAACCACGCGAGGGTCGAATGGCTTGGGGATGATATAGTTGCGCCCGAACTGTAGATCTTCGCCGCCATAGATGCGGCAGACCGAATCGGGCACATCTTCTTTGGCCAGTTCGGCCAGCGACTGGGTGGCGGCCATCATCATCTCCGCGGTCACCGTGGTGGCGCGGGCGTCCAGCGCGCCCCGGAAGATGGCGGGGAAGCCGAGCACGTTGTTCACCTGGTTCGGGTAATCGGAACGGCCGGTGGCCACGATGGCGTCCGGGCGCGCTTCCACGGCGTCGGGGTATGGAATTTCCGGATCTGGGTTCGACAGCGCGAGCACCAGCGGATTGGCCGCCATGCCTTTCAGCATGAGGGGCGTCACGCAGTTGGCGGAGGACAGGCCGACGAAGACGTCGGAATCGCGCATGGCTTCCGTAAGTGTTCGGGCCTCCGTGCGGCGGGCGAACATTGCTTTGTAGGGGTTCATGCCTTCCTGGCGTCCTTCGTAGAGGACGCCTTTGGAATCGCACATGATGATGTTTTCGGCCGTGACACCCAAGCGGATAAAATGCCGGGCGCAGGCGACGGCGGCGGCGCCGGCGCCGTTGATGACAATCCGTGCGGCGGCCATCGTTTTCCCGGCCAGTTCCAGGCCGTTGAGCATGGCGGCGCCGGCAATGATGGCGGTGCCGTGCTGGTCGTCATGAAAGACAGGGATGCGCAGCGATTTGCGCAGCTTCTCTTCGATTTCAAAACACTCCGGCGCCTTGATGTCCTCCAGGTTGATGCCGCCAAAGGTCGGCTCCAGCATTTGACAGGCGCGGATGACATCTTCGGCGTTGTTAGCAGCAAGTTCGATATCGAACACGTCGATATCGGCGAAGCGTTTGAAGAGAACTGCTTTGCCTTCCATGACGGGCTTGCCCGCGGCCGGCCCGATATTGCCCAGTCCGAGCACGGCGGTACCGTTGGTGACCACGGCCACCAGGTTTCCTTTGCCGGTGTATTTGTAGACCAAATCCGGGTCGTCGTGGATCTTAAGGCAAGGCACGGCCACGCCGGGCGTGTAGGCCAAACTCAAATCCCGCTGCGTCAGGCACGGTTTGGTTGCCGTGACCGAAATCTTTCCCGCTGGTTGCGAGGAGTGGTACTCCAGCGCGTCATCTTCACGAACCATAAAGCCTGTTCCTCCACCTTGCCGGTCGGGTCAGGTTATGAAACGGTCGATCGGCAGTGACGATCATCAGGGGCGATACGGGGTGTCTGTTATCCGCCCCGGCCCTTGGGAAATGGCGCTTCTTGAACAAGGAGCGTCTGCCTTCACTATACTCCAATCCGGCACCTTTTTGACGCAAAAGAGTACCTACAGCAGCGGTACGGCCACCTCCGCTCCCAAGCGGTCCGCGGAGACATAGCCGGCATAGATGGCGAGTGTTGTGTCGATAGCCAGTTCCAGGTCGCATTCAGGCTGGCGGCCGGCGCGCATGGCGTGAATGAAGTCGTGCATTTCGTAGAACTGACCGTTGCTCCAGCCGAACTCAGGGTAGGCCTGGATCCAGCCTTCATTGGAACTGATCTTTTCCATGAGGTCGAGGCCGGCGAACTCTTTCTTGTCGGGGCTGTAGAGGTCCACGACTTTCACCGGCTGGATGTGGCAGCGGGTGCGGTGGTTGTTGGCATACACCTCAATGAAGTCGTAGACACCGCCGAGCACCAGTTCGCTGGTCATCACGTCGGCGATCATGCCGTCGTCGAAGATGACGTGCAGGAAGGCGTAGTCCTCGGTGTCTTTGTAGACAGTGCGCAGGTAGCCGCGATCCTCGAACGACGGGCGCTTGGTGATGGCATGTGTGCGGCAACTAACGGCCGCCGGCCGGATGGGTTTCCCGTTCCTGGCCAACCCTTCCTTTCGCTTGAGGTACAAGACGCCGCCGAGCGGATGGCAGCCCTTGCCGATGAGCGATCCGCCGCCTTGCTCGCTCCAGATTCCATAGACGGGGGAGTGGGAGCCGGAGTGGGATTCTTCGGCGGTCATGCGCAATATCTGTGCTTTAGTGGCTTCCAGGATTTGGCGTTCTCGCTGCACGCTCGGCGCGTAGATGTAGTTTTCAGCGTAGCCGAGCAGGATGCCGCTTTCAGAGACCACGCGCTGCAAGTCCCGCAACTCCTCCGTGACGGCGGCAAGCATCTCTTCCTTGGAGAACTTCTCCGGCGAGCCGAAGAAGCCGTGGAAGGGCTTTTCGACGATGACATGTTTCCCGGCGGCGGCGGCCTTGCGGATGTAGGCCGCGTGGGAGGAGGGCGGCGTGCAGATGTCGAGCACGTCGATGTCGGGCAACATGGCGTCCACGCTGTCGTAGGCCTTCACGCCGAATTCGGCGGCGAAAGCTTCGCGGGAAACGGCCCGTGAACTGGTGACGCCGACGGTTCGCGCGGGCAGACCGCGCAGGTTTTGATGATGGAATTTTCCGGCGAATCCGGAACCGGCAATGCCTAAGCGGAGTGGCTCTGTGTGCATAAGGACTTCCGCCATTCTATCCGCTCCCCGGTGCGGGAAATTGACAAAGGAACCGGGTCAATTCACAATCAAATGGCGGATGTAACCACACAAGCCTACTCCCAATCCCCCAACGCATAGACAGGTTTTCAATCCCTCTGGAGTTGACTTGCAGTCCGTCATGACCCCCAATTCGCCACTGGCTGGCACAGCCGCCGAAGCTTCGCTTGCGCAGGAGATAGCACGCCGGCGCACTTTCGCCATCATCTCCCATCCCGACGCGGGGAAGACGACGCTGACCGAGAAACTGCTGCTGTACGCGGGCGCTGTTCATGCCGCCGGGGCGGTGCGGCCGAAGAAGAACCGGGGGCACGCCACGTCGGACTGGATGGCAATCGAGCAAGCACGCGGGATCTCGATTACATCCACGGTGCTGCAGTTCGAGTACCAGGGATGCCTGTTCAACCTGCTCGATACGCCGGGTCACCAGGATTTCAGCGAAGACACCTACCGCACATTGACGGCGGTGGATAGCGCCGTCATGGTGATCGATAGCGCGAAGGGCATTGAGCCACAAACGCGGAAGCTGTTCGACGCCTGCCGGCTGCGCAAGATTCCGATTCTGACGTTCATCAACAAGATGGACCACCCGGGCCGGGATCCGATTGAGCTACTGGACGAAGTAGAGCGATTGCTGGGCATTTCTGCGGCGCCGATCAATTGGCCGGTCGGGGCCGGGAACCGCTTCCGCGGCGTCATTGACCTTGCCACCAAGCGGCTGCTGCAGTTCAGCACTTCCATTAGCAGCCAACTGCGCGCCGAGGCCTGGACACGGTCATTGGAAGGCGAAGCGCTGGAGGAGTTGCTGGGCGCGAAGGACGCCCAGGAACTGCGGGAAACACTGGCGCTGATAGAAGGCGTGCTGCCGGATTTCGACGAAGCGAGCTTTCGCGCCGGGGAACAGACGCCGGTCTTTTTCGGCTCCGCGCTAAACAATTTCGGCGTGGAAACGTTTCTGGAAGCGCTGGTGACGCTGGCGCCGCCGCCGGTGGCCCGCGCGAGCAATGGCACGCCGATCGACCCGCGGTCGCCCGGTTTTTCCGCGTTTGTGTTTAAGATTCAGGGCAACATGGATCCGCAGCACCGCGACAGTATGGCGATTTTGCGCATCTGTTCCGGGCGGTTTGAACGGGACCTGTGGGTTCACAATTCGCGGCTGGGCAAGAAGATTCGGATGACGAAGCTGCATCGCCTTTTTGCGCGGGATCGCGAAACGATTGATGAGGCCTACCCCGGGGACGTGGTTGGCATTGTGAACCCTGGCCTGTTTGCCATTGGGGATACGGTGAGTTTTCTGCCGGATATTGCCTACGAGCGCATGCCGGCTTTCCAGCCGGAGCATTTCTGCACGCTTCGCAACGACGATGTCACGCGCAACAAACAGTTCCGCAAGGGCATGGATCAACTGGCCGAAGAGGGTGTGGTGCAGGTCTACTATCCGGTGGACGCGATTCGGCGGGAGCCGATTCTAGGCGGCGTTGGACGGCTGCAGTTCGATGTGGTGGAGGCGCGATTCTTGCAGGAATACAACGTCCGCGTCATCAGTTCGCCGCTGAACTATGTGTGTGTCCGGTGGCCGAAAGTGACGCTGGCGGAGGCCAAGAAGCTGAAAGGGATTTCCGGATCGTCGGTGATGCTGGCGACGGACCAGAACGACCGGCCAGTTTGCCTGTTTCAATCCACGTGGGACATGCGGCGGATTGTGGAAAACAACTCGACGGTGGAATTTCTGGTTACCGGCTAACGCCTTCCACCAGCAGCCGAACCGGCTGCGCGGCGGCCATGCGGACTTCCAGGCGCACCTTGGCGGTCCGGTCCAATAACGGCGCCTGTTCGCGCGCCCAGGCCGCATCGGCGCGGCGGGAGGCGAGAAGGTCCATGGCCGCAAGGCCGGCAGCGCCGAGGCGGGCCAGATCCTCCGACAGCGGCAGGAACTCAGCGAGCAGCGCGCTTGCGGGCGCGTGCGGCAGCAGGCGCGCATGGTTATCGCGCCACGCGGTGAGAACGCGGCGGATGGCCGCTTCGCGCTCCGGCGTTGGCGCGCGCAGCCATTCGCGCACGTCTGATTCGAGGCCGCGGACCACGGCGCTATCGCCGCGCGCGGCGTCAACAAGGCGGTTCAGTTCGGTCTCCTGCGTGTAGCGTTGAAAGACTTCGCGGTGTTCGATTCCGGTGGGGTCCAGCGTGTCGGCCAGCGTGCGCAGGGCGTCAATCGGCGCGAAGGGGGCGATGCGCCGCAGCATGGGTTCATAGTTGGTTACGTGCCGGGCGCCGGCGAAGGTGAGCCGGTGCGTGACAACGTCCAGCCGACGGTACATATCGGCCACGTCGGTCACCGTGGCGGGCGACCAGAGCCGTTCAGCGACGGCGGCACTTTTGGGCCACATGCGGGAGTCGATGGTTTCCGGGCTGATGAACTCGGTCCACATGCAGGCCTCGCCGCCCAGGATGTTCTTCTTCTGTTCGGCGGTAAGCGTGGCCGCCGGACCGCCCACCGGGTCCACTGCGTAGTAGTCGCCGGCGAGTTTCAAGTGGTCCAGGTAGTAGCCAAATGACAGCAGGCCCTTGTAACCGCGCTGCGCCGCCTGGGCCAGGGACTCATGGTTTTGCCAGGCTTCCACCATGATGTCCTTTGGCAGATCCTGGTGCAGAATCTCGTCCCAGCCCATCATGCGTTTGCCGTGTTTTTTTAGTATGGGCAGCACGCGTTGGTTGAAGTAGGTTTGCAGGCCGGCCTCGTCCTTCAAGCCGCGTTGCTTGATGAATGCCTGAATGGATGCGTTCTGCTTCCATTGCCGCCCGTTCACTTCGTCGCCGCCGATGTGAAAATAGGCGTCCGGGAACAGCCCGGCCATCTCTGCCACAAGCCGGTCTATGAACGCGTACACGGCTTCGTTGGTGGGGTCGAGTGCGGGATCGTAGACGCCGAAGGTGTGGATGATGGAATAGGGCCCTGGGGCGCTGGCCAACTCCGGGTAGCCGATGAGCCAGGTGCCGGAGTGGCCGGGCATGTCGAACTCCGGCAGCACGCGAATGCCGCGGTCTCGCGCATAGGCGACGATGTGGCGGATTTCCGCCTGCGTGTAGAAGTCGCCTTCGGTACCCAAGGTGTGGAGTTTGGGGAACACCTTGCTTTCCACGCGGAAGCCCTGGTCGTCGGTGAGGTGCCAGTGGAAGACGTTCAACTTGACAGCTTCCATCGTGTCCAAAGTCCGCTCGATAACGGGGACGGGCATGAAGTGGCTGGTGACATCGATGAGCAGCCCGCGCCAGGGGAAGCGGGGGGAGTCCTCAATAATGACCGATGGCGCCGCGAACCCTTTGCCGGATACTTCCACTAGTTGCAGATAGGTTTGCAGGCCGCGCAGGGCCCCGGTGATGGTCGGGGAGGTGAGGCGGGTTTGTTCGACGTTGACCTGCAGACGGTAGGATTCGTTTTCTTCGAGCGTCAGGGGAGCGTCCACGGTTTGGGCACAGTCAATGATGAAGTTCGCCGCACCGACCGAGGCGGCCGGGCCGCGCTTCAAGGGGATGCCGGTTTGCGCGGTGAGACGTTCCAGGAACCGGGCGGCGGCCCTTTGCAGGCGGGGCGCGGCCGCCCGTTGGAAGGCGATGCGGAAGGCGGCGTCCACTTTCTGCGCGCCGGAAAGCGGCTCCATCTTGGCCGGGCGGGGCATTAGGGCCGGCCCGGCCGTCAACAATGCTGAGAATAAAACGAACCAGACAAAACGCATAGCCCTTACTCCTCAAATACAAACGATTCGGCGCGGCGCCGCTGCACCAGGTGGAACACGAGGCCCGCCAGAAACCACGCACCGCCCATCCACATGGCAGGGCGCGAGAGGTTCAGCCAGATGGATAAACAGAACAGAAATCCCGCCGCGGGCAGCACTTTGCCGGAGAGCCAGCCCAAATCCCGGCGCCGCATGACCGCCGCGTTGACGCCCATAAATGCCAGAAAAGCGCCGAAATTGATTAATTCCGCCGAGCGCTCGTAGTTCAGCACCATGGCCCCGGCAGCCGCCATCACCCCGACCATGGCGATGTTCCACACCGGCGATGCGGTGCGCGCGTCCAAATGCGCGAAGAACGCGGGCAGCGCGCGCGCCCGGCCCATGCTGTAGAGCAGGCGGGAGACGCCGGCCTGCGCGGTGAGCGCGGAGCCGAAACTGGCAACGATGAGCACCACCGCCAGCGATTGAAACATCCACTCGCCGCCTACCTTGCGGCTGACATCCAGGAACGCCGTTTCCAGGTTTCCGAACGTCCGGTAGTCCGGCCACACTAGCTGCGCCAGATAGATCTGCAACCCGCCGAAAAGCCCGGTGAAAAGCACGACCCCGACAGCGGCCAGCATGACGTTCCGGCGTGGATTCTCCACCTCTTCGGCCAGCGTGGTTACACCATCGAAGCCGCCATAGGTCAGCGCCGCCACGGAAGTAGCGGTTAGCACCGTGCCGAGTTTGAACGTTGCCGGATCGTGGAACGGCACGCTGGAGACGAGCCCGCCGGCGCCGAGATAGCGCACCGCGAGGAAGATGAACGCGGAGATAACGCCGGTGGTTACCAGCATGAGCACCCAGCTTGCGCGCGCGGTGAACTGGATGCCGCGCAGGTTTAGTGCGGTCATCGATAGAGCGAATATCACCACCCAGGCGGCATAAGGCACGCCGGGCACAATGCGCGTAAGTGTAATGGCGCCGTAGATGGTGCAAATGAGCGGCACCAGCAGGTAGTCCAGGAACATGGCCCAGCCGGTGAGGAAGCCAAGCGATGGATGCAAGCCGCGGCTGACATAGGTGTAGGCCGACCCGGCCGACGGATAGGCCGCCGCCATGCGCCCATAGCTGACCGCGGTGAGTGCCATGGCGAACATGGCGAAGACGATGGTGGTGACGGCGTGGCCGGCCGAAAGCTGTTGCGCGATGCCGAACAACGGGACCGGCGCGATGGGTTGCACGAGCACAATACCGTAGAGCACCAGGTCCCACAGGCCCAGCACGCGCCGTAGATGGGGAGCGTCGGCGGACATCCCCCCTTAGGCTATGCCGTGGCGCGAGGAAGGTCAAGGGCATTCTTTCCGATTTCGGAAAGAATGCCCTTGACGGCTGGCGTGCCCGGCTCTAGTGTAGAGACTGGTGGCCCCGAAACCGGATCGCGACAAACAGACGATTGCGGCGCTGCTGCGCGCGCAGGGCCCCCTGTCCCGGGGCCGCATTCATGCGCTAACCGGCATCCGGTTGAGCGCCACGTCGTCATTGGTCCGGGAGATGCTGGCCGGCGGACGCATCCAGGAAGCCGGCACGGAGCCGGGCGCGCGCGGGCGCAAAGGAGTGATTCTGCAATTGAACGAGAACCACCGTTCGGTTGTCGGGATTGAGTTCGACGATGAAACGGTTACCGCCGGCGTCACCAATCTGACGCCGCGCATTCAGCAACTGTTCTCAGAGCCGGCCCGGATTTCCGGCGGGCGGGCGACGCTGCTTCGCCAACTGCGGCAGATGACCCGGCGCGCGCTGGCGGCGGCGCCGGCGCCAGCGATTGGAATCGGCCTAGCGGACCCTGGGCTGGTGGATAGCCGGCGCGGGGTTACGCTCACCTCCTCCACGCTGCCGTTCTGGCGGGATGTGCCGCTACGGGAGATATTCACACGCGAATTCGGCCTGCCGGTGACATTGGAATCCAGAACGCGCGCGAAGGCGGTGGCCGAACATGACACCGCCGCCACCACCAGCATCTACATAGACTACGGAGCGGGCATTGGCGCGGGGATCTACATGGATGGCCGGCTTGTTTATGGAGAAACGGGAGCGGCGGGGGAGTTCGGCCATGTGTGTGTGCAGCCGAATGGCCCGCGCTGTGCGTGCGGCGCGCGGGGGTGCCTGGAGGCGGTGGCCGGGCTGCGTGCGAACAAGAGCGCCGGCCGCGTAGCCGCGTGGCTTGGCCTGGGGCTGGCGAACCTGGTTAACCTATTCAACCCAGGCCTGATCGTGATTGATGCCCGGCTGGCCCTGCACGGACAGAAGTTTCTGGACCAACTGGCCGCGGCGCTGCGGCGCCACGCGCTGCCGGAAACCGCGGCGCAGGTCCGCATTCGCTTTGCCCGCCTGCCTGCCGGCGCCGGTGTTCTGGGCCTGGCGGAGATGATTACCGGCCACTATTTCAGCAACCCAACGGAGTCCACACCATGAACCAGCTTGCCCTTTTCGGCGGACAACCCGTCCGCACCCAGCCCTTCCCTTCCTGGCCCGTTCACGGAGAGCGGGAGGAGGCGCTGGCGCTTGAAGTTTTGCGTTCCGGCCAGTGGTGGCGGTACACACTGGGAGAGGCCATTGACGGCGCCGCGTCGCCATCCAAAGTGGCCGAATTCCAGCAGAAGTTTGCCGCCGCGCATGGCTGCAAGTACGGCATTGCGTGCGTGAACGGCACGGCGGCGCTGGAGATTGGGCTGAAGGCGCTGGGCGTGAAGCCCGGTGACGATGTGATCGTCCCGCCCTATACGTTCATTGCCACCGCCAGCGCCCCGATGTTGATTGGGGCCAATCCGGTGTTTTGCGATATCGACATCGACACGCTGAACCTGGACGCCGGAAAGCTGGAAGCCGCCATCACGCCGCGGACACGGGCCATCATTCCCGTTCATTTCGCGGGGCTGGCGGCCGATATGGAAGCGATTCTGGAGATTGCCGCCCGCCACGGCATTCCCGTGCTGGAGGACGCCGCGCACGGGCACGGCGGCGCGTGGCGGAACCAGCCGCTGGGTTCGATTGGCGCCATGGCGACGTTTAGTTTTCAAGCCTCCAAGAACATGACGGCCGGCGAGGGCGGCATTGTAGTGACGAACGATGAGCGGTTGGCCGAGATCGCCGAATCCCTGGTGTGGGTGGGGCGCAAGAAGGGGCGCCCGTGGTATGAGCATCACCGGCTGGGCTGGAACTACCGGCTGACGGAATTTCAGGCGGCCATCCTGTTGGCCCAACTGGAACGGCTGGCGGAGCAGACGCGGCGGCGGCAGGAGAACGGGGCGTGGCTGACGGCCCAACTCGAGCAGATTCCGGGCATCCGGCCGATGGCGGTTCCGGCGTACGCGACGGGCCACGCGTGGCACATTTATTGTCTGCGTTTTGTTGAGTCCGCCTTCGGCGCCACGCGCGAGCGGTTCCTGGAAGCAATGGCCGCCGAGGGGGTGCCCGGCTCTAGCGGCTATGCCCATTCGCTGTTCAATAATCCGCTGTTCGACGAATCGTTCCAGCGCTACAACGAGACGTGCGCGGCCAGCAACCGGGCGTGCCGGGAGGCTGTCTGGTTTGAGCACCGCTATCTGCTCGGCGAACGCGCGGATATGGAATCCATCGCCGCAGCGGTGCGCAAGGTGTATGAGAATCGCGGTGAGTTGGCGCGAACGGCTTAGTTGGCCGGGCGCGGGGCCACCGGTTTCAGCGTCAAGTTGTAATCGGCTGTGTCGCCGTCGAGCAGGAGTTCCAAGGGCTGTTCGGGGTCCAGGGGCTGGTAGCCCTTGACGGCGGGACTGATGACGTACACGCCTTTGGCGAGGCCTTTGAACGCAAAGGCGCCATCCGGTGGAAGGGAAATAGTCTGGCGGTCAGGGAGGCGGCTGGCGAAAACGCTGAGGCGCATGTTGGGCGGAATGGGAGCGCCGTCGCTGAGTTGGATGCGGCCTTTTAGCGTGTGGGCAGGGGCCGCGGCGATATCGCCGATGTCGATTTCCTGGCCGTCGTCCTTCGTCGCCACGTGGGTCAACTTGGCGGCTAAGTTTTTTGGGGCCAGCGATTCCATGGTGGGGTAGAGGTCCCAGATGCGGCCGGCGGGCACGTTGGTGATGACGAATTCGCCCTTTTCGTTCGTTCCGATGCGGATCTCCGGAAAGGTTGTGCCGGAGGACTGGCTGTGGGTCTTGAGGCCGAGTTCGGCGTTGGGGACGGGCTTGCCGTTGGCCACGAGACGGCCACGGATGACGGCGCCGTCGGTGGCGGTGATGTTGTGGGTCTTAGGCCCGGTGGGGAGGGCGACGAGCTTGGGCGCCATGCCCCGAGGGGCGATTTGGAGGATCATCGATTGGATCGGTTTGCTGTATGCCATTTCGAATTCGCCTTTGGTGTTCGATACGGCGACGAGATCGATCCAGTCGCGGTCGCCGAAGGCGCGGCCCATTTCAAAGATGGCGCCTTGTTGCGAGATGAGGGCATCGCGGACGGGGAGGCCTTTTGAGTCCGCGATGCGGCCGCGGACAAGCTGGGCGGGGTTGGTGGGAGAAGCGCGAGGCTTGAGGTGCGCAGGCCGGGATGGGCCGGCGGCGGGGTCGACTTTGTTGAGGAATGAGGCGGAGTGGCCCTCGTGAACGACTAGGAGATTGAAGATGAGATCGGGACTGAGGTTGGGGATGGTGAAAGTGCCGTCGTCAGCGGTGGTGGCGCGTTTGCCGCAATCGACGTAGCAGGTGGGGCAGAACTGATCGTAACCGGTTCTGACGCCGGCGGAATAGACCATGACGGTGGCGTTGGGGATGGGTTGTTTGGTGGCGTCGTCGAACACCGTGCCGGAGGCGGTGGCGCGGGGAGCGGCTGGGAGTGTGGGAACGAGAAGAACGAGAATCGGCAGCAGGTTCCGCATGGAGGAAGTATATGAGCTTGGGCGAGGGGTTGTGGCGGCGCGAGTGTTTACCGAATACACTTTCAGCATGAACCGCCGCACGCTTTTGCAATCCCTGTGGGCCGCGCCCGCGCTGGCCGGCCTGCCGAAGTTGACGATCAAAGATGTGAAGGTGATTACCACTAGCGGCGGGGCGCGCTACCGGTGGGCGTTTTTGAAGATCATCACGTCGGAGCCGGGGCTGTATGGCATCGGGTCGGCGAACAATCTGTTCCAGACCGACGCGGTGATCGCGGCGCTGCAAAGCCATCTGCGGCCGTGGCTGATTGGGAAGGATCCGGACCAGATTGAGGACTTGTGGCAGAGTTCCCATTTGAAGACGTATTGGCGGAATGGGCCGGTGAACAACAACGTTCTGGCGGCGATGGATATGGCGCTGTGGGACATAAAGGGCAAGCGCGCAGGGATGCCTGTTTATGAGCTGTTGGGCGGGAAGGTCCGCGATGCGGTGCCTTGTTATGACCACGTGGGCGGGGCGGATGCATCGGCGGCGGCGGCGGCGGTGCAGAAGTCGATGGCTTCGGGGTACCGTCATATTCGCGTGCAGTTTGGGGCGTATGGCGGGGGCGGGTTTATACCGGCGGGGCAGGGGTCGCGGCCGGAGGGCGGACGCACGGGGCAGGCGTTTGATGAGGAAGTCTATGTCGAACGGGTGTCGAAGAACTTTGAACAGGTGCGGGCGAAGGTTGGGTTTGAGCCGAAGCTGTGTCATGACGTGCATTCGCATTTGTCGGGGATGAACGCGGCAGAATTCTGCCGGCGGATGCAGCCATTGCAGATGTTCTTTGTGGAAGACGTGCTGGCCCCGGAACAGTTGGACTGGTATAAGGAGATCCGGAAAGTGTGTACGACGCCGCAGGCGGTGGGGGAGTTGTTCACGCACCCGTTTGAGTACTATCCGCTGATTAGTCAACGGCTGATTGATTTTGTGCGGTGCCGGGTTTCGAGTATTGGCGGGATTACGCCGGCGAAGAAGATCGCGACGATGTGCGAGGTGTTTGGGTGCAAGACGGCGTTCCAGGAGGGCGGGGATAACGACCCGGTGAATCAACTGGCGGCGTATCACGTGGACATTTCGAGTCCGGCGTTTGGGATTCAGGAGGAGAACCACTTTCCGGCGTCGGTTTATGACGTGCTGCCGGGGACGGCGGAGATTCGGAAGGGGTATTTGTATGGGAACGGGAAGCCCGGGCTCGGGATTGATATTAACGAGGAATTGGCGGCGAAGTATCCGATGCCGGAGGCGCGGGATGGCGGGCCGTACCGGTTGGACAGGGCGATGGATGGGACGGTGGTGAAGCCGTAAGAGCGGCTGTCTCTTGGCGCACTGGGTGGGTTGTTTTGGCTGAGGGTGAATTCTGCCGGATGGGAGTAGGAACGAGCTATGCGTGCGACAAATGATCAACTGCTGAATAGTTTCGCGATTAGGTCCTTTCGTGACGTCGCAGACGGCGATTACATTGCGGCGAGGATGGCTTGTCGGGCACAACTTCACTTTCAATATTTGTGGTCCTCTCAACAAGCAATCGAGAAGTACGTTAAATGCATCTTGTTGCTGCACCGGATCCCGGCAAAGGAGATAAAGCACGATCTGTCCGCTGGATTGGCCGCGATCGAAAGCTCAGGAAAGCTCAAACTCAATTTGGTCCGACCAACTGAGGAATTCATTGCCTACATTGACAGGTATGGTCAGTCCCGCTATTTCGAGATCTCTAACCATGCGAACGGACACGATCTGGTGAGGCTTGATCGCTCCGTTTGGGAGTTGCGGCGGTTCTGTACTTTGGATCATTCACCTCGCGCGCTTGTCTTGCGAGATCGCATGGCAATTCCCAAAGTGCGCCTCGCTGGGCAACTTGAGGCTATCATCGATAACGCTAAGCATCCGGCTCGCGAACCGTTGCTTTGGCAGAACGGTTTCTTCGGGAGACGTTCCAGGAAGAAAGTGGCTCTCCCTGAGTGGAAAGTGGCGAGTAATGCGCCGCTTTATTTGGATCCGCACCTATTGGACGAAGTTCTCAAATACGTACATCTCCCAAAATCTCTCATATCCGCATATCGCTCCCATCAGAAGAAAGGTCCGGAGTTTTGAACTCATTAAAAGTCACTTCAGTGATTTGATCGACGCGAGATGCAGCGCCACGCAGACACGGAAGCGGAGACAGATCCGCGCTGTCGTGCTTCAAAAATCCTCGATAATCGGGGTGAGGTGAGTATTCGCGTCGCGGGACACGCTCAAGCATGTCCCGGCGACGAGTTCAGTTGCAGGTGGGGCTTCTCGCGGATGGGGCTACAGGTTGGCCGAGCCTCATCCGGCGAGCGGGCGGCTACGCTTTGACCGACTTGGCGGCGAGGGCGCGGAGGCTTTCGTTGAACGGGGCCGTGGCGACACCGTGTTCGGTGATGATGCCGGCCACGTACTTGTTCGGTGTCACGTCAAACGCAGGGTTGCAAATGTTGACACCTTCCGGGGCCACGGGGACGCCGAAGACGCTCGTCACTTCAATGGCCGCGCGCTCTTCGATCGGGATCTGCGAGCCGTCGGTGAGGGTGAGATCGAGCGTGGAGATGGGCGCGGCGACGTAGAAGGGAACGTTGTTCTCCTTCGCCAGGACGGCGACGGAATAGGTTCCGATCTTGTTGGCAACGTCGCCGTTGCCGGCGATG
>JAEUQC010000064.1 GCA_016789905.1 Bryobacterales bacterium | reverse complement strand
GTGCCACCCGGCCCGGTCGCGGGAAGCTCAAAGACGACTTCGGCGCCTTCAACGGGCAGATCGTTCTCGTCACGCACCTCGACAACGGGAAATGTCGCTGATCGATTTGGAATACTGTTGATGGCGTTGGCGCCTTCGAGCACCAGCACGCGCAAAGAGACCGCCGGCAAGGCAGGGACAGCCGTCGCTGGGGCCTGAGCGCCCACAGGTTGCACCAGCAGTGGAATCAGCACGAACGCCAGGACCGGGCGAAGATGGGGAAGGTTCACGGGCATACCACGCTACTTAACATTCTATCAATTCTATCGGTTAACCCTCCGTGGATCGACAGAGCCAAAACGCTAAATACGCGGAAATTGTTTCCCAAGCGACGGGTACAGGAGGCTGGCAAACTCCATCGCCTTTTCCGTCGCTGGTTCGACTCCGGGCTTTGTTGCCGATATCACGATCCTTACCAGCGCCATGTCGGTACGGTTTTCCAGGATGTTGTCAAGAACGCGTGAATACTTCAGGCCTTGCTCGGATGTATAAGCGGTTTTGTAATTCTGGAACCAATACAGGACCACCGCCTGCTCACCGTTCTTGGATATCACATAATAGTTGACATGAACCGGTTCTGACAGGCCGGCAACACGGATCGGTATCTCTTTCGAGACGAGTGGGTTCCAGCCCGCTCCCGGCAAACAGACCTTCGGGTCGTGGGCGTTTTTCGCCCTGAGCTGTGTCTTGTAATAGCCAATGAAGAGGTTCAACTCGCTAGAAGCGGACAAGTCTCTATAAGTCCGGTTCAACACATCATCCGGGGCGAGCATTTCGTAAACTTCCGGCTCCAACACCCCGTCCTGGAACCGGTTCCATTCTCCAATCGTTGCGGGAACATTCTCGGCGATTGGTCCTGGTGAAGGAATAAACTCCGTTCTAGATAACCAGTGAGTGAGGGCTGCCTGCGCCGTGAGAAGCAGCAACGCGGTTCCAACAATTCCAGTTTGCCGTATCACGACGCCTTCCTCTTTTCCGTCCAGCGCTTCGCCGTAAGGTGGATTAACAATACAATAATAAATCCAATGGCGAAACACACCCACCCCGTAATATCGTGCACGGTGCCCTTTGTCCAGGCCGGATTATACTTTCCCAGTATCCCCGTCAGCGTAATCCGCATGGCGTTGATAAAGATCGCCGATGGAACCGCCGCGATCAGAAGCAGTAGCCGCACCCAATTCCTGTCTTCCATTAGGTAGGCGTATGCCGCCGTAAAGAAAGACAGCGTTACCAAGGACCGCAGTCCGCTGCACGCTTCCACAACCGACAATCGCTGGTTGGCAAGCTCGATGATAT
Organism: Bryobacterales bacterium; assembly: GCA_016789905.1. Classification (GTDB taxonomy): domain Bacteria; phylum Acidobacteriota; class Terriglobia; order Bryobacterales; family Bryobacteraceae. The sequence goes on along the minus strand of JAEUQC010000064.1, from coordinate 1,814 downwards.
TGCCTTCCCGCAACACACTGTAACCCAGAATTTCGAACGACATCTCGGCGAGCCGGCTCGCCAGAAGCTGTAAGGGCAGCGTCACCTCACCATACAAAACGGCAGGAATCGGAAACGTGTAAATTAACAACGCCAGCGGGAATCGGACCGCCTTCAGCAGTGGCACGCCCCCCAGGACCAGCGCGTATCCAGCCAGTGAAAACAGCAACCCAAAGCGGGAAATGGTTGTGGATGCGCCCAGGCTCGCCGGGACAGCCAGCAGCGCCCCTAGCGCCAGCAATGGCAACGCCCAGAGGCTCGGCGCCGATAGGCCAGCCATAATTCTGTCCTTATTCGACCACAGCAAAAACACCGCGACGATAGGGGCGAAGAAACCATGCGCCATGTCGTCACTGGAAGTCAGCAAGATCGCCGTCGCGGAGATCGTCTGCCAATAACACACCAGCAGTAATGCACCGAAGATGAGCGCCCACTTCCATACGCCATGTGCTGGTCCAACGCCGCCAACGCTTGATGAGGAGACAGACTGAGTCATAAACAATTGGCGTTGGCCCTGGTGTTGCAAGATACAGAGCAGTCGCTGTGTGATTTCGATTGTAGCGGGTTTTAAACAAAGAAAATATGGTCACAAATACCTACCAAGGTACTAGTACGTCTGGGTGTTGACAATTGTCAAAGAGTCTTCCACGATGGAGTGGCACCCGCAAGTCGTCAACTCTGTGCGAAGCGCACATTTGGGACTGAAAGGGCGGGAGCATGTTCGCATATTTTCATGTTGGTGACGGACTACAACTCGGAATTGCATGCGGAGAACCCTGCATGGTTTGCCGTGCGAGTACGTTCCAATTTTGAACAACAGTCCTGTAATGCATTGAACAATCGTGGTTTAGCGACGTTTCTACCGAGTTTCAAACGGCGGCGGCGCTGGTCAGACCGAGTAAAGATGATCGACCAGCCGCTCTTCCCCGGCTACCTCTTCTGTAGTTTCGATAAGGATGAGCGCGCGCAGGTCCTTCGTGCTCCTGGCGTTGTTCATATTGTCAGTTCGGGCCAAGACCCACTGCCAGTCAACGAATCCGAACTTCATCATATTCGCACCGTTGTACTTGCCGAAATGGCTGCAAATCCGCACCCTTTTCTTAAGATTGGACAGCGTGTGCGCATCGATCGCGGACCATTGACCGGGGCGGAGGGGATCCTTACCGCCCTGGACGGCAAGTCTTCTTTAATTCTTTCGATCAGCCTTCTACAGCGTTCCATTGCTGTAGAAGTGAACGCGGACTGGGTTCGCGGACTCTAACGCCAGAAGCAGCGGGCGGGCAAGAGGTTCTTTCGTGTCGATTCTAAAACCAAGAACACGCATTGTGTATTTCCGCGTCTCAGAGGAGGATTTCCATCGGTTGGTAGACCTCTGCCCTGCACGTGGCGCCAGAAGCATCTCCGAACTGGCCCGCTCCGCCATGCAGAGCATCATTCGCGGAGAGCAGGGCGAGACCGCCGACCGTGAGGTAGTGGAAACACTACACGCCATTGATAGGACAGTTTCGGAGATGAACCAAAATCTGAAGCGCCTGATGCCAGCTAGTAGTACAAGCGATAATGGAAAAGACAATGCCTAGAGTCCTTTCAGGTCTTTTGTTATGCACGGCGCTGCTGGCGCAGCAGGCGCCACCGGCAGCCAAACCAGCCGAACCCGCACCACAGGCACCCGCGGCAGACGTTTCCACCGGCCGCTTACGCCCAAATTATGTTCTGGGTCCTGGCGATCAGATCATGATTCGCGCCTTCGAAATGGAGGAACTCAGCGAGCGGCC
>JAEUQC010000054.1 GCA_016789905.1 Bryobacterales bacterium | reverse complement strand
CATTGCGCAGGACGCAACGAGCCGGGACAGCGGATGGTTTCAAATCTCGCAATGGGGTCCATTGGTTACGGCTCCGTCGCCACCCTTTAACCTTCCATCCACTCCAGCCAGCGCCACTGGGTCGCCGCAGCAGTTTAGCCTTACCGCACGAGAATTGTCGGGTGCGTTCAACATATCCCGGGTCTACTTTGTGCTGAGCGTTGCGCCAGTGGTGACCGCGAATTCATGCCACGGCTTTTATGACCGCGGGACAAATGCGCTCTACCTATTCAATGACGCGCTGACGGCGGTGATGGGACCGCTTTCGTTGGGCAGCGCCAACACAATTGAGAACAGCCAGTGCACGTTGCACGGCAGCACGTCCGCCGTTGTTTCCGACGCCGGAACGGACCTGACCGTGCGGATTGGGATGAGCCGCAAAAGCACCTTCACCGGGAATAAGAATGTGCAGCAGATTGTGTTGACGAACGCCGGACGGGATAGCGGTTGGAGTGCCGTGGCCACCTGGAACCAATAGCCGGGGAGTTCACGGCTTCGACGCCAGGCGCGCCCACTCGATGCCGAAACGGCCCAGGTATTTGCGGAGCCGGTCGGCATCGTTGGTGGAGGCCTTGCGGCCGATGGAGGCGCCGAACAGCACGCGGCCGGCTTCCGACATGGAGCGGCAACGCAGGCACACCGTCAACACGTGCTCCAGTTGAGCGCGGTCAAACAGATCCATGACGGCCAGCGCCGGGGCATCCACGTATTCGGCGAGGACGGAGGACACCGGCTGCTCCCACGCGGCGCGCAGGCGCCCCACTTCCTCCCGCACCAGATCCACCGAGATGCGGCCGCCCATTGCCAGCGTGGCCATGCGCACCACGGCGCCGTTCAGGTCCCGGAAGTTCCCGCGCCACGCCGCATCGGGGGAGAGCGCGAAGTCCAGGAACTCCTTGCGTGCTTCCTTGCTGAACGTCACCTGCGTGCCCGACCGGCGGGCGAACTGCTCCAGTTCAAACTGCAGATTGGGCTCCACGTCCTCCGGCCGCTCCCGCAGGCCGGGCAGCGTGAACGTCCAAAGGTTGATGCGGGCCAGCAGATCCTCCCGGAAGCGGCCCTCGCGCACGCGCGCCAGCAGGTCTCGGTTCGTGCCGGCCAACAGTTGGAACTCGCTGCGGCTGGGCGTGTCGGCGCCCATTGGCAGGAAGGTCTTTTCTTCCAGCGCGCGCAACAGCATGGCCTGTTCGTCGAGGCCGAGTTCGCCGATTTCATCCAGGAACAATACGCCGTTATCGGCCGCGCGCAGCAGGCCGGCGCGCGCCTGCAGGGCGCCGGTGAAGGCGCCCTTGGTATGACCGAAGAGCGCCGCCATGGCGCCATCGCCGCGGAGCGTGGCGCAGTTCACGTCGACGAATTCGCCCTTCACGGCATGGCGCGCTTTTTTCAATTCGTAGATGCGGCGCGCGAGCCGCGATTTGCCTGCGCCGGTGGGACCCATGAGCAGAAGGGGATCGCGCGTGGCGAGCGCGACGTGCTCAATCCGGTCCATGAGCTTGTTGAAGGCCGCGTTCCGGGTGGCAATGCCGCCCTTGAGGAATGACACGCCAGCGGCCGCCTCCTGCCGGAAGCGCGAGGCGATGCCGTCGTAGCGCGACAGATCGAGGTCGATGATCCTGACATCGCCGGGCGCGGCGCGGTCCCGCGCCGGGGACGCCTGGAGCAGGCGGCCGGGAATCCACCGCGCCTCGGTCAGCAGAAACAGGCAGATTTGGGCGACGTGGGTGCCGGTGGTGATGTGGACGAGGTAATCCTCGCGGTCGTCGAAGGGATAGGCGCGGGTGAAGGCGAAGAGAGTTTCGTAGACCTGCTCAAAGTCCCAGGCGTCGTCGAACTCAAGGATGCGCAGGCGCACGTCGGTTTCCGGGGAGACGCTCAACATGTCGCGGCGGACGAGTTCGGCGAGGGCTTTGTCTTTGTGCGAGTGGAGGAGTTCAAAGCGGTGGATGATGAGGTCTGGCTGGCGGCATATAGAGACGGTGGGGCGCCAGGCGCGCCAGCGGTCGGCGGTTTTGCCGATATCGAGCACGGTTCCCAGGAATCCGATGACGACCGTTTTCATATCCGTGAGTATACGTTTTTATCCTAATACGCGGGAGGGCGAAGCGTGGACCACAATCGAATCAACACTTTCCGTTTGGCACACCGCGTGCCTTAGTTATATGCGCATGGCCAACCAGAATCTCCTCCACAACAAAACGCGCAACGCCGAAAACGCGCCGGCCTACAAGTTCACAGCGAAGCACGCCCTGGCGCAGTACGCGGCCACGGGCTGCTTCCACCAGACCTTTTACGCTTCGGCGGGGGAACAACTGGCGCAGACCGTTTCGCTTGCCAATGCCGTACCGCCGGCCTTCGTTGCCAGGACCGCCATTTACACGCGTGGCCAGGCACACATGAAGGACACGCCGGCGTTGCTGACGGCGGTGCTGGCCGGGCGGGACGCGAAGCTGCACGAGCAAGTGTTCCACCGCGTGATCGATACGCTGGGCATGTTGCGAAGCTACGTCCAGATACTGCGTTCCGGCGCGGTTGGCCGCAAGAGCTTGGGAAGTGCTCCCAAGCGGCTGGTGAGCGAGTGGCTTGCCAGCCGAACGGAGGAGGCGCTGTTCCGCGCCTCGGCGGGGCAGAACCCCTCGCTGGGAGACGTGCTGCGGATGGCGCACCCGAAGCCGGGCACGCGGACGCGGGAGGCCTTTTACGGCTACATGCTGGGACGGCGTGACGGCGGCGACGAGTTGCCGGCGCTGGTGAAGCAGTTTGAGATGTTCAAGCGGGGCGAAACGCTGGAGGTTCCGGACCTTCCGATTCCGCTGCTCGGGGCGCTGGCGGTGAGCCGGGAGGATTGGAAGACGATTGCCCGCCGGGCATCGTGGCAGGCCACGAGAATGAACCTGAACACCTTCGGCCGGCACGGCGTTTTTACGGACGCGGCGCTGGTGGAACTGCTGGCCGCCCGGCTTCGCGACGCGCGCGAGATCGCCCACGCGCGGGCGTTTCCTTACCAACTGCTGGCCGCGTACCAGAACGCGGACGCGCCGGCCCCGATCAAGGAAGCGCTGCAGGAGGCGATGGAGACGGCGGTGGCCAATGTGCCGCAGGTGGAAGGCGCGGTGGTGGTGTGCCCGGATGTTTCGGGCTCCATGCTGAGCCCGGTGACGGGTTACCGGCAGGGCGCGACGACGGCCGTGACGTGCATGGATGTCGCCGCGCTGGTGGCGGCAGCCGTGCTGCGGAAGAACCCGCGGGCCACGGTGCTGCCGTTTGAACAGACGGTGACGGAAACGGAGCTGAACCCGCGCGACAGCATCATGACCAATGCCGCAAAGCTGGCCGCCATTGGCGGCGGGGGAACCAGCATCAGCGCTCCGCTGGCGTGGCTGAACAAGCGCCGCGCGGAGGCGGATGTGGTGATCCTGGTATCGGACAACGAAAGCTGGGCGGACGCATCCAACGGCCGGCAGACGAAGCTGATGAAGGAGTGGGAACGCTTCCGTGAACGCAACCCGCGGGCCCGGCTGGTGTGCCTGGACATACAACCGAACCAGACGACGCAGGCCGAGGAGCGCGCCGATGTATTGAACATTGGCGGTTTCTCCGACAGCGTCTTTGCGGTGATCGCCAACTTTGCAAGCGGCCAACTGGAGCCCGATCACTGGATTGCCCAGATTGAAGCCGCCGCGTGAAACCAATGCGGGGCCGAATGCCGGATGAGACTACATCTTTCCAATGGCCCGTCTCTTCCAACCTTTTTGCCGGCCCCACCATACTAGGAGAATAAGCCCGTGACCTATAACATCATCCATGCCCCGAAGGGCGGTTTAGTGAAAGCCTGGACGCAAGGCGTCCTGCTGGAAGACGCGGCGCGCGAACAGTTGACCAACGCCGCGCAGCTTCCATTCATATTCAAGTGGATTGCGGCGATGCCCGATGTGCATTACGGCATCGGCGCGACGATTGGTTCCGTGATTCCCACGCGGGGCGCGATTATTCCGGCGGCGGTGGGCGTGGATATTGGCTGCGGAATGATGGCGGTGCAGACGTCGCTCAACGCGCGTGACCTGCCGGAGAACCTGAAGAATATCCGCAGCGCGATTGAGAACGCCGTGCCCCATGGGCGGACGAACAATGGGCGCGCGGGCGACCGCGGCGCATGGCACAACATACCGGAGCGCACGGCGGCGGTGTGGAGCGAGGAGTTGAAGCCGCGGTACGACAAGATACTGGCCAAGCACCCGAAGCTGGACCATGGCAACCACGCCAACCACTTGGGGACGCTGGGCACGGGCAACCACTTCATTGAAGTCTGCCTGGACGAAAGCGACGCCGTGTGGTTCATGCTGCATAGCGGTTCGCGGGGCGTTGGCAACCGCATGGGCACGTACTTTATTGAGCGGGCGCGGAACCAGATGCGCAAGTTCTTCATCAACCTGCCGGATATTGATCTGGCGTATTTTCCTGAGAACACCGACGACTTCGGCGATTACTTTGAAGCCGTGGAGTGGGCGCAGGACTATGCGCGGCGGAACCGGGACCTGATGATGGAACAGATAGTGGGCGCGGTGCGGCAGTGCGGCGAAGTGCCCGCGTTCGGCGCGGAGGTGAAGGCGATCAATTGTCATCACAACTACGTGGCGCGGGAGAACCACTACGGCGAAAACGTGCTGGTGACGCGGAAGGGCGCGGTGCGCGCGCGGGAAGGCGATATGGGGATCATCCCCGGTTCGATGGGCGCGCGGTCCTACATTGTGCGCGGCAAGGGGAACGCGGAGAGCTTCCATAGCTGCAGCCACGGAGCGGGGCGGGCGATGTCGCGCGGGGAGGCGAAGCGGCGGTTTTCGGTGGCCGACCATGCGCGGATGACCGAAGGCGTGGAGTGCCGGAAGGACGCTGATGTGATTGACGAGACGCCGGCGGCGTACAAGTCGATTGACGATGTGATGGCGGCGCAGGCCGACCTGGTGGAGATTGTCCACACGCTGCGCCAGGTGGTGTGCGTGAAGGGGTGATGCGATGTTGGTAACCATAGACGGCGCGCAGGGCGAGGGCGGAGGGCAAGTGCTCCGCACCTCGCTGAGCCTGGCGGTGGTGACGGGGCAGACGTTCCAGATTGATAACATTCGCGCCGGGCGGGCGCGGCCGGGGCTGCTGCGGCAGCACCTGACGGCGGTGAACGCGGCGGCGGAGATTTGCGGGGCGGAAGTGACGGGGGCGGCGCTTGGGTCCACGCGGCTGACGTTTACTCCGGGCGCGGTGCGCGCGGGCGACTACCGCTTCGCGGTGGGCACGGCGGGCAGCGCCACGCTGGTATTCCAGACAGTGCTGCCGGCGCTGCTGCTGGCGGGCGGGCCAAGCACGTTGACGCTGGAAGGCGGCACGCACAACCCGGCCGCGCCGCCGTTCGATTTTCTGGAGCGCACGTTCTTACCGCTGGTGAACCGGATGGGGCCAGCGGTGGAGGTGAAGCTGGAGCGCTACGGATTCTATCCGGCCGGGGGCGGGCGGTTCACGGCGGCGATTCAGCCGGCGGGGAAGCTGGCGGCGCTGGAGCTGGGTGAGCGTGGGGAGGTGAGCGGGCGGCGCGCGATTGGGCTGATTGCAAACCTGCCGGCGCATATTGCCGAACGGGAGATTGCCAAGGCGCTGGAGATGCTGGCGTGGCCGGCGGAGGCGCGCGTGATGAAAGGCACGCGGGAATCGAACGGGCCGGGGAATGCGTTTATGCTTGAGGTGGAATCGGCCGAGGTGACGGAGATTTTCACGGCGTTTGGCGAGGTGGGAGTGAGCGCGGAATCGGTGGCCAAACGCGCGGTGCATGAGGCGAAGGCGTATCTGGAATCCACGGCGGCGGCGGGGGAGCACCTGGCGGACCAACTGCTGTTGCCGCTGGCGCTGGCGGGCAGGGGCGGCTTCACGGCGGTGCAACTGAACGGGCACGCGGAGACCAACATGGAGGTGATTGGCCGGTTTGTGCGGGCGCCTTTTCGGGTGGAACGGCGGCCGGGGTGTGTGCGCGTGTCGCTGTGAAGGGGCGGCGTTATACACTCAACACTTGCCCCAGTCGCTTGCCGGAATTCGAGTGCTCGATTTTTCCCACGCCCTTGCCGGGCCGTACTGCACGCTGCTGCTTGCCGACGCGGGCGCGGAGATTTACAAGCTGGAGCCCAGGCACCTGGGGGACATGGGCCGGGCGTGGGGGCCGCCGTTTGCGGGCGACCAGGCGAGCTACTTCCTGGGGCTGAACCGGGGGAAGTTCGGCATTTCGATAGACCTGAAACAGGAGCGGGGCGTGGCGCTGTGCCGGGAGTTGGCGGCGAAGATGGATGTGCTGGTGGAGAACTTCCGGCCAGGGACGATGGACCGGCTGGGACTGGGCTACGCGGCGCTGGCGGCGGTGAATCCGGCGCTGATTTACTGCTCCATTTCCGGCTATGGGCAGGACGGCCCGTCGCGGGACGAAGCGGCGATGGACCTGGTGGTGCAGGCCGCGAGCGGATTGCTGTCGATCACCGGGACCGAGGCCGGGGAGGTGACGCGGTGCGGGTATGGCGTGAGCGATATCACGGCGGGCATGTTCGCCGTGATCGGCATACTGACCGCGCTTCACGCGCGGCACAAAACGGGCGCGGGACAGTACGTGGACATCTCCATGTTCGACAGCATGATTTCCGCGATGAGTTCGAATTACGCGAGTTTTCTGGGCGATTACAAAGTGCCGGGCACAATGGGCACGCGCTACCCGACGGTGGTGCCCTATGGCGTATACAACACGGCGGACCGGCCGATTGCGATTGCCGCGGGCAGCGATAAGCTGTGGACGGCGTTCCGCCGGGCGCTGGGGATTGGTGACGACCCGCGATTCGCCACCAACCCACTGCGCATTGAGAACCGCGCGGCGCTGGACGAGATTCTGAACGCCGCGTTCGCGCGGCAGACGGCGGAAGATTGGCTGGCGGTGCTGCAACGGGACGGCGTTCCGAGTTCGCTGGTGCTGAATTTTCAGGAGGTGGCCGACCATCCGCAGAGCCGGTTTCGCGGGATGTTTCCGGCGCTGCGGCACGCGACGGCGGGAACGCACCAGGTGACAGGGCCGGCGATCAAACCGGCGAAGGCGCCGGCGACGGCCGCGCCGCTGCTGGGGGAGCACACGAAGCAGACGCTGGCGGAGCTGCTGGCGATGGACAGCGAGACGCTGGAGGCGCTGGAAACGAACGGCGTTATTTACAACGCGCCGCTACCGCCGGCGCTGGCGTAAATTCTGCAGGGACTTCGCTTCCTGATCCGCTTCGGCAACGCGGCCGAGGCGGCGGTAGATTTGCGCCAACTGCAGATGGGCGGCTTCGGCTAAGGTGGAATCGGGTTCCACGCGCAGAAGCTGGCGGAAGGCGGCCTCCGCGCCGGCGTTGTTGCCGAGGGCAACGTGGGCTTTGCCGAGCGCCAATAGGGTTTGCGGCATGCCTGGCTGGAGCCGTTCGGCGCGGTCGAGTTCGGCCAGCGCCTCCTTGACCTTGCCGAGATTCAACAGCGAGAGGCCGAGCTGATAGGCGGCCACGGCGGACAGGGGCGCCAGTTGCGTCTCCGCGCGGAACTCGGGTTCGGCGCGCGCGTAGTCCCCGTTGGCGAGGAAGAGTTCGCCGATGGCCAAGTGGACACCGCGCAGACCGGCGCGGGCGGCGAGGGCGGCGCGAAAGTGCTTTTCGGCCTGATCGCGCTGGCCGGCGGCGGCGGCGGCGGCGGCCAGCATTTGCTCCGTGCGGGCGGCGGCGGCAGGAATCGCTCGCAACTGATCGAAGAGTTGCTTGGCGAGTTGGCCGTGGGCCTGGCTTAAGTAGTAGAGCAGATCGGGGTCGCCGGGGCGGCGTTGGAGGGCGGCCTCCAGGCGGTCCACGGCGTCTCTGGGGCGGCCCGCTTCGAGCAGCGCGATGCCCAGCAGGTCGAGTTCCTCCGCCTTTTCCAGATGCGGAATGGCTTCGGCGGCGGCGCCCTGCGAGAGCAGCGCGGTACCGAGCATTTGATGGGCGCCGGGGAGGTTGGCATTCAAGCGCAGGGCGCGTCGCAGGGGTTCGGTGGCGCGGGGGTAGTCCTGCATCTGGATGTAGACGCTGCCGAGGTTCACGTGAGCGGCGGCGAGTTCGGGGGCCAGTTCGGTGACGCGCTGGAACTCGCGCGCGGCGGCGGCGAGATCACCAGCGGCGCGGGCGCGCATGCCGGCTTCGACGTGTTGACGGAGCTCCGGTGTAACCGCTTGGGCCAAGGCGAGAAAGAGCAGAGGCCACATCAGTTGTTCTCCTCCACGGTAACGGACGGACCGGGCGGCAATTTCTGCACTTGGCGGTGGCCGCCGGGCCATGTAATCTCCACGGTATCGGGCCGGCCGGCCAGGTGGACGCGGATATCGCCGGCGGCGAGATAGCTTCCGGCGCCGGTGGCGACGACGGTTTGGGTTCCGGCGCGAACGAGGGCGCCGGCGCCATCGCGATTGGCACGACGGCCGACGAGGCGGACGGTGACGCCGGGCCGGCCCGCCTGGTTGAGGAGCACCATGGGGCTGCCGCCGAGGACGGCGACGACGGCGTCCATGCGGCCGTCGTTATCGATATCGCCGAAGGCGGCGCCACGGCAGGCGGCGGCGGGCAATTTCAGATCCACGGCGACGAACTTCGCGCCGGTTCCACGATAGAGGGCCGGAGGCTCCAGGTAGTGAAGACCGGAATGGATTTTTTCTACGTTGTCCAGAACGTGGCTTTGGGCGGCGAAGATGTCTTTGTTGCCATCGTTATCAAAATCGTGCAGGCCGACGCCCCAGCCGGAGTGCGGGGCGGTGAGCCCGGCGAGGCCGGTGGTGAGACTCGTATAGGAAAATCGGCCATCGCCATCGTTGCGATAGAGGGCGAATTTTTCGAGGGCGAGATTGGTGACGACGAGATCGGGCCGGCCATCGTTGTCGTAATCGCCGAAGGCGGCGCCCATGCCGGCGTAGGTGCGGGCGTCGTCGGAAAGAGCCACGCCGGCGAGGAAGGCGCGCTCTGTGAAGGTGCCGTTGCGCCCGTTATGAAACAGGTGTTGTTCCATGCCATCGTTGGCGACGAACAGATCGGTGAAGCCATCGGCGTCATAATCGGCGGCGGCGACGCCCATCCCCTTGCCGATGACGGCGCCGATTCCGGACGGAATGCTGACATCGCGGAACCGGCCGTTGCCCTCATTGTGGAAGAGTACGTTGGCCACGCCGTTGAACTTGTCGGGCCGGCAGTAGGCGTGAAAGGGCGTTCCGCAAAGGATGTTGCGGTCCAGGCGCCAATCGAGGTAGCGGGCGACGAAGAGGTCCAGAAGGCCGTCGTTATCGTAATCGAAGAAGGCGGCGGAGACGGACCAACCGGGGACCTGGGCTTCGCCGGAGGGCGAGAAGGTGCCGTTCCCGTTGTTGCGGTAGAGCACCGTTCCGCGGTAACCGGTGACGAAGAGGTCCGCGTCGCCATCGTTGTCGATATCGCCGGAGGCGGCGCCCATGCCGTAGATATCGGGCCCGCCCCAGAGGCCGGCGCGGGCGGTGACATCGAGGAAGGCGCCGTTGGGCTGTTGGCGATAGAGGCGATTGGTGTAGGCGGCGGCGGTGCGGGCGAAGCCGGCGGGATCGTTCAATTTGCCGCCGTTGACCATGAAGATGTCGAGGCGGCCGTCGCCGTCGTAATCGAGAAGAGCGACGCCGCCGCCCATTGTTTCGACGAGGTATTTTTGCGCGGTGGGGGAATGGCGGTGGGAGAAGGGCAGCGATACGGGACGAAAGAGGACAAGGCCCGGCGCCGCCAGGAGCGCGGCGCCGAGCGAGAGGGCGAGGCTTGTTTTCGAGCTAAAACACCAGTTTGAGCGCAAATTGGATCAACCGCGGATCATTATACTGCCCGCTGATCACGCCGAATTGCGGGTTGCCCATGGCGGTGCCGGGGTAGCCGAATTGGACACGATTGAAGAGATTGAAAATCTCCGTGCGGAACTGGAGGCCGAACCTTTCGTTGATCTCCGTGTTTTTGAAGATGGTGAAGTTGTAGTTGGCGATGCCGTGGGAGCGCACGTCGGTTAAGGTGCGGGCGACATTGCCGAACTGGAAGGTCGGGGTGGCGGTGAAGGCGGAGGTATCGAACCACTTATTTAGGCGGCCCTGCGCCGCGCCGTCGAGGCTGGCGCTGACGCCGGTTGAATTCGGACGCTGGCCGCCGCCCTGGGAGTTGGTGGTGTTGACGGCCATGGTGAGATTGAGCGGGTTGCCGCTTTGGAAAGTGGTGATACCGTTGACGCCCCAGCCGCCAGCCAAGCGCTGCACGGCGCCATTGGCATTGGCGAGGAAGGGCTTGCCCTTGCCGAAAGGCAGATCATAGATGAAGCTGATGACAGCGCGGTGGGGCACGTCGTAAAGCGCCACGGAGCGTTCGGCGCGGAGGTTGTACCAGTTCTGAACGCCGAGGCCGCCGCCGGGTTCGAGCCAGGCGGTGAGCGTGTCGGTATCGCTGATGAGTTTGGCAAAGGTGTAGCTGCCGAGGACGGAGGCGCCCTGGGCGAAGCGCTTTTCCACTTTGATTTGGGCGGAATGATAGACCGAGTTGCGGTTCATGGGCGCGACGAGATTGTAGCCGGTGTACTGCGGATAGGGGCGGAGCAACTGGGCGCGGGCGACGTTGCGCTGCGCGAGCGCGCCGAGCTGCACTTCTCCGAAGAACGGGTTGGGCACCTGCTGCAGGAGGGACGCGCCTTGCGAGAGGAACGATTCGGGCAGTTGGTTCAGCACTTGATTCGGGCCGGGCAAATGGGTGCCCTTGGAACCTGCGTAGGCGATATCGATGGCCATGCCGCCGAGGATTTCGCGCTGGATATCGAAGTTCCACTGCTGGGTATTGGCGCGGGGATCCTTGTAGAGAGGGGCGCTGACGCCCTGGCCGTAGAAGAGGCGCTGGATGTTGGCGCCGCGGCCGGGGGCGGAGACAATGCCGTTGGGGAACGGATTGGAAAGGCGGTCCGCCGGGGTGAGGCTGCCATCGGTGGTGCCGAGGAAGGGAGTGGTGTAGGCGTTGGCGATGTCGATGTTGGGGGCGGTGTTGAAGGCGACATCGTTGGGCAGGAAGAAGACGCCGTAGCCCGAGCGAATGACGGTTTTCTGGTTCAGCCGGTAGGCAAGGCCGAAGCGCGGGGAGACGACGTTGCGGAGTTCGTTGTTGTTGCGGCTTGGGCTATCGGGGGAGTTGACGAGACCGAAGCGGCCCTTGAAGTTCAAGCCGCCGCGGCCGTTCAGTTCGTTTTCGGCGTTTGGAAGCAGGACGACGAGCCGGTCGAAGCGTTCCGACCATGGCCCCATCTGTTCCAGGCGGACGCCGAAATTGAGGGTGAGTTTAGAGTTGACCTGCATCTGGTCGCCGGCATAGAAGGCGCGGTAGATCATTTGCCCGGCGACGAAGTTATTGTGGGTGACGCCGCCGCCGGAGCCCATGCCGAGGAGGAAGGAGGCGAAGCCGTTGCCGGTGCCCGCGGCGGCGAGGGGATTGACGGAGGTCATCAGCGCGTCGAAATTAAACGAACCCGAGGGGTTGTTCTGCTGGTAGTAGTTGTGGGTGTTGCGGCGCCATTCGCCGCCGAACTTCCAGGTGTGTTTTCCCCAGATTTTCGTGAGATTGGGGCTGAGCGAGTAGACATCGTTGCGGGCGACGATGGTGCTGCCGGTGCCGTTGGTGCCGAAGACGCCGTTGTAACCGGTGACAAGGGGAATGGGCTGAACGCGGACAGCGACAGCGGTGTTCAAGGCGGCGGGCCAGCCGAGTTGCGTGAGGTCGTAGCCGGCGGTGAGTGCTGTGCGGTCGTAGCTGAAGCGGCTGAAGCTCAAGCGGAGATCAAGGAACATGGTCGGCGTGATGGTATAGGTGTCGCCGATGACCGCCTGGTTGGTATTCATGGATTCGGTGCAGCGGTCGACACAGGTTTTGGTGTTGTAGGGGTCAATTGGCAGATTCAGATTGCTCCAGTAGGTATAGCGGACGAAGACGCGCTGCTTGTCGGAGACGGTGTGATCGACGCGGGAGTTGTACTGGTTCTGATCGCCGCCGACGCTGGCGTTGGCAGTGAAGTTATTGACGGCGGTGAAGGGCAGGCCGGGGGAGTTCTGGCGGCCCCAGAGTTCGGTGAGGACGCGGGCGGCGCGGTCAATGCGGTTCGTGGGAATGGTGTTGCCGGGAAAGGGCGTGCGCGCGATGACTTCGGCGCCGGCGGCGTTGGTGGCGCAGGCCGCGTTGCCGAGGCGGCCGCAGGTGGAGAGGGGATCGTAGATGGGGATCATGGCGCCGGAGGCGTTGCGGAAATCGGCGAAGTTGCCGCCGCGCATTGGATCGGTTGGGACGGAGAACACATAGGACTGGCCCTGGCGGAGACGGAAGCCTTCGTAGGAACCGAAGAAGAACGTTTTGTCCTTGCGAATGGGGCCGCCGAGATTGGCGCCGAACTGGTTTTGCGAGAAGGCGGGGCGCTTTACTCCGGCGCGGTTGTTGAAGAAGGTGTTGGCGTTGAGGGAGCGATTGCGGAGGTACTCGTAGGCGCTGCCGTGGAAGCTGTTGGTTCCGGACTTAGTGGAAAGGTTGATGACGCCGCCGGCGAGGCGGCCGAACTCGGGCCCGAGATTGTTGGTTTGGACACGAAACTCCTGAACGGCGTCCTGCGTGGGGACGAGCATGGTGTGGTTGACGTAGCTGGAGTTGTTCGGAGCGCCATCGATATAGGAAGCGCTTTGGTTGGCCTGGCCGCCGCCGATTTGAAAATTGGCCCAGGCGAAGGGGTTGGTTCCGGTGGGGGTCTGGCTGGACTGGCCGCCGGGGACAACGCCCGGAACGAGGGCGACGAGGCTGAAGACGTTGCGGCCATTGAGCGGCATTTCGAGCACTTTGCGCGCTTCGACGACTTGCCCGAGCGAGGCATTTTCGGTTTGCAGCAGGGGCGTCTGTTCGGTGACTTCGATGACCTGGTTCACGTCGCCAACCTGGAGCGCGGCGTCGATACGGACAGCGCTTTGCACTTCAACGGTTATGTTTTCGCGGACGAGGCGGCGAAAGCCCTGACGTTCCACCTCGACGCGATACTGCCCAGGCGGGAGATTAACGAATTGGTAGTTGCCATCGCCGTCCGTTTGTCCGGTGCGGCGGTCGCCAGTGCCGGCGTTGAGGAGAGTGACGGAGGCCTGGGCGACGGCGGCGCCGGAGGAATCGTTGACGGTTCCGACAATTGATCCGTAGAAGGTTTGCGCGGGGGCGCCGAGGCAGACGAGCAGCAGGATACAACCGAGTACCAGAAGTCGCATCACGGGATTTTATACTCCGGAAACGCCGTACGCAATCCCATGAGGGCGAGATTTCCGTTAACAAAGCGGTTAGCCGGGCTGTGGTTAGTTACCGACCGCGAGGAAGAGGCTCTGCGCGCCGGCGGTTCCGCCGAGGGTGAAGGTCAAGGGCACGGCGTCCCCCGCGGTGACGGTCGGAATGACGATGTTGGCTTGATAAAGGCCGACCGCGCCGGGGGCCAACCCGGCGTAGGCGACGGTGGCGCGGACGCCACCGATGAAGACGGCGAGCGGCGCGGCGAGAGAGTTGGCGCCGCCCGCGATCTGGCCGGCCTGGATGGCCGGTGTGACGGCGCCGAACCCGACGCCATAGAGAGTTATCGTTTCGCCGGGGCGGGCGGGGCGCGAGGGCACGCCGGGAATCGCGCCGGCGGGGATGGCGAAGGTTGCATTATCCGGGAAGAGGGCGGCGGCGTATTGACGGCTGCCGATTTTGAAGACGGCGGGCGCGTTGAAGCCCGGCTGGGTGGCGTTGACCTGGATGTTGAGCGCAGCGCTTGTGCCGGCGCCAGTGGTGACAGTCAATGGTTGCAGGCCGGGCGATACGTTCGATGGCACCTGCGCGTTGATCTGCCCGGCGCTGACGTAGGCAACAAACGCGGCCTGGCCGCCGATACGGACGCTGACGCCGTCAAGGGCGACGGGCGCATTGACGCCGTTGAAATCGGCACCGGCCCAGCCGCGCGAGGTTGTCGCGAGAGCCGTGCCATAGATTTCAATCCAGGAGCCCGGCGCCACACTGGGGAAGGCGCCGAAGCCGGCGGCGCTGATGACGCCGCCGGAGGAGATGGCGGGCGGTTGCGCGTCGATGACAACCTGTCCCCATTCCTGGCGGCCGGCGCCGCACTTGGCGCCGTGGATATAGGTGAGAGTTTGGGCCGCTTTTGTGATGACGGCGGAATGGGTGGACGGGAACGGGTTTTTGGCTGCGATGTGGTTGGGAAAAACCGGATCGTTGCGCCGTTTGTGCAGTTCATCAGCCCATTGGCCGGCGGTTTTTCCGCTCCTGGGCAGGACGCCGCGGGCGGTGTTTTCGGCGAGCCAGAACATGTCTTCGTAGAGTTCGAAGAACATGCCGTCGGAGTTGTCCCAGACGTTTTGAAAGGCAAGATCGAGTTCCTCGCGGGTGGCGACCTTTTCTTTGTTGACGGTCTGGTAGCCGGTCAACTGGCCCTCGGCGCCTTCCTTTACCGCCCAGCGGTTGGGGCAACCGCTGCCCACTTCCCAGTAGGCCAGATAGCCGCGATTGGGCTTGGGATGGACGCCGTCGAAGTTACAGCCATTGGGCTTGGCCTGTACGCCGTTGTGCTGGACGACGAAGGGCAAGCCGATCCTGGCTTGGCCGCGGTTCATGATCTCAATGGTCTGCTCCGTGCCATCGGGCAGCGCGGCGGCGTTGGAGGAGGCGCCGTTAGACAACTCGTAGCCACCCGATTCGTTGACTTTCGGGAACCCGTCGTGGATGAGCGCGTAGGCCATGGCTTTGCCCGGGAAGAGCGTTTTCATAAGCGCCATTTGTTCGTCGTAGAAGGTATACAACGCCGAGGGCCTGTACCCGTCCTCTGCCCAGACTTTCGGCGCGCAAACGCAGCCGGGGTTGCATTCATTGGGCAGGCGGTTTTCATGGGAGATGAGATTGGCGCCGGAGATCTTGATATAGGCGAGAGCGCGATACCAATCGGCACGGGACTTCACGTAGTTCGCGACTTCAGTGAGCATGTTGAAGTAGAGCGTTTTGTAAGCGGCGCGGGTGGGGTTGCCGAGGTCCATTTTGTTGCCGCAACTGGCCGTGGCGCCGCCGGCGTCTTCGAACTTCAGTCGCGGCACGGAGGCGAAAATCCAGTCCGGCGTGCCGTCGTCACCGGCTTTGATTCCAAGGCTGAAGACCTTTCCATTGCGGATGGCTTGATCCATTTCGCGTTTCAGGACGGAGAAGTCAAACGAGCCCGCGGCTGGGTTGACATCTTTCCAGAGCAGGCGGATGAACACGCCGGTGGCGTTAGGGCTTTTCCAGGTGGACTCGAGCGTGGCTTCATAGGCGCCGCCACCGGCACAGAGGCGTTTGCCGTTGTCGCCGGCGAAGATCTGGCGGGTGCCTTGGGGGCAGGCACCGGAGGTTTCGGTGAAGCCGGCGTCGAGCGGACTGAGGGTGTAGACACCGGACGGGGCGAAGACGGCGGGCCCGGTGAGGCCGGCTGCGTCGAGGGGCAGGCGGGCGTCACACATGGCGGGATAGCCGGCGGCGCCGTTCACTTGCACAATGGAATCCGTACGGGCGAGGCCTTCCCAACGGACGGTGTCACCGGTTTTCACATAGGCCACCTGCGGCAAGAACGTTCCGTCGGCGTTGACGCGGACAGTGACGGTCTTCGGCTGAGCGGGAAGGAGCGAACCGAGGACGAAGAGAAGCCAAGCGTGTTTCACGCATACATCCTCGCAAAACTTGTGCTTCCCGGCTCACCCTTTTCATCGGCGATTTTCTGCACTAGACTGGCGGAAGCCACCATGCGCCGTTACATTGGTCTCTTCATTCCACTTCTGTTCCCCTGCGCGCTGGCCGCGCAGGATTACCGAGCCAAAATACAGGGGCTGATCACAGACTCCTCCAACGCCGCGCTTCCGACGGCCAAGGTCTGGCTGCGCAACCAGAATACGGGCATTGAGGCGACGCGGGCCGCGGGTCCGACGGGATCGTATATTTTTGACTTCGTTGAACCCGGCACGTACACGCTGACGGCCGAATATCCGGGTTTTTCCCGCACGACGCAACGCGACATTCCCGTGCAGACGCGCGCGGATGTGACGGTGAATCTGACGCTGAACCCAGGGCAGGTGGCGGACTCGGTAACGGTGACCGATGCCGCGCCGCAGCTTCAATTCAACTCTTCGACGCGGGAACTAACGATCGACCGGAAGATGCTGTCCGAACTGCCTGTGAAACAGCGGAATCCGTTTTCGCTGGCGCTGCTGGACCCAGCGGTGGTGAATCGCTACGGCTCCGAGCGAAATCCGTTTTTTATGTGGTCGTCAAGTTCGATCGATGTTGGCGGTTCGACGAATCGCAAGAACGATCTGCTGCTGGATGGCGCGCCGCTGCAACTGAACCAGAAGGGGAGTTATGCGCCGCCGATGGACGCCGTGCAGGAGTTTAGCGTGCAGCAGAACTCGGTGGACGCTGAGTTCGGTCATTCGGCCGGCGGTGTGCTGAGCCTTTCCATCAAGAGCGGCACCAACACAATTAAAGGCTCGGCTTACTACTTCGGGCGGAACCCGGCGTTCAACGCGGTGACCAACTCCTACACGCGGCCGCGGGTGGCGAACCTGATCCGGAACCACATTGGCGGCGGCTCCATGGGCGCGCCGATCAAGAAGAACAAGATTTTCAATTTTGCCAGCTACGAACTTTGGCGCACGCGGGAACCCCGGAACACCGTTCGCACGATGCCCACGGATTTGGAACGAACGGGGGATTTTTCCAAGTCGCTAAATCAGTTCGGCACGCTGCGGACAATATACGACCCATGGACATCGCGGCTGAACGTGGCCAACAATACGGGCACGCGCCAGCCGATTCCGGGCAATGTGATTCCTGCATCGCGGATTGACGCGACGGCCGCCCGGTTCATGAAAGACATATGGGGCCCCAACGGGCCCGGGGACAACGTGACGGGCGTGAACAACTTCCGCACGAACTACACGTGGCTGCTTGAGAACTGGAACTTCAACAACCGCACGGATTGGAACATAAACGACAAATGGAAGTTTTTCGCGCGGTACTCGCAGCTAAAGACGAACCTGGACCAGGGCAACTACACACCGAACAACTCGCCGGCGATGCCCAATGATAATGGCGGCATAATGAACTCGCGAAACATCGCCGGGGACGTGGTGTGGACGAAGAGCGCCCGCACGGTGGTAAATTTCCGGGGGAGTTTCGCTTCGCTGGAGGACGACTACAACGCTCCAGCGGCGGCGGTGGGCGAGGCGGGCCTGGCGCAGTTCTGGGCCAACGATGCGTGGTACAAGCCCTATCTGGAGGGCATTCCCGCCATTTACTACCCGAACCTGACGTTTGCGGGGAACACGCTGGGCAAATCCAGCTATTGGATACAGCATCCGCGGAGTTATAACTTTTCCGGCAAAGTGAGCCAGATGCTGGGCAAGCACTATGTGAAGTACGGGGGCGAATCGCGGCATTCGCGATCGGACGGCGTGTTTCCGAACCTGATGACATTTAACTTCCCGGCCGGGCTGACGGCGGCGACGTTCATCAATACGGACACGCGATCGTCTGGGGACACCTATGCCACGTTTCTGCTGGGCGCGCTGGACACGTCGTCAGCAGCGCGGTTCGTGGCACCGCAGAACATCAACATGGAGTATTTTGGGGCGTTTCTGCACGATGACTTCAAAATTTCGCGCCGGTTAACGCTGAACCTGGGCGTGCGCTATGAGTACTCGACACCGCCGGTGGATACGGAGAACCGGTACTCGCGCTATTTGGATTTAAAGACGCCGATCGCGGAGTTCCAGCAGAAACCGCCGGTGATACCTGCCGATATCCTGGCGCTGCGCACCGCGGCGCCCATCTACAATGGCTCCTGGGTATTCACCGATGACAAAAACCGGGGCGTATTCCAGACGCAGAAACTGATCCTGATGCCCCGGCTGGGGCTGGCGTATCGAGCCAACGACAAGACCGCGATCCAGGTGGGGTTCGCCCGTTACGTGGTGCCGCCGAACCTGCAGACGCTGACGATCGAGCGAATCAATTTCCCTGGTTTTTCGGCGAGTACGACGCCGCTTGGGACGATAGAGGGCGTGCCGCAGGCGGTGCTAAGCCGTCCGTTCCCGCCGGACCGGAATCCGCTGCAGGCGGCTGTGGGCAAGGGGTACGGGAAGTACACCAATCTGGGGAACGCGGCGTCGTGGGACTATCAGAACTTCGAGCCGCAGGTGAACGACCGAATCAACTTCACGATTCAGCGGCAGTTGCCGGCGAACTTCAAGCTGGACGCCACGTACTTCTTCAACATCGGGCGGCACCTGCCGTATTCGCGTTCCCTGAACCTGACGGACCCCCGGCTTGGGTATACGTATAAAGCCCAGTTGAATGTAAACGTGCCGAACCCGTTCTACAACATACTGCCGCTGGCGCAATTCCCGGGTTCGCAGCGGAACCCGTTGCAAGTGAGCCGAGCCAGCCTGCTGCGGCCGTATCCGCAGTACGGAGCACTGACGGAGACCGGCACGCCGGGCCCTCGGAACCGGTACCAGGCGTTGCAGCTTCGCCTGCAGCGGACGTATCGCAGCGGCGCGAGCTTTCTGTTCAGCTTTAACCGCAACTATGAGCGGACGGAAGGCTTCTTTAACGCCGACCATGAGTACGATCAGCAGTGGTCGTGGATTCCGACGACCAATCCGCGCAACCGGGCCAATTTGTCGGGTTCGTATGATCTTCCGGTGGGGCGCGGGCGGCGTTATGCGGCACGAATGAACCGCGCGGCGGATGCGATAGTTGGGGGATGGTCCATGCACGGACTGATGTCTTATAGTTCGGGCACGTTCCTGCGGTTTGGCAACCTGAAGCTACTTGGGGACCCGCACATTGACAATCCAGGCCCGAATGCGTGGTTCAACACGGCGGCGTTTGGCCTGGCGGAGGCGTTCACGCCGCGGCTCAATCCGCTGCAGTACCAGGACATTACGGGGCCGAGCACATGGAACCTGGACGCGACGCTGGCGAAGACGTTTTCGCTGACGGAGCGGTATAAGCTGGAGCTTCGGCTGGAGGCGTATAACGCGCCGAACGCGTTTATGTGGAATGATCCTGCGCTGGGGCTTGGGTCCACATTTGGGCGGAGCACGAATCAATCGAACCGTGGGCGGGAGGTGCAGTATACGCTGCGGTTGCAGTTCTGAAATTAGGCCGGCGGTGCAATGGGCCATCAGAACTTCATTCGCGTAGCGAGGGATTGATTTTCGGGTCGCGCCGACTCGCTGCCCCAATGGGGTGATAGGGACGGTTAAAGTACTAGGAATTTTCCTATGCGGGAACTACGCAAGTGGCGGTACACTGGCAACAGGCGTCGGCCCAACGCGCTCATAGGGATTCGGCCGATAGCAATCGCTGGTTCGATGCGCTATGTATAGAAGTTGAGCCGTACTGGCGCTTCAAAAACAGGGTAGGCCATGATTTCAGTCTTGTTCAACAACCAGCCACCGCCAGCGCATTTCCTTGAAGACCTTGACAAGCTCGCGGCGCTGGAAAAGGCGCAACTAGACGCGATTGCCGCATGGATTCTCTCCAGAAAGCGGTTTTCCGAGCTCGAGCCGGATGACTACAATACGGTGGTTGCGGAAACTGGGCTGGTGCCGGACGATTTCATCGCGCATATTCGGTTTACCCAGTATTTACTTACATTAAAGACTCGTCATCAACCTTCAGAGGCAGACTTTGACCGGGAGATCCGCCAGATGATCACACTGGAGGAAACAAACAGGGAGCGCGCGACCGGGTATTTCAAACAACTCGACGGTGTTTCCTTTGACGTGTTTTTTGATAGTCTCCGGCGAGTTCATGAGGAACTGGTGTTGCCTGTGGTGGAAGATGTAAACATGGTTTGGGACATTCGCCCCGTATTTGGCGCAGCGACGTACGAGATGCGCCCGATGAGCGAACCGGTCGACCAGATCTATGGCTTTACGAACATCCTGATGCTTGAAGTGATGGGCCGCACCACAGATAACAAGAAGCACCGGGCGGCATTTCAACTCACGGAAGCGGAGTTCGAGAAATTGGAGATGGCGTTTGCCCGCGCCCGGAAACAACTGCAAGCGTTGCGCACATGGACGGCGAGTTCAACCAAGCCGGATGGGGGCCGTTAAGTGATGGCAGCGTGGCGGACTTCCGGATCCTCCTATTCGGCTTTAGTACTGAACAAACGGCGTTCTGCCGCTAGTAATTCTGTAACTCGATTTCGCGAGTATCGGTCGCCGGCCTATTCCAGTTCCGGCACATTTGAAAATCGCGAAGCGGAGTTTCGGGCCAGACGCGCTGACATTGGATTTAGAGTCAATGTCAGAAATCCCATTTCGGCGCCGGCAGTTCCACTCTCTCCTGTGGAAGACATACTTGCACCAAAGGCGCACCGGAAACTTGTTGCGCGTTACCAGGAGTTGACTAAGCTACAGCTTTTGGGAGTGATTACCACGACTCAATCCGACCAGTTGGCCGATGTCAACCGGCGGCTGGAACTTCATGAGGCAGCAGAGGCGGAAAAAGCGCGGGTTAAGCGCCAGGAAGGCCCGTATGGAGTGTTCAAGAAGGCACTTAGCGATCTGGAACGGCTTGTTGCCCAGTTGGAATCTGATATACGATAGTAGCCTTCCGTGTTATGGCTAGATTTGTCCGCGCTACTCGTCCGCCGGCCTATAAGAACTCGTGGAAGCGGTATAAGCCGTTCCTTCGATTCGATTTTAGGGCGCAGTGTGCTTACTGCGAAAAGACGGAGCTGTATGCACGGGGACATACCGGCTTTGGAGCGGACCATTTCCGGCCCAAGAGCAATCCCGCGTTTCATTCGCTGCGGCTGAACTACGAGAATCTCTATTACTGCTGCGCTGGATGTAATAGCATCAAGAACGATGAGTGGCCGACGGCTGAGCTAGTGGCGGCAGGTTTTTTCTTTGTCGATCCGTGCGTGGAAGATCCATTCAAATCTCACATCAAAGTAAACGGCGCCGGCGAATTAGAGGCTCAAACCCCGCAAGGCGATTACACGAAGAGGACACTGCGGCTCGATCGGAAGGACTGCCTTGATTTCCGCAAAGAACGAATCTCCGCGAGGAGGGCGCTTGACGACGCCGAAAAAGTACTCGACGGGCTGCTAACATCTTCCGCTCCGAAGGAACGGAAGGACGAATTGAAAAGAATGCTTCGGGTAGTGGCGCAACTTAGGCGATGCTGGGCGCAATTTGTTGATCCTCCGCCGCAGCAACTATTGCATCATATACCGAAAAAATACCGGCGTGACGTGAAAATACCATCGGGAGCGGCTTCGGTTTGACCGGGGGGCGGCTACCGGCCGACGGCGAAGAGGACGCCATCGCCACGCAGGTAGATGCGGCCGCCGCTGATGGCTGGAGAGGCAAGGAATCGCTCCGGCAACTCGTTTTTCGCCAGCACCTCCGCCTTGCGGCCGGCCCGGAGCACGAACGTCTCCCCGGTCTCGCTTAACAGATAGACCTTGCCGTCCCCGGCCACGGGCGAGGCGAAGAAGATGCCGCCTAGACGCTCTTTCCACACCACGGCGCCGGTGGCGGCCTCCGCACAGGTCACCACGCCCACTTCGTTGGTCATGTACAGCAGCCCCTGATAGTGGAGAATGGACGGCACGTAGGAACCGCCGTTGGGCATTCGCCAGGTGGGCGCAGCCTCGCCGCGCGCGCCCGGACGGAGGGCCCAGATATCGCTATTCCTGTAGCCACGGCTGAGGTAGATGACGCCGCCGGCATGGACGGCGGAGGGGATGGGCGTCTGACGCTCCGTACCCGCCCACCAGAGCAGCTCTCCTGATGCGGGGGAATAGACATCGACGCGTTGATCGGAATTCACGAGCAGTTCATCGCCGCTGGGACCGGGTACGACGACAGGCGTGCTGTGCGAGACGCGGCCGCGGCCGCGGTCCACCTTCCACTTCACGTCGCCGGTGGCGCCGTCGAGCGCCATGAGATATGCCGCCGGGCGGTGATCGACGAGCAGCAGCAGCAGCCCTTTGTAGAATGCGGCCGAACTCCCGTGCCCCCACTGGTTGGCGAAGGGCCCGAGGTGCTTTCGCCAGATGAGCTTGCCTTGCATATCCAGGGCCACCAATTGGCCGTTGCCGAACCAGGCCCAAACCGTGCGGCCGTCGGAAACGGGAGTGGGTGTGGCCAGGTTGTGTTTTTCATGCACTTCGGGCCGGGCGCCGGTGGCCGGGGTCCGGTACTGCCAAACGCGCTTGCCGTCCTTGCGTGCGAAGGCCTCCACAATGAGAGTCAACTCCGGGGCCGGCCTGGCGCCAATGGCGCGCTCCTTGACGGCCAGCGCGCGTTCGTCGCGGGCCAGGCGGGGGTCGCTGCCATCGCCGGTTTCGTAGCTGCCGGCCTGGGAGGTGACGATGACCAGGTCCCCCACTACGATTGGGGAAGAGGTTCCTGTGCCGGCAAGTTCAACACGGAAGGCCACGCCCGTTGTGGCGCTCCATTCGGTGGGCAGGCCGGATTCCGGGGAAAGGCCCTGGCTGCCGGCGCCGCGCCACCCTGGCCAGTCCGCCGCGGCCGCGAGGCCAATCCACAATACCCAGGAGAGTTTCACACGGCCAGTATAGCCCCGGCTACACTGCTAAAGAGCATGTACACACCCGCCCATTTTCGAGAGGACCGGCCGGAGGTTCTGCATGAGCTGATTGCGCGGCATCCGCTGGCGACGCTTGTGGCAAGCACCAGAGACGGGCTGGAGGCGACGCACGTTCCGCTGCTGCTGGAAGGCGGCGTGCTGCGGGGCCACGTGGCGCGCGCGAATCCGCTGGCCCAGGGGGCGGCCAGCGCCATTGCCATTTTTCAAGGCGGCGAACAGTACATTTCGCCGTCCTGGTACGCCAGCAAAAAGACCGATCCGCGGGTGGTGCCGACGTGGAACTACATTGCGGTGCATGCCCATGGCCCGCTGCGGACGTTTGCGGAGAAAGGGGAGATTCTGCGTATTGTGAGCGCGCTGACCGTTCACATGGAGAGGCGCCGGGCGGAGCCGTGGGCGATTGAGGACGCGCCGGCGGAATATATCGACAGGCTGTTGAACGCCATCATCGGCATTGCGATACCGATTGAACGAATAGAAGGAAAGTGGAAGCAGAGCCAAAACCGGCCGGCCGAAGACCAGGCCAGCGTCAGGGCAGCTCTTGAATCCGGAGGTTTCTGAACTCGACGTAGGCCTGGTGGCCCAGCAGCACAATGTGCCCTGATTTTCTGGCGAGGCCAAGGTGTTTTTTCAGGACTTCGGGCTCCTTCACGTCGTCGAGATTGGCATCCAGAATGAGCGCGCCGTTGAGGCGGATGGTGATGCGGCGGCCGTCGGCGCGGATCTCCTGCGTGTTCCATTCGCCGGGCTTTTTGAGGAAGCCGGTGCGGGCGGGCCAAACGTCATAGATTGCGCCGTGGTATTGCTCCGGACGGAGCTTCATGGGGCCGTACTTGGGCCCGGATTGATCAAGAATCTGGATCTCCATGCCAAGCGTGGAGGTGTGGCCGTTGCGGGGCGCGCGGATACCGATGCCGTTGTTGGAATCGGCTTCCAGCTTGTATTCGAGGCGGAGGACGAAGTTGGAATACTCCTTTTCCGTCATGAGTTTTTGGCCGCCGTCGAGGGGGCAGACGATGTTGCCATCCTTGACGAGAAAGCCCGGGCCCATTTTGTTGACGATGAACCAGCCGTTGAGGGTTTTGCCGTCGAAGAGGGGAACGAACCCGGCTTCGGCGGCTAGCGGCAACGCCAGAGCGAGCAAGCAGAGAAGGCGCATGTTAGCCAACGTCGAAGCCGTGCTGACGGCGATGGTGGGGGCCGTCGTAGGTCTTGGCGGATTTGAAGAGTTCGTGGCGGCCGTCGGCGGCTTCGTCCTTTACGCGGCTGAGCAGGGCCTCGCGTTCGGTGGCGGCCATGGGTTTGAAGTTGCGAGCCATGGTGATATCGGCGCGGAGTTGGGCCATGGTGGTAATGCCGACGACTTGTGAGGTGACGGGCTGGCTGAGGCAGTAGCGATAACAGTCATCGGCGCGCATGCCCAATTTTTCGATGAGGCGGCCTTCGGTGCCGCCGCCGGCGAGCCCCTTCATGCCAATGACTCCCACGTTTTTCCGCAGACAGACCGGCACCACTTCCTGCTGAAAGCTGCGATAGAAACGGTCCAGGAGGTTGATGGGCATTTGGGCGGAATCCCAGTCAAAGGGCTTGGCGAGCATTTTGAGGTGGATGCGGGGATCCTTGTGCCCGGTGAAGCCGATAAAGCGAACTTTGCCGGCAGCCTTGGCTTCAAGGGCGGCCTTCAGCCCGCCTTTTTCGAAGACCCAGTCGGGATCGTTATCGTAGACCATTTCGTGGAACTGCCAAAGATCGAGATGGTCTGTGCGAAGACGGCGAAGCGAGTCTTCGAGATTGCGGAGCGAGCCAGCGTAGTCGCGTTCGCAGTTCTTGGTCATGAGGAAGACCTTGTCGCGCTTGCCGCCGGCGAGGGCTTTGCCCATAACCTCTTCGGAGCGGCCGTCGTGGTAATCCCAGGCGTTGTCGAAGAAGGTGAGTCCTTCGTCGATGGCGGCGTGCATGATGCGCACGGCTTCGTTGTCGTCCTTCACCGAACCGATGTGCCAGCCGCCGAGAGAGAGAATCGACACGCGCTGGCCGGTGCGGCCGAGGATGCGCGTGGGGAGCCCGGTGGCGGAGGCGGAGGAGGTTTGGGCGAGAACCTCATCGGCCAAGGCCGCCGCCGAAAGAGCCGTGGCGCTACCCTGTAAGAACTTCCGTCTCGATGCAGGCATGATTCGATAGTTATATCGAATTCCTGGGGTTACTGTACAGGCACCGAGACCTGCATGCGATCCACGGCGCCATCGACGGCGGTGGCGGTGAGGACATAGTTGGTTGACTTATCCGGTGTGACGATGAAGCAGTGGTTCTTGCCGGGTTCGAGTTTTGTGGCGGCAGGAGGACGGAGGGAGACGGTGTTGGCGCCATCGGTGGTGTAGCAGAGCTGGACGCGGGCACCGGGGGCGACGGGCGTATTGCCGACGACGTTGAAGGACTGGATCATGATTTTGTCTTTGGGCGCGGGTTTGCCGACCTTGACCGAAAAAGAAGCGGTGGTTTCGCCGCCGGGGCCTTTGGCGCGAAGGACGTAGGTGGTGTCGCCCTGAGGGGCGTGGGCGACGCAGCGATTAAAAGAGGGGCGGAGTTCGCCATCGTCGTAGGGCGTGAGGGTGAGCGAGTCGACGTTTTCTGTGCCGTAACAAAGAGTGAGGCTGCCGCCCTTGGGGACGACGGCTTCATTGCCGTAAAAGTGTTTGATGACCGGGAGCCGGGGCGCCTCCGCCTTGGGCTTGACCGCGGCCTTTTCGCCGCACGCGGCGAGCAGCGCGGCGAGTAGAAAAGGAATCGTTCGCATACCGTGCATACGATTCTCCCATGACAAGTTTTGTTTCAGGAGAGCAGTGTGCTATTCTAAAGAAACGGACGTTTTCGGACGGGGACGTAGCTCAGTTGGTTAGAGCGCCGGCCTGTCACGTCGGAGGTCGCGGGTTCGAGCCCCGTCGTCCCCGCCATCCCATCCTGAACTCCGTAAGCCATAATAAAAAGAGAGACGGGAGCGCGAAGAGCGCTCCTTTTTCGTTATGAATCCCAACAACGCACCCAAAATTCACCTGGTAAACGGCCCCGACTACCGCGAAGGCTACGCCAATTCGGTCCAGGTCCGGGCCAATCTGTGGGACTTTTTCCTGATGTTCGGGCTGGTGAGCCAGAACGCGCCGGACTTGGTGAACATCCAGAATTTCCAGGGTGTTTACTTGAGCCCGCAGCAGGCGAAGGCGCTGCTGAATGTTCTGCAGCAGAACATCAGCCAGTATGAATCGGCGTTCGGGGAGATCCATTTGGAACCGCAGGCGCCGCAGGGGACGGGGCCTGTGCAGTAGGCCGCGGCAGAGCGAAAAAATTAAGCGGCCTTTTCCGCTGGTTTGCGCGTTAAGGGTTGCCGGGGCCGGGAATGTGTCCTGCCGGCTTGTAAATAGTGTCTAATATCGGAAGACCGCGTTGGGGACAGTGGGCCCCATTCGGCGGTGGCGCGGCTATACGCCTATAGTTTCATTGGTCTGCTATGAACCCCAACAATCCCAATCCGCAGGCTGCATCCGGGGGGCAGTCCTCCGCACATCCGGCGGCGGAGGCGTTGCCCATCCTTGCGGCGCCGGCGACGGGGAAGGAAAAGACCACGATTCGGATGGAACTCATCCCAGTGGCATGCTGGCGAATCAACGACCTGCGTTTCGACTTTGGCTCGTCGTTCGTCCTGCCAGATTCCAAACCGGAATTCGTGGAGTTGGATGCACTGCGGAAGGACAATCCGGGATGTCCGCTGACCATATTCGGCCACGCCGACCCGGTGAGCAGCGACTCGTTTAACAAACGGCTGTCGGACCATAGGGCCGAGTCGATCTTCGGGATTCTAGCGCACGAGCCAGCGCGGTGGGAAAAGCTGTACAAGGCTGCAGGCGCGGGAGAGGGCTGGGGAGTGGCGGCGATCCAGCACATGCTGACAGCGATAGGAGAGAATCCCGGGCCGGTGACCGGGACGATGAACCCATCCACCAAAGCGGCGGTGGAGAGCTTCCAGAAGAAGCAGGACGGCCTGACGCCGGACGGAGACCCGGGCCCGAAGACACGGGAGAAACTGTTCGACGCCTACATGACGTTTCTATGGCCAACGCCGCTAACCAGCGAGGATTTCCTGGCACGCCGCGCCGACAGCGGCGGCAAAGGAGACATGCAGGGCTGCAGCGAGTTCAACCCGGCGCTGGTTTTCAGCAAGACCGAGGAGGCGGAACTTAACAAGGCGGAGAACAAAAGCAAAAGGAACGAAGAGAACGGAGCAAACCGGCGGGTGATGGTGCTGCTGTTCCGGAAGGATTCCGTAGTGCCGGCGGCGAAGTGGCCATGTCCGCGGGCGGGAGAGGGAACGGAAGGGTGCCGGAAACGGTTCTGGTCCGACGGGGACAAACGGCGCGGCAACCAAGAGAAGCGGCGAGAATTCAAGGACACGCGAGACACGTTCGCGTGCCGGTTTTACCACCGGCTGGTGGATTCATCGCCATGCGAGGGAATCGACCTGACGGACCCGCTGGTGCAACTGGTGCTGGAAAAAGTGGACGACCATTTTTGCCCGAATCAGGAAAAACTGGACATCGTCTACAGCGTGAAAAACCTGGCGGGGAAGCCAGTTACGCTAACCATCACCAGCCCCCATGCGCCGGCAAATCCCATATTCCAACGAGAGCTGACGGCGGCGGAAAAGACCAACGGGCAACACACGATTCAGTGGGATGGAAAGGCAACGGCGGAGGCGGAGGGACTGAAGGACCGTTTTGTGCATCCGCTGCTATCGCCATTCACGGTGACGCTGACGCACAACGAGGCCAACAAAGGCTCGCTGCCGTTCAAAGTGCTGTACCACTCGGTGGAATTGAAGCAGGGGCCATGGACGCCAGACGAGGCGGACCCGCCGGAGGCGGAGGCCAAGAAGTTCGCGGCGGTGAAGCTGAACGAACTCGGCTACTACGGCGGCCCGGTGGAAAAAGACACCGACGACTATTTGAAGAAGGCGATCATTCGCTACAAAGCGAACCACGTGAAGTTCCGGAAGGTGTTTATTGGCGACTATGACGACACGATCACGCCAGAACTGATCGCGGCGCTAAAGAACAAAGAGGCGGACCGGAAGCTGAAACCATTCGAGGCGATATCCGACCCGGCGAAGAAGACAGTGCTGCCCGTGGAAGCACTGACATACGAGCGGATAACGGCGACAACTGACGAATTCGGCAAGACCCGTCCGCAATTTGACAAGAGCCGGCTGAACCGGCCACTGGTTCCTGTTGAGGCAACGATATTCCTGAGGAAGAAGGACGATTCGAAGTGCCTGGAACCGGAGGCGGTGGGTCCGGCGCGAATAACATGGCGGTTTACGGACGCCAATGAAGACACCTCCGGACAATTCGACAACAAGGCAGGCGAACCAAGCCGGACAAAGACGTTTATCGACAAATCTTTGAAGGCGCACAATGGGACGGCGGCGGGAGTGGGCGACAACTGTCCGGAGGACGTGGGCGGCATTCGGACAGACGCGGACGCGTTCAAAACACCGTTTCTGCTGGGGGATCATTACGCGCCGCACGAGGTGAAAGAAGACGCCGCGGCAAAGGGAGTATTTAGCATCGCGGCGGTTGATAAGGCCAAATTTCCGAAGCGCGTGGGAAAGGCCGGAGTGATGTTGCGGCCGTCGTTTATTTCTGGTGACGACTATCAGTACTCTGCTGAGCTGGATTTCACCGGGCTGGCGAACAAAGCCGAGTTAGAGACGTTCCACGGGATTAAAGACGAGAAGACCAAGATCCAGGCGAAGACGGGCGTATTTACCGTGCGGCGATTCAACCGGGTGGCGGTGAGCGCGGAGTGGCCGGGACGGAACAGTCCGCTGGCGAAGGCGGCGAAGGTCCACCTGGATTATGAGTGGGACAAGATCGCGCTGGAATTCGACAAAACATTCAACGATGTGGATGTGAAGGGCCTGGCGAGCAAGGCGATGAGCGCCATCATCACCAACGATGAGTACAAGGAACTGGTGGCTGCCAATACGCCGCACACCGACAAGAGCAAGATTGCGCTGAACGACGGGCGGATGGTGGGCGTATCGATTCCGACACAGGGCAATCTGGACGCCGATACGTACAAGATGATCCTGGACGCGTTTGTGAACGCGAATTTCTACCGGCTGATCCGGGCGCCGCTAGGCGAGTTGCTATCGAAGAAAGTGCGGGCGACGGATGCGTCAGGCTTCATCGTGGTGAATTTTCTGACGCACGCGCCGGTGGATATCAAGACCGACCCAGGGAATGGGAAAAACGGCGTAACCGCGGCCAACAAAGACTTCGTGAATTGGACGGGTTCGATTGGACTTGCCGATTCGGTGATTCTGGCCGATATGAAGGACCCGGACAAGGTTTACTATGTGATTTCCCACGAGATGGGGCACAACTTCTATTTGCTGCACTGGGAGAACACGGGCGAGAACAACCTGAAGAACCACGACCAGAGCGATAAGAACTGTTCGATGTCGTATTCCACGAATGGGGGCCCGGCGCACCAGGCGCAGGGCGTATATACGCCGCACTTTTGCGGCAAGTGCAACCTGGCGCTGCGAGGGTGGGACGTCACATCTCCCAACCTGGGCGAAAAGAGCAAATCGAAAGGCGCGGACGCGGCGCCGCCCGGCACGAAGGGTACGTTGATTGTGGAAGTGACAACGCCGCTGGGAGATCCGGTGGCGGGCGCGGAAGTGCAACTGGCGGGCGGAGCGAAGGACAAGACAGACAAAAACGGCAAGGCGAGCTTTCCATCGATCGACGCGAAGAGCTGGGATGTATCGGCAAGCAAGAAGGGCGCCGGGCCGGTGCCAGGGGCGGGCGGACTGGTGTTTGGGGACAGCGCGAAGCGGGCGGTGATTGTGCTAGCCGATCAGGCGAATCATACGAAGCTGGAACTGGTGACGGTGCAATCGATTGCGGTGAATGACACACCGGAAAACGCAGCGGAACCGAAGCGAGTGTACAAACCGAGCCGGGCTTCGACGAGTGTGGATCATGAATTGACGGCGAAGGTGAGCGCGCCGATATCGGGAGGCTCCGGCGCGATCAAACACGCGAAGGTGAGCGTGGAATGGACCTTCACGGCGCTGGCGGATAACTGTCCGAAAGCGAAGGGGGGGCAGGACGATACGGATATCCACTTTGTGGACGTAGCCGGGTTCGCGGCGACGGGAGACAAGAAGACGAAAGCCATTACGGTGACGAACGACGATGGGGAGGCGAAAATCACCTTTCTGATGTCGGTGGTGGCCGGGGATATGTACACGGTTCACGCGAAGGTGCTGGATGGGACGACGGAGGTGGTGAAGGCGGATTCGAGACAGTTTGAAGTGTGGCGACTGCTGAACTACAAGGGACTTTACATGATGGAGACGGGGGCGAACAAAGGAATGGATGTGGACACGATCTGCACAGTGGCGAACATCCAACCGGCGTATACACCCTGCTTCACGGAATACCGCAAGGGGGCGGTGACGAAAATTCCATATCAGGAGTTTCTCAGCCCGATGGTGAATCCAACGGCGGCGCAGCGGCCGGCGGCGAGCGCGGTGCGGATAAAGAGCGACGGGGCGGATACGCGCAAAGTGACGATTCACGGGTTGAAGGCGGAAGCGGACGGCTCCACAAGCGCGGCGACGGAGGAAATTACGCTGAACGGCACGGCGGCAGTGACGGGAGCAACAGTGTGGCAGAAGGTGGACAAAGCGACGGCGGTGAAGGACACGGCGCGGACGGTTTCGGTGGAGGAAGCGACAGGAACGAACCGGGCGATTGGGACCATCGCGGCGAATGCGGCGACGGGGACGTTCTCCTTCGTCTTCGATACGGACGCGGCAGTGACGGTGAAGGCGCAAGCCTGGTATCAGGCGAACGAAGACAAGATGACTACGGACCTAAATTCGTTTTCGACCGGCGGCGCGGGGTACCAGTTCATTGGCGCGGCGTGGGTACATCCGAAGGTAGACGGGCGAAATGTGAAGACCACATTCTATGCAGGGTATCCGTCGGTAACGATCGCGGTGTATGGAGGCACGAATCTTCACCCGGATGAGGAATGGTACGACAACCCTGGCGTGAATGTAGGAACAAAGTCGTTCATCTGCCATAACGCGGTGGGTATAAGCTATCAGAAAGTGGTGGCGCGTCATGAGATTGGGCACGCGGCCGATGCGGAGGACTACGGAGTGGCGCCGGCGGATACGGCGCACTGCCCGACAACGACGTGCCTGATGTACTATGCGGCGACCGGCAGTTCCTTCTGCACAACAGAACCGGAGCATTCCGAGCGGCGGACGAGAGGGTGGAAGCGCTAATGAATGTGCGTTACACAATGGCTGTTACGCCAACCAGCGCGCTGCTGGGGCAAGACATTGTGGCGACGCTGCGATGCGTAGCAACCGGCGCGGGCGGGATGGCGCCGGGGTTTCGTCACGCGTCCCTGGTATTGGAACTAAGGCGAAAAGGCAGCGGTGAAGAGCCGGTGCTATCGCTGCCGAACGTTTCCGCGGTGGTATCGGCGGGGCGACTGATTCGGACGCAAGCAAGCGGGGGAGTGGAAGAGTTCGCGCCGGGCGAGACGCGGGAGGCGGTATTCCCTTTATTGGAGCGGTTTCCACAGTTACTGCGGGTGGGCGAGTACACGTTCAGCTACCGTCTGGAGGCACCAGGCGGCGGGGAGTGCGAGGAGGCGGCGGTGATCCAGGTGAAAGCGTCGGCTGAATCGATTCCTCACCTTGTAGCTCTTTGTGATGGCGTTAACGGCAGCCGGGCGGCGGCGCTGCTGAGGAAGTTTACGGGGGTGATCGATGGCTCCCCGCAAGAAGTGGAGCAGTGGTGGCGAAAGTATGGGCGAGGCCTCGCCCTGACAGCGGAAGGGAGGCTGGGGCGGCCAAAAATCGCGCTGAGCGGCAACCAGATTGAGCACTTGACGAAGGCATTGGGGGAGAAGGATTTCGGCGCGCTGGATGAACCGCCGCCGCCGTTCGTTTTCGAGCCAAACGCGAGGGTGACGGAAGCGATTCTTGCGGCGATAGATGACGCGCCGGACGCGGCCGCATTGTGTCGATTTCTGGCCAATTATCCCGAAGCTTCGCTGGCGGAACCGCTGCGCGCGCTGGAGCCGGCGAGCGCACGGTTACTGGATTGGCTGGCGCCCGGACGGGTGAAGTTATGACGGGGACGGTGGTGTTCGGGTTGATACTGGCGGCACAGTACACGATACACATGCCATCGACGGTGATTCCCCTCGGGGCATCCGGCGTGGCGGAACTGCGCGTGTCACCGGCAGGAGCGACACCTAGTTTGGGGCACCCTGGACTTGTTCTGGAACTGCGTACGCGGGGAGGCGCAGGAGAGCCAGCGCTGGCGTTCCCCAATAAGAGCACAGTGACGGCGGGCGGACGGACGATCCGGATGCAGACGGATGCGGTGGCACGCGGCCCGGCGATGTTGACCGTACGGCTGCTGGAGGTGTTTCCGGAAGCACTGCTGCGCCCTGGGAGTTACTCGCTCACGTACCGCATTGAGGGCGCGGAACGGACGATTACGGCGCAGGGAGTGTCCTTTACCGTGACGGCTCCACGAGAGAGCGTTCCCCTGCTGTTTGGACTGCTCGAAGCGACGCAGCCATCGTTACAAATGGCAGCCGCCGCGAGTTTGCAGCGGCTGACCGGCCAAGGGTACGACTGGGCGCCCGGCAAACAGGAGAATGTGGCCCGGTGGAAACAGTGGTGGGAGACGGAGGGCCTGGGGATGCGGTGGAAAGACGGAGTAGTGTACGAGTTGGGCCCGCTGCCAGCCAAGATCAAGAGGGCGATTCTAGCGGGAGCGACCGTGCCGGCGCCAAGCACCCGGTATTTGCCGGATAGGGACGTGACGGCGTTTTTGATTAAAAGGCTGGAAAGGGAAGGGCCAACGGCGGCGGTGCTTGGATGGATGGCTGCGGTACCGGATGCGGCAATGGCGACAGCGCTCGGACGGTACCCGGACGAACTGGCGGCAAGGGGATTGCTGCGGATTGTGACTCGTTGACCTATGGCGCTGGAACTGACAGTGGGCCCCGCACGCACGGAGATTTCGTCGCACGAGAGCCTGACGGTGCATTGTGTGCTGCGCAATGGGGGGGCAGGGACGGAGCGTCTTCCCGGGCCATACGACAGAAGCGGCGCGTTTAACATAGTTCTGCGGGATGGGGCGGGAAACCTGGTGCGAAGCATGAACCGTCAAACTCGGCAGCGGATGCTCTCCGACGGACGGGTGGACGGGACGCTGGATACGGAAGAACTTCCGTCGGGCGAGCAGTGGCAGTGGCCGATGGACCTGGCTTCGTTTCAGTTTTCGCTGCCTGCGGGGGCATATACGGTTTCAGGCCGGTTGGTCTATCCGCCGGAAAATTTGGACGTGGAGTCCGCGAAAACGTCTTTAAACGTGAGGGAGGACCCGGTTTGCTTTGTGGGCGCAATGCGGGACAATCCGGTGATCGATTCGGTGAGCCTGCTGATCGGCGCGGAGAGCGAAAGCGGCCGTCAGTACTTCCTTCGGCAGCACAATTACAGCCGGCCATGCGGCGCGTGGTACGCGGCGCGGATACCGGCGCCCCCTGACGGGGGAGAGCCGTTTTTCGCTCCGGCGGGATATTATCAGGCGGAAAGTTTCGACCCGGCGTTCAGCAAGTGGATCGTGATGCCGCGAGGGGCGGGGACAGTGGAAGCGTACCGGTTTGTGAGCGGCGCGCCAACGGCGCGGCGAAAGGCGCCAGTGCCCGCGGGCTTGACGCTGGTGCGGTCCGCGTTTCATATGGCGGGCGGAGAACTGCTGCTGTTTTTTTGGGGGCCAGCGGGGCGTTTGGAGTGTCACCGGCTGGACGATGCAGGGCTCACGAAACTGTTCGAACACGATCCGCGGGTTCCGGCGGGAACCGCGATTTCGATTGGAGCGTTCGCAGACACGATCCATTTGGCAATTCCGCGACGGGGGGTTGTTTACGAACGGCTGAGCATGGACGGAGTGCTACGGGATCGCGTGCGAGCGTTCCGCACGCCTTACGAGGCTGTGGCGGTGACGTATGAGCCGGTGGTCCATCGGATTCGAGCCCTGTTCGCCGACGCGCGGCGCAGCCAAACGGTGCAGGCGGCGGTGATCGATTTAAAGAAAGAGGCGGTGAGTTCGTACACCTGGGACCGATTCCCGCTGCGAGGCGGGATAGGGGAGTTGAGCTTCGACCAGGACGAAGGGGGACGGTTTCACTTGCTGGCGACAACGCGAGCAAAGCGGCTGTACTATCTATCGGAAGGGCGCGGGCCGGTGCTGGTGGCGGAGGGCGAGGACGCGTATCACCCTGTTGTGTGCGCGCCGCGGAAGGTCTATCTTGGTTTCTACCGGAGGTCCCTTGGGTTCCGTTTTGTTCAGTATCAACGGCGGCGGACGGGCGCGAAGTTCGTGGGGCTGGAGCCGCATCCTGCGATGGAGTAGCTTTCTGGTGGCGCTGGCGGCGGCCGGCACGGGAATGGAGAAGGCGAAGATGGAACTGCGGCTGGAGAGCGGGAGCGCATTGGAACTGCGGGCCACGCTGGTGAACCGGGGCGCCGGCGCGGCAGCGGTGCTGCACAATGACAACCTGCAGCCGTCGCGCGTGGTGCTCCGCAATGCGCTAGGGGTGGAAGTGAAACCGTTCGACAACCGGACCAGGGCAAAGTTCGATCGGACGGTGCGGGCGGCGATGTTTCGCCAGGTTCCGCCGGGCGGCGGCCTGGCGGTTGGCGCCGGGCGGTTCCGAAAGGCCTCCGATGGGAAGTATCAACTGGACTGGGGCCCGTACCACTACGGGGAGTTAGCGCCCGGCGCGTGGCAGGTTTCGGCGGTCTTTGAAGCGGCAATCGACTCGCCGACGGATGGCGGAAAAGTGGCGGGGGCGTGGAAGGGCACCGTTACGGCCGAGGCCGTAACGGTGCGTCTGCCTTAGGGTCC
Source organism: Bryobacterales bacterium (assembly GCA_016789905.1). Lineage (GTDB taxonomy): Bacteria > Acidobacteriota > Terriglobia > Bryobacterales > Bryobacteraceae. The sequence continues at coordinate 7,726 of JAEUQC010000054.1, read as the reverse complement.
TGCCGTTCGGAAAGCACTTCAGGACTTGACGGCGTGGAACTCCCAGCCTTTGCGGAAGGTGGGTTTGAGGAGTTTATTGGCTTCCTCGTTGTTGGTGATGCGCATCTTTTCCGGATCGTATTCGAGTTTGCCTTCGTGGCGCAGGGCGATGACGCCGAGGAGCATCCACTCGACGAAAGGCGCGGCGACATCGAAGTTCGAACAAGCCGGGTCGCCGCCCTTGGCGGCGCGGATGAAGTCGCGCATGTGGCCCGGGGAGCGGGTCAACAATGGCGCGGGCATGTTGTAGTCCTTCATCTTCTCGACGGGCAGCAGGCGGGTTACCTCTCCGTACGTACCGGTGGTTAGGAGGCCTTTGTCGCCGATGAAGACGCTGCCGTTGGGCGTGGGGAAACGGAGCTCGACGCCGGGGGCGCGGAGCGCGTCGAACTCGGCCTGATTGTAGACGCGGCCGGGGGAACGGAACGCGGTGCCGGCGGGTCCGCCAAAAGGCGGGCCGCCGCGACGGCCGCCACCGGGGCCTTGGCCACCAGCGGCTTGCGGGGGACGGGCGAAGGGCGGATCGCCAACCCATTCGCCTTCGGGCACGCCGGGCACTTTGGGGTTGGTTTTCAGCCCGTCGTACCAGAAGACCTTCAGCGCGGGCATGTCGCCGTAGGCGGCGAAATCGAAACGAATGGTTGACCCCTTCGGGAACATGAAGGGGCTGGCGCCTTCCTTGTTCAGACACTCGACGCCGATGATCTTGCGGTTGGAAAGATGCAACGCCATATTGGGCGCGCCGAGGATGTGGCAGGCCATATCGCCGAGAGCGCCGCAGCCGAAATCGTAGAAGCCGCGCCAGTTGAAGGGCTGGTAGAAGTAGCCGCCCCAACGGTCGGGCGCAGACTGGCCGCCGGCGGTGAAGGGGCGCTTTTCGGCGGGACCGAGCCAAAGGTCCCAATCGAGCGTGGCGGGCACGGGCTCTTCCTTGGGAATGGCAGTGAGGCCTTGGGGCCAAAGGGGACGATCGGACCAGGCGTGGACTTCGGTGACGTTGCCGATCTCGCCGTTCCAGATCATTTCAGCGCACTGGCGGGTGCCTTCGTTCGAATAGCCCTGGTTGCCCATTTGGGTGGCGACACGATATTTGGCGGCGGCCTGGCGGAGTTGGCGGGCTTCCCAGATGGTTCGCACAAGGGGCTTCTGGACGTAGACGTGTTTGTTGCGCTCCATGCACCACATGGCGGCTGTGCCGTGCACATGGTCCGGGGTGGCGATGATGACCGCGTCGATGTTCTTGGCTTCTTTATCGAGCATCTTGCGGAAGTCGCGATAGGTGGGGGCTTTCGGGAAATTCTTGAACGTTTCGGCGGCGCGGCGGTCGTCGACGTCGCAGAGGGCAACCACGTTTTCCGTGGGGGAGGCGGCGCGGATGTTGCCGGCGCCCTGGCCACCGGAGCCGATGGCGGCGAAGTTCAGTTTCTCATTCGGGGACTTGTAGCCCAGCGCTTTGAGAGAGGCGGTGGTGCCAAATCCGGCGGCGGGGACTGCTCCTGAGAGCACGCTGCCGTAGAAAAAATATCGACGAGTGAAGGCCATTCGGTTCTCCTTGGGACGCCCCCATTATATGGGTTTACGGGAGTGAATTCGACGGCGGGCCGTGGCGCCGATACGCGTTATGGCCGGGAGGGAGGCTGAATCGGCAGGCGTGAAAGTGGGTTCAAGAGCAACTTCCAGTCAGGGTCCAATCGAATTGACTTGATGGTTCCGCTCAAGGTGACTGTCAGCGAATTCGCGCGAAACTCGACGGTCTGCCGGGTATGGCCGGCGGCGGTCTCAATCTCGATATCCAAGGGCAAATGAGCCGGTGGACCCTGCGAGTCCAGGATGAGTCCCGAAGGCTCGATGCGCCCAGTGATGCGCGGGGCGGAAAGACCGTCAATGTATTGCCGAATGAACTCGGTAACGCCGGGGCGCGCCTGTTCAAAGATAGCTAGGAACTCCTCCACGGAAGCCGGCCGTTTAAGCGATTGGCGGGAGAACGCGGCAGCCGCCGCGCTGAATTTGTCCGTGCCCATCTGCGACTCCAGCATTCGGAATATCCAGGCACCTTTCGAGTAGGCGACGCCGGCGTTGCCCGGATCGCGCAAGAGGGCGGACTTCCCGTCGTGCTGGCTGAAGTACGAGTTGGCCTGGGCCTCCCAGAATCGGCGCTCGACTTCCTTGCCAAACTGCTCACGCAAGAAAACGCTCTCGGCAAAAGTCGCCCAGCCTTCCGTAAGAAAATGGTCGGCCGGTGCGGCGCCATTGGTCCAGGCATGGGCGACCTCATGGAAGAAGTTCGCCCTGGGAACCGGGTCCACCGCATAGAATGTTCCGCCATATGAACCTGCGAATATCGCTTGATTCGCGAGGTTGTGCCAACCACCTCCCGAGCGGGATCGTCCCTGCACGATAGCGAAGTACCCCCCAGCCGGGGCGCCGAAGCGCTTTTCCAGGATTTCGTAGGAACGCCGGAACTCCGCCGCGATTTTTGCTGGAGCGGGCTCGAAATCCGGAGTGGAGAAGACTTCCAACGTGGTGGCGCCGGCGTTGATCCGTTGTGGCTTCCAGTCGCGATCGTAGGAGAGCGTAAGCGCCGGGGTTTCCCGAATGGAGGCACCGCGGACGGTTCGGGTATCGCCATCGAGCGACTCCGTTTGTGGCAAGCTCGTGGTCAAATGATAGGCCGACGGAATGCGCGCGGTAATCGAGAACCGGGCGTTGCCGTTCCCATTGCCAAACCAGAACAAAGGGTGCCAGGCATACTGATTCCGCACATGTCCGGCCCGCTTCAGAAAGCAGCCGGAGTTGCTGTTGTCAGGGCCTTCTTCAATATCCAGTTGATACGTAATCCGCAGTTTGGCGTTGGATTGCCGCGGAACATTGATCCAGAGAAGATTCGACCCGAACTCGTACGCCGCCTGACGCCCATTCACCAAGACATTTGCGATCCTGGCATTCGAGTTTAGAAAGGCGGCCCAGCCGTATTCACTGCGCACCTCCGTGGAGATTTCGGCTGTTACGGCGAGGCCTTGGTTCGGGATGACGGTGACGTCCAGGTGCTGCGCCAACATGCGATTGCCGTGGTCCACGGGCCAGCGTTCAACCAGCTTCCATCGCGAACCTTCCTTGACGGCGCGGTGCAAGCCGCCCAGTTCGACGGTCATCCAGACGGAATCTCCGGAGTTGATGTGTCTTCCATGCGCGGCAAGAAGAAGAATCGCCTCGTTATCGCTTTGCGCAGTGACTCTCGCCAAACCACCTTCGCGGGGCAACTGCATTCTGACGGCGCCGGCCCGCATGGCGCGCCCTTCGGGAAATGGATAGACGTCGGCAAAGGCCTCGGGCGTTCCGGTTCGGAAGTGCTCCAGGACCAGATCTCCGAGCTGCTGGGGAGTTTCTTGCGCTCTGATGCTTCCCGCCAGGAACAAGAAAAGAACGGCACGAAGCGTGGCAACTGGTTGCATCTTGCGGGGAGTCATCATGATGTAAGAGTACGGCTGCGCCGGCCCTTGGTTACCGGTTGCATTAATATCGCGCGACGCGCAATTGACGCCTCAGGCGATGTTGATGATATACATCTGGCGGCCATTGTTATGGGCGGAATCGATGACGACTTGGCGGCCGTCGGGGCTGGAGCGGGGATGGGTGTCGCAACGCCATTCGCCGGTGTAGGCGGGCGGGGAGAGGAAGCTGCCAAGGGGGCGTTTTTGGCCGGTTTGGGTGTCGTAGAGGAACACGTTCTGGTTGCGCTCTTTGTCCGGGTAGGTGTCGTTCAGGATGTACCGGTTATTGTCCCGGTTCAAGTACGTACAGTGGCCGTTAACGGTCATGACGTCGGGGCCGATGGCTTCCACTTTGTCGGTTTTGTCAGTGTAGAGATAGAACTTGTCGCCTTTCGAGGGGTGCCAGGCCCAGGCGAGGATGTGCTGGGGATCGCGCCAGACGAAGTGGGAGGTTTTGCCGTAGGGGTCGGTGATGTAGGGGTCCTTGCCCTGAGCGTTGGCGGTGAAGAGGCGGGTGGAAAAACTCCTGCCTTCTTTGTCGCCGCGCCAGCGGTGGAGGAAGATGAAGCGGCTGCCGTCGGGGCTGATTAACAGGTGATTGAACCAGTGTTTGGCGCCGTTGGAATAACCGCCGGGATAGGGGATTTTGGCGGCGTCGGCAACGCTGATGAGGAGATTGCGTTTGCCGGTGGCGAGATCGACGCGCCAGATGCCGATGTCGTCGGGGATTAACGTGTTGGCATTGGGATCAGGGATGCCAGCGTAGCCGTAGCCGGGGCGAACGTCGTTGAGACGGCGGAAGTCACAGGTGATGGCCCACTTGCCATCAGGGCTGAGGGTGTAGATGGGCGAGGGGATGGTGCGCTTCTTGCGGGTTTTGGTGTTGAGGATGTGGCAGACGAACTGGCCGTCGACGCGGTCGTTCCAGAGGACGTCGGTTTTGGAGCCGGGGACCCATTGGAGCATGCAGCCTTGCTGCCAGTTCCAGGCGTGGGAGGTGCCGAGTTCGATCCAGCGGTCGTTGTCGGCGGTGTCGACCATGCCGACGCGGATCTGATCTGTGGGGAGCGGAGAGCGGCCCTCGAAGGAGACTTGATTGGAGAGAATGTAACGGCCGGTGGGATCGAACTGGAGTTTGTCGTAGTAGCCGAACCAGTGGAATTGGGGGCCTTTGGTGAGTTGGCGAACGTTGCCTGTGGTAGCGAGGGCGGCGAGGAGTGCCCGGCGGGAGAGGATCGTCATACTATAGCCAATAGTGAATCAGATTTCTGCGGGGCTTGCGTGTTGGCGGATGGAGACGCCGATTGGGCCGCTGGTGCTGGCCGGGGACCGGGAGGCGCTGCGAATGGTGCGTTTCCATGGGCATCAGGACGAGGGATGGACCGTCGACCGGGCGCCGTTTCGGGAAGCGATTGAGCAGTTGAAGGCGTACTTCGCGGGAAAGTTGACGGCGTTCGATTTGCGGCTGGCGCCGGCGGGGACGGAGTTTCAGGTGAGCGTCTGGCGGGCGTTGGAAACGATTCCATACGGGGAAACGACGACGTATGGCGCGATTGCGAAGCAGGTGGGGCGGCCGTCGGCGATACGGGCGGTGGGAGCGGCGAATGGGGCGAATCCGATTCCGATTATCATTCCGTGCCATCGAGTGATTGGGAGTAACGGGAAGCTGACGGGGTTCGGCGGGGGGCTGCCGGTGAAGGAACTATTGTTGAAGCTGGAGAGCCGGCAGTTGCACATTCTGTAGCGCGTTGCGAGACTGGTGGGGTTATGGCCACACTGCGTCCACTCGAAGTCGGTTTGATGTTCTGGGGAGATCACGAGCCCCTAAAGATGATCCGGGCGGTAAAGAGCCTGGGCCTGCGATGCGGGCACCTTGGGTTTACGGGCGCGGTGGACCTTGCCGGATTGGGCGAGGTTTACAAGAAAGCCCTGGCCGATGAAGACTTCACCATTACGGCCGTTTTCGCGGCCTACGATGGGGAGAGCTACGCCGACATTCCGACGGTGCTGAATACCGTTGGGTTTATTCCGGCGGCGACGCGCGAGGCGCGCGAGAAGCGCACGTATGAAGTGATCGACATGACGGCGGCGATTGGCGTGCCGATTTTTGCGTGCCATATCGGCTTTGTGCCGGAGGATCACACCGATCCGGTTTACGCGCCGGTGCGGGATATGGTGCGGCGGATTTGCGATTACGCGGCGGGCAAGGGTATTACGTTCGCGCTGGAGACGGGGCAGGAACCGGCGGAGACGCTGCTGCACTTTTTGGAAGACGTGGCGAGGCCGAATTTGAAGTTGAACTTTGATCCGGCGAATTTGATTCTGTATGGGACGAGCGAGCCGATCGCTGCGTTGAAACTGGTTGGGAAGCACGTGGTGAGTGTGCATTGCAAAGACGGCAACTGGCCGGATAAATCGAAACCGGGGACGCTGGGCACGGAGATGGTTCTGGGTTCGGGTTCGGTGGGGATGGCGAACTTCGTCAACACGCTGAAGGAAATTGGGTATACGGGCGCGCTGACGATTGAGCGGGAAGTGGCGTTGGACCAGGACATGGACGACCGGCACCAGGCGAAGCTGGCGCACGTGGACGACATTAAGGCCGCGGTGACGCTGTTGGAAAACCTGCGAGGGTAGGCAATGCCCAAGCGGGTGCCCGTGGAGCGCTGGACCGCGGACGGGGCGCGCGCGGAGGATGATTGGCTGGCCGAGGAAGCGCCGCTGGAGATTTTGATCGAGCATTCCTTCAAAGACCAGCGGCGGGTTTCGACGTGGGGAATCACGTTGCGGACGCCGGGGCAGGACGCGGAATTGGTGACGGGGCTTTTGTATTCCGAAGGGCGGATTGCGGGGGCGCGGGATGTTATTGGTCTGGACATGGGGGAGGGGCGGGTGCGGGTGTCGTTGGACGCGACGGTGGATCTAGATTTGGGAAGGACGCGGGCGGCGACGGCGGCGTGTGGGTTCTGCGGGGCGGCGGATTTGCCGGAGGTGGATGTGTTGGGGGACGCGGGGTTCCGGATTTCGCGGGAGGCGCTTTGCGGGTTGCCGGGGTTGCTGGAGGCGCGGCAGGGGCAGTTTCGAGAGACAGGGGGGGTTCACGCGGCGGCCTTGTTTGATGGGTCTGGGGAGTTGGTGGCGGTACGGGAGGATGTGGGGCGGCATAATGCGGTGGACAAGTTGATTGGGTGGGCATTGCGGGAGGGGATTGGAGTAGACAAGACGGGGTTGTTGCTGAGCGGGCGGGCGGGATTCGAATTGGTGCATAAGGCGGGGCGGGCGGGGATACCGTTTGTGGCGGCGATTGGGGCGCCGACGACGTTGTCGGTAGAGTTGGCAAGGCGGGCGAATGTGACGTTGGCGGGATTTTTGCGGGGGGAACGGGTGAATTTGTATACGGGGACCTGGCGGGTACTTTAGCTGGCAGTGTTTTCTTGGGGGCGAGGTGGCGGGGGCCGTTATATTACATTTGTCGAAATGTGCCATAAGTTGTTGATGGATATATGGTTATTGGCGAGGATCAGAAAAGTCCGGGACAGACGGGTGGTGGCTCCGATGATGTGGGTTTGGGCGGGTTTTGGGGATAGAGAGGGAAACGCATCCTGAAATGGGGGAGTACGCGACCTCCCCCTCTTTAGACGAATGTAGTAATTGACTGTAAGCGATTGATAGAGCAAGATTTATCGGCGCGCATCAGAAAAGTCCGGGACAGACGGGGGGTGGCTCCGATGATGTGGATTGGGCGGGTTTTGGGGATAGAGGATGTGGATTGGGCGGGTTTTGGGGATAGAGAGGGAAACGCATCGTGAAAGAGGGGGGAGTACGCGACCTCCCCCCCTTTAGACGAATGTAGTAATTGACTGTAAGCGATTGATAGAGAGAGATTTATTGGCGCGGATCAGAAAAGTCCGGGACAGACGGGGGGTGGCTCCGATGGGTGGCTCCGATGGGTGGCTGCGATGGGTTCCGGTGGGTTGGCTCCAGTGGGCGGTGACTTGTGGTCGGCGCGGCGCAGACAGGGGGACTCAATACCCACATACAGGGGGGAGTACAGGTATCTAAGGTCAATGATTACATTGGTTTACAGTGGAAACTTTTACCGGGTGGCGCCGGTTACAAGTGGAAAATTTGTCACACGGTACTTTGGGTGGCCTAGAGCTAGGGCGGGCGAGATGTTTGTATCTCGTTGAATCAAG
>JAEUQC010000011.1 GCA_016789905.1 Bryobacterales bacterium | reverse complement strand
GTCGCCTGGCTCGCCTGGTCGCTGCGCGCCAGCGGCGCGGTATCGATTGTCGTCCCCCTCGGCGATTGGTTCACCGTTCACGATTACCACTTTCCCCTCGTCCTCCTCGGGGACCGCCTTTCGCTTCCTTTCCTCGCCCTCACGGTTATTCTGGTGGGGCTCATCGGTCAATTTTCCGCCACCTACCTGCATCGCGACCCCGGCTTCGCCCGCTTCTATATTCTGCTCCACCTCTTCTCCTTCGGCGCCATGCTCATTTTCTCGGCCGGCTCGTTCGATCTCATCATCGGCGGCTGGGAGTTGGTCGGCATCACCAGCGTTCTGCTCATCTCGTTCTTCCACTACCGCACCGGCCCCGTAGATAGCGCGCTGCGCGTCTTCGCCGTCTATCGCGCCTGCGACATCGGGTTGATCGCCGCCGCGTTCGTCATGCATCACATCGCCCACACCTCGAATTTCTCCCAGGGCATGCCCCGGCTGTCCGGTGCCGACGCTACCACCGCCGGTTTCCTGCTGCTGCTCTCCGCCGCCGGGAAATCGGCCCAGGTTCCTTTCTCCGGCTGGCTGCCGCGCGCCATGGAAGGCCCCACGCCCTCCAGCGCAATTTTCTACGGTGCCATCTCCGTCCACGCCGGCGCCTATCTGCTATTGCGCGCGCAGCCAATCCTGAACGACGCGCCCCTGGCCGCCGCCGCCGTTGTAGCCACCGGCCTTTCCACGGCCATCCTCGGCTCCATTGCCGGCCGCGCCTGCGCCGACGCCAAAACGTCGCTGGCCTTCGCGTCTCTCGCGCAAGTGGGTGTCGTTTTCGTGGAAATCGGTCTGGGCTGGACCTGGATCCCCGTCATGCACATTCTGGGCCACGCCATGGTCCGCACACTACAGTTTCTCCGTGCTCCTTCCATGCTGCACGATTACCACCAGGTGCATGCAGCCGCCGGCGGCCACCTGGAACGGACCGGCAAACACCTGGAGTCCCTGTTTCCACGGGGCACCCAACTCTGGCTTTACCGGTTGGCGCTCGACCGCGGACATCTGGACACCCTCCTGGAACAGCTTTTCGTTCTCCCGCTCCTTGCAATTTCCCGTGCCTTAAGGCGGCTGGATCGCCTTGGGCTCGCCGCCGGCGATGACAAGAACCCTTCCGCCACTCCCAGAAAGCAGCCCGCCGTTAAACAGGAAGCGATCGATGGCTAACCTCTCTTTCCCTCTGATTTCCGCTGCCGTCGCTATCCCCGCGCTCGCCGCCGTTGTCGCCTTCACTCGCGGTGCACAGGCCCGCCTGGCCGGCGTCGCTGGCGCTGTTGGCGCCACCCTCTGCTCTCTGGAAATTCTCCGCGAAGCTCATCTGGCTGGCGGTGCGCGCCTGGCCGAACCCTGGGTGCTAGGCCTGTTCACCGCCGATACGCTCAATGCGACGTTTCTCGTGCTCTATTCCGTATTAACGCTCGCCATTCTCATCCTCGCCCCGCGCAGGGACACGAGCGCCAGCATCAACGGCGCCACGCTCCTCGTTCTGGCCGCCACCATCGTCGCCTATGGTGCCGATAACGTTTTGCTCCTCGCCGCCGGCTGGACACTTTCCGCTTTGCCCTTTATCGCCGGGCCATTCACCGGAACTTGGCGGCCCCGCGCCGGCCTCGCAGCTTCCTGCCTCGCCTTGTTTGGCGCCATCGGTGTCATCGCCAGTGCCGCCGGCGACGCCGGCGCCGCGCAGCCGTTCTCCCTCGCCGCGCTGCAGGGCCATAACTACGGCGGTTCCGCGGCGTTTACGCTCCTGATCGTCGCTATCGTCTTCCGCAAGGGCATCTTTCCGGCTCACGCCTGGATGGAGGACGCCGCCGAATCCGGCCCCGTCCTTCCCGTCTGCCTGTTCATCAATGGGCACTTGGGCGCCTTCCTGCTCGCCCGCGTCGTCATTCCCGAATTCCCGCTTTCCGCGCAGGGCGCCTTCCCCATTCTTTCCGATCTTGCCCTCTTCACCGCCCTGTATTCCGCCGTCCGCGCCGTCGGCGAATCGCGTGCCCGGCGCATCCTTGCTCTGCTCGTGCTTAGCCAGTCCGCCTGCATCCTGGCCGGGCTCGAAAGCGCCACGCAGGAAGGAATCACCGGCGCGCTCGTCCATTGCGTTGTCGTCGCCGCCGCCACCACCGGTCTCTTCAGCGTCCTGCGCTTAATGGAGGTGCGTTTCGGCCGTTCCTTCACTGCCGATCACTACCTGGGCCTGGTCGAACACACACCCCGCCTCGCCGTCTTCTTCGCTGTCTGCGGCCTGGCACTGGTCGGCTTGCCCGGCACGCTCGGCTTCTGTTCGGAGGATCTGCTGATTCACGGAACACTCAGCAGCCATCCACAAATCGGTCTGCTGCTGCCGCTCGCCACCGCCATGAACGCCGTCAGTCTATTCCGCCTCTTCTCGAAGATGTTCCTTGGCGCCCAACGCACCGGCGTCACGGGCATCCCGGACGCCCTCCCGCGCGAACGTTGGGTGCTCGCCGCCATCGTCTTTTTCATCGTCGCCGCCGGCCTGTCCCCAACCAGCGTCGTCGCCCTTCGCGCCAACGCCGCCCGCCAGATCGGCGCCACCCTCACCGATACCGTCGCCTCTCTCCACGCCCCCTGATGGACCGGCAGACTCCGGCCGCTTTTCCCGTTACAATCGGGGCGTGAGCACCACTGAGCGCAAACTCCACCCCTCCACTGCCGTCCTCACCGCCGGCTTTGACCCCGCCCTCTCCGTTGGCTCCGCCCGCCCCGCCGTTTTCCGTTCCAGCACCTACGTCTTCCCCTCGCCGGAAGCCGCCGAACGCGCCTTTGCCATCCTTGGCGGCCGTGTAAAACCAGAGCCCGGAGAATCCGCCGATCTCATCTATTCCCGCTTCAATCACCCCAACGCCGAAATCCTGGAGGCCCATCTGCTGCCGCTGGAGACCGGCGCCAAGGCCGCAGCCGTCTTCAACTCCGGCATGGCCGCCATCATGACCGCCATCATGGCCCATACCCGCCCCGGTGATGCCATCGTCTACACCGTGCCCATTTACGGCGGCACGCAGTCGCTTATCCAGAATTTCCTCGAACCCTGGGGCATTCACGGCGTTCCCATCCCCGGCGGCGATAGCGCCGCGCTCGATAGCGCCATCCAGCATACGCCGCACTGCCGCGTCGTTCTCGTCGAATCTCCTGCCAATCCCACCCTCACCATGACCGACATCGCCCGCGCCGTCGCCTCTGCTTCCCGCCGCGAACCGCGCCCGCTCGTTATGGTCGATAACACCTTCCTCGGTCCCGCCTTCCAGCATCCGCTCGCCCTCGGGGCCGACATCACTCTCTACAGCGCCACCAAGTATCTCGGCGGATTCTCCGATATCCTCGCCGGCGTCGCCATCTGCAAGGATCCGGAGGTCATGCGCCCCATCCGCGCCCGCCGCAGCCTGTTCGGCAATATCCTCGCCCCCGATGAATGCTGGATTCTCGATTCCCGCCTGCCCACCGTGCATCTCCGGATGAACCGCCAATCCAAGAACGCTCAGCGCATCGCCGAACGGCTCACCGCCCACCCCGCCGTGCAAAAACTCTATTACCCCACCCTCTTCACGAATCCGGAACAAGTTCGCATTCGCCAAGCCCAGTGCGACTACCCTGGCGGCATCTTCTCGGTCGTTCTCAATGGCGGCAAGCCCGCCGCCTTCGAGTTTCTGCGCAATCTCCGCCTGGCCCACAATGCCGTCAGCCTCGGCGGCATGGAAACCCTCGTCTGCCACCCGCGCTCCACCACGCACTCCGCCGTCAGTGACGAAGAGTTACAACTCTCCGGCGTCGTCGACGGCCTGGTCCGCGTCAGCATCGGCATTGAAGACTGGCGCGACGTCCTGGCCGATTTTGAACAGGCGCTCGATTGCGCGGCTCAGATGTCCGCTTTGAAATAGTTCATCGGCCGCGCCGGCGCTCCATGCAGGCCCCGCAGCAGCGCAATCTGTCCCGTGTGCGTCAACGCATCGGCAATCGGCCCCTGGAACAGCCGCCGCTCGTCGCAATGCACGGGACCCGCCGCCAGCCGCTCATCCAGCTTCCGTAGCGCCGCGTGGAACCGCGTCAACTCGGCCCCCCACTCCTGTGGCGACGCGACGGTCCAGTCCGCCACTCCATCGGCCTGCCGCAGCGCCCAATCCATCAGATCGCCCATGTGCGCCAGTATCTCCACCGGAGTCCGTGCCGCGCCCATCCGGTACGTCCCAAAATCCGCCGGTGCGCCTTCCACCGCCCGGTTCAGCCGGAACGCGAGCGTCGCCAAAGTGTGCCGCAACATGCGCGCTATTTTAGCGTACTTACCTCGCCGGAAAGACGCGACGCCAGCGGGCTCGTCTGCCCGGCGTATTTGTTCCCTGGCTTCGTTCGGTACGGGTTCGATGACGGCGTGCTCAACGGTTCAAATGTGAACGAGCAGATCCGCATTCCCGGATACAACGCCACCGGAACGCGCCCCAGGTTCGATAACTCCAGGGTCGCCTTGCCAGTCCAGCCCGGATCGAACAGCCCCGCGGTTCCATGAACGATAATGCCGATCCGCCCCAGGCTCGACCGGCCTTCCAGCCGTCCCAGCACATCGTCGGCCAGGTCCAGCGCCTCCATCGTGATCGCCAGCACAAAATCACGCGGCTGCAGGATGAACGGCTCGCCATCGTCCATCACAATCGTCCGCATCATGCCCTGTATCGCGAACTTATCGCGCGGGTCTATGAATGGGAACTTGCTGTGTTCAAAAACGCTGAACTCGTTCCCCAGCCGGAAATCGATCGAACAGCTCCCGAAATGGTCTTCCGGAAGCGCTGGATCAATCTTGATTTTCCCCTCGGCGATATAGCGCCGGATGTCTACGTCGGAAAGGACCATTGATTTAGGAAGGTGCCTTCGAGGTCAGTGAAAAAGGGGAGGTTGGTGGACGGCATGGGATTCGAACCCACGACCCCCACGTTGCGAACGTGGTGCTCTCCCAACTGAGCTAGCCGCCCACTGACTGAGCTTTCAGTATAGCATCCGGACCCGCTAAAATGGGAGCAACAATGCCGGAGCCTTCACTGCACAACACGCTTGAGAAAATGCGCGACGATTGGGACGCCCGCGCCCGAGAAAACGCCCGGTACTACGTCAATACCGCCACCGAAGAGTGGACCGACGAGACCTTCTTCGCCTCCGGCGAACGCACCGTCGCCGAAGAGATCCTCACCGACATGACCAACATCTGCCAGGGCCGCGACCCCAAACAGATGAAAATACTCGAAATCGGCTGTGGCGCCGGTCGCGTCACCCGTGCCTTCGCCAACCTTTTTGGCGAGGTCCACGCCGTCGATGTCTCCGGCGAAATGGTCGCCCGCGCCACCCGCGCCGTGGAAAGCTTTCCAGGCGCGCACATCTATCAGAACAACGGCATGGATCTGACTGTCATTCCCGGCGGCGACTACGACTTTGCCTTCTCCACCATCGTTTTCCAGCACATCCCCAGCCGCGAGGTCATCGAAAACTACGTTCGCGAAGTTTCCCGCCTACTCCGTCCCGGCGCGCTCTTCAAATTCCAGGTCCAGGGCGATACGAGCCTGAAAACTGCCAGCGACGACACATGGCTCGGCGTACCGTTCTCCGATGCCGACGCGGTGGCCATGGCCCAGCGGTGCGGCTTCGAACCGCGTTATCGTCATGGCGCCGGCGAACAGTATTTCTGGCTCTGGTTCTTTAAAAAATAGCGCGCTATTCTTCCGGTTCCGCGCGTCGCGATGCCCAATAACTCCTCATGCGCGCCGATACCTCCTGGCGTTCCTCAGGACCCATGGACTTACGTCCGCGCTTTCGCTTCACCGCCCCAGCACCGTTCGTCTTCAGGTACTGTTCCAGTGAAGCGATTACCCCATCTAGTCGTTCTTTTTCTTCATACAGATCGCGTATGGCCTTCTGCAAGTCCATGGAAGCTGCTCCGGTAAACAAACCAGTGCCTCCCGCTAATTCTGCTGCGGCACCCATATTGTCTGGAATTCACCAATATCGTATCCGAAATTGACGACGCGTGTTACAGACCAAAAGTACCGTTTTTGCTTTTTTCTATCGAATCAGAAACGGCCAGTGGGGAATCACCTTGTACCCATACTTCGCCACCAGCGCCCAAACCACGCCCCCGGCCACCCCAGCCACAGCCAGCAGGATCACCAGCACCGATAGCCATGGGAAGCCCTTATCATCGCGTCGCAGCTCCAGTAAATACGCCGCAAACACCCCGACAAAGAACAGCACCACCATCGGCACGCTGAACAGCATCAGGTTGAAAACGTCCGGCGTCGGCGTGATCACCGCCGCCAAAATCACGATGATCAATATCGCGTACCGCGAGTTTTCCACCAGGAACTTCGCCGTGACAATTCGCAGTAACGCCAGGAAGAAAATGATGATCGGCAGCTCAAACACAATGCCAATACCCAACGTCACGTTCACAAACAGGTCGAAGTAGTCGACCATGTTAATCGCCGGTTCCACGTTGATGTCCCGGCCTATGCCCAGCAAAAATTCCAGCCCGAACCGGAACGCCACAAAGTAAGCAAACAGCCCGCCCAGCACAAACAGCCCGGCCGTGCTGATCACAACCGGTCCCGCGAACCGCCGCTCCTTCTTATATAACCCCGGCGCCACAAACGACCATACCTGCCACAGCACCCACGGCGAACTTAAGAATATCGCCGCCAGCAGCGGAAGTTTCATGTAAATAATCTGGAACGCATCCATCGGCGAAAGCTGCTTCAACGTCGGCGAATAGCCCAACGCCTTCAACGCCGTCGCCGCCGGTTCGCTCACCGCTTTCCACATCTCCGGCGCGAATATCAGCGCCAGCGCAAACGCCAGTCCAATGCCAATCAACGCCGATACAATACGCCGCCGCAGCTCTTCCAGGTGCTCCAGGAAGCTCATTCGCAGCATGCCGTCATCGTCGTCGTCTTCTTCGTCTTCCGCGGCCGGCGGTGTCTTGCTCCCGCCTCCCCCGGCCGGCGCGGCCACCGGCGCTATCGCTGTAGTCGCCGGCTCGCTCTCCGCGGGCGCGGCGCCATAGGACTGCTGCGAATACGGGTCGTCGTGATGATACTCGTCACTATGGTAGTGCGAATCGTAGTCGTGGTCTGTCGTCTGCTCATAGCTCGTATGAGTAGGCTCCGTCCCGGAGGCAGCCTGTGGCTCCCCTGTAGTCGGGACATGCGTATTTTCTACAGGGGTTTCCCTGTTCTTGTCTTCCGGGACGGACATAACCTACCCAATCAACCGGCGGCCGGCTTCTCAGTGTTCACCGGGGTTCCGCCCTGTGCCACTGTTCCTTCCGGTGCCTTCGCTGCCACTGCCGTTCCCGATCCGGCCGGCGTTCCCGCCGCTTCCGTCGTACTTGCCGTGGCACTCGTTTGTTCGGCGCCCAATGTTGCGGGATCGCCTACAGTTGTGGATGGGGTTGCCGTCAATTCCGACGTGCCGGAGTCGTAAGCCCCGTAGTCGTAATAGGAGGAATCATCGTAGTTGTTGATTTGTTCGTGGTACTCTTGCGCGGCTTCTTTGATCGGAGCGGTCTCTTTCTCAATCTGCTGCATTTCGTGGTCCCACGTCGATTTCAATTCCGACGACGCTCGACGGAACTCGCCCATTGCCTTGGCCACTGTCTTTCCAAGCTCCGGTAACTTCTTCGGGCCGAAAATCAGTAATGCCAGGAGAAATATGACAACCATCTCCTGTGTTCCTATAGGCATGTAATGGAACGACCTCCCGTGCGGTAAAGTTCAAGCTCAGGATATCACAGCGCTCTATGGAAACCCTCTACGCCGCCGTCGATCTCGGCGGAACCAAAATCGCCGCCGCTCTCGGCAACGCCACCGGCTCTCTTCTCCACACCGAAACCATCCCCACACCCCCCGGCGCCAATCCGGAACAGGTCCTGGCCGCCATCGGCACCCTGGTCGATTCGCTCTCCGCTCGCGCCGGCCGCCGTCCCACAGCGCTCGGGGTCGGCATTCCGGGACTGATCGATACACGCACCGGCCACGTCCATTTTGTGCCCAACCTGCCCACCCAGTGGCGGGGCGTTCCCGCCGGCGCGTTTCTGGAGCATTCACTCCGCATGCCCGTACGCATTCTTAACGACGCCCGCTGTGCCACCTTCGGCGAACTCCTCTTCGGTCACGGCCCCGAATACCCCAGTTTCGTTCTCTTCACCCTTGGCACCGGCATTGGCGGCGGCGTAGTCATTGACGGCCGTCTCCGTTTGGGCCCGCTCTCCGCCGCCGGCGAAATCGGCCATCAAACGGTCCAGCTTGACGGCCCCATCTGCGGCTGCGGCAACCCCGGCTGCCTGGAGGCGATCGCCAGCGGCCCGGCCATCGCCCGCGCCGCCGGCTTCCCTGACGCTGAATCCGCCGCCAGCGCCGCCCGCCAGGGCGATCACCGCGCGCAGCGCGCGTTCCACACCGCGGCAACTTATTTAGGCATCGCCGCGGCAAATCTAGTCACCAGCCTTCACCCGGACGCCGTGCTTTTCACCGGCGGCATGGCGGAACTGGTTGATCTGCTCTTAATGCCGGTCCGCGCAGCGGTGAGCGAGCGAGTCCGCATGTTCCCCGCGCAGGGCGTAGCGGTCCGCCGCGCCGCCGCCGGCCCGAACGCCGGCCTCCTCGGCGCCCTCGCCCTCAACATCGCCCCCACCAAACTCGCCCTCTAGAATCGGTGTCAGACACTAGAATTTTTTACATGGTCGGGCAACCAACCCTTTTGTTTGCAACAGCCTCTTCCCCCACCGAACTTCCCGCGTCTGCCATCTGTCTGACACCCGGCTCCTATTCACAATCCCTTTACAAATTCCAAACAGGACCCCACTCCATGCCCCCGCGTTAACCGGCATGAACAAGCAAACACTGCTTCTTTTCGCCTCCCTCCCCCTGCTCGCGCAGTCCGCCGCCAAACAGCCGAACACCGAGCCCCAGCACCTCATCGCCTTCCTCGGCGATTCCTTCGCCGCCGGTGAAGGCGCCCCCTCCAACACTGGCGATAAATGGGTCAACGAACCCTGCCACCTCTCGCAGGAAAACGGCCGCCACCGCGCTGCCGAAATCCTCGGCGCCCTCGTCCCCGCCCGCCGCGTTTTCACCTCCTCAGGCTTCAAAACCGTCGACGACTTCCAAGTAAAAGACGTCGCCTGCACCGGCGCCACCATCACCGAAGGTATCCTCGGTCCCTATGCCGGCATCAACCGCATGCGCCCCGCCGGCCCCGGTCCCAATTCCATCCAGCCCCCGCAAATCGACCAGATCGAATCCTGGATGAAGGCCAGCCCCCGCAATCGTGACTCCGTTGACACCGTCGTCATCTCCATCGGCGGCAACGACGTCGGCTTCGCCAAGATCATCTCCGAATGTATGAACCCCCTCGCCGGCGACTGCAACGACAGCGATTACCTCCAATCCATGATGAACAACGGCAACTTCTACATGCCGCACCTCATCGGCTACAACCGCCTCCGCCAGGCCTTCATCGATATGGACGCCAAAATCCGGGAAAAGTTGAAGCCCTCCCGCATCATTCTGGTCGGCTACCCCAACGGTCTCCGCGACGAATATGGCAACCTCTGCGACGAGTTCAATGAGAACTTCCACATCCTGCCCGATGGCGATGGCTTCAAGCCCAGTTCCTTCGGCGGCGCCACCGTCCACGTCAAAGCTCCCGAATCCAGCTTCATCGAAACCGAACTCATCGCCCGCATCAATACGGAGCGCAAGTCCATCGCCGCCAACCTCGGCTGGCAATTCATCGACATCCAGCCCTTCACCAGAAACCACGGCTTTTGTTCCAATAAACCCTGGTTCAACACCCCAAAAACCACTTGGCGCGACCAGGAAGATTTCAACGGTACCGCCCACCCCAACGCCACCGGCTATAAGGTCTATCAGAACTTCCTTGTCCGCGAACTCGCCCGCGCCCACGGCATCCGCTTAACCAGCCCCGTCACCGGCCACCACGAACAGTTCTCTTTCCAACTTGCCAAGCGCGGCGGCGGCCAGTTCATCGGCGACTTCTCCGATCGTTTCAGCGGCTTCCCCTACACCGTTCTGCACCACCGCAACTTCGTCGCCCACGCGAAATTCCTGCTCGACCCCAACCCCAGCCGCTTCACCGAAATCCGTCTGGAAGTCTCGTCCACCGACTTCGCCTTCAATCCCCCGGCTTCCGATATCCGCGTCATCACCCCCGCCGGCGGCCTTGTGCAGGACGGCATGATCCGCGCCGACTTCAACACGGCTCAATATGACGACAACGACCTCCTCTTCATCCGCTGGCGCTTCAAGCATGTACCCTTCTGGGATCCGGCGGCCGCCCCCGTCGTCTCCTACAGCACCGTCGCCAAATACCGGGTTCATGGCATTCTCCCGCTTATCCCCGCCAACGACTAATCGAAGCATGGTTCAATTGGCTGTATGCCGCCCGCCCCCAGGCCGCATACAGCCCTTTATGTTCTCCATCCTGCTGCTCGCCCAAATGCTCACCCCCGATATCGCCTCCCGCCTCGCCGAACTCCCGCTGCACTGCATCCAGCAGGAATACCCCAACAAAACCGCGCATACCATCGAAGCCGAGGCCGACGCCAAACTCACCCCCCGCCAACTCCACCCCTCTTTCTACGGCTGCTTCGATTGGCACTCCAGCGTCCACGGCCACTGGATGCTCGCGCGGCTCCTCAAGACCACCAAAGGCTTGACCAAGGAAAAGCAGATTCGCGAAATGCTGAACGAAAGCTTCCAGCCGAAATCCCTCGACGGCGAAGTCAAGTACTTCCAGACCTACAAACTCGCCAGGACATTCGAACGAACCTACGGCTGGGCCTGGCTTCTCAAGCTCGACGAGGAACTTCGTACCTGGGACGATCCCCAGGCCCGTCAGTGGGCCCGAAACATGCAGCCCCTCACCAATCTCATCGTCGAACTCTGGTCCGCGTACCTCCCCAAACAAACCTACCCCAACCGCACCGGCGTTCACCCCAACACCGCCTTCGGCCTCGTCTTCGCCCTCGATTGGGCCCGCGCCGCCAACGACGCCAAATTCGAAGCCCAAATCGTCCAACGCGCCAAGGATTACTATCTCAACAACACCGCCGTCACCGCCTTCCAGGAGCCCGACGGCACTGACTTCCTCTCCCCCTCTCTGGAAGTCGCCGACCTCATGCGCCGCGTCCTGCCACCCGCTGAATTCCCCAACTGGTTCAAGCAGTACATGACCGCCGCCGGTCTCGCCAATCTCACCAAGGCGCCCGAAGTATCGGATCGCAGCGACTACCAGATCGTCCATCTCGACGGCCTCTACCTCAGCCGCGCCTGGTGCCTCTACGGCATCGCCGGCGCGCTCCCGCGGAACTCCGCTCGCACCCAAAACATGCTCGCCTCGGCCAAAAAGCTGCTCGATTCCGCCCTCCCTCACGTCACCGCCGGCAACTACGGCGGCGAACACTGGCTGGCGTCATTCGCCGTCTACGCCCTAAGCCAGGCCCGTTGATGATGACCTTCCTCGAACGCTACCAGCAAGGGGAAGAGATCGCCGTCTGGGCCGAACTCACCGCCATGGGCGAACAGGTCATGGCCCGCGGGATTCGCGACGACGTGCGCAACGTCGCCATGGAAACCATGCGCCGCGCCCGCGTGAACATCCAAACTCTTGGCGGGGAGTTCCGCCCGCCTCCCAGGCACACCCCAGGCACCATCAAGGCGCTCGAAAAACAACTCCGCGGCAAACTCCCCTTCAGCCTCCACGCCTGGTGGCTGCACGTTGGGGAAGTGGTACTACCCGGGCTCGTTGTCTTCCCCCTCAATCCAGACGCTCTCTACCGGCCGCAACAGCCCTTCTATCCGCCGCGCCGCGCCTGGGAAACCAGCATCGAGGCTTGGCGTCGCCAACTCCGCGCCGAGGGCCTCGGCCCCGAGGAAACCGAAGCTAGAATGGCCAGCGCCATCGCCGAATTCGAGGCCCAGGACGAGGAGAACGACATCCTCGCCGAACTCCCCTTTGACCCGCGCCCGCGCCATCCGCTCATGCCCGATCCGCTCGCCCACGCCGGCATCAAGGACGGTACCTGGAACGTGTTGCTTCCCCAGCCAACCGCCGATTTTCTCCTGGAAAACGCGGGCACCGGCATCTGCTTCGTCCCCTGGCTCCGCCAGTATTTCCAAGCCGCGAACAAACCCGCCCTGCTGCCCCTATAAACTGGAAAACGAATGCTCGATTACACCTACACCCAAGTCTCCAAGATGATTGATCACTCCCTGCTCAATCCCACGCTCACCTTGGCGGCGATGGACGAAGGCATCCAACTCGCTATCGACTACGACGCGGCCTCCGTCTGCATTCTCCCCTACGCCCTGCGCCACGCCGCCAACCGCCTGATGGGCACCGGCGTCAAGGCCAGCACCACCATCGGCTTCCCCCACGGCGGCCACACCACGGCCGTAAAGCTCATCGAAACCCGCCAGGCTCTCGCCGATGGCGGTGAGGAGTTGGACATGGTGGTGAACATCAGTGCCGTCCTCAGCGGCCGTTGGGATTTTGTGAAGGAAGATATCCGCACCGTCGTCGAAGAGACGCACGCCTCGGGGCAAAAGGTGAAGGTGATCTTCGAAAACGCGTACCTGAATGAGGAGCAAAAGGTGCGCCTCTGCGAAATCTGTAGCGAGGTGAATGCCGATTGGGTGAAGACCTCCACTGGCTACGCGCCCTCCGGCGCCACCCATGAGGACCTAATTCTGATGCGCCGCCACACCGCGCCGCACATTCAGGTGAAGGCGGCCGGCGGCGTCCGCGATCTGGACGCTCTGCTCGCCGTCCGCGCCCTGGGAGTCACTCGCTGCGGCGCCACCCGCACGGCAACCATGATGGACGACGCCCGCCAACGCCTCGGCCTCGAACCCATCGTCTCTAAAGCCACTGCCCCGTCGCCGGCGGGATACTAGCGGAGTGATCGAGCCGCGCCTCAGCCTTGCCATGTCGATGCAGGCCAGTCCTGGCGTCTACGCGCTGCTGCTCGGGTCCGGTGTCTCGCGCGCAGCGAGCATCCCGACGGGCTGGGAAGTGCAGTTGGATCTCATCCGAAGATTGGCAAGTGCTTCGGGAGTGTCTGCGGATCCGGATCCCGAAGCCTGGTACCGCAAGGAGTTTCAGCAAAGTCCAAACTACTCCAATCTGCTCGGAGCAGTCGCCAAGTCTTCCGCTGAGCGAATGCAGCTTCTGCGTAGTTACTTCGAACCAAAGCCCGAGGAGCGGGAGCAAGGACTCAAGCTTCCAACCGCCGCTCACCGCGCCATCGCCAAGCTCGTTGCGGATGGTTTTGTTCGGGTTATCTTGACCACAAATTTTGACCGGCTGATTGAGTCCGCGTTGACCGAGATCGGCATTCAACCGATGGTCGTCAGCACCCCCGATGCCGCTGTCGGGGCGCTGCTGCTTGGCTCATTCGAAATGCACGGTTGTGAAGATCAACGGGGATTACCTGGACACGCGGCTAAAGAACACCGTGGAGGAGCTATCGTCGTATGAACCCGCTTTCGAACGACTTCTCGATCAGATATTCGATGAGTACGGCATTTTGGTGTGCGGTTGGTCGGGCGAGTGGGACGTGGCTCTCAAAGGCGCCTGGGAGCGGGCACCGAATCGCAGATTCTCTTGTTATTGGACCGGGTTTGGCGATCTCAACGAATCCCCCCGGAAGCTTGCGTCGCTTCGCAATGCAACAGTCGTTCCGATCCAGGGCGCCGACGAGTTCTTTCAGGACCTGGAGGGGAAGCTTCAGGCACTTACCGATCTGAACGTGGGTGATGTTGTTTCGCCAAGAGTCGCCGTCGCTCGTGTGAAGCGCTACTTAGCCGACTCCAAATGCCAGATTCAGCTACACGATCTGCTCGTCGCCGAGACGGACCGAGCGCTCGCCAGGATTTCCGGTGATGAGATCCGCAAAGTCAATGATCCAATAAGGACGTATGGTTCTGCCCTGGATACCCTTCTTGCTTTGGCCCCCGTTATAGGGTACTGGGCGAAACCGGCGCAATTTCATTCTATTGCTTCCGTACTGAAACGTTTGGCGGAGCGCGAATTTGCAGATCCTTCCATGCGTTACTGGCATGACCTTCTCCGTCTTTACCAACCGATTGCCGTTACCTATGGAATAGGACTTGGTGCCATGGCCGCATCGAACTACGAGTTGTTGCGAGAAATGCTCTATTTACATGTTCAGGTACCAGGTGAACGTGAGCCACGAGAAGCGTGCCGGAAGATCAATAGCCGTCATGCGGTTGGTATCGAACAACAGCGGACAGTCTTCGGAGGCGGGCACACCCCACTCAGCGAACACCTATTCGCACTTCTGCGGGCACCCCTTCACGACTTCCTGCCATCAGACCGGGAATACGAAGAGACGTTCAACTGGCTCGAATACTTAACTTCCCTCTGCTACTGCGATTGTGTCTCTATCGGGGGCGACGTCAACGGCCACGGACCTCTTGGTCGCTTCGCCAAGACTGAGCGGCATTCAAGAATCCCAAGAATCGATGAGGAAACCAGACTCGTTGCGGGGTATCAGACTCCCCGGAAAGTAGCAGCCATACTTCGCGCCGGCTTCTTCGACTCGGCCAGAACCGGTACCGAAAGATACGTCAAGGTGAAGGCCTCGTTCGACAACTATCTCAACAAGATTCGTTTAGATTGGGATATTGATTGAGGGTTCCCGGAATAGAGACCTTGCACTCTACTACGGCAATGCCGTATCCTCAAACGAGTGATCGCTGAGATCGTTTCGCTACCACACTACGAATCCCAAGTCGCTGATCTGTTGACCGAAGACGAACGCTCCGTCATGGAGTTTTTCATCGCCCTCTCCCCGGAAGGACATCCAGTGATTCCGCGCTCAGGTGGGTTCCGCAAGGCTCGATGGGCAGTTGCGGGTCAAGGGAAACGGGGGGGCCTGCGAATCATCTACTACTTCATATCTCCTCCTGGCCGTGTCTACATGATGAACATTTACGCCAAGTCGCGCCAAACGGATTTGAGTGAAAGTGACCTCAAGTTGCTCGATGCACTCGCCGTCCAAATCAAACGCATTGAAAGAAAGGGACACTAGGAATGCCCGCTCGGGACAGCAGATCACTAAACAAAGGCCGCACCAAACTCGGCTTGGAACTCGAAGCCGCGGCTCGTAATGTCTTGGCGCACCTGAAAGGCGAGAAGACCTTCCCCACTAGGCGTATCGTGCTTCCGGATGAGGTCGATGTGAAACGAATCCGCACCTCGGCCGGTATGACACAAATCGACTTCGCCCGCGCTTTTCATATCGAACTGCGCACCCTCCAGGATTGGGAGCAGGGACGGCGAAAACCGGACGCAACCTCCCGCGCTTACCTCTCAGTCATTCAAAAAAACAAGAACGCGGTCATTGAGGCACTTAACAATTAACCTTCATCTAAAAGAGCGGTTCTGCGAGCCCCATACTTCCACAACGCCCCAGCCGTGCAGGTTCCGATGCCAAAGTGTGCCGGCCAACAGGACCCATTCCCGCCGAGCCTTAACGCGGCTCAAAGGTCAACTTCACATCGATCACGTGGTCGCCCGCGCCCGTCTCTATCGCGGCCGCGGCTTTCCGGAATCGCTGCAAGTCGACGGTCTGCGCAAA
>JAEUQC010000177.1 GCA_016789905.1 Bryobacterales bacterium | reverse complement strand
CGCCCACGCGGCCGTCTGGCGCAAAGAGAGGCCGCCATAGCCGTATGCCAACGCAACACGCAGCAGCGCTTCAGCGCCAGAAACCTCACGTTTTCGCACGATAGCGCGATATGTCGCCGCGGAGGACTCCAATTCCTCCGCGGGCGGGAACATTGTCCTAAGATATGGCCATTCGTACTCCAACACCGATTCATCGCTCATCTATCCATCATAGGATGAATCCGGGCGAGCGACTCATCCTTAAGTTAGCGCCTATGACGGCAGCCCCCCCCTTGATTTCGTTTGTAAAATCCGGGCTGTAGGCAATTCAGAGAGCACGGCTTAACAGTCGTTTTACGAAAAATTGGGGACAGACGGGGGTGGCTCCGAGGGATGGCTCCGAGGGAGGGGGAGGGGGCGGGGGCTATTGGGGTTGGGGGACGGCGGCGCCGTCGGCGCGGGGGTCGCTGGCGGCGGTGTTTACCTTGGTCTTGCTGTTGTGCATGACGGCGTTGCCACGGCCCATGCGGGCCGTATAGGGCTGGGCAATCGTGATTTGATGGCCCCTGGCGGAAAGCTCGCGGAGCGTATCGAGACCAACACGGGACTCGATGATTACGTCGCAGCCGGTGGCACGGGACTTGGTGAAACGCGGGGCCTCCATGGCGGCTTGCAGGTTCATGCCGTGGTCGGCAATGTAGGAGACGAACTGGGCGTGGGCGAGCGGCTGGTTCGCGCCGCTCATGATGCCGAACCCGATGCTAAGCTCGCCCTTCTCCATGAGGCCCGGAATGATGGTGTGGAACGGACGCTTGCCGGGCTTGAGGACGTTGGCGTGCGCGGGGTCGAAGCTAAAGCTGGCGCCGCGATTGTGGAGATGGAAGCCCATGCCGTCGGCCATCACGCCGGAGGCCCAACTGCCGGAGACGCTTTGGATCCAACTGGCGATGTTGCCGTCGCTGTCGACGACGGAGAAATAGGTCGTGTCTTTGGAGGTGGGCGGGCGGCCCGCATCGACGGCGCAGTTGGCGATTTCGGTGTTGATGAATTTCGCCCGTTTGGCCGCGTACTCTTTGGAGATCATGCCGGCGGTGGGGACATTGACGACGCGGGTGTCGGCGACGTATTTCAAATCGGCGTAGGCGAGCTTCATGGCCTCGATTTTGCGGTGGAATTCGAGAGAGCTATAGGGGCTGGCGGCGTCGAAGTTTTCGAGGATGTTGAGCATCGATAGGGCCGCAAGGCCTTGGCCGTTGGGCGGAATTTCATGGACGCGCCAACCGCGATAGGTGGTGGAGATGGGCGTGACCCATTCGGGTTCGAACGAGGCGAGATCGGCAGCGCTCATGAGGCCGCCGAGTTTCTTTGACTTGGCGAGAATGGCGGCGGCGATTTCGCCTTTATAGAAAGCGTCGGCGCCCTTGTCGGCGATGAGGCGCATGGCGCGGGCGAGATCGGGATTCCGGTAGACTTCACCGACGGCGGGGACCTTGCCGTTCGGGTAAAAGACGCGAATGCCCTCTGGATCCTTACGCACGAGTTCCGCGTCCCAAACGCGGCCAACCATTTCCTGGATGGGGAAGCCATCGGCGGCGAGGCGGATGGCGGTCTTGAAGAGCGTATTCCAGGGTAGCTTACCGTGCTTGCGATGCATGGCTTCCCAACCGCGGACGCAGCCGGGGACAGTGACCGAATGGATGCCGGTGGAATCCATTTTCGTGAGGCCTTTGGCTTTGAGGGCTTCGACGGTCATGGCCTGGGGCGCGGGGCCGCTGGCGTTGAGGCCGGAAATATGACCGGTCTTGGCGTCGCGATAGATGACGAAGAGATCGCCACCGATGCCGCACATCATGGGTTCGACAACGCCGAGAACAGCATTGGCGGCGATGGCGGCATCGACGGCACTGCCGCCCTGGGCGAGGATCATGGCACCGGCCTGAGAGGCGAGGACCTGGCTGGTGGAGACGATACCGCCGGTGGTGATGACCATGGAGCGGCCGTGGGCACGATCAGTCTTTTGGGCGTTGAGCATGAGGGGGAGGAAGAGGATCAGAAGGCAGCGCATGGGTTAGGAGAGGATCTCTTTGATTTGGCGGCCGCCGAGGTCGGTGAGGCGGCGATTGCGTCCGGCGAAGTAGTAGGTGAGGCGCATGTCGTTGAGGCCCATGAGGTGCAGGATAGTCGCGTGGACATCGTGCATATGATAGACATTTTCGACTGCTTTGTGGCCGATTTCGTCGGTGGTGCCGACGATGGAACCGCCCTGGACGCCGCCACCGGCGAACCACATGGACTGGCAACGGGTGTTGTGATCGCGGCCCGGGGTGGCCTGGTCGGCCGGGGTGTCGGGGGTGCGGCCGAACTCGCCCATATAGACGACGAGCGTTTTGTTCAACATGCCGCGCTGCTTGAGATCTTTGAGCAGGGCGGCGATGGGCTTGTCGGTTTCGCGGGCGTTCTTTTCGTGGTTTTTGCGAATGTCGCCGTGGGCGTCCCAGCTTTGGGAGGGGGTGAAGATTTCGACGAAGCGGACGCCGGCTTCGACGAGTTTGCGGGCCATGAGGCAGCGGCGGCCGAAGGAGGCAGTGATGGGATCATTGAGGCCGTAGGCTTCCTTTACCGAGTCCGGTTCGGCATCGATGGAGAGCACGCGGGGGACTTCGAGTTGCATGCGATAGGCGAGTTCGTAGGAATCGATGCGGGCTTGGAGATCGGGGTTATCGGGGCGGGATTCGGTGTAGGCGCTGTTGAGCAAGCGAAGGGCCTGGCGTTCGGCGGCGATGTGATTGGCGTCGAGGGTTTTGGGGGAAGCGAGGTCGCGGATGGGTTCGGCAGCGGCGCGGAGCACGGTGCCCTGATATTCGGCGGGGAGATAGCCGGAGCCCCATTGCTGGGCGCCACTGAAGGGGATGGAGCGGAAGTCGGGCATGGCGACGAAGGCGGGGAGATTTTTGTTGGCCGAGCCTAGGCCGTAGGTGACCCAGGCGCCCATGGAGGGGTTACCGGGGATGATGAAGCCGGTGTTCATTTGGAAGACGGCGGCAGGGTGGTTGCCGTTGTCGGACTGGACGCTGCGGACGATGGCGAGGTCGTCAACGCACTGGGCGGTGTGGGGGAGAAGTTCGGAGACCTCGCGGCCGCACCTGCCGTATTTCTGGAATTGGAAGGGGCTGGCGACAAATTTGCGAGGCTTGGCGAAGAGGTTGGGCTGATCGGTCTTTTTTTCCTTGGACCAATCCATGATTTTGCCGTTGAGTTCGGCGAGTTTGGGTTTGGGATCGAAGGTATCGATCTGGCTGACGCCGCCGAGCATGCCGAGGAAGATACAGGCATCGGCTTTCGGCGGATGGTGGGGTCCACGCTTCGCATTTTCGGCGGCGAGCAACTGGCCGAGGGCGGCGCTGGAGAGGCCGAAGGCCGATTGATAGATCCACTGGCGACGGTTCATGGGGCTACTCCACATAGAGAAACTCGTTGAGGTTGAAGAGCACGGCGGCGAGGGAAGCGAGGTTGTTTTTGAGGGGCTCGGCGGCCTGCCGTTCGTGCGCGGCGGGCGGGCGGGAGAGGGCGAGCCAGAAGGCTTCGTTGATTGGGTCAGCGGCGGCGGCGAGGCGTTGGGCGAAGTGTTCGGCTTCGGCGCGGGTGAGTTCGCCGTTTAGGAGCGTGAGGGCTTGCGGGGCGACGATGGTGGATTGGCGGCGGGCGCAGGAGGTGCTTAAGTTAGGCGCGTCGAACGTTTCGGACATGGGGAGGATGACGCTGCGGCGCTGGATCTGATAAACGCTTCGGCGGCGCTGTTCGTCATCGGGCGAGGGGAACCATTTGAAGAACTCAAAACCCTGGGCGACGTCTTCGGGCACATTGAAGAGCACGGGCGGGCCGCCGGTTTTGGGATTGAGACGGCCGCTGACGGCGAGGATGGAATCGCGGAGGACTTCGGCGTCGAGGCGCTGCCAGTTCATGCGCCAGAGGAGGCGATTGGCGGGGTCGGCGGCGGCGTACTTTTGTTGATCCGGGTGGACGCTGGCCTGGCGGTAGGCGGCGGAGGTGAGGATCAGCTTGTGGATGGCTTTGAGGCTCCAGTTTTTCTCGATGAGCTGGGTGGCGAGAAAATCGAGGAGTTCGGGATGGGTGGGGGGTTCGCCGTTGCGGCCAAAATCGGAAGGGGTGCGGACGATGCCTTCGCCGAAGTGGCGCTGCCAGAGGCGATTGACGATGACGCGGGCGGTGAAGGGATTCTGGTCCGACGCGATCCATTCGGCGAGGGCGAGGCGGCGGCCGTTGCTGCCGCCGGCGAAGGGGATTTCGGCGGGTTTGTTTTCGAAGGGGAAGCCGGGCTCCACCTTTTCGCCTTTGGCATTGAGGTCGCCACCGGCGAGGATGAAGGTATCGGGCACTTCGGGGGCGGCGGGCGGAGCAACGTCTTTGACGGTGTAGGCGAGGGCCTGATGGCGGCGGGCGAGTTCCTGCGAGCGCTGCATTTTGTCGCGGGTATCGAAGTAGGTCTTGATGGGCTGGCGCCATTCGGGCTCTTTGGCGAGCGGGAGATCCTGATCGAGGAAGAAGAGATTCTTCGTGTTGAGTTTGCCGAGGAACTGTTTGGTTTTCGGGTCATCGGCGCCCACCTTGTACATGGCCATGTACTGCTGCTTGAGGGATTCGCGGAGGCGGTCGAGTTCCAGTTGGGCGGCTTCGGCTTCGTCCTCGTGGAACCGTTGCTGACGCTTCATTTCCTTGGGGTTTTCGGCCGCGTCGAAGGGGAGGGGCGGATCAGCGATGGCGGTGCCGGCGAAGAAGGCCTGCAGGCGGTAGTAGTCGCGGTGTTTGATGGGATCGTACTTGTGATCGTGGCACTGGGCGCAACCGGTGGTGAGGCCGAGGAAGACGCTGCCGACGGTGCCGGTGATGTCGTTCAAGAAGTCCTGGCGGAGTTGCTTTTTGGAGTTGGCGTCGGCCTCCCAGGGGGCGAAGCGGAGGAAGCCTTGGGCGATGAGGCGATCGGCTGGGGTGGTAGTCTTTTTGCCGCGGTATTCGTCGCCGGCGATGTGTTCCTGGACGAAGAGATCGTAAGGCTTGTCGGCATTGAAGGCGCGAATGACGTAGTCGCGATAGCGCCAGGCGGCGGGGCGTTCGCCGTCAATGGCAAAGCCGTCGGATTCGGCATAGCGAACGAGATCGAGCCAATGGCGGCCCCAGCGTTCGCCGTAGCGGGGGTCGGCGAGGAGTTTATCGATTTGCTTTTCGTAGGCGAGGGGATCGGGATCGTTGAGGAAGGACCTGGTTTCTTCGGGGGTGGGAGGGAGGCCGATGAGGCCGAAGTAGAGACGACGGAGGAGTGTGCGGCGGCCGGCTTCGGGGGCAGGTGTGAGGTTCTGTTTTTCGAGTTTGGCGAGGATGAAATTGTCGATGGGGTTCCGGGGCCACTGCTTGTTTGCGACGGATGGGGCGGCGGCTTTTGCGGGGAGTTGGCGGAGCCAGGTCCAGTGGTCATCGGTGGCGGCGGAGTGGACGGGGAGTTTGGCGACTTCGGCTTTGATTTCGGCGATGACAGCGGGGGGGAGTTGGGCGCCGAGGGGCATGCGCGGCGTCATTTCGCCGGTGAGGTGGGGGACGATGCGATCGCGCGCGGGGCCGTGTTTGCCGCCTTTTTGGAGGGATTCGACGGAATTGAAACTGAGGCCGCCCTGAGCCTGGGCGCCGGCATGGCAGGCGCCGCAGTGTTCGCTGAGCAGGGACAGGAGGCGGGTGTCGGCGGCGGCGAGGGGCGCGCAGAGGAGAAGGAGCCGGAGTTGCGTTGCAAGTTGCATGGAAGACACCGCCAAGAAATCGAGTCTTGCGATATTATGACGCGTGTTATGCGCACTTTGGTTTTGCTAACCGTTTCGCTGCAGGCGCAGCCCAGTGTGGCCGTGGTGGAGAAGATCGCCGGGAAGGTGGGATTCTATTCGGCGAGCGGAGAACGGACGAGTGATGTAAAGGTAGGGACGTATCCGCATGAAATTGTGCGGTCGCGGGACGGGAAGCAACTCTATGTGACCGATAACGGCATACTGTGGATGCAATACGCGGGCAAGGGCGGGAACACGATTTCGATTATCGACGTGGCGACGCGGACGAAGGCGGGCGTGATTGATTTGGGCGAATACCGGCGGCCGCATGGGATGGCGGTGCATCCGGTGACGGGGCAGATTGTGGTGACGATTGAGAATCCGGACGGGCTGCTGCTGGTGGATCCGGTGGAGCGGACGGTGGTGCGGAAGTTCGATGTGCAGGGGAAATCGCCGCACATGGTACTTTTCGGGCCGGGCGGGAAGCGGGCGTATGTGTCGAACACGAATAGCGGGACGGTAGCGTCGATTGAGATTGCGACGGGAAAGACGAAGCTGATTCCGACGGGGAAGTATCCGCAGGGCGGCGTGCTGGCGCCGGACGGGAAAACGATTTATGTGACGAACGCGGAGAGCAACAAGATTGTACTGATCAGCACGGCGACGGATAAGGTGATTGGCGAGATTGCGACATCGACGTACCCGAACCGGGTGACGATCACACCGGACGGGAAGACGCTGGTGTATTCGCTGGGGCAGGCGGGGAAGGCGGCGGGGTTCGCCGATACGGCGACTCGGAAGGAGACGGGGACGGTGGGACTGGAGGGGGAGCCGCTGTCGCTGACGCTATCGAAAGACGGGAAGTACGCGTTTTCCGGGGTGCAGGCGCAGGGGAAGATTCACGTGATTGATGTGGGTGAGCGGAAGATCATCCGCACGATAGTGACACCGAAAGACGCGGGGCCGGACCCGGCGCTGCCATTGGAATAGGGAGTTGGAGACACATGCATACGTTGAACCGGCGGGGATTTGTGGGCGCGGCGGGGATGGCGGCGGCGGCAGCGCAGGAGGCGCCGATCCCGATTATTGATACACACTTTCACCTATACGACCAGACCCGGCCGCAGGGGGCGCCGTTTCCGTTTACGCCGAACAATCCGCCGTTTTTGCCGAAGCACTTTCGCGAGTCGGCGATTCCCGTCGGCGTAGTGGGCGGCATCAAGGTGGAGGCGAGCCCATGGGTGGAGGACAACCTGTGGGTGTTGATGATCATCCAGGACGAGCCGATGATTACAGGGATGATAGGGAACCTGGACCCAATGAAGCAGGACTTTCAGGAGTTTCTGGAGCGGTATCACCGGAACAAGTTGTTCTTGGGGATTCGGTACGGGAATGTTTGGCCGGGGCAGGACCTGGTGGCGGCGATAGAGAAGCCGGACGCGATTGCGAATTTGCGGGCGTTTGCGAAGACGGGGTTGACGCTGGAGGTGGCGAACCCGCGGTTGGACTTGATTGAGGCGACATTGCGGCTGACCGATAAGGTGCCGGACTTGCGAATTGTGCTGGGGCATTTGCAGGCGCTGGCGCTACCGACGGATGGGGGAGTATTGAAGAAGTATGAAGCGACGCTGCGAGAGTTGCGGGCGCGGAAGGCGTTTGTGAAAGTGTCGGGTTTGTACCGGCCGCGAAACGCGCCGGCGGGCGTGTGGGACCCGGCGACGTATAAGCCGACGATGGATTTCATTTATGACATTTTCGGGGAAGATTATACGGTGTTCGCGGGACGGAATAAGACGGTGATCGATATATTCAGGGCTTATTTCGCGGCGAAGGGGCGGCCGGCGCTGGAGAAGTTTTTCTGGAAGAATTCGATAGCGGCGTTCCGGTGGGTGAAGCGGGAGGCGGGCCAACCGCAGTTGGGGTAAGGAGGCAAGATGAATCGACGGCGATTGATGCAATCCGGGCTGGCGCTGCCGATGGCGGCGGCGCCGGCTCCGTCTGTTTATCAGAAGCTGGGGGTACCGACGTTTATCAATGCCTATGGGACACTGACGACGCTGGGCGGGACACTGATGGAGCCGGAGGTGCTGGCGGCGATGAACGAGGCCGCAAAGCATTTTGTGGCGATTCACGATTTACAGAAGCGGGTTGGGGTGCGGCTGGCGGAATTGACCGGAGCGGAGGCGGGGTTTGTAACGGCGGGCGCGTCGTGCGCGATTTGCCTGGCGACGTGCGCGGTGACGGTGGGCGGGGATGTGGCAAAGATCCGGCGGCTGCCAGATCTGACGGGATCGAGGACCGAGATTGTGATGCAGAAGGCGCATACAGGAGCAGGCAATCCGTATGATCACAACTGGCGGATGATCGGGACGAAGATTGTGGCGGGGGAGACGGCGGACGAGATTCGGGCGGCGATTGGGCCGCAGACAGCGGCACTGGGCATGGTGTTGAGTCATAACTCCGAGGGCCATAAACTGCCGCTGGAGGAGATGGTTGCGATTGCGCACAAGGCAGGGCTGCCGCTGATTCTGGATGCGGCGGCGGAGATACCTCCGGCGTCGAATCTGAAGAGGTTTGTGGCGATGGGGGCGGACCTGGTGGCGTTTAGCGGCGGGAAGAATCTGCGCGGGCCGCAGGCTTCGGGGCTGCTACTGGGAAGGAAGGATCTCATCGAGGCGGCGTATGCGAACGCGGCGCCGAATAACCATTTCGCGCGGATTGCGAAGGTGGGGAAGGAGGAGATAGTGGGGTTGTTGACGGCGGTGGAGAGGGCTTTGGCGAGAGATGAGGCGGGCGAGCGGCGACGGCAGGAGACGATGCTGCGACGGGTGGCGGAGGGTGTGAAGGATGTGCCGACGGTGACGACCGAGTTCATCACGAATCTGGACTATAGCCATTCGCCGCGATTATCGATTCAGTGGGATGAGAAGAAGTTGGGAATGACGGCGGCGGAGGTGAACAACCGGCTGCGGGCGGGGACGCCATCGATTGTGGCGGCGGATATGACGAAGTTCCGGCCGTCGTGGCCGGGGCTGGGGATCTTCGCGGCGTGTTTGCAGACGGGAGAGGAGCGGGTGGTGGCGGAGCGGGTGCGGGCGATTTTGATGGGGCGTTAAGGGCGTGTCGCGCAAAAAGGATGTAACGCTGCGGCCAAGGATTCGCGGAAGCGCTTAAATCCGTCCAGCGGCTCGAGCGGGGAGAAATCACGCACAAGTTCGGCCACGCGATGAACTTGCCGCTCCGGACGGAATGTGCGTAGACGCCTCCCCGTAAATCCGGTAGCGGATTTCAAGGCGTCATGAAGAATGCATTTCGGATCAGGAATCGACTCCCAGCGCGTCGGGGCGGGAAGACCTAGCGGATGGCGTCCATTGGGATTGCTGGAGGCATGGCGGATCGTTGACTCATCGAACAAAAGCCACGCTTCCGTCATGCGGATGGGGATGACCGCGACGAATGGCAGTTTCGCATCCGTTTGGAAGACCGCAGATTCGATCTCTTGTTGCCGCTGCATGGGCGACTGCGTCTCGGCGTCCCGGTGAACGACAAGAACATCACATGGGAAGCTCTGCAAAGCCGCTTTGATGCGCCGATCGAGGCCGCCGGGCGGGCGACCGATGCGACTATAGTCTACAAACTCAATGGCGGGCTCGATAGCGGGAAGATCCCGGCGGATAGTCCATTCGAGGATCGGCTTGAGGGCTGCGTCGGAAGTGGTGTCGGCGCTGATGGTAAATCGAACGATCTTCATGCGACAGGATCGAAACCGAAATTGAGTTGCGCGAGCGCGAGATCATGCTCATTGACATCTGGTCCGATTCGCCTCACGGAGTCGATATAGGCACGGCGTACGCCGAGCGGTGCTACCGGGAGGAGGTTGTGCCGTGATCTCCACGTGCTCGGGAGACACGACATTTCGAGACGTCCAGAAGACGGGTGGGCGATGACCAGGTCTCCTGCGAGAACGTTCTGCACAACCAAAGGGCTGTACGTATTGAAGATGATCTGACGATTGGGGTTCTCCGGACCAACGCTGTCATTGGTATCGACCGCGATGCCGTAGAGTAGTTCGAGCATGGCGGGAACCCTAGTGGGATGAAGGCCATTCTCGGGTTCTTCAAGACAGATGACCCGGCCGAAATCCGGATCCTGTTTAATTAGCGCCATGGCCAGAAACCGAAGCGTACCATCGGAGAGAGAACTAGCGGGGAAGGCGGCTCCGCCTCGTTGCCCAATACAGAGAGTGAGGACTTGGCGGCGTTCATCACGCTCAACCCAAACGCGATCCACTTCACCGATAAGATCGCTAAGCCGATTGGCAATCGCGCTGCAAACGCGAGTCTCGGCAAGTGCTCGCGGCCCCGCAGCGGTCGAAGCAAAAAGAGGCATTGCTTGCTCGGGTTCGAGAGACGTCGCAAGCCGGTGCAGCGCGGCGGCGAGGCGATCCCCGTTGGGCTTCAGGAGTGTTGAACCGAAAAAATCAGAGGGGGCTCGCATTGCCGAGGGCTCTAAGTGGAGTTGCGCCCATGAGCGCATTTCTTTGCGAGCAAGCGCTACTGTCGGTCCGTCCGCGGCTGTTGCGGTTGACAGGAGCGTGCGTGGAAGAGGGTCAAGCAAGAAGGGCTGCGGCTTACCTTGGCCGTCCTGATGTAACTGAACGATGGGGCGGTTTTCCTTGTTTACGGACGTTGAGATGAACTTTGCGGTTCGGTGCCCATTCCCTTTGCCAGCGACTACCTCTTCACGCCAGGGGTGTTTCTTGTGCGGGAACAACAGGCTCGCCGCCGCATCGCCTTTGCGGATGTGCCCGAGTTCTTCCTTCTTGATGTAGAGTCCGCCGCGCTCATCGGGTCCCTGAAGTTCGCGCCAACCGATGATTAGTTCATAGAAAAGAAACGTGACCGAAGCTTCGACGGATTGCCCGAGGTCATCGACACCAGTAGCGGGAATGAGCATTTCCACTTTGAATCGCATGGAACTGGCGTATTCCGATCCGATAGCATGAAATAGCCGACGGGGCTCGCCGACGGCGCCGCTACTGCGAACGCCCATGGCGGCGTTAAGGAGTGTGTCATCGGCAAGCCGGCGAAGGAAATCGATGGCGTCGAAAATATTCGATTTTCCAACACCATTGTTGCCCGCGATACAGGTAACGGGACCGAATCGCATATCGAAATCGACTAAATTCTTAAATCCATCGACGGTGAGCCGTACGAGCATGGTCCCGATTGTACGGTATGTGGTCGCGTTAGCAGTGGCGCTGCAGCAGGCTAGTAAGGCCGCTCGCCGGCCCAATTGCCGGGCGGATCGTAGTTACAGACCCAGACTTCACGGCCACGGCCGCGGGCGACGGCGCAGCCGACGCGGCGCGTGCCGGCCCAGACGATTTGAGTGTAGTGGCCGCAGACGGCGCGACAGCGGTTGGTTCGATGATCGTAGTCGCTGGATTCGTCGCCCCAGGATTTGACGACTTCGGCGGGGGTGGCGGAGGCGCCGGTGATGGCGAATAGATTTTCGCCATATGGGGTATCCGGACGATGGTGGAACTGCCGGCGGGCGAGGAGCGTGTTCGCCCATTTCTGGGCATAGGCGGCCAGTTGCGGGGACCATTCGAGCGGGGGAACGCCAACACGGGCGCGGAGCGCGTTGTGGGCCGTGAGAATGGGTTGGGCCGGGAGGATGACGGCGAAGAGCAGACTTAGCAGGGCCAAGCGCATTATGAGGCAGCGCGGATGGACCACGCCAGGAGCAGCCAGGCGGCGATGAAGGCGACGCCACCGAAGGGGGTGACCGCGCCGAGCGTGCGGATGCCGGTGATGGCGAGGACGTAGAGCGAACCGGAGAAGAGGGCGACGCCTGCAAGGAGGAGCCAACTGACGCGGGCGGCGGCCTCCGGAGTGAGGGCGCCGACGCGGGGCATTAGCGAAACCACGAGGAGGCCGAGGGCGTGGAT
>JAEUQC010000140.1 GCA_016789905.1 Bryobacterales bacterium | reverse complement strand
GCAAAGCTGAAGACAGCGGTGGTGGCGCCGATGCCGATGGCAATGGCGGCGACGGCGGTGAGGGTGAAGGCGGGCGAGCGGCGAAGGCCGCGCCAAGCGTAGTGCAGGTCCTGCCGGAACTGATCGATCCATTCGGGCACGTGGACGGCGCGAACGGCTTCCGAAATACGGGTCCGGTTGCCGAAGGCGCGTTCGGCGGCGCGGCGGGCGTCGTCCGGCGCCATGCCCTGTTCCCGGTTGCGGTCGGCGCGCATGGCGATGTGAGATTCGAGTTCGTCCCGCCAGTCTTCGTTTTCCATCAGGCGAACCTCAGCAGACGGTTGACGCCTTTGGCCGTATCGGCCCATTGACCGGAAGCCTTTTCCAGGCGTTTGCGGCCATTCGGCGTAAGGCGGTAGAAGCGGGCTCTGCGGCTGGCGGGCGTGGTGCTCCATTCGGAGGCCAGCAGGCCGTCCTTTTCCATACGGTGCAGGGCCGGATAGAGCGAACCTTCCTCAATGGAAAGCAGCCCGCCGGAGACGGTTTGCACGTGGAGGGTAATGCCGAAGCCGTGGTTCGGCGCGGCTTCGAGCGTTTTTAAAATCAGGAGTTCCAACGGCGCCATGTGTTCCTCAGTTGGCTACCCTAGCATACTAGGGGAGAGATGGCAACGGTATAGAATATGGGTACGTATGGTTAAGAACTTCATGGATCTGAGCGGCAAGACAGCCGTGGTGATGGGCGGGACTTCGGGCATCGGCGCCATGATGGCGCTGGGCCTGGCGGAGGCGGGCGCGGACGTTGTGCCGACAGGCCGGCGGCAGGCGGAGTTGGACGCGGTGTGCGACAAGATTGAGGCGCTGGGACGGAAGACGGTCCGGAAGACGTGCGACGTGCAGAGCCGGGAATCGGTGGACGCGCTGCGGGATGAGGTGCTGGCGAAACTGGGGCGAGTGGACATTCTGTTGAACGCGGCGGGCATCACGTTCCGCAAGCCGACGAAGGACGTTGGCGAGGCGGACTGGAACCGTTTGTTTGACATCAACGTGACAGGTACGCTGCGGGCGTGCCAATCGTTTTATGATGCGTTGAAGGCGTCGGGCGCGGGACGGGTGGTGAACATCGCGTCGCTGAGCTCCTATGTCGGATTGCTGGAAGTGACGGCGTATGGAACATCGAAGGCGGCGGTGCTGCAGTTGACGCGGCAGTTGGCGGTGGAGTGGGCGAAGGAAGGGATTAACGTCAACGCGATTGCGCCCGGAGTGTTCCGGACGGAATTGAACGCGGCGCTGCTGGACGGCACGGAGCGAGGGAAAGAGTTTCTGCTGCGGACGCCGATGAAGCGCTTCGGACAGCGGGAGGAGTTGATTGGCGCGGCGCTGTTGCTGGCCTCGCCGGCGGCTTCCTATATTACCGGGCAGTGCATCGCGGTGGACGGCGGATTCCTGGCGAGCGGAGTAAACCAATAGAAATCAGGAACGCATTGAGCTTTTGGGCATCTGGTTTGCGCCATGTAGATTAAGATGCCCTATACCGTTCCCACTTCTGTCCGAATGGCCGCGCTGGCGGTTGCGGGGCTGTTATCGCTGGTGGTGGTGCTGGCGGAGTCACCGGCGGCGTGGGGGACGGCGCTGGTTTTGCTGGCGCTGACGCTGTTGGCGTTGGAAGGGCCGGCACTGACGGCGGGAATGGAAGACGACTCGGAGTAGGAACTACTTTCCGGGTGCGCGGTAGAGAGTGTCGTAGCCGGGGAACAGGGCCCCGATGCCGGCGCCGATCATCCCGTATCCAATGGCCGCAGCGGCGGCGACCGTTCCGCGATTGTCGTCAACAACGATGGCGGCGTACGTTCCAAGTGCGGCCGCCCCGACCGCGGCGCCGACGCCGGCGTTACGCCAACGCTTGCTGCCTTTGCGAACGCTTACTTTTCTGATCTGATCCTTGGCGAAGCTTTGATCGCCGTTACGGAGACGAATGACGATGGCCGTGGGGGAAGTTGGGATAAATCCGCCGGAGAGCATTTGGCCGTCCATCATGTGAACGTGAGTGACTTGTCCTGGGTAGACGCCGCGAAGCAGCGTCCAGTCGCGCGTTTCGGCGAGCATGGCGGCCGCGGCCAGGTGGAGCAAGCAGAGTGTTCGCATTGGAATGACTCCTGTCGATTGGAGTATATTCAACAACGGCTTAGAATGATGCAAACAATTTCCAGAATCGCCGCGCTGTTGAGCGCGCTGCTGCTGCCGGTGTTCGGCGCCGACGAACGCGAGTTGAAAGAGGCCGATGGGAAGACCATCATCCGCTACGTGGCGGAAGCGCCGGAAACAATGCCGAAAGAGGTGGGGCTGTTTCTCTGTTTCCCGGAGCACGACCGGCCGACCGGCGATGAGATCTATCCGGTGCGGGAAGCACTGAAGCGGCAGGGATTGCTGGACCAGTACGTGATTATCGCCGGGCATCCGCAAGGGCAGAAGTTCGGGCCGGCGGACCATGAGCCGATTCAGAAATTGTTGAAGTGGGCGTTGAAGACGTACCCGATCAACCCGCGACGCGTGTATATGTACGGCAAGGGCGAGGGCGGGAAGATATCGGGCGAAATGGCGATGGCGTATCCGCACCTGGTGGCGGCGGCGATCAGCTATAGCTGGACGTGGTGGAAGATGCCGGCGGAGTTGGAGAAGGCCCTGGACCCGGAGAAAGCGCCACAGTTCTATATGGTGCTGGGCCGGCGGGATCTGTCGCACCACTTGACGAACGTTCGCGACGGCTACAGCCGGGTGAAGGCGAAGGGTTATCACGTGATCTATCGTGAATTCGACGACCATGGTGCGCGGACCTACCACCCGCCGAGCAACGATGAGGCGATCGTGTGGGCGACACGTTTGCGGAACCGCGTGCTGCCGCTATCGGCGGCGGAGCAGGCGGCGGTGGCACGGGGCACTTTGAAGGACTTTGTTCATGTTGGCTACGCGCCGGGCGTGGAGAAGCTGTTGGCGTCGAAAGACGCAGGAGTGCGGGCGGCGGCGGCGCGGGCGTGCGCGGAGGTGAACCTGGGCGAGGGAACGATGGCGGTGTTGGAAAAGCTGGGGACGGATGCGTCGGCGACTGTGCGGCGGGAGGCGATTCGTTCGCTGGCGGTGAATGCGAACTGGCGATCGGCGGGGGCGCAGGCAGCGTTGATCCGGCTGACGGAGAGCGGTGTAACGCAATCGGACCGCGTGAGCGCGGCGGATGGGCTGGTGAACGCGGTGCGTTTCCAAGTGCGCGGCGTGCGGCAGGATCCGCCGGTGTTCCGGGCGTTGGTGGGTCTGTTGAAGAGCCAGGATGACGAGTTGCGGACAATGGCGGCGAATGCGCTGGCGCCGATTCGCGACGGAGACTTTGTGGGCGATATGACGCGGAAGGAACGGAAGGAGCCGGAGGGCGGCTGGGACATTTGGCTGGACGGGATCACGGCGAAAGCGGCGGGGTATGCGCATGGGTATGCGGCGTGTGGAACGGTGACGGCGCCCGGCGCGGACCTGTTTTGCAAAGGCAGGGATCTGTTGCGGACGCGTGTGGCGGAGGGGTTTGCGTTGACGCTGCAAGCGGCGGAGGCGGGCTATGTGCCGGCACAGGCGCAGGTGGGGATGTTGTACGCAGTGGGCAAGGGGACGGCGCAGAATTTTGCTGAAGCCGCAAAGTGGTGGATGAAGGCGGCGGAGACGGGGCATGGATTGTCGGCAACGAATGCGTCGATGCTGTTTCGCGGATCGGGCGTTCGCGCGGAGGCGGCGACGGTAGCGAAGCTGACGGCACAAGCGGCGGAGTATGCACGTGCAACGGCGCTGCCCTAGGAGTAGATTATTGGACATGCGGTACGTATGGATAGCGTTGTGTGCGGCGGCCTCCGTTTGGGGCCAGGTGGGGTTGATTCCGGCGTTCGGTTTTCCGGAGCAACTGCGGACGTATTTGGCGTTGACGGCGGACCAGGTGGCAAAGATTGAGGCGCAGAACGATGCGTTCGCCCGATGGAGCGCGGAACGTTCGCAACGGATGTTCGCGGTGCAGATGGAGATTGCCATTGAGACGGCGCGGAGCCCGCTGGACCCGGCGGCACTGGGCGTGCGTTACGCGGAAGTGGAGGCGATCCGGCGGGAAATCGCCGAGCGGGAGAAGGAGTTGTTGCCGGCGAATGTGGCGGTGCTGACGCCGGCGCAGGTAACGAAGTTGAAGGCTTTGGAAGAGGCGATGAAACTGGTTTCGACGGGGACGGCGGCGCAAACGGTTCGACTGTTGCCGTGCGAGGCGAGCAGTTATGCAACGTTTGTGTTGAGATCGGTTGTTCCAGCGCTCCGTCCTTTTCCAACCTACTCCCCAAGTACGGCTTGCGGTGTGACCGCAGGCAGTCGATCAGGTGATTTTTCGTTTCTGTTGCCGTAGGCCAAATATGCGATATCTCCTCATTTTCGTGTTATCAGCAGTAGCGTTGCCCGGTCAGCTGAATTTCGCGTTCCTGTTTCCGGATCAGTTGCGTGCCTATTTGACGTTGACTGCGGACCAAGTATCGAAGATCGATGCGCAGAACAATGCATTTGAGCGCTGGAGCGCGGAGCGTTCGCGACGAGTTATTCAGGTGCAGATGGAGATCGGCATAGAAACTGCGCGGAGCCCGCTGGACCCGGCGGCGCTGGGCGTGCGTTACGCGGAAGTAGAGGCGATTCGGCGGGAGATCGCCGAGCGGGAGAAGGCCGTCCTGGCTGAGAACGTCGCGGTGCTGACGGCGGCGCAAGTGACGAAATTGAAGGCCTTGGAAGAGGCGATGAAGTTGGTGTCGACGGGGAACGCGGCGCAATCCGTTCGATTGTTGCCGTGCCCGGAGAACGAGTTTGCGCGATTGTTACTAGGGTCGGCTACTCCAGTGATTCGCGATCCACTCGCGGGGCTGTTCCCGGGCGCGGCCTGCGGCCAGGTTTCGCCGATCGGCTTTTCGATGATCCCTTTCGCTGCGGGATCGGCGAAGTGAATTAACGTGGCGATGCGAATCCCTCTGGTTCTGTTGGCACTGAGCGTGTGGGCGGAGCCGGTGGTAATCGGCCATCGCGGGTGCCGCGCGGTGCGGCCGGAGAACACCATTCCCGCGTTTGCACATGCGTTGACAGCGGGCGCGGATGTGTTGGAACTGGACGTTGTCGTAACGAAGGACAACGCCTTGGTCGTTCATCATGACCTGGCGTTGGAAGGGCGCGCTGTGCGCGCCATGACCCTGGCCGAAGTAATGGCATTCGACCGCGGCGGCACGCCAAGCAAGGGCTTTCCACGCCAGTTGGCGATGCCCGGGGTGCGTGTGCCGAAGCTGGAAGAGGTGATGGCGTTCGCTCGGGAAAAGAAGGCGCGGCTGATGGTGGAAACCAAAGTGGACCCGGCGGTGGAGCCCGTCTGGTTTGCCAAGCAGGTGGATGCTTTGATTCGTAAGTATGGTTTGAGCGAACGGGTGCTGTTGCAGAGCTTCGACCACCGGACGCTGCACGCCATGCGCGCGTCGAACCCAGCGGTGGGGCTGGTGCTGTTGAACCCGGCCAAGCGGCTGGCGGACTACGTTGGCCCGGCGAAAGCACTGGGCCCGCGCACGATTCAATTCGTGAATTTCCGGGTGATTGATGCCGAGATTGTGAAGACGCTCCACGCGGCCGGCGTGCAGGTGTTTTCCGGCACGACCGATGACGCGGCGGCTTGGAAGACGCTGCGGGCTATCGGCGTAGATGGGATATTGACCGACGACCCCGGCGCGCTGCGGGCGACAATGGGGCGAAGCGGGTTGCGCTAGGGGCGGAGGCGGCGCGAAGCTGGGCGGTATGCGAGTGCTTTTGCTGCTGGCGGCGTTGAGCGCGTTTGGTGCGGACGAACGCTTGCGTGTGGTGATGCGCGAGACGCGCGACGGCGTACTCATCGAAGACCTGCTGTTCCGGAACAGCTTGAAGGAGTATGACCCGGCCTACCGCGTGTGCCCGGTGGCGGTGAACAACGCGGCGGCCGTATTGTACGTGCATTGGCTGGAGCCCACCCACGTAACCTCCAACCGTTCGCAGTTTCTGGACGAGGCGGTGCGGATGGCGCGGAAGGGTGCTTGCTCCCTGCTGGTGTCGACGATGTGGGCGGGGCCGGACTGGTTCCGGCAGCGCGACCCCGGCAAGGATCGAACTGCGACCACAAGGCAAGGCACGCGGCTGAAGGACGCGCTGGACTTTCTGCTGGAAACGCCGGGTGTGGACCCGGCGCGGGTGGCCTATGTGGGTCACGATTTTGGCGGCATGTTCGGGGCCGTGCTGGCGGGGACCGAACGGCGCGTAGGGCTGTGGGCGTTCCAGGCGGCTACGCCGCGCTGGCACGAGTGGTACATGCTGGGGCGGCGGCTGGAGGGCGCGGAGAAGGAAAAGGTGATGACGGAATTGGCGGCCGTGGATCCGATTGCGATGATTGCCAAAGCGCGAGGCTCGTTTCTATTTCAATTCGGGACGGACGACCCCTTTGTCCCCCGCGCCCTGGCCGACGCGTTCTACGCGGCCGCGCCGGAGAAGAAGAAGTTACTATTCTACGAGGCCGGGCACGGGCTGAACACACAAAGCGTGGAAGACCGCGTGCAGTGGCTGACAGCGGGGCTGGGGCTGCGTTAACGGCCGGCGGCCGCCACCATTTCCAACGCCGCCTTCATGTAGACCTCGCCAGTCGTTTCGCCGAGCGAAACGCGGGAAATGTATCTATACGCCGGGAAGCTGTTGAAGTCCACCTGGGTGAGGATGTAGCCAAAGGCATCGTTGGTGAGGCCGAACAGCAGATTGTGTTCGCCGCGCATTTTGCGTTTCAAAAAGAAGCCGATGTTGGGGAGCGCTTCGCCGGGAATGGTAAGGATCTGCGCGGGGCCAAGGTTGACCAGATGGACGCGAGAGGCGACGGTGCGGTCCGCGGCCTGGTAGGGATATTTGAGCGGCGAGTGCTGGACGACCTGCCATAGCTCTTCCGACTCCACGCGGAAGCGCACCATGCGCGAATGCACCGCGAGAGCGGGCCGGGCCAGCCAGGCGGCGGGCGAAATAACGCGCAATGACTCACTGGCCAACAGGCCGCCGATGCGTTCGCACTCGCTCCAGATACGGTCATCGGAC
The DNA here is from genome assembly GCA_016789905.1 of Bryobacterales bacterium. GTDB lineage: Bacteria > Acidobacteriota > Terriglobia > Bryobacterales > Bryobacteraceae. Next base: position 82,519 of record JAEUQC010000140.1, on the reverse strand, counting down.
CAATAGGCGCGGATGGCGTCGCGGGGCGGTTTTTGCAGGTCGCGATTGTCGGCGGTAATCATGCCACCTTGGGCGCCGTTCATGAACAGCGCCATGCCGCCGAACGCCTTTTCGATGTTGTCGCAGAGCGGGCCGCACAGATCGGGGCTGAGCAGGCCGACGTTGCTGCCGAGCACTTCGGGGTGGATGGCATAATTGACGAGCGTGGCGATGGGCTTGCCCGTAACAGCGCGGGCCTGGATGACGCTGAGGCGGCGATCGAAAAGATCGGGCGCGTAGTAGTTGTAGGCGATCTTGCCTTTGGCTTCGCCGGTGGCCACGCGGAGTTCGGCGGGCTCCAGGCGGCTGACGGCTTCGTTGACCGCGGCGGCAATCTGTTCGACGACGAACTGCATGTAAGGGAGTGACCCGGTGTGGCCACCCTTGCCATCAGGGAACGCATAACAATCCGGCGCGCTGTGGGTGTGCGTGGCGCCGATGAGCACACGCTCCGGCGCGATGCCTTTGATGAGCGCACGGGCACGATCGGCTAGGACGCCAGGGAAGCCGAGCGAATCGACACTGACGATGGCCAGCAGTTCCGGGCCGGAGCGGAAAACCAGGGCACGGGCGAAGAGATCGCCCATTTTGCCGCGAACGGGGGAACTGGGTCCCATTCCGCCGGTGACGGGCAGAAGTGGGTCCGGCGTGATGAGACGTTTGGCGGCGGCGGCTTCCAGGGGTCCGGAAACCTGGGCGAGGCCGGCGGCGGCCAGAAACGAGCGGCGAGTCATTTGTCTCTATTTTACGGCGGGCGCCACGCGAAGCTTCCATTCGGTGCCCTCTTCGAGCAGGATGGCCGTGCCTTCGGTGGCCACCGCGTTCCCGCGCACGGTGAGCGGGCGCTGTTGATCGTCCACCATTTTGTGGCCCAGCGCGTTCACGAGTTCAGTGACCTGCGAGCGGATGGCAGCGGCGTCGCCCTTGTAGTGGAGCGTGTGGAACGCAACGGTGATGGAGCGGGCGTCCACGGCGGTTACGGCACCTTGCAGGTAGCCGCCGAGGAAGAGTTCGGGCGAGATGATGGAGGCGTCCACGCGATCGCCGGGCTTGCTGATGGCGGTGCCGGTATCGTGCCGGAGCTTCACCAGAAAGTTGCGCTCCGCGGTCAACGTTGTGACCGGCGGCGCGGCGCGGCGAACGAGCACGGCCCAGTCCTGATCCCGTTCAAACGGCGCCTCGCCAAGCGCTTGCATGCCTCCGGCGGCGACCTTCGCCACCGAACCGGCGAGCAGTTCCCCGCCCTGGCGCGGGTTGTACCAGCGCACTTCGAACTCACCGCTGGCGTTGCGCAAATCGAGTTGTGCCGTGCCGCCCCGGGGCAGGTAGACGGCGTAGACATCGTTGGGTTTAGCGAAGACGAAGTCATCGGGGTTGGCGCTGAGTTCATCGGCGTGATGCATTTCGGCGAAAGGCAGATACTTCGTGAAGAACTGGTGCGCGTAACGGAGGAGGTCCCAGAAATGGTCGCGGCTGCGCCAGTCCTCCACGTCTAGATCGCTATTGGGATACGCATAGCCGAAGAAGAAGACGGGGCCGGAGCCGCCGGCCATAAGGTTGCCCCAAAGCGATTGGCGGCGTATGGTGTGGTGCCAGTAGTCATCGGCATCGGGCAGGACGCCGGTGCTGGTGGGGTTGATCTCAATGATGCCGACCAGCCATTTGTGCCCGGCGGCGGCGGAAGCGTCCACCCATTTCTTTGTGGCTGGATGAGTGAACCCGGGGTCGTGCTGCATGGCGGTGCCGTCGAAATTGGGGAAGCCCAGCAGGCGGCCGTAGCCCTTTTCGTCGGCGAGCAGTTCGCCCTTCCACTGCACATATTGAATGGGGTGGCGCCAGGGGTCGAGCTGCTTGAAATAGTTGCAGATCTCCTGAATGTCGCCGGTTTTGTAGAAGCGCCAGCGATCCATCTCTTCGGAGAGGTCCCACAGCAGGGCGTGATGATGCGCGAAGCGGGCAATGAGTTCGCGGTAGTAGAGTTTGCGAAGCGTGGTCATCTTGCCGAGAATGTGTTCGTTTTCTTCCTCCTGCGTGATGAGCATGATTTGCATGCCGAGCGCGTCAAGATGGGAAAGGACGATCTCCCATTGGGCGAGCTTCGACACGTCGTAGCGAGCGCGTTCCTCATAGCTTGTCCAGGGGTAGATTTCGCGGCCATCGCCGTCCACATTCATCGTGAGGGAATAGACGGTGTTCATGCCCTTTCCGGCCAGATAGTTCAAGCCGCCGATGAGGCCTTTACCTTTGCCCCCTTTCCACGCCGGGTCACCGGGGCGCCAATCGCGGATGTGCGGTTCGTAGTGGTGCAGGCCATTGCGGAGACGGTTTGCGGCGCCGCCGTGGTCCACAGTGCCGTCGAAATCGGCGTAGGCGAGCAGGTTTTCCGGGCTCTGCGTGCCGATTTGAATGAACGGCTTGCCGGAACCCTGGTAGCGCTGGTAATGTTCGCCGGTGTAGCGCAGGATGCCGTGGGCGCGATGGTCGCGGCCGGTCTTGTCGGTAGGTCCGATTTTGATGGTGCCTGATAGGCCGTCGGGCGGGAGCGGCCGTCCGGCGCTGGGATCGGTGTTGACAGCGATATCGGGGCCCTGGCGGAAGGAGACGTTGTAGCGCCAATCGCCAACTGAATCGGGGACAAAGTGAACGCGCCACTTGTTGCCCGCGGTGGCGCTGGTTTCGGCGGCGTTGCCATCGGCGGCGAAGTAGCCGGGGATTTGATACGTGGCGGCGCCGTTGGTGAAGGTGACGGTGAGACGGTAGTTCAAGAACGGATTGAGCACGGCGGCTTCGCTGGTGGCGGGTCCGTCGAAGGTGAGCACAACGTCGTGCCAGAGCTTGCGTTCTCCGGTGACCTGTTGGGCGTTGGCGACAAGCGTGGCGAGGAGAAGGGCAAGCGTTATGCGGCGCATGGGAATCAACTATTCGGATCGGTGATGTGGCGAACGGATTCGGCGATGGCTTCGGATTCGAAGACTCTTTTCCAATCGGGCTGGAAGATGACGGGTTTGGCGCGGTCGATGGCTTTCAACGCACCGTCGGAGAAGCAGGCGCCCTCCTTTTCCTGGAACGCGATGGCGAGTTCGACGCGCATGTGGCCGAGAATAAAATCTCGCGCGGCTGCTTCCGGCACGCCGCGGCGAACGGCCTCGTCGGTCGCTTCGCGGAGCATCATCAGACAGGTGCCGAGAATGGTTTCCGAGAGCACCGGCTCCAGAATCGCCATCTGCTCCACATTGCAGCGGTGGGAGTTCATGACGGGTTTGTAGATAGTGCGGGCGATGGCTTCACCGATAGCGTAGTGCTCCTCCGGCCCCTGCGCCAGGCAGCAGACGATGTGCTGCTTGGCGTGTTCGCCGCCGAAGAAATCGCGGTGGGCAAGGGGGTCGGTTTCGTAGCTCAGGACAGGCGGGTGGCAGGGGTGGGTGATGAAGTAGGTGAGGTCCGGCCGCGCGGGCAGCAGGCCGGCGTGGGCGACCGCGACATCGAGCATAATGACGATGGTGCCGGCGGGTATTTTGTTTTCGATACTTGCCAGCACACTGGCGATGCGGTTATCGGGCAGGGCCAGCAGGAGCGCGCCGGCGCCGTTCAGGGCATCGTCAAGCGAGACCGTCTCAATTCCTTTTTCGCGCAGCGCCTGTTGGCCGCGTTCGCTGATCTCCACGTGCCGCACTTCGAACGGGCTGCCGATGAGGTTGGCGGTGAGGCGCAGGCCCATTTTGCCGCCGGCGCCAAGAAGAGCGAGTTTATGCATTTTGCGTGGTTTCCTTTGGAAAAAGAGGTATTGTGGCGTCGATGCGCGAGAAGAGAAACGCGGCGAAAAGGAGCATGCCGGCGATGCCGAACAGCGGCGCATTGTAGCTGTCGAAGTATTTTACGACGTAGCCGAAGACCAGCGTGCAGACGAAACCGCCAAGCTGGCCGGCCGTGTTCATAGCGCCGCTGACCGCGCCGGAATGGCTGCCGCCGATGTCCAGACAGATGGCCCAGGCCGAGGGGAGCATGAGGTCCATGATGGCGAAGCTGAGAGTGAGAAAGACGACAGTGAGGTTGCGCTCCGCGGTGGTGGCGGCGAACAGAAGCGCGGCGGCGGAGACGACAAGGCTGACAACGCCGATGCGGCGGCGGCCACTGCGCAGGCCCCAGCGGCGGACGGACGCGTCGGAGATGTACCCGCCGGCGATGTTGGAAACCGTGCCGAGCAGGAAGGGGAGGGAGGCGGCGACGGCCATTTCGGACTCTGTGAAACCGCGCCCCTTTACAAGGAACGTTGGCAGCCAGGAGAAGAAGAACCAGGAGCCCCAGGCATAGGAGCCATACATGGCGCATATGAGCCAAAGCTGCGGGGACCTGAACATATGCCCGGCCGGCGCGGCGTGTGCCGCGGGCGGGTGCGGCGCGCCTTCGTCGCGATAGTAGAGCCACCAGACCGCGCACCAGACGACGCCCACCACGCCGAAGATCCAGAAACTGGCGCGCCAGCCATAGGCCCGTTGCAGAGGCACAACAAGCAGCGGGGCGAGCGCACCGCCGAAGCGGCTGGCGCCCCAGATGAAGCCCTGCGCCCGCGCGCGTTCATGCACCGGGAACCAGCGGCGCACCACGCCCGACATGTTGGGGTACGCCCCGGCTTCGCCCGCGCCGAAGAGGAAACGGGTGACGACGAGAGGCAGGAAGCTTTGGATGGACCCGGTGAGCGCGGTGAACCCGGACCACCAGAGCACGATGCGCGTGAGTACGCCGCGCTGGCCGGACCGGTCGCCCATCATGCCGGTGGGGATTTCGAACAGGCCATAGGCAAGCACAAAGGAACTGAGCACAACGCCCCATTGTTCCGGCGGGATGCCGAGATCGGCCTGCATGCGCGGCCCGGCGACGGAGATGCAAAGCCGGTCGAGAAACGTGATGATGGACAGCGCGACGAGCAGGGCGAGGATCAGGTGACGGTTCATGCCAGCCCGTCCAGAACCTGGCGGGCCTGCTCCATGGCGAGCGCGGGACTGGAGAGGATGGGCAGCGCGGGTAGCGACGCGCCCATCGCATCAATGACACGCGCCATGGAGGCCTGGGCCAGCACGATCACATCGCTCGCTTGCGCGAGGTGTTGCAGGCCGGCGGCGACGGCCGCGTCGTGCGTGGCCACATCGCCGGCGATTACCGCTTCAAACGCGCCCTGGCAGAGGTGCGCGGTGATTTCCACTGGTTTGCCCAATTCGGCGGCGGTGGCCTGGACGAGGGCCACGGTGGGCGCGAGCGTGGTGTTCAGAGTGGCCAGCACACCGATGCGCGGGCCTTTGCTGACGGCCTCGGCGGCCAGCCGCTCGTCGATGCGCAGGATGGGAAAATCGAACAACTGGCGCGCAACGGGAACCGCGGCGCCAATGGAGGAGCAGGTGAGCATGACGGCATCGGCGCCAGCCTGGTGCGCGGAATCGATCTGCGCGGCGATGCGGCGGACTGTGTCCTTTTGCAGACTGCCGGCGCGAATGGTGTTGGCGATGAGGCTTTCGTCCACCATGTGGAAGACGCGGGTGCCGGGCAGGAACTGTTTGGCCAGCGCAGTGAACATGGGAACCAGCACGGGACTGGTGTGGATGAGCGCGAGAGTGGAGGGCAACGGGAAAATCCTTCCCAGTCAAGATATCGCGTTATGGCCCTACGGCAGCGCGTGCACCACGGGCAGGATAATGGCCGATGGCTTGGCGCCGCCGTGAAACACGGAGTTCGTGGCCTTGCGTCCGCGTCCCGCCGTGGCCAGTGGTTCGCCCGTATTTGGGTTCACACTGAACTGCGGGAAGTTGCTGGACATGATGTCGACGCGGATGCGGTGGCCCGGCAGGAAGACGTTCGCGGTGCCCACCATGTCGACGGTGAATTCATAGGTTTGCCCCGGCTTCAATAGTTCGGCGCGGGTTAGGCCATTGCGGAATCGTGCCCGCAGAATCCCTTCGGCGATATTCATGGCGAAGCCGTCTGGCGCCACGTCCACCAGCTTTACCATCCAGTCGGTATCCGGGCCGTCCGTGGAAGCGTGGAGCGTCATCTTCACCGGCCCGGCGATGGTTATGGGTTCGGTGACGGCGGCGGAGGTGTAGCTCAACACGTCAGCGCGGCCTTCGATTGGCCGCTGGTCCACCGGCCCGGCGACGGTCGGCGAGCCGCAGCAGTTGTTGCCGCCGAGTGTGGGAACCGGGTCGGCGGGGTCGGCCACATAGGAAAGCTGGCCCGCGGCGGAGGGCTTGTCGAACGTCAACGATTTGCCGCCGGCCAGATACAGGGGCTTATAGACGGTGCCCGGGATTGGCCAATCGGCCTCTTTGCGCCACTGGTTGGCGCCCATGTAGAAGATCTCCACCGGCGGCTCTTTGTCCACGCCGTTTTCGATGCCCTTCACCCAACGGTCGAACCACTTGAGCTCGTAGGAATGCAGGTCGCGCATGGCGCCGGGCCCAAAATCCACCTCGCCGAACTTGCGGCTAGGACCGTGGCCCCAGGGGCCGATCAACATCTTCGCGCCCTTCTTCTTCATACCCACGTAGCCATTTATGGTGCCGGCCAGAAATATGTCCCACCAGCCGCCTGAGGTGTGCACGGGTACTTTGATTTCGTCGAAGCGGTCCTCCACCGAGGCGCCTTTCCAGTAGGCGTCGTAGGTTTCGTGTTTCAGCCAGTCGCGATAGTGGCCCACGGCCGTTCCGCTGCTGTGCAGGTCGCCTTCGCCGAGGGGGACGTGGCGCAGAATGGAGTCGTACTTCATGGTGCCGGGCACGAACTTATCGGTGTGCCAGTTCTGCGGCTGCATAATGCGATGTGGCATACGCACCACTCCCCAGCCGAAGTTGAACGATAGCCGGTAGGCGCCGCCGAAATACGCCCAGTTGTGATAGATGCTTGTGGAAGCCACCGCCGGGAACATGGCCAGCAGATGCGGCGGAGCCTCCGCCCCGGCCAGCCACTGGTTGTTACCCAGGTACGAACCGCCCTGCGACCCGACGCGCCCGTTGGACCACGGCTGCTTCGCCGCCCACTCAATGGTGTCGTAGCCGTCTTTCCCTTCGTCCATGAAGGGCGTCCACTTCCCATCACTTTCAAAGCGGCCGCGGACGTCCTGGTTCACCACCACGTACCCATTCCCGGCAAGCTGGAAACAGTTCGCGTGCACGCCGTCGCGCTGCACGCCGTAGGGCGTACGAATGACGATGACCGGGAACTTTCCATCCCGCGCGGGCCGGTAGATATCGGCATAGAGAGTCACACCGTCGCGCATCTTCACCGCGACGTGGCTTTCCACGCGCACCCGTTCCTGCTGCGCCATCAATCCTCCCGCCAGCGCCAGGCCAGCCAAACATGCGGCAATTTTCACCATGCAGAGATCATATCCCGGTAACATCATAGAGGCCACCGCCATCCAACGTGAGGCAATATGCAACGACTTCTTCTCTCGCTTCTCCTTGTCTCTTTCCCGTCCTGGGCTCAACTGCAACTCAAGTTCGAGGTGCTTCGCGCCACCTATGGAGCCGGATCCACGCAGGCCGATGTCACCGAACGCGTCCGTTCGCTGGTTTCCAATGGCGGCCTGACGCTTCAGGTGAATGCGGAGACGCTTGGTGTTGATCCGGTTCCGAACACGCGCAAGACGCTGAGTGTTGAGTATCGCCAGGGAATCTTCCGCCGCACGGCGCGCGCCAGTGATTTTGACACGCTCTCCATTGGTAACGCCCCGGCGGCTGGTAACGCCCCGGCGGCACCTGCCGCTCCGGCGGAATCGCTGCGCATCACAAAGGCGCAGTACGGCGACGGCAAGCGAATGAAGGATGTGACCGATCTGCTGAACGGCAGGATCGTCAACGCGCGGGTCGAGCTGCTGGTCAGCAACGCGAATCTCGGCGGCGATCCCGCCCCGGCTGTAAAGAAGTCGCTTGTGGTCGAGTACATCTATAACAATGCCGCCACAACCGCCACCATCGCCGAGGGCGAGACGCTGCGCCTGCCCGTTGGCGTGGCGGCCGCGGCCACGGGGAACCTGAGGATCGTAAAGGCGCTCTACACCGGCGGCCGCGCCGGCAGCGCTGATGTCACGGCCGCAATGCAACGCATGATCACCGCCGACACGCTGGAAGTAGCCGTTAGCGGCGCGACCATCGGTACCGATCCCGCTCCCGGCGTGCAGAAAACGCTGTCTGTTGAGTACGATTACAATGGCCAGCGCCAACTGGTTACCGCCCGCGATGGCGAAACGCTTCGCATCAACAAGACCGCGCCGGCCAGCGCCCTGCAGGTGGTGAAGGCACTTTACACCGGTGGCCGCGCCGGGACGGCCGATGTCACCGCCGCCATCCAGCGCATGATTAACGCCGACACGCTGGAAGTAGCCGTTAGCGGTGCGACGCTGGGCGTGGATCCGGCCCCCGGCGTGCAGAAGACGCTGTCTGTTGAGTACGACTACAACGGACAGCGGCAACTGGTTACGGCCCGCGATGGTGAGACGCTTCGCATCAATAAGGCCGCGCCGGCCGGGATGCTCCGCATCCTGCGCGCCAATTATAGCGGCGGACGCCGCGCCGCGGCCGATGTCACTCGCGCGGTCGCCAGCCGCATCGTCAGCGACTCGATTGAGATGCCCGTCAATGGCGACACGCTGGGCACGGACCCCGCGCCCGGCACGGTGAAGACGCTCACCGTGGAATATGAATACAACGGCCAGCGCCAGGTGGCAATCGTGAAGGACGCGGAAATGCTTGTGTTGCCGCCCATTACGACTTTCAACGTGATTAGCGCCACGTATGGCGTGCCCGGCCGCACCATCGACGTGACCAACACGGTGAGCGCGCGCCGCTTGGGCCTGCGCATTGATGTGCCGGTGACCGGCGAGACCTTCGGCGCCGATCCGGCGCCCGGCGTGGTGAAAACGCTCACGGTGGAATACGAAGCCAACGGCCGCCGCCGCGTGGCAACCGCGCAGGACGGAGAGACGCTCCGCGCTCCGTCGTCTAACGCCGTACCTGCGGCGGCCACACTCCCCGGCGCCGTGGCCATCCCCGCGAAGGGCCCCGTTGTCGCGCAGACCCCATCGGGCAACAACGGCCCGTGTCTATATCGCCAGCCGAACTACGGCGGCGAAGCGGTTTGCCTTAGCGCCGCCCAACCGCTATCGAGCGTTGCCAATTGGCAGTCCGGCTTCCGCTCCGTGCGCATGAATGGCGCCGCCGCGCTCGACCTGTTTGAACAGGCCAACTACGGCGGCCGCACGCAGACCATCACCGCCGACACGGCGGACCTGATGCAGATGCCGGGCACATGGTGGCGCTATGAGGCCGCCGCGCCCGTGCAGTCCGTGCGCACCCGTTAGGACAGCAGTTTCAGCAACACAGTCATTGTCGCAATTGCCGCCGCCGGCGGGTCAATATGCGTGTCTCCGTGATTCAGGAACAAGCGCGCATATAGCTCGCCGAGCACGGCGCCCGCCACGCCCGCGCCCATGCCCGCGTAGAGATTGCCGCCGGTTGCGGTGAACGCAATGGCGGCCGGCAAGGCGATGTGATGCCACACCGGCACGGTGGTCCCGGTGTGCAGGAACAGCAGGCCCGTCGCCGCGAATCCAAAGCCAGCTACATCGCCGCCTTTGTCGGCGCCGATGGTCTTCAACAGATACGCCGACGCCAACCCCAGCACCGCGCCCAGCGCCACCACTTGCGGCCAATCGCGCTGAAAGGCCAGCCATTCGCCCGGCTGGGCGCGGTCGCCAAATAGCCCCGTTTTTCCATACGCCAGCCGCGCGATGACGGCGGAGAGGAACACTGTCAACGCCACCGAATCGGTCATCGGCCCCACGGGCGTCGCGGCGATCAGCGCCTGCAGTATGAAGCCGATTACGCCGAACACGCCCCCCACAATCAGCACATCCGGCCTGTTCACGCCGGCCAACCCGCGGCCCAGGTCGCGCCCCGCCGGGTGATGCCCTTTCTTCATCGCGAACGCGGCCGCGGCCACGCCCCCGGCGAAGCTGATGTGAGGCCCCAGCAGCGGACCAAACGCCACGTTGGCGATGAACTCCTTACCCCCTCCGCCGGCGGCAATCGCCACGCCAATCAGAACGAAGATGCCAGTGAAGATGAAGGCGGCACTGGCGCCTAGCGCGGCGCCCAAGGCGCCTCCGGCAAAGGCTACGGGCAGAAGGGACCAGTCAATCGACATAGAAGATGTTCAGTCTATCAAGCGCAGCGAGCGCAGGAACGCTTCGGCCTTCGCCACTGTGTCCGGATAGAACTTCCCGCCGGCGCGCGTTGCGTTGAAAAACCCGTGCGCCTGGCCTTCGTACGGCACCAGTTCGCAGCGACTGCCGGCGGCCGTCAACCGCGCGCAGAAGGTTTCCGCGTTCGCGAATGGCACCGTTGTATCCGCGGTGCCGTGGAATAGAATTGCCGGTGGCACGCCGCGCGTCACGTTGTGAACGGGCGACGCCTCCGTTTCCCGTCCCGCCACCTTCTCCGCGCCGTAACCCGCCGCCGTCGTATCCACCACCGGATTGAACAGGACGAGCGCCGCGATCTTGTGATCGATGGGCTTTAGAATGGCCGCCGACGCCGCCACGTGCCCCCCGGCCGATCCGCCCGCCGCCACGATTCGATTCCCGTCGATTCCCAGTTCCTTCGCATGTTTTCGCACGTATGCGATGGCCGCCTTTCCATCGTCGATTGCGTCAAAGGGCGTCGTGTTGTGCCGCGTCTTCACGCGATAGTCGGCGCAGATCGCCACCACCCCTAGTTTTGCGAAATGTTTTGCATGCGGCTCGAACTGCTTCACGGTTCCGCCAGTCCATCCGCCTCCGAAGAAGAACACGATGGCAGTCCGTTTTTGCCCCGCCTTCCACGCCTCCGGCTGATAGACATGGAGCGACAACCCCGGTTTGTACTCCATCGCCCGTTCCTGCCCGAATAGGATTGCCGCTGTTGCCAGCAACAGTGCGCTTGCGTGCCTCATACCCGAAAAGCTTAGACTATTCCTGTGCTACTGCGAGCCTCTTTCCTCATACTTCTCGGATTCGCCGCCGCCATTGCTCAGGACACCTATTGGCCCCAATGGCGCGGCCCTCGCTTCACCGGCTACGCCCCCAAGGCGCATAACCTGCCGGTGAAATGGTCGGAGACCGAGAATATCATCTGGAAAACCAAGATGCCGAGTTGGAGCGCCGCCACGCCCGTCGTGTGGGGCGACACGGTATACGTCACCACGGCCGAAGCCGGCTTCGTCAACCCCACCTACGACACCAAGAAGCTGAGCCGCAAGGGCGAAGCGACGAGCGATAAGATCTTCCTGCTCGCGCTTGATCGCAAGAACGGCAAGGAAAAGTGGCGCGCCGAAGTCGACAACGGCAACCAGCTTTTCCGCAAGCAGAACTCCTCTTCACCCTCCCCCATCACCGATGGCAAACACGTCTGGATCATGACCGGCAACGTCCGCCTCTTCTGTTTCACCGCGGCCGGCAAGCGCGTCTGGAAACGCGATCTGGTGGAAGACTACGGCCAAGTGGGCCTTAACCACGGCTACGCTTCCACACCCCTGCTCGACGGGGACCGGCTTTATGTGCAAGTCGTTCACGGCTACCGCAGCGAGAATCCTTCCTACACTGCCGCATTCGACAAGGCCACCGGCAAGACCATTTGGAAGGAGCTTCGCCCCGCGCCCGGCATCGTGGAATCGAAGGACAACTACGGCACGCCGCAGATGGCCATTGTCAATGGCAAGAAGGAACTGGTCGTTTTCGGCGGCGACATCGCCACCGGGCAGGACCCCGCCACCGGCAAGGAACTCTGGCGCATTGGCGGCTTCAATCCTTCGGCGTTCCAAATGAACCGCACCATTGCCGGCCTGCTCACCGTCGGCGATCAAGTTGTTGTTGGCGCCAACCGCGGCAAGCCGTACGTCTCATTCAAGGCCGGCCAGCGCGGCGACGTTACCGGCAAAGCCGAACTCTGGACCAATAACCTGGGCCCTGACGTTCCCACCTCCGCCACCGACGGCACGCTGCTCTATGTGCTGAAAGACAACGGCACCATGAACTGCCTGGATCTAAAGACGGGCAAGCCGCTCTATGAAAGCCAGCGCATCGAACTGGGAACGTACAGTTCTTCACCGCTGCTGGCCGATGGCAAGCTCTACAACATCAACGAAGAGGGCACGACGACGGTCATCAAAGCCGGGCCGCAGTTTGAGATTCTCGGCGTCAGCAAGCTGGACGGCTACACGCTCGCCAGCCCCATCGCTGTTGACGATCAACTCTTCATTCGCACCGGCGAAGCGCTCTATTGCATTGGCCGGAAGAAGTGAAGCGGCTGGGCCGCGTGGCCCGGAAAGATTTTCGCCAGGTCGGCGCCACCGGTGTGATGCTGCACCACCGCCGCTAGAACGTCGCGGAAATCGGTGGTAACGGCGAGGTCGCGCTGCTGATACAACTGCTCCGCCTCCAGCCCCGGCCACTTCCCATAGACCTTGGCCCCAGCCACATCTCCACCCAACGCAAACATCACATTCGCGTGTCCGTGGTCCGTGCCGCGATTGCCGTTTTCCTTCGCCGTCCGGCCGAATTCGCTCATGCTGACAACGGTGACATCGGCCATGCGCGCGCCCAGGTCGGTGTGAAACGCGGCGAGTGATTCGGCGAAATCGGTGAGCAGCCCTTGCAGCGCCGGGGCCTGGTTGATGTGCGTGTCCCAGCCGGTGGTGTCGGCAAAGGCCACTTCCAACCCCGCATCGGCTTTGATCAGCGTGGCGATCTGTTGCAGGCTCTGGCCCAGACGCGAGCCCGGGTACGTCACGCCAGACGCTGCCTGGGCTTTGTTAATGCTGGCCAGCAGCTTCACGGCTTCAAATGTATCCTTCCCGGTACCCTGCAGTACGGTGTCGGTGGATTGCGAATACATCGACATGAAGTCCGCCTGCGCGTTGTCGCGTACTTTGAACCCGGCGATTGTATTGACGGCCACGGCGCGATTCGTTCCCCGCAAACTGCGCGCCAGCGTGCCGCCCATCGAAATGGCACGGATGGGCGAGGCGTTCGGCTGCGGCGCGATGGCACGATTCAGCCAGCCGTCCCGCGTGGCTTTGCGGCCCGGCGTTCCGGATTCCATGAAGTCCTGCGCGTCGAAATGGGAGCGTGTGGGGTCGGGGGAGCCGGTGGCGTGTATGGCGGCGAGTTGTTTGGAGGCCCACAGCGGCTGCAGCGGTTTCAGCGCCGGGTTCAGGCCGAAGAATCCGTCCAGGTCAACGGCGGCATCGCGCGCCACGGCCAGCGTGGGCCGCAGTTCCGCGTAGCGTTTCTCGCCGAAAGGGATGACAGCGGAGAGGCCGTCCATCGCGCCACGTTGAAAGATGGCCACCAGCACTCTCTTGCTCTTCGCGCCCGCGCCGGCCGCACGGGCCAGCCACCCCGGCGCGGCGCCGATGCCAAAGGCGGTGAGAGCGGCGTTGCGCACGAAGGCGCGGCGGGTGTTGGTTGTCATAGCAGTGTGTCCTCTCGTTTTCTTCGCTTCCTCGAAAGCGTCAACCGCGTCCGTTAGCGCCTCTGAAACTCCGGCCCGCCCAGCACCAGGCCAGCCACGTGGGCCGTGCCCGCGTCTGTCTGCAACGTCTTCAACGTCTCCGCCGCCGGCGGATGCAGCAGCAACGCCTGCGCCACCGCCGCCGGTGCCGTCTTCCCGGCCAGTGTCGTTTCCAAATCCACCCGCACCCCGCGCACTTTATTCTGCGCCAGCGCCAGCCCCAGGTTCATCCGCGTCAGCAACGACGCCGAATTCGTCCACTCTTCCGCGAACGGATAGTATCCCGTCGGCTCCACTTTCCGGTACAACGGCTGGCCCAGCGTCTTCAACTCCTGCTGCACCGCGTTGCTGTTCTCGATGGTGGCGCCCGTCGCGCGCAGCGCGCTTGCCACCATCTCAAACGGCATTTTCATCTTGGCCCTATAAACCGCCGGGCTCCAGAATTCGGGCGACGTCAACATGGTCCGCATCACCTCGCGCAGGTCGCCGCGTGTCTTTGAAAATGCCGCGGCCATTTTCGACACTAGCGCCGGCGGCGGCACGTCGGCCACAAACCGTTGCGCCAGCTTCGTCGAAACGAATTTGGCCGTGGACGGATGGTTCACCAGGATGTCGATCACCTGCAGCCCGTCCTCCTCCCCGCGGCCGGCCGGGATCACCTGGCCCAACACGCGTTTCTCTTTCTGGTCATGCAGCAGCGCGTTGAACTTGAACGTCGCCCCGGCGCGCAAATCGCCAATCGACCACCCGGTAAAGCACCGCGCCACTTCCGTCACGTCCTGCTGCGTGTAGCCGTTATCGACGCCCATGGTATGCAGTTCCAGCAGCTCCCGCGCATAGTTCTCGTTCAGCCCGGCGGCGCGCTTCGGAGCACCTGCTTTACGCTTGAACCGCTTCCGCATCTGGTCCAGACTGTCTGTTGAAACCGACGTCCAGTTGTCCAAATAGAACAGCATGGCCGGATGCTTCGCCGTGGCCAGCACCATGTCTTTGAAGTTGCCCAGCACGTGCGGGCGAATGGCGTCGCGTTCGTAGGAGGTGACCAGCATCCGGTCGAATCCTTTATCGAAGAAGACGTTGAAGTGGTTGAACCAGAAGTCGGCGAGCAACTCCTCCAGTTGCCGGTTCGAATGCACCGCGCGCAGCAGTTTCGTTTCCGCCAGTTCGGTATAGATCAGCCGCACATTCGCGGCGTTGCCCTTCCCCGCCGGCTGCCGGAAAGGGTACTTTTCCATCAATTGGGCGTTCGTCATGTGTACAGAGGCATAGCGCTTCAGCCGCTCCGCCAGCGCCGGATTTTCCGCGATTCGCTCCGGGTGCAGTTGCAGATCCACCCATTTCTCCACGCCCATTTTCTGGATGGCGGCCAGCTCCGCCGTCGTGGGTCCAAACGTCAGGCGATTGGCGGCGTGCAGCGCGCGCTGTTCTTTATTGAGCTTCGGCGCGCCCGGAAAAAGCAGCGATGCCGCCAGAATCATGGCGAAAAAGGAACGAAACATGAGTACGGCTCCAGTACCATGTTAAACACGCCTTACAGGCGAAAGTTCCGCGTGAGGGATATAGTATGGAGCGGGAGACCGGGTTCGAACCGGCGACATCAACCTTGGCAAGGTTGCACTCTACCAACTGAGTTACTCCCGCTCAAGCGCGGAAATTTCAGTATGCCACGCCGCCGGAACTTTTGCAACTGGGAGCGTGTCTGAATCCCCATGCGTGGCGCGGCCCTTTATGCGGGGCTCACTCTGAACGCCGTTTTCCTCCAAGAGGCCGTTAATGCGCAATGGCGCGGCGGCGGCATTGTCACACTTTGGCTCGGCCCGCTGGTCTGGGGGCTGTTCCTGGTCTATGCCGTCTACTACGTTCCGGCCAGAACCGGACTGGGCGCACGCGAGTTGTTGGAGGCCCAGTTCGGCCGCTGGTGCGCGTGGGGCATCTGGTGGGTCCTTTTGCCGCTGTGGGCGCTTAGCCTCTATAGCGAGCTGTCCGCTGTCTTCGCCGCTGCCATCTTCGAATCGCTTTGCAGGTGGGAGGAGGCCAGCCGTATCAGCATCGACACGCGGATTGCGACCCTTTGGCCTTGGGTCGTCCTCACCGGCCTGGCTGGTTTCGCGCCCCTGCGGCAAACCACGGCTTGGGCCGGCTTCCTGGTGAAGGTCTCCGCGGTCATTCTGTTTGCCGCGCCATTTGCTTATCGGGACTATTGGACACACTCCCTGCATCACCTGCTACCCGCCGCCTGCTGCGGCGAAATCTGGTGGACGCAGGATCTGGTTTTGTGGCTGGCGCCGGCGCTCCTGTTTGCCGGCCATTTCCGCGACCCCGGCGAAAACGTCATCCGGCCAGCCCTGCTGGGAATCGTTCTGCCGCTCACAGCGGGCGTTACGGCCGCGTTCCTCACCGTCCTTGGCGGCCTGGCAGAGTACGGGAAGCGCGCCGCCGCAGCGGCTGGGTACATCACCAGCCTCGTCACTCACGGTAAACCCGGAGCCGTCAAGTGGATCCTGCTCACCTTTACGCTGCTCGTCGGCGGCCGTTTCTGCGTCTGCCTGCTCTGCGAACGATTACACCGCTGGCGCCGCTGGTGGCTCGTCTTCCCTCTCACCGCTGCGCTTGCCTGGGGCGTCCCTGGCTACCCAGATAAGCTCGCCTGGCAGATTACCGCCACCCCATTTCTCGCGCTCGCCGGCGCCCTCTGCGCGGGCTACCTATGCCGACCCACACTCGCATTCAGCAATACCGAACAGCGTCTGGCGGCCGCCGCCGCCGGCGCCGGCGGAGTGTTCGGCGTGATTGCCCGTCACAACCATCACGAATCCGCCTTCCTCGCCTGGCTCACCGGTTTCCTGCTCACGGCGTTCGGTCTACACATCCTTGGCGTCAGCCAGCGCTGTCTGCTTCCGGCTCCAGAGTGTGTGTCTGGAAAGCGCGGCGTGTTTCAACATAAAGTCTCTCTAATTATTCGTGTCTCGTAACCAGTAAATACTGCCTGGAATCGGCGCCGCAGGGAGGAGGCATGTACAACTAATCGCTTTGGCCTTGAGTAGTCCGCCCATCGGCCCCGATACTATTATTTCAGTGCCGCAATAATTGTTAATCGATTTCCCGTTGACTACCCCTTCGTCATTTGTATATTCTCTCTCCAATTTGTTGCTCTGCGGAACTCCCCGCCAGCCGCGGATGAGTTCTGCGCGCCAACCACGTCAAACGAACAAGGGGATGTCGAGATGAACCACCAGAAGCCGTGGAGCCGTTGGGCTCGCGTGGCCGTAGCAGGCATTCTGTGCGCTGCCTCCGCCTTCGCACAACAATCGTCCGGATCGATTCGAGGCACGATAAAAGACGGTCAGGGCGGTGTCGTACCCGGCGCGAAAGTCACGTTGACTGACGTCGCCCAGGGCGACAACCGGGAAATTGTCACTGGAGCCGACGGAACGTTCTTCTTCAATCCGCTGAAGCCTTCCACGTACCGCGTGAGTGTGGAGATGACCGGCTTCAAGAAGTACGAGCAGAAAGACATCCGCGTTTTCGCGAACGACCGTCTCGACCTGCCCGATATCACAATGTCCGTCGGCGCGGTTTCCGATTCCATCACCGTCGAAGCCCAAGGCGTGGTCCTCCAAACCCGAGGCGCCGAAAAGGGCGGCGTGCTCACCGGAAACCAAGTGGTCAACATCGCCCTCAACGGCCGCGACTTCCTCGCCCTCACCCGTACCGTTCCGGGCGTTGTGCCCAATGGCGGCGTCGGCGGTTCCGTCAATGGCAATCGCAACAACCAGAACAACCTCATGGTTGACGGCGTCACCAATATCGACACCGGCTCCAACGGCGGCCAACTCGCCACCATGAACATCGACCAGATCGCCGAGTTCAAAATGCTCACCAACTCCCAGCCCGCCGAGTACGGCCGCTCCTCCGGCGCCGCCATCTCCGTGGTCACCAAGAGCGGCACGCGCGACCTGCACGGCACCGGGTACTGGTTCCATCGCCACGAAGGCCTGAACGCCAATAACTGGCGCAATAACATGGAAAACCGCGCCCGTCAACTTTTCCGCGATAACACCCTCGGCTTCAACATCGGCGGCCCCGCCTACATCCCTAAAATCAACCCGCACCGCGACAAGCTCTTCTTCTTCGTCGGCATCGAATGGCAGAATCGCCTGTCGCCGAATACGCTCCGCACCGTCACCGTCCCCACCGAAGCGCAGCGCCGCGGCGATTTCAGCCAGACCCGCGAAGGCGACGGCCGGCCCGTCTTCATCCGCGACCCGCTCAGCAATCTGCCCTGCGCCACCAACACCGGCGGCGCTGGCTGCTTCCCCGGTAACATCATCCCGCCCAGCCGCATCAACGCCGACGGCCAGAAGATCCTGAACTTCTACCCGCTGCCGAACGTGCCCATCGATCCCCAGTTCAACTACGCCACCCAGGTGTCCGACACCTTCCCCCGCCGCGAGAACATTTACCGCGGCGACTACAACATCAACGATAAGTGGCGCTACTACGCCCGATTCATCAAGACCAAATCCGAACAGGACCGCGCCTACGGCCAGTGGAACGCCGACTACAACATCCCCTTCGCCCCAATGAACTTCGGCAACCCGGGTTGGAGCCTGGTCAATAACCTCACCACCGTCCTCAGCCCCACCCTCACCAACGAGTTCATCTTCGGGTCCTCGAAAAACGTCCTCAACATCGATCCGGTCGACAAGACCTTTGATCGCGCCAAACTCAACCTCAGCTACAAAATGCCCTTCCCCAACGCCGACACGCTCGGCCTGGTGCAGAACTGGCGCTGGGGCGGCGTGCCGAACGCGCCCTTCTCCGGCTTCAACGGCACCCCCTTCCGCAACTTCAACCACACTTACGACATCACCGACAACGTCACCAAAGTGCGCGGCTCCCACACCATGAAGGCCGGCATCTATTTGCATAAGAGCCTCAAGGACCAAACGGCCTTCACCGCCGTCAATGGCGACATCTGGTTCGACCGCGATTCCCAGAACCCCGGCGACACCAATTGGGCGTATTCCAATGGTCTGCTCGGCAACTTCCGCCAGTTGGCGCAATCCAATCAGGTCTTAAACGGCCAGTACCGATCCTGGAACATCGAATGGTTCGTGCAGGATAACTGGCGCGTCAACAAGAAACTCACGCTCGATTACGGCCTGCGCTTCTACATTGTGCAGCCGCAATATGACGCGGCGTTGAATACGTCTTCGTTCAATCCGGCGCTCTATAACGCCGCCGACCGTGCCGTTCAAATTCAGCCCGCGCGCGTCAACGGCGTCAACGTTGGCGTCAATCCGCTTACCGGCGCACAAGTCGCCAATGCCCTCGTCGGCTCGCTCGTCAACAACGGCCGGGGCTATGTGAACGGGCTGTACGCCAATGGCATGGGCCTTGCCGGCAAGGGCGATTATCCACGCGGCCTCATCGATAGCCGCGGCGTTCATTACGCCCCGCGCATCGGCATCGCCTACCAGGTGCAGGAAAAGATGGTGGTCCGCGCCGGCTTCGGCGTGTTCTACGACCGGTTCCAGGGCAACCCCGTGTTCGACATGCTGCCTAACGTACCTTCCACGCAGCGTCCGAACTTCTACTTCAGCAACCTGAGCCAGATTGCGAACCTGCAGGGGGTCTTCTTCCCCGCCAGCGTCCGCGGCTTCGATAAGGGCGGCCATGTGCCGGCCACCTACCAGTGGAACTTCACCGTGCAGCGTGAGTTGGCCAAGTCCGTCTCCATGGAAGTCGGCTATGTCGCCAACGTCGGCAACCACCTGCTTAGCCGGTACGATTTCAACGCGCCCGCGTTCGGCTCCGCCTGGCTGCGGCAGAATCAGGACCCCCGCTCCGCCAACCTGAACGCCACATCGTTCGATGGACGCACCGCGTTGCCTATCGATCTTTACCGGCCGTATCCGGGCCTGGCCTCGGCGCAGGTCACAGCCTTCGGCGCCTTCTCCAACTACCATTCGCTCCAGGTCAGCGTGAACAAGAACATGGGTAAGGGTTTGCAGTTTGGCTTGGCCTACACCTGGTCGAAGGCGCTTGGCATCGCCTCCGGCGATGGAGACCTGCTGCACCCCACCAACTACCGCATGGGCAACTACAGCCTGCTTGATCAGGACGTGCCGCACATGATGGTGGCCAATTTCGTTTATGACGTTCCGTCGCTCGCCAAGCATGTCAGCGCCTTCGATAACGCTGTTGGCAAGGGCGTCTTCGGCGGCTGGCAAGTGTCGGGACTGGGCTCAATGATCGGCGGCCAGCCGGCCAACATCAGCCTCGGCTTCCAGGGCATCGGCGGCGAACTGAACCGCGTTTACACAGGTTCAGAAACCTTCGGCCCGCGCGTTTCGTTGAAGGGAAATCCGGTGCTGCCTATCGGCGAACGGACGATTGACCGTTACGTCGATGGGTCGGTGTTCGTGGCGCCGCAGATCGGCAGTGTGGGTTTGGAATCGGCGCAACGCATTGTGCGCCGGCCGGGCGTGAACAACTGGGATATCTCGGTGTTCAAGAACTTCCCCATGGGCACGGAGAGCCGTTTCCTCCAGCTCCGTCTGGAGATGTTCAACGCCTTCAACCACACGCAGTTCTCTGACTTTAACCGGACCATCCAGTTCAACCCCACCACCGGCGCCGTTACCAACCTGCCAACGGCGCTTGGCGGCGGCGGCGGACGGTTTGGCTTCGGCGCGGTGAACACGGCGCGCGATCCGCGCCTGATGCAGTTGGCGGCGAAGTTTTACTTCTAAACGTCCGTCAAAAAAAGAACAGGGGGACCGGCTTTCAACGGTCCCCCTTTCTCTTTTCTGACCGCTGCGCCGCCGCGTGAACCGCACTCAGGGAACGGTCTGGTCCAAGGGGAGCCGTATGTCGTGAAACCGTATCTCGCTGGCGTTCGCGGCATTCACGTTGACGTAGGCTTCAAGCAGCAGTTCGGGACGTAGATGGGGCTGCAACACTCCGGGCACCAGATCCCGCCGGAGCACGGGCATCTGGTCCAGCTCCAACATTGGTATTTCGATCGTCAATTGATGATCGTCAATGGCGATGATTCGAAACAGCCGTCGGGAAAGCCATTCCCGTTTCGCCAGCGCCAACTCATCAAGTTTCGCATCGGCGATGATGTCTCTTTCCGCGTTCGAAAGCCCCGCCTCCTGCTCGAGCAATGCCCGCTGGTCAGGGCATTGAATCATGTCGTGCGTCAGTTTCCGCCACCGTTCCGCCATCAGCGGCGCGTCCCACAGCTTCAAGTAGAGGTCTTTCAATTTGGCGGCGAATATGTCGCGGTGCCGGAACACACGTAAATCCGCCAACGCCTGAGAAAACGCGTTGTAGGAATCGGGCAGTTCTTTCGTCATCGCCTCTTGCGCGGCTTGCACAAGTGCGGCTTGCATTTCGCCCGTCCAGTTGGAGGCCCGCAGTGCGTCCTTTTCAAGCCCAAGCAAGATCTCCTGCGCACAGTAGTATGTTTGCAAATTGCGGTTGACAGCCTCCCTGCTATTTGCCGGTACGCTTACCGGAGTCCACCCATCGCCCAAGGGTATCGTTCGGATCCGCGCCCGAAAGCGGATCGAACGTTCCGGGTTTAACGGGCCCGAATCGTCCACATCGAAAGAGAGGAACGGCAGGGGCGCCATTCGCGCCTGCATAAGCGAGGATTCGGAAGTCAGAACCTGCTTGCCCCAAACCGGCAAAGGAAAATAGGTTCTCAAATAGCCGCGTCCGCCCGCCAGTTCACTGGTGTGAAGTTCGCCGAAATGGATGTTTGCGGTGTTGCGAAGCCCCTTGGACAACTGGTCGAACATGAGTTCAAAAGCGCAGTCCGCGGGCAGCAACGCCATAATGGTTCGCAATCGATCACAGATACAGTCCAGTTTTAAACCATGAGCGGCCCCTGCCGGATCTTTGATCGCCTGGCGCAGCAAATCCAATCGATCTCGCAGGTCCTGCTGGCTGA
The DNA here is from genome assembly GCA_016789905.1 of Bryobacterales bacterium. Classification (GTDB taxonomy): domain Bacteria; phylum Acidobacteriota; class Terriglobia; order Bryobacterales; family Bryobacteraceae. Next base: position 60,976 of record JAEUQC010000140.1, on the reverse strand, counting down.
ATTGGCCTAAGACGAGTAATGGTTGCTCGTGTGGGCGGTCAAAGTTTCTTAACTTGGCATTCCGCGCGACCGGAATACACCCCGACATCCACATCCAAGCCAACTCGAACTTCGACTGTGTTTCCGTAGCGAAGTCGGATTCGTAGACACCCATTGTTAGGACAAACCCTCATCATCCCACCAAGGTTTGATTACGGCAGGAAAATCGCATCTATGCATTATGCAGAAGTGTACACTAGCGCCCATGCTTCCTGGCATCAAGTCGCGTTCACACAACTGAGCGAAGCCATGGTCGCATGGTTCGTTTCCTCTTCGCACAATTTCCTGAAAAAGGAGCCTGGCGCCGGCGCCAGGCTCCAGCCAGACTGTACCTGCCAATCCGTTGGCAGAATCAGCCTCGGCAGCAGGAGTTCTTCGTTTTCGGGTTCCAGGTCACGCCGTCAAATTCGCCGGCCTGGTCCCCGCAACATGGGCGTGGCCGCCAGTTCGCGGTCTTCAAAAGGAATCGCTGCCCGCCGGCGCGTTTCCCTTTTCCATCCAGTTCCACCACATCCAGTTCGAAGACGCGCGCGCCCGCGGGCCGCTTGCCGTCTGGAACAAACCGGATGTGCAACGTCCCGAACTCACCCGGCTTGAAGGGCGGCCCGTTCAGTTCCACTTCCGGACGCGTCAGCATCAGACGGCCGTCCCCCAGGCGCTCGAAGCCTTTGCCCTCGATTTCGCCTTTCACCCATTTCGACATCGCCTTTCCGCGGAACTCAACCAATAGATGGCCCCAGGCAAAGAGCGCGCCGGCCTGCCGTTTCGGTACTTCGAACAGCAGTCGCGTCCGGCGGCGTTCACGGTCGATCCCGCCCACCAGCACCTCCGCGAACCGGCCGCCATCTCCATCCGTATCCACGATGGTGATGTTCTTCCATACGATGTTGTTGTTGTTCTGCACATTGGCGTACAGGTTTCCGGTCTCCGGCGTTGTCATGCCGTAAGGCGGGGCGGTGCTGGTCTCAATTCTCGCCAGCAGGCAGAAATGCGCCTTGTCCGCACCAAATACGGCATAGTCGGACGGGTCCGGTGGCGTCCAGGGGAATTCGGCGATCTCGAAATCGCCACCGTCCACCGTCACCGCCTGGCTGCCAATCAGGCCGCCCATCAGCGCTGGCGCCGCAATGCTGCCATCCCACGGCGCCGGCCAGCCGAGCGAACTCGACGCCTTCGCCCAGTACAACTTCAGCGTTCCCGTCAAGGACGCCGCTCCGGAACAGCCCCGGTTGCGAACACGCACATAGACGTAGTTCTGCTCTTCGCCGTTCGGATTCTGATGATCCTGGTTCGCCAGCCCGTCCGGGGCATTCCGTACCCAGATGTCGTCGCTGATCCACATCGGGTGCGCGCTCGGGTCCGGTTCCACTCCGGTATCGTCGGCGTTATCCTGCATCCAAAGATCGGGCGCCGGCGCGCCGCCGCCCACCGGAATCAGGCCATCCGAGGACAGCAGGCTGTTGCGGGCCACCGCCAGCGTTGCGTTCATTCGCAGCGCCTGGTCCTGGGTGAACATCAGCATCCCCGCGTCATCGGTGTAGTCCATGTAGTTCATGTACATGTCGCCATTCGGCCCGTTGGAGCACGATATGCGGATGCCCGCCGGGTTCCCGTAGGTTTCATCTGCCTGGTTCGGCGTGTCGGCGCAGTTGTCGGACTGGCTGCATTGGTCGGCCAGCGCTGTGTCGTCGCCCCAAATGTGGATCAGGTTTAGCCAGTGGCCAATTTCGTGCGTCGCGGTGCGGCCCAGGTTGAACGGCGCTGTGGCCGTGCCGATGGTTCCAAAGGCCTCCGTGTCCACTACGAAGCCGTCCAGCGCCGCCGGGCCGCCGGGGAAGGTGGCAAAGCCCAGCAGCGAGTCTGTGAAATTCGCCACCCACATATTCAGGTAGCGGTCCGATGGCCACGGGTCCGCCCCGCCAGTCGCCGTGGATTTCACGTTGTTGCGGGTGGCTTTTGTGAAACCCGTGGTTGTTGTGTTCGTCCGCGTGATGCCCGTGGTTGCCGTGCAATCCGGGCCGCGAACGGCCAGCGCGAACTCGATCCGCGTGTCCGCGGCCACGCCGGCAAAATGCGCTGGAATTCCGGCGGCGTCCGCGTTGAGTGCGCGGAAATCGGCGTTCAGCACATCGATCTGTGTTTGGATCTGCGCGTCGCTTACGTTTTGCGCCGCCGTGTTCCAAACAACGTGTACCACCACCGGAATCCGCACGACTCCGGAGCGGAGCCCCTCCTCCCGGTAGCGCGCAATAAACTGCTTGGTTTCCAATTCAATCTCTCGCCGTCGCCGGCGATATTCGGGGGACAGCATTGCCATACGGCGATGCTCGTCCATCGTTGCGCAAGTGCGCACCCGTGCATTTCCACGGGGCGTTTGGTCGTCAGGCATAGATCCTCCTATACGACGGTTGGTGTATGTCCAAGGCGCGTGGATTCTGTCCGCATCATTGCGGCCGCGCGTCATGTTGTCTAGCAGGACCCACAGCCCACCCTCGAACGCTGCGGGTTCCACGCCAACTATAGCACCTGAACGTAATCTTGAATAGGGGGAAATCCGCGTGGGTGCCAGGGGTTCTCCACCGTCCAATCAATGGGAAAAATCATGCTGCGGCGCTTCGGTCAGATCCCATAGACTACTAGTGGCGTGCGAAAAGGATTTACTCGAAAACCGAAACCCGATACTGCGCCGCAGGGGCCGAATTACATTACTCCGGGCGGCTTGCGGCGGCTGAAGGACGAGTATCATTTTTTGCTGACGCGGGAGCGCCCGGCGGTGACCGAGGTGGTGGCGTGGGCGGCAAGCAATGGCGACCGCAGCGAGAATGCCGATTATCAGTACGGCAAGCGGCGGCTGCGGCAGATCGATTCACGTCTGCGCTTTTTGTTGAAGCGGATTGAAGCGGCCGTGGTGGTGGACCCGGAGGCGCCCCGGAAGGGGCAGGCGGCGGAACGGGTCTATTTCGGCGCTACCGTGCGGTATGCCGACGCCGGAGATACGGAGCATGTAGTGAGTATTGTTGGGGCCGATGAGGTGGATTTGGAACGCCGGCATGTGAGTTGGGCGTCGCCCTTGGGGCGGGCGCTGATGAAGGCCGCCGAAGGCGATTCCGTGGTGTTGCACGCTCCCAGTGGGGCCGCGAACCTGATCGTGCTGGATATCTGTTACGTGCGCATTGAGGTGGAGCCGTTCCGGGAGCCGGCCGGGGCACAGGCCGCCACATCGAGCGGAGACGACGGGGCTGGCCGGTAGGATCGGCGCAAGCTTGTCTCCTACCCCAACAACTCCTTCACCGGCTCCCCCGTCTTATCCTCCAGCGAATTGGCGATCTTGATCGGCCGCCCGATCGGCGACATAATCTCCTTCGTCCAATCCACGCCCATCAGCTTATAAACGGTCGCGTACAGATCCCCCATCGACACCACGCGCGAAGTCACATTTGCGCCTTTTTCGTCGGAGGTTCCGATCACCTGCCCGGTTTTTATCCCGCCCCCGGCCAGCGCCAGTGACCAGCAGTTCGGCCAATGGTCCCGGCCCAGATTCGGGTTGATCACCGGCGTCCGCCCGAACTCGCCCATTGCAATCACAAGTGTCGAATCCAGCAAGCCCCGCTCTTCCAAATCCTCCACCAGCGTCACCAGCGTCCGGTCCAGCGGCGGGCACAACCGGTCCCGGTGGCTCACGTCGTTGTTGCTATGCGTGTCCCACGAGGTGCCGTGATACCCCGCCGCCGTTACAAACACGCTCCCCGCTTCCACCAGCCGCCGCGCCAGCAAGCAGGACTGCCCAATCGAGTCGCGGCCATAGCGGTCTTTCGTCTTGTCGTTTTCCTTCGACAAATCAAACGCGTCCCGCACCGCAGGCGTCAGAATCATCTTCATCGCCTGCGCTGAAAACGCGTCCATGTCCGTATGCTCGGCCGTCTCGTTCATCGCCCGGTACTTGCGGTCGACAGCCTTCAAAAACGCGCTCCGCGAATCCACCGACGCCTGGGAAACCGTCTTCGGCAAGCTCAGGTCGGTGACTTCAAAGTTCGGCTTGCTCGGGTCCGGTATGCACATCGGGTCGTAATCGCCGCCCAAAAACGCAGACCGGAAATAGTCTTCATACTGCCGCCCGCTATTCCACTTCGGCACCAGCACATGCGGCGGCACCGCGTTGCGCGGCCCCAGCTCTTTGGTCAACATCGAGCCAATACTCGGGAACTGCATCGCCGGGTTAATCTCGTGGCCGGTGATGACGTAGTGCGTCGCCTGCGGATGGTCGTTGCCGCGCGTATGCATGGAACGGATCAGCGCGAACTTGTCCATCTTCTTCGCCATCTTCGGCAGCAGTTCGGAGATCTGAATCCCTGGAACGTTGGTCGAAATCGGCCGGAAGTTGCTGTTCGTTTTGGGGTCCCAGGTGTCGATGTGGCTCGGCCCGCCCTCCAGCCAGAACAGAATCACACTCTTCACCTTTGCCCCGGCCGCCGGCGCCGCCGCCAGATACTGTGGCAGCCCCACGCCCAGGAAGCCCAGCGACCCCGCCCGCAAAAAGTCACGCCGTGTGTTGTGTGCCATTCGGAATCCTCTGCCTTCAAAACAGTAAGGGCACGGACCGCCCACTAGATCACTATCCCACTTTTTTCAACCCTAAATGTTTAGGTCAAAGCAAGCCTTGGCGCTTTGCCTCATACCAGACAGATGGAGACTGTCGTCGCAAATACTCCGGATCCACCAGGCCCTGCGCGCAGTCATCAAAATGGCGAACACGCATCTCGAGCATGTCCAGACTATCCAACCGAAGCCGTTCAATCGTCTTCTGCGCTCGCCGCTGTAGCTCCACCGGTGCCAACGGATTCGGCTTGATCCGCCCATTTGCGAGATCCAATTGGAAACTCAAAGTAGATGGCCAGATACGCACAGATGCCCGAATAGGCGTCCCACAGGTCCTTGTTCGTCTCCGTCCAATACGGTGGAAACTTGGTGCCCTTCGGAGCGGCTCCGTGCAGGGCGATTCCCTCACCCAGTAGCCACGAACGGCCCCTTTGGCGAACCGCGGTATGAAAATGGGCGGGTTCCGGTTGTGCCGTAACCGGGATCATGGCAATAGGCCCTTCTTACCGCAAATATACCGCCAGCGGAGTAGGAAAGGGTCCCCCGGCTTCAGCGCGTTTACCAAGTCTTGGTGCATCCGTTGCACCGCCGCAGTGTCCGCCTTCTCGCTTGCAACCAATGCGGAGGCCTTCTCCACCAAAACCTCATAGGGAACGGGACGCCCGCTGGCGAGGTCGAAGGCCTCGCTGGTAAGCCAAGCCTCGGCATCACCCTGCTTTTCGAGCTCCCGTCGTTGCAGCGTCACTTTCTGCTTCTGCATATCAATGTCAAACCATGCATCCGAACTCGGATCGAAAAGCGGTTCCACGGAAACCATAATCAGCGGGGAATGCGTGGCCGCGATGATCTGCACCTCGGACGAGTCAATCAGCTTATTCACCACCCCGATCAGTGCCGGGACGATCACCCGTTGCCACTGCGGGTGCAGATGCGATTCAATCTCATCGATCAGGAAGACAACCTGCTTGGTGGTTTTCTCGCCCAGAAGCACCGCTGCCTTCTTGTGCTCTTCCCAGGCCCACACCAGCAGGTACGCCAGCGCAAAGATCCGGCGCATGCCGGCCGATGCATGTAGAATCGCTACTTCCTGCCCGTACGGCATCCGAATGGTGGGGATGTCGCGGGCATCGTCCAGGCTGATACGGGTAAACTTGCCATGTTCCAGCGGCTCGTTGGCGGAAGGAGACAAAACCTTCAAAACGGCGAGAAGGTTCTTCCACGCCACGCCTCGTTGCTTTTGCCAGCCAGCCCAGTCCCGCAGCAGACCGTTGCAAAGCGGGCTTCCGTCTTTGCCTTGCAGTCCGTCCCAAACTTCCGACGGCCCAAAGACGTAGGCAGGAATCCGGTTTGGTCCATCGAATTCGGCACTTTCGGGTTTCCAGTAGTTCCGGGCCGGGTCCCATACGGCGAATCCGCCGTCGGCCATGGCATAGATCACCAGGCCCGGGTTGGCAGGCCGTCCAGCACGTCCCGTCCAGGCTTGATCGCGACGGGAAAATTGGCTCTCATATATCTTCCCGCCCGCAAAGGAAAACGAAATTTGCCCTGCGCCATCCCGGACCGGCAACGCCTTTCTCCCCGTTGGCCACGTCCTCGTCATCGCCCACCACGCGATGTCCAGCAGCAGGCTCTTACCCAGGCCATTGTCACCGGTCAGAAAATTCAGCCGTCGGCCAAATTCCAATTCCATACTCGCCGCGGGGCCAATGTTTTCTACTTTCAAGTACCCAAGCGTGGCGGTATTCCTTTCTCGCGGTTGTGGAGCCTCCCGATTGGCGACGCCCCTAATGATTCTCCGCAAACTCCCGTGAACTAATCAGTGCCCAAACAAACTCCCGCAGCGCCGCTTCCCGGTCCCCGCGCTTGCCCACCAAACTAACCAACTCCGCCAACTCGTCCTTCTCCGCCTCCCGCCCCAGCGCCGCCAGGTAGAACTCGGAAATGATCGCGTCATCATTGGCGCCTTTGTCCAACAATCGCCGCAGCCGGCTCCCCGGTGCCCCCAGCCGGTCCACATACGTCGCCCCGGCCAGCATGTGCAGCGCCTGCCCCAGGTTCGGACGGCCCGATCGCTCCGGAATCGCCCCCCGGTTCGGCCGTCCATACAGCTCCAGGAACCGGGAAAAGAACATATCCGGATCTTTCAGGTTGATCGCCCGCGTATGCGCTGGCGCCTGCCCCACCGCGCGCTCATCGCTCACCGCCGTCGTAAACGTCTCCGGCACCCCGGTCACCGCCACCACCGCGTCCAGCAGCACTTCGGCGTCAATCGCCCTGGACAGCGAATGCGAATAGTTCGACACGTCCTTCGCGTTTGTCGCATTCGGCCGGTGCGACAACTGATACGTGCGCGACAGCACGATGGTCTTCATCAGTCGCCGTAAGTCGTATCCGTTCTTCTGAAAATCGGTTGCCAACGCCGCCAGCAGCTCTGGATGCGTCGCCGGATTCGTCGACCGGAAATCGTCCACCGGGTCCACAATGCCTCGCGCGAAAAAGTAACCCCAAATCCGGTTCACCGTCGCCTCGGCAAAGTACGGATGCGCCGTCATCCACTTGGCTAGTTCTTTCCGCGGGTTGCCATCCGCCCGCAGGTCCAGCGGCGAAGAATCCAGCAGCACCGGCGTCACCGGCGCCTTCGTCCGCGGGTGCAGCGTCTCCACCTTCCCGTCCACATCCTTCGAACTCCAGTCCATGTTCGTCGGATGATCGAACACCACCGGCCCAGCCTTAAAAAGCCGCCCGAAGAACGCCGCCATGCCCCAGAACTGATCCTGGCTCCAGTTTTCATACGGGTGGTTATGACACTGCGCGCAGTCCAGCCGCCGCCCGAAAAACACCCGCACCTCTTCGGCCATCACATCCGCCGGCGGGCCAATCTGGTTGTACGGAATGAAATGGCGGCTCGCCGCCCCGTACCCTTGTGCCGATAGCCGCTCCCGCGCCACTTCGTCATACGGCCGGTTCGTCGCAATGTTCTCCCGAATCCACTCCCAATACTTCTGGCTGAACTTCGGCGTCAACCCATTCGCGAAGATCGCCACGCGGAATATATCGGAGAACCGGAACGTCCAGTAGTCCACAAACTCCGGTGACCCAATCAGCGCGTCCACCACCCGCTCCCGCTTCTTCGGGTCCCTCAAAGCCAGAAACTCGCGCACCCGCTCCGGCGGCGGCAGCGTCCCCGTCAGGTCCAGGCAAACGCGCCGCAGAAACTCGGCGTCACTGGCCAGTTCCGACGGCACCAGGTTCACTTTCCGCAGCTTCGCGAATATGTGTTCGTCAACAAAGTTCCCCCGCGCCACCTGCGGATAGTTCGCGATGGCTGGGCCCACAACGCCAACACCGACACTCGCCACCTGCCCCGCCGCCCGGATCAAAATGGCGGTCTCGCCCAACGCCCTGCCTTTCACAACGCCATCGGCGTTCACCGTCGCCACATCACCATTGTTCGAACTAAACAGCACCTGGTTCGAATAGTCTTCCGTGTGCCCATCACTGAACCGCGCCGTCACCAGCAACCGCCGCGCGCCGTCCACGGCCATCGTCGCCATCGGCGGATAAATCTCCAGCGCCGTCAGCGCCGCCGTCCCGCCCGCCGCTCCGTAGGGCACCCCGCTTTTCACCCAATCCAAAATCGTCCGGTAGTCTTCGGAGCCCATCTCCAACTTCTTCCCGCCGCCATGCGGCACCGCCATCAATGGCTTCAGCAGCAACAGGCTCTTCTCAGGCTCCTGAACCGAAACACGAGGTACGCGGTCGCCCTTCACCTCCGCGCTTAGCACCTGATACGTGCCGCCCTTGGTAATCCATTCAAAATCATCTTTCGGAAACAGCCCATTGGCGGAGAGCTTCAGCCCGCCGCGTCCTTTCACGCCCCCATGACACGCCGAGCTGTTGCACCCACGCTTGGTCAATATGGCGCCGATATCCCGTGCAAACGCAAACGGCCGCGCCGCCGCCGACCCTGTCACCTTTACAACAGATTTCGCCCGCGCCCCGCCAAACTCCGCTTCCACCGTCGCCGTGCCATCCGCCACTACCGTCGCTCTCGAACCCGTCAACGCCGCGTTCGTCGCCGTCCACCGCGCCTCGCCCGTAACGTCGGCCTCCGTTCCATCGGCGTAGGTGGCGATGGCCAAAAACTGCTGCCCCGCCTTCGCCCCCTGGAGCGTCACCGTCGCCGGCACCGTCTGTAGTTTCACCACTTTCGGCGCGCCAAAAGCGGCCAGCGTCAATAGAAGCGGAAGATACTTCACGGCTTTGCCACCACCATCATTGGAATCTGCTTACTCGCGATCACCACACCGGGCTTGCCATCCACCACCGGGCGCACAGTCACCCGCGCCACCTTCGGCGTCTCCATCAGCGGAGCGCCATCCGCCACTGCGAACGCCAACACCGTTCGCTCCGTTCGCGGTACATACCGTTCTCTTTTGCCCGGATGCATCGGAGGATCCTTATCGGGCTCAAAATCGGCCGCCGCCAGCACCGTCACGCCCTCCGGCAACCCTTCCACCGCCACCGCCACCGCGCCCCGGAAATCCTCTTCCCGGTCAAAAGTCACGCGAACGGTCTTCGCCCCGCCAGGAGCCAGGTTGATGTGGTCCTCTTCGACGATAACCTTCCCCAAATGAGCGATTTGCGGCCGGATCATCACCCGGTAGCGAAAACCCGCCTCGCCCAGATCCGCCGTCAAATCCCGCACTTCCACGGTGTACTCCCCCGGGTTCCGCAACGGGAAAATCGTCTTCGCCACCAGCCCCTTGTTCAACGCTCCGGTGCAGGCCCCGCGGCCGGCGAAGAAGTTGGTCACCACTTCTTCCCCTTTTTGGTCGATCAGCCGTACCACCGGGTTAAACAACGGCGGCGCCGTATCCGGCGTTTCCACTTCAATTGCAATATCTTGCGGCCCTTCCGCCACGAATTTCGCCTGGTGGGATTCGCCCGCCCGCCCGATCGTTCCTTCCAGCACGGCCGGCAGTTTGAAGACGCCGCCCATCCGGTAGGTCTCCACTGATTTCTGGCTCCGCGCCTTCCCGCCGCGTTCGGCGAGCTCGTTCAAACGGTCCGAAGTCAGCGGGCGCTGGTACGTCCGTTCCTCCCAGTCGGGCTTTCCAGGGGGCTTCTCTTCGTCAAAACTGCCGCGCAAAATGCGCAAAAAGTACGCATAAGTGGGCCCTCCTTGGCCCGAAAACGCGTCTAAACGCACAAAATAACGGGCATTTTTTTCAAACGAGTGTTTCAAAAACGCGTCTGTACCCCGTCCGAGCACCCACAACGGCTCATCGTTGAAAGCAATTCTCCGCAGCCGTTTCGGGTCAAACCAGCTCCCCGCTTCCTCATAAATTGATAGAGAGGGATCAAATCCATTGGCGTTGCCGCCCGGCGCCCCGATCGATGGCAGCCCCGAAAGTACTTGAAAAGTAAGGGTTTCGCCGGCCTTCGCGTCGAAGGCGTAGTAGTCCGATTCCCCTTTCTTCGCTATCAGGCCTGTGTAGAGCCCCGGGCCCGCCGGGATTGCTGTTTCCACTGTCTCATGGGTCCCATCCGGTTCAGCAATCACTGTAGAATCAACGATTTGCATTGTCAGCGCGTTCGAAACTCCGCTCGCCGTGACGAGCCGGAAGGAGTAGCGGCCAGGCCGGAAATCCGCCCCCGTTTCCACCCGTAGGGTTACAACGTCCTTGGCGGTGGCGGCCACCGCCATCCGCAGGCCGGGCTCTTCGACGAAAACGCCCTTTGTTTCCTGCAAGTTTGTGCCGCGAACGGTGGCTTGGAACGCGACGCCGCGCTGCCCTACAAAAGGGTGCATCGACAGCGCCCGCGGATCGGCTCCGGACAAACCAACCGCGAACAAACACACGAGTAGCAGCGCGCGCATGGTCCGTGGAAGAATCCTACCACTTTTCAATGGAATTTAGGCCGCCGCCACAAACCGCAACGCCGATTCGTTGATGCAGTAACGAAGATGGGCGGGGGGAGGGCCGTCGGGGAAGACGTGGCCCAGGTGGGCGTCGCAGCGGCGGCAGGAGACTTCGGTACGTTCCAGGAAGAGGCTCACGTCCTGGCGGGTGCGGACGTGGCGAGGGTCGGCGGGCGAAGTGAAACTGGGCCAGCCGGTGCCGGAGTCGAATTTATCCTCGGAACGGAAAAGCAGATTGTCGCAGCAGACGCAGTGGTAGAGGCCCCTGGTTCTGAGGTTGTAGTAGGTGCCGGTGAAGGGCGTGTCGGTGCTGCCTTTGCGGGTGACGTAGAACTGCTGAGCGGTGAGCCGCTGGCGCCATTCGGCTGGGGTGCGGACGACACGGTCCTCGCCTTCAATGGGCTCTTCCACTTTGCCGCGCCGGGAGGAGAACGCCACCAGACCGGCGAACACACCCGCGGCGATCAGAAACGCGCGCCTCACGTGGTATATGATACGCCTCGGAACCCAATGCTAAGCCGCCGCGCTGTTCTCGCAAGTCTCTTGCCCAGCCCGAAGGTCAAGATCACCAACATAGAATCGTTTGTGGTTCGTGTCCCCGATGGCGGCACGCCGGACCCGCTCCGGGCTTACCGCTACCCGGTCACTCGGGTGCATACCGACGCCGGCGTCATTGGAACGTCGTTCATCGCCATTGCCCCGGACCTGCTGAACAACTGGGTGAAGCCGACGCTGGTTGGCGAAGACCTGTTTGCGATGGACCGGCACATGCGGCATCTGCAAATGAACTCGGGCGAATCGAGGACGCAAGGCTGGTCTGGCGTGGAGCACGCCATGTGGGACGCGATTGGCCGGATCGCCGGCCGGCCGGTGGCGGAACTGTTAGGCAAGGCGCGGGAACGGCTGCGCATCTACCGGACCACGGTGTTTCCGGGCAAGCAGGACCAATCCGATGTGCCGTATGAGCGGCAGGCGCAGTTCGCCAAACGGCTGAAGGACAACGGCTACACGGCCATCAAGATTCGCGCCTGGCGCCCGAACCCGATGGACGATGTGGACGCCGTGGGCATGATCCGCGCGGCGGTTGGACCGACGTTCAAGATCATGCTGGACCGTACCGCCGTCCGCCCCGGCTGGGTATGGGATTACCCGACGGCGCTGAAGGTGGCGCGCGGGCTGGAACGGCACAACGCCTACTGGCTGGAAGAGCCGTTCGACGGCATGGATTTGCAGGGGCCGGCGCGGCTGGCGGCGGAGGTGGACATACTCATCACCGGGGGCGAACTGGGGCGGACGCTTTATGAGTTCGCGGCCTTCCTGCATAACAAGACTTACGACATTGTGCAGCCCGACACGCGGATTTGCGGCGGCATCTGGGCGGCGAAGAAGATATCGGCGCTGGCCGCTTCTTTCGGCGTGCCTTGCGTGCAGCATGGCACGGGCGGCTTTTCGCTGGCGGGCTACATACAGGCCGGCTGCGCGATGACGAATTGCGAGTGGCAGGAGATGATTGGCGCCGGGCCGAACCTGCCGACGGAGGAGTGGCAGCCGGGCGAGGTGCTGTTGAAGAACAAGAGAGCATGGCGCGTGGAGAACGGCTATGTGTACCTGCCTGAATTCCCCGGCCTGGGCCTGGATGTGGACGAAGACGCGCTGAAGGAGTACCGACGTGCTTAGCCGGAGACTGTTTTTGACGACACCGCTGGCGGCGCTGGCCGCGGCGAAAGTGAAAATCACCGCCGTTGATATCTACCCGATTCGCATTCCAGTGACGAAAGACGAAGCCGCGGCGGGGCTGATGCACGCGTTCCAAGTGGTGGAGGTGACCACGGACGCGGGCGTGAAAGGCTATTCGTTTGCGGGGCCGGCGGCGAGCGAGTTACCCGCCATCCGGCAATTGCTGGCGGGCGCGGACCTGTTCGCAATTGAGCAGCACCTGGATAATGGGCTGGCCAAATGGGGCGGCGTGGAACACGCGATGTGGGACGCGATGGGCCGGATTGCGAAGCAGCCTGTACACCGGTTGCTGGGCAGCGGCGGGCAGAAGGTGAAGGCCTATGTGACGTGCGTGTGGCCGGGCAAGGCGGACCAGCAGCACATCACGTATCAGGCGCAGGCGGAGCAGGCAGTGCGTTTGCAGAAGGCCGGCTATAAAGGCATGAAGATTCGCGCGTGGCGGCCGAACCCGCTGGACGACGCCGATGCGTGCGCCGAGATACGCGCGGCGACGGGGCCGGACTTTGCGATTATGTTCGACCGGACAGCGCATTTGCCGCAATCGGTGGGGCAGCCGGTGTGGAGTTTTGAGACGGGGTTGAAGACGGCGCGGGCGTTGGAAAAGGCAGGGGCGTATTGGCTGGAGGAGCCGTTCGCGCGGGATGACTACGATTCGCCGGCGCGGCTGGCGGCGATGGTGGATATACCGATCACCGGCGGCGAGGGCTACGTTGGCACCAGCGCTTTTCAGCAGTGTCTGCTGCACCGGACCTACGACATTTTGCAGCCGGAGGGGCGCGGGTCCGGCGGCATTTTTACGTGCCGAAAGGTGGCGTTCATGGCCGATGCCTATCACCTGCCCTGCATACTGCATGGAACGATGGCGTTGATGCTGGCGGGCTGGCTGCAGGCGACGTTTGCCATTGGCGCGGAGTGGCAGGAGGTGGCGCTGGTGACGCCCCCGTTACTGCCGCAACAGCAATGGGCGCCCGGCGCGAAGGTGCTGCACAACAAGGAGATGTATAAGGTGGTGAACGGCGAGATTATTGCGTCGGACCTGCCGGGGATCGGGCTCGATGTGATTCCGGAGGCGCTGGCGGAGTATCGGCGGTAGTGGTGCAATATAGAAATATAGATGGCTTCTATATGGCTCTGCGTATTAAGCACCCCGAAGCGGATCAGCTAGCCCGGACGCTTTCCGGATTGACTGGACTGTCGATTCCCGACGCGATCCTGAAAGTGTTGCGGGAACAGTTGAAGCGCGAAACAGGACAAGCCCGAGTCAGCGGCCTGGGGGAGGATCTGCGCGCGATCAGTGACCGGTGTGGCGCACTTCCGGGCCTGGATCTCCGGACGCCCGAGGAGATTATGGGATTTGATGAGCACGGATTGCCAGGCTGATGGTTATCGATACATCCGCACTCATTGCCATGCTGTTTTGTGAACCGGATCGAGACGCTTGCAATTGGCGATCTCGCTAGTGGCGGACGCCTGGAAGGAACCGGCGGCCGGCCGGCAGGATTGAAGCGGCGAGGAAGTGTGAGAGCGGCCTCCTGAAGGAGGAGCAAGTTGATGGCATGGTAGAGCTATGCGCAAAGTTCCTCATTGTCTTTCGCTAGCCATCGCGAACGAATGGGAGGACGATGGTCGCTGGTTGGCGGACATTCCAGCGTTGCCCGGCGTGACTGCCGATAGCACCTCGAAGCGCCTTGCCGCTTACCTTGAGGGTCTGCGCAAGCGGCAGGACACAAAGACCGACATCAGCCCCTGAAGAGCTATTGCCTGCGTTTGCTACTGCTTGGCGAACGCAAAAGTGCGGAGCCATGGCTGCCCGTCTTCTCCCCGACAACGTTCGCCGGATGCGTTAGTCGATCCGTTATGGTAGGTCTGTCGATGAACACCTGGGTGGCCAGCCTGCCGATTGCATTTGATCTGTACGTGCCGGCGACATGGAGCGAGGATAGAGCGCGTAGCCGGAAAGCCGGCGTGCCCGAGAGGGTCGATGTCCGCACCAAGCTTCTGATTGCCGCCGGACAGATTCGCCAAGCGAGGGAAGATCGGATCCCGCGCCCGCCTGTCGTCTCCGGCGGGGTAAAATCGCGTGAGAGAGGTACCGGCGACCCCGAAAGCGTCAACAATCATCCCAACCGGGCAGCCCGGCGAAGTGCGTTAAACGTCGTCCCGTACACCAACCTGTTCTGGCGAGAGACTTAGCTAGTCCAATCCCTGAGGGGGATTGGAAGAACATTACCTGGCGGGTTGGCACGAGACAGTAACTACGATCCCGTTTCGCGGCGCTGCGTGTTCGTCCGGCCAGCCGTGACTTTGAGCGTTGCGAGCGAGCAGCGGAGCAATGGTTAATAGTCAAGTGGCCGAAAGGCGAACAACATCCCGCCAAATTCCGGCTCGCCATTTTGTCCGCACAGACGAAACCGTCCGATTGAGTGGTGTCGCGAAACGGCGATGGGCTATTGAACGAGACTATGAAGAACTGAAGCAAGAGCTGGGATTAGGGCACGTTGAAGGCAGCGGTTGGCGAGGGTCTCACCATCACGCCACACTATGTTTTGCCGCCTACGGCTTTCTCATCGCGGAACGAAACCGTATTTCCCCACCTGTCGCGCTGGACTGCTCCGACTTGCCTTACCCGGACTTCCTCAGAATTGGAAACCACGCGGAGCGGGCCGAACAGCATAATCCGTACTCCGTATCGTCATCGCGCGACGCATACTACGATGCCTCCCCCTGACTATTTGGTTGCATGATTACGCCAGGATAAGATAGCGGCCCGGACTTCCGTCTGGCAGCTTCAAATCTACTCGATTCACTCACGCGTTCCCGAGGCTTTTCCACGCCCCCTGTCCCGCCTGGACGGCCAAAAACCTCCCGGCCTCACAGAAACTCGACTTAGGTCCCCCTAAATCGAATCTCGGCGTTATATCTTGAAAATCGGCAGTTATCGGCGAAACAAGATTGGAACATGAGACGATGAAAACATATAAATCATGTCCGTTCGACGTCGGTTCCTGCCATTCTCCGAATCACTTTCGGTTCTTTTCCTCACGATTCTCGCCGGTCCTCTCTACGCACAAGAAATAAGAATCCTCGGGGATGGAACGAGTGAGAAGAGTGTCGCCATCGGTTCGATTCCCGGTGTTGCCCAACTCGCCGTCCCTCCTGTCGGAGATCACCTGCTCGCCCTGGACGACAAAGGCGCTGTCCACGAGTGGCGACGGGGCCATTGGCAGATCCTCGACGTGCCAACAGACGTGCGCAAGGTGGCCGCCGGAGCGGAACATACGCTACTTCTCACCGGAGACGGCTCCGTCTGGGCTGCAGGCGACAACCGCGACGGGCAGCTTGGAAATGGCGCCTTCACCCGCTCCCCTCGTTTTTCCCGTATCGCTGCGGATCGCCGGTTTGTTGATCTTGCCGCCGGCTCCCACTTTTCCCTGGCGCTGGACGACGAAGGGAATGTCTGGGCCTGGGGCGCAAACTGGACCGAAATCGTTCTCTCCGACAGCCGCCGGAAAGTGCCGCACCCAGCTCGGGTCAGCGGACTGCGGCGTGGCCTATGGCTGGCCACCAGAGCCGACCAGCCCCTCCTCGGCACCGCGGATGGTGTCTGGTCCTGGGGGTCACTGAACCATTGGGCCGGCGCCGCACGCAAAGAAACTTCCGCTTGGAAACTCACTGAGGCCCTCGGCTTCCAACTGGACACCATCCGCCCTGGCGATGCTAAGGACCTCTGGTGGCCCGCCCCCGCCAATCCCTCGCGGATCGCCCGGCCCGCCGAAACAATGGCCGCCCTCGGATGGACCGTTGCCTGGGTGGCCGACTCCCGCGCCGCGGTCACGCTCCCTGGCCCCGGCAGACTCGTCAGCGCGGCGGCTGGAACTGGCACGCTCGCGGTCGTCGCCGACCAGTCGTGGACAGCGACTAGCAGCGCCTCTTGGCTTACCGTCACGCCTGCCGGTTCCGGCTCGCAGTCCCTCTCTTTTTCCTACTCCGCCAACTCCGCGCCCGCCGCTAGAGTGGCCACCATTCGCGTCGCCGGTCAGCCTTATACTGTCACCCAAGCGGCCTCCAATGGAGTCTACACCCCGTGGGGAGCGCAGAATCTGGATGGCATCAAGACCCTTGCGGGTAATGGTGTAGCCGACTACTTTGGCGATGGCGGGGATGCGACCGCCGCAAGACTGTCCTACCCCAACAGCGTCGCCATCGACGACAACGGCAACGTCTTTGTTTCCGACCAAGGAAATCACATGATCCGGAGAATATCGGCCGATTCCGGACTCATCTCCGGCTTCGCCGGAAGCGGAACACAAGGATTCCTGGGCGATGGCGGACAAGCCTCGGTCGCCCAAATCAGCGGCCCCGCTGGGCTTGCCATTGACCGCTTCGGCAATCTCTACTTTGCCGATTCTTACAATCACCGCATACGCCGTGTCGCCGCCGCCACCGGCGTCATCACCACGGTCGCTGGCACTGGCGTGGCGGGCGGGTCCGGCGACGAGGGGCTCGCTACCGCAGCCCAGTTGAATACACCTGCTGGAATCGCTGTCGACGCGGACGGAAACATCTATATTGCCGATCAGTATAACAGCGCTGTCCGGAAGGTGGATGCCGCGACCGGTATCATTCGCACGCTCGCCGGAGGAGGTGTTGCCGGCTTCAGCGGCGATGGCGGTCCCGCGGCGCAGGCGCAGCTTCGGCTCCCTCAAGCCGTGGCAGTGGCAAAGAATGGCGATGTGTACATCGCCGACACCTATAATTTTCGGATCCGCAGAATCGACGGCCTGACTGGGACCATTAGCACCATCGCTGGCCGCGGCGCCAGCGATGGTTTCGTTTCTGACACACTGGCCACTCTCGCGCGGCTTGGCGATGTCGCTTCCCTCGCTATCGACGCCGATAGCAATCTCTACTTCATCGAAAATTACGCCGCCAAGGCCCGCGTTATTCGTCAGCAAACCGGAGTTATCAGCACGCTTGCCGGAACCGGAACGTCCGGTTTCTCTGGCGACAACGGGCCGGCCCGCCTTGCACGCCTCAACAGCCCCGCCGGCATCGCGGTGGATGCCGGCGGAAATCTGTACGTTGCCGATGCCTGGAACCACCGCCTCCGCTTTATTCGGGTGAACGGACCAACCATTGCCTTCCCCACTTCCAGCTTCGTAGCCAACGCCGCCGCCTCTTCGGCAAGCATCACATTTACGACGACGCCGGCGGACAGCGCCTGGACGGCAACCAGCAGTGCCGCATGGTTGACCATCGGCGCCTCCAGCGGCACCGGAGGCGCTACGCTCAACTACTCCCTGGCCGCTAATCCTGGATTTGCCACCCGAACCGCCGAGATCGCGATCAACGGAAAGACCTACTCCATCCGTCAGCGCGGAGCCGCCGTCACTCTTTCCGCCTCCAGCACGACCGTCCGCGACGGCGCAGGTAGCGGCTCATTCACGGTCGGCGTCTCACCCGCAACGCCCTGGGCGCCTGTTTCCACTGCCCCGTGGCTAACGGTGGCAGCGACCGGAAATAACTCTTCCGGTACCGTCCAGTTCGCCTATACCGCTAATCCTCTCCAGGTTGCCCGCATGGCGACAATTCTGGCCGGCAATCGGCGTTTTCTCGTCCTTCAGTCAGCCTCCAATGGTTCCCTCTCCCCGTGGGGGGCGCAAAACGCTGGAACCATCCGCACTATCGCCGGAAACGGATTTGCCGGCTATGGCGGCGACAATGGACCCGCGGCTCAAGCGCAACTCGGCTCATCCTCTGGACTGGCCCTGGATGGCAACGGTAACTTATACACGGTCGATTCCGATAACCATGTCGTACGCAAAGTCGCCGCTCTCTCTGGCCTCATCACCACCATCGCCGGCACGGGGATACCAGGATTCGCCGACGGAACGTCGGCGGCGACTTCTCAATTTTTCTCGCCCAAGGGCATTGCCGCCGATCCCCTAGGCAACCTGTACGTCGCCGATACCGGCAACAACAGGATTCGCCGCATCGATGCAACCACGGGCGCCATCTCAACCGTCGCCGGATCGGGCGTCGCCGGTTACTCGGGCGATGGCGGCCCGGCCGCGTCGTCGCAACTTTACCTCCCCGAATCGGTGGCCATCGACGCTGGTGGCAACCTCTTTGTCGGGGATAGGCTTAACCATCGGATCCGTCGCATCCAAGCCGGTACCGGAATCATCACCACCGTCGCCGGTAGTGGTGTCGGCGGATACGGGGGAGACGGTGTTCCAGCCGAGACCTCTGCCGTCAATTTTCCTGGAGGCCTTGCAATTGATGGCGAAGGCAATTTGCTCTTCGCCGACGGGGCTAATTACCGGGTGCGACGGGTCGACTTTCTCTCGGGACTGGTTTCTACGGTCGCTGGAACCGGCGAGCTTGGGGTCAGCGGCGATGGCGGCGCGGCAATAGAGGCGAAAGTGAACGTTTACGGAGTTGCCTTTGACGCCGCCGGAAACACTTTTCTCGCGGACCCTTCCAATGATCGGGTTCGCAGAATCGACGGTGCCACCGCGTTCATTTCCACGTTCGCCGGCACCGGAACAGGCGGATATAGCGGCGACGGCGCCGCCGCAAGCGCCGCCATGCTGCTAGCTCCATTTGGGGTCGCTCTCGACGGCGCCGGGAGCCTATATGTGGCCGATATTGGGAACAGCAGAGTTCGCTATGTCCAGGCCTCCCCACACTCGTTGCCGCCGCCGCAACCGCCACAGTTGGTGTCGGCCGTTCCGTCTTCCTCCACCTCGATCACCGAAACCTTTACTATTCTTGGACGCGACCTCTCCGGAGCCACCGGCCTCCAGCGCATTTACTTCCTGGTTGGCGACTCCCCACAGGTGCAAACCAATTCGTGCCACGGTTTCTACGACCGCGTTAGCAACACAATCTCCCTTTTCAACGACGGGTTAACCGCCACCTTGGCTCCAATTGTTCCCGGAACCTCCGCCACACTGGGGAACTCCCAATGTGTCATCGATCCCGCCGCCTCAAGCGCCAATCAATCCGGTTCCGATTTGCAGTTGGTTCTTCGCATCTCCCGCCAGGGCGCATACGCCACCGGCGCCAAAACGGTCTATTTCTGGGTGGTCGACAACGCCAACGCCGGCACCGGGTGGATCGCCGCCAGCACCTGGACCCTCGGCGCCGCCCAACAACAGCCGCCCACAGTGGCCTCCGCAGCCCCGGCGACTTCCAGCGCCGCGACGCAGGTGTTTAGCATCACCGCCCGCGACCCAAATGGCTTCGCCGACCTTTCTCGAGTCTACTTCCTGGTCAATGACAGCCCTGCGATTCCCTCCGGAAGTTGTCACGGATTCTACGACCGCGCCACCAATTCCATCCTCCTTTACAACGACGCGCTCTCCGCCGTTTCCGGGCCCATCACACCCGGTACATCGGGAACCGTCCAGAACAGCCAGTGTGCCATCAACGGCGCCTCCTCCTCGGTCACCGCCTCTGGTACGGATCTGGTGCTGAATCTCAACATTACCCGCCAGGGCGGGTACGCCACTGGCGCCAAAACGCTCTATTTCTGGGTGGTCGATAACGCCAACGCCGGCACCGGGTGGATCGCCGCCAGCGCCTGGACCCTCGGCGCCGCCCAACAGCAACCGCCCACAGTGGCTTCGGTAACTCCCTCTGCTTCCTCAACAATCACGCAGACTTTCTCCGCAACCACCCGGGACCCGAACGGCTTCGCCGATCTTTCCCGAATCTACTTCCTGCTCAATGACAGCCCTACGATTCCATCGGGAAGCTGCCATGGATTCTACGACCGCGCCACCAACTCCATCGTCCTCTACAACGATGCTCTCTCCGCCGTTTCCGCACCCATCACACCTAGCACATCGGGAACCGTACAGAACAGCCAGTGCGCCATCAACAGCGCCTCCTCCTCGGTCACCGCCTCCGGTACGGATTTGGTGCTGAATCTCAACATTACCCGCCAGGGGGCATACGCCACCGGCGCCAAAACGGTTTATTTCTGGGTGGTCGATAACGCTAACGCCGGAACTGGGTGGGTCGCCGCCAGCACCTGGACCCTCGGCGCCGCCCAACAGCAACCGCCCATTCTGGCCGCCGCAACTCCTTCGGCGTCCTCAACGGTCACGCAGACCTTCTCCGCAACCGCCCGTGACCCGAACGGCTTCGCCGATCTTTCCCGAATCTACTTCCTGGTCAATGACAGCCCTACGATTCCATCGGGAAGCTGTCATGGATTCTACGACCGCGCCACCAATTCCATCCTCCTCTACAACGACGCCCTCTCCGCCGTTTCCGGGCCCATCACTCCCGGTACATCGGGAACTGTCCAGAACAGCCAGTGCGCCGTCAACGGCGCCTCCTCCTCGGTCACCGCCTCCGGAACGGATCTGGTGCTGAATCTCAACATTACCCGCCAGGGCGCATATGCCACTGGCGCCAAAACGCTCTATTTCTGGGTGGTCGATAACGCCAACGCCGGCACCGGGTGGATCGCCGCCAGTACCTGGACCCTCGGCGTCGCCCAACAGCAGCCGCCAACAGTGGCTTCGGTAACTCCCTCGGCGTCCTCAACAATCACGCAGACTTTCTCCGCAACCACGCGTGACCCGAACGGCTTCGCCGATCTTTCCCGAATCTACTTCCTGCTCAATGACAGCCCTACGATTCCATCGGGAAGCTGTCATGGATTCTACGACCGCGCCACCAACTCCATCGTCCTCTACAACGATGCTCTCTCCGCCGTTTCCGCACCCATCACACCTGGCACATCGGGGACCGTACAGAACAGCCAGTGTGCCATCAACGGTGCCGCCTCCTCGGTCACCAGCTCCGGTACGGATTTGGTGCTGAATCTCAACATTACCCGCCAGGGCGCATATGCCACCGGCGCCAAGACGCTCTATTTCTGGGTGGTCGATAACGCTGGCGCCGGCACTGGGTGGATCGCCGCCAGCACCTGGACCCTCGGCGCGGCCCAACAGCAGCCGCCCTCAGTGGCCTCGGTAACTCCGGCGACCTCCAGCGCCGCGACCCAGTTGTTCACAATCACTTCACGCGACCCAAATGGATTCGCCGACGTCAGCAAAATCTATTTCCTCGTCAACACCGGCCCGTCGATCCCCTCCGGAAGCTGTCATGGCCTCTATGATCGCGCGACCAATTCGCTCCTCCTCTACAACGATGCGCTCACGGCGGTCAGCAGTCCACTGTCTCCCGGTACCGCCGGCGTGATTCAGAATAGTCAATGTGCCATTGACGGCGCTACTTCCTCAGTCACCGCATCGGGAACCGACTTAATGCTAAACCTCAGCGTTACCAGACAGGGAGCGTATTCTACGGGGGCCAAAACCCTCTACATCTGGGTGGTGGACAGTGCGAACAACGGTACGGGATGGGTGCCAGCCAGCACCTGGACGCGGTAATCAGGAACTGCATTGGAGTGTAAGAGCATTCAGCCAGGGCGCAGCGGCGCCCTGGCCCATTCACTGTATCCGTTCGGCGATCGGCGACAGCGGTCCGCTTGAGCCTGCGGCGATAAAGGTGCTGTCTCAGAAGACAGGGCTGAAGCCGGGTGATCTGTAGGACTGCGCCTTGTTGCGTTAAAAAGACACGCCCAGCAGGAACGTCACGCCTTGTACTGTTCCGCCACCCATATCGATGTTGAGCTTGGCGTTGACGCTGGCCGGGCCAAGCTGAATGTCGGCGCCGGCGGTTAAGGTAATGGCCTTTGTGGCGGAATTGGCGGCGAAGGCGAATTCGAGCGTGCCGTTCGTAAACTGAACGCGGCCGCCGAACGCGAAGGTTGTGGTTACCGTCTGGCCGTCACGCTGTTGGGTGAACTGGAAGCCCACCGCCACGTTCGCTTTGCCGATGGTTCCGACAAAGTTGCCGGTAATGGCGAGCGTAGTGGTGCTGAGTGAGCCGTCCGATTTGAGCAGCGTCAATTCGAGATCGCCCGTGAAACTGTTCTTCCGGAACTGCGCGCCAATGGAGATGGCGCTCTCCGCGGTGACGACGTCGCCGTTCTGCGTGAGGCGGCGGCTGAACTGATAGCTGACGGTGAAATCCTCGTTGACGATGAGCGTGCCCTGGAAATCGATGGACTGCGGGCCGCCCTTGGTGTACTGGTAGCTGAGCTGGTTGGTCGTCTTCTTGACGATGACGCTGCCGGGGAGCGTGAAGACACCGGTGCCGGATTCCTTGTTGTAAGTGAAGTTCAGTTGCCCGGCGCCGGCGGGCGCGTTGCCCCATACGCCGGCGAAGCCGAGCTTGTGCTTCAGCAACGGGCGGTTCTTGGAGTTAAAGAGGAATACGAATTTGCTGTCGGGTGAATTGACGATGCCGGTGATGGTGGAGAGTTGACCATCGGGCGTTTTGAAGGTCATGTCGTGCGTGGGCGTTAGGTTCCACTCGCCGCGCAGTTCAAAAGAGAAGCTTTTAAGGATATCCGGGGTCACTTTGAGAACGGCGTTGCGGGTTTCGAACCGGGGCGTCACGGTGGTATCGAGACTCCAGTTGAATATGTCGGAGCCGGCGTTGGAAAGGATGAGCTGATTGTCGGCGTTGAAACGCCAGGCAACGGCGAACGACTGGCTGGCGCCGTCGGGTGTGGCGACACTGATTTTGTTGTCGGATAGAGTTTTCCAACTGCCGCCGGTAGCGACACCGCCGGAGGAATCGAGAGTGAACGTGCCGAGATTGAAAGTCTTTTGCGGAACAACAGCGGTGCTGGACATCTAGGTGGGTCTCCTGTTGATTTAGAACGGCAGATTGGTGGTAACGCTGAAATAGAATTTACCGCGGCTGCCACCGGTGGCGGCGGGGCCGAGGCCATAGGCCCAATCGAAGCGAAGAACGGCGGGGCCGGCGAGATATCGGACGCCGAGGCCGGGGCCGCGGCGGGGAGTGGCGGACAGGTCGCCCGCGTTGCCTATGTCGTGGAAGAGGGCGAGCTTCAGGTTGGTATAGAGGGGCGCCCAGATTTCAGGCTGGAGCGTCCAGAGGCGGAGGGCGATGGCATCGTCGCGGCGAAATCCGCGAAGGCTTTCGGCGCCTCCGAGGGAGGGTTGATCGAACAGCGGCGTGCCGGCAGTGGCGAATGCCGCTTGGGCGTTGATATCGGCCGCCCAGTTTCGGGGCAGCGCGCGGTGATAATGAGCGGTGGCAGAAGCCTGCTGGTGCCGGGCAACGGTAGCGGTGGCCGCTCCCCAGCGCAGGACGGGTTCAAAACGCCAGGTCCAGGGGTAGGGCGTGTTGGTGGATTGATAGGTGTGCACAACGCCGAGGTCGAGCGTGTTGGTATGGCTGACCTGGGCGAGCGTGACCTTCATACGAGCGGCTTCGGCGTAGAACTTCAGCAGATGTCCACGGCGGTCGCGGAAGAGTTCCAACTCGGCGCGGGCGCGGGCTCCGGTGCGCTGTTCATTGGTCTTGGCGCCAGCGAGGAATCGGCTTGCCTCCGTGTCGGTGCCGCCTTGTATGGAAAACGCCAGACGGCGGTGAAGACGGGAGAAGGCGACATAGTCCGTAGAGAAATTGACGGTGGCGAGCGGCGTGCCGGGGCCGCCCTGGCCGATGCGGGTGGAGAGGCCGGAGTTGGAGAAATTCTGCTGGCCGAGGCCGAAGAAGCGTACTCCCTGGCCGGGTTTGTACGCGGCGCCGAAGCCGAGGAAGCGGGACTTGAGTTTCTGGCCGGGATCGTCAATGCAATCGTCGCTGCTGGTTTTGACGGGCGGGGCCTGGGCGGGGAGAACGCTGGCGGCGGTGGGCGTGATGTGGCCGTGGGCATCGGCGGCGGGCGGGGCGGCGTTGATTGCCGTGGATTGGGGCGGGGCGGCGGCAATGTCTTCCAGGCGATAGTTGGCGAGAGAGAAGATGGTGTTATTGACCAGCTTCTGGACAGGCGTGGTGACGGCTAGCGAGATGCCGGCTTGCTGGAGGAGAAGTTGTTGAATGGGGAGTTGGACGCGGCTGAGGAAGGGAGTCTCGGTGATGGGAGTGAGTGAAAGCGTGGGAGTGTCGCTTTGCATGAGTTGGTTGCGAACGGAGGCGCGGCTGGCCAGATAGGTATTGCGAAAGAGCTTGTCGGGGAGCGCGGCGTAGAGCGCCTGGTCGACTTTGTTCCAGTCCGTAGACTCGCCTTTTACGGGGAGGCCGAAGGGGAAAGCAATGCCTTCGATGCGGGTTCCTTCGAGGATGATAATGCTGTTTTGTTCGATGCTGGAGGTGATTTGCGGGTCGAGGCCGAGAGCGCCGTAGAAGGCCAGGAGGCGGGTTTGGACGGCAGAGCGATCCCACATTTTGCCGTTGAGCGGGGCGAGCCAGCGGCGGAGTTGCTTGACGCGCGCAGGCGGGGCGAGTACATCGATGGCGACGTTGTCGCTGTTGAAATTGGGCGCGACGCGGAAGATGGCCTGACCGGTTTCGAGGTTGAGCGTATCGTTGTCGAGATCGAAGAGAAGTCCAGAGTCCTGCCAAGTGGCGAAGGCCTTGAAGAGCCCGGCAACGGAGAGGACGTTTTCGGCCGAGGCCTGGCAGTTGGGGGAGGCGTCGCACCAGGCTTGGAGGACGGGGAAATAGTCGGCGATGGTGCCGTTTTTGAAGTTTTTGACGGCATCGACGCCGGGGAGTTTGTTGGTGTCGTCGGCCGTCTGCTCTTCGGGGGTGAGGGTGAGGCGGTAGGGCTTGGGGAGGGCGGCGAGTTGCGTGTCGAACACCTTGTCGAGAGGTTGGGCGGCGGCGGGGGCGCGAACGATTTTGCCGTCTTGGACGACGAGGGTTGCGCAGTATTTGCCGGGGGGACAAACTTGAGCGGGAAGGGCGAGACAGGCCAGGAAAAGGAGGCGCTTCATGGCTTTTCCTGGAGGATGAGGAGCGGACCTTGGGGGTCGAGTTGGAGGATTTCGACGGAGATTTTGCGTTTTTTGTAGAAGGCCTGGACGCGGGCGCGGATGCGGGAGTGGCAGAAGACCTGGCCGCGGAGGGGATTTAAGAATTGGCGGAGTTCGACGATGCGGCGGGCGGCATCGGGGGTGCCGCGGATCTCGATTTGGAAGGTAGTGGCGGTGCGGGGGTCGATGGGGTCGGGGATGTGAAATTTGGCGATGCCGGATTCGCCGTTGGTTTCCACGTACAGTAGCGGAACGCGGAAGTGGGCAGTGAGGAGGGGGCGGAAGATGCCGGCATCGGAGAGGAGGCTGGGGCGATCGAGCGATTCGGCGAGGGTCTGGTATTGTTGGGCGAAGGCGGGCCATTGGGAGCTGCCTGTGCAGAAGGCGGGGGCGGGTTTGGCACCTTGTGCGAGGAGGGGTTGGCAGGGCTTGGCGAGTTTGGAAATTTCGGCTTGAGCGAGTTGGAAGAAGGCTTGGCCGGAGGAGGGTTTGTAGGCGGAAGTGGGGGAAAAGGTGAAGGCGGCGGCTTTGAGTTGGCCGGAGTCGATGGCGAGTTGGACGCAGAGGGCACTGCCGTTGCGGCCATCGGCAGTCGCGCACGTAGGTTCTTGGGCAACGGCGGTGAGCCCCAAGCCAAACAACATTAAATTGGTGCCAAGCGCCAATTTAATGTTCGAAGGGCGGATGAGCGGCGAAAACGGGCCGATTGTGCGAGAAACAGGGGGTATATGGGTGGCAAAGGGCATAGAACGCCGACAAAAGATTAAATAGGCGCTTGGCACCAATTTAATGGAGGAGGCCGGGTTGGGGGACAGGGACGTCGGTGCGGAGTTCCTTCAGGCGGCGCGTGCGCATCTCGCCGAGCCACTGCCAGTTATAACGCTTGGTGAGATCGACGGTGGCAATCGCGGCGGAACCTTGCTCGCGCGCCTGGGATAAACGCTCACCGAAAGGGTCCATGATGTAGGTGGGATGGTCGTACCCGCTGGTGATGAGGAAAACGCCGTTCTCAATCGCACGGGCCTTCGCCAACGTTTCGTCGCCGCCCCAGATGGGCATCAGCAACATCTCCGCGCCCTGGTTGGCCAGCGCCCGGGCAGGCTCGGCAAAAAAGATGTCGTAGCAGATCATCAGGCCTACCTTGCCGAAATCGGTTTGAAAAACGGGGAAATGCGTGCCGGGCGTGAGGCCGCGTTCCACCTCCTCGCGCGGCAGATAAACCTTTCGGTACTTGCCGGCCACGCTGCCCTTGCGGTCGATGAGCACAGCGGTGTTGTATACGGTCGAGCCTTCGCGTTCATAGATGCCGGCGACGACGTAGGCATTGCGGGATTTGGCGACCTCGCTCAAAGATTTCGTAGTTGGCCCAGGGATGGTCTCGGCGATTTCGGTGTAGGACTTGGTGGTGCCGACGACAGTGATGCCCTCCGGAAGCAGAATCACATCGGCGCCCGCCGGCACCGACTTTTCTATGGCCTGAATAAACTGGGCAACGCTTTCGGCGGGGCCGGCGGTGTTGCGGGGGCGGAGATTGACAGTGGCCACTTTCACGTTGCGAGCGGCGGGCGCAGGGATGCGTTCGAGAACAACGTTGTCCCACCAGACGGTGCCCTGGGGCGCGTTGGCGAGGAAGAGTTCGACAAAGACCGAAGCGGTGTTGGCCGGGGCCTGGGCTTCGCCGGAGAGTTCACTCCATTCGGCGGCACGGCGCGTCCAGGGGAGATACGCTGGTTCGCCGGCGCGCTTGCCTTCGGCTGTCTGCCAATCGAGCCGGGCGATGATCTGCCAGTTTTCCGCGGCGACACTTTCCGCTCTATATGACGCCTGAAACCGCACCCAATCGCCGCCCTTGACGCCTTGCACTTGCTTCCGCCAGCCACCGTAGGCAGCGGCATTGGAAGCGCCATTGATGGCGAGCGAGCCTGGCTGGCTTCGGCCGATGTTGGTGTCGACAAAGGCGCGGGGCTTGATTTCCGGACGCTGGCTCCAGGTGGTCCAGCCGAAGGGATGGGGGCGGAATGCGGATTCCTGCAGCAGGACTTCAGCGTGGAGAGAGAGTGTTAGGAGTGCGAAGGCGCAGAGTCGCATGGAAACAACGTAGCAGAAACCCGCAATACAATACTTGGAGGTCCGGTCCAACCGTCTGCGCGGACCGGCAAGGGAGTGTCCGTGCTCACAGTGGCCCTTGTTTGTTCCAGCGTTACCGCGTCTGAAGCCATTACCCAGGTAATGGAAGATTCTGGGATGTTTCGGGTGGTGTACAAAACCACGAAGATACCGGAGCCGCACCAGGTGATACGCGCGGTTCACTCCAACGATCCGGACCTGCTGCTGATCGACGTACGTGTGTGGGACTCTGTGTCGCCGGTGGTGACGGAAATGGCGGGGCGCGGAGCGCGGACGGTGACCGTAGGATACCGGCCGGACTGGACGCCGGATGAAGAGACCACATCTCGGGAGGAGCGTTATGTGGAACCGCTGCGGGAGCCGTTCTCTCCCAGAGACCTGGAAGAATCGGCATACGCTGCGCTGCACCGCCGGCAAGGGATCCAGAACAGGAACATCATCGCGTTTCTGCCTGCGAAGGCGGGCAGCGGAAGTTCAACGGTGGCGCTGCACACGGCGGCGGCACTGGCCGGCGAGTATAAGCGAAAGACTCTGGTGCTGGAGTGCGACCGGCGGAGCGGTGTGTTGTCAATTCTTCTGAACCTGAACTCTCTGCGTGGGTTTGCGGGCGCGATGGAGGACATGGACCAAATGACCGATCTATCGTGGCGAAATTATCATGAGAAGGCGTTTGGACTTGACCTGCTGCTGGCAACGCCGGAACGGCGCGGGCCGCTGCCAACGTGGGGAGACTACTACAAGCTGCTGCGGTTTGCACAGGACCGCTACGATTTTCTGGTGGGGGATTTGCCGGAAGTGGTGAACTCCGCATCTGCGGAGGTGGTGCGGCATGCCAGGAGCGTTGTGGTGGTCTGCACGCCGGAATTACCGTCAGTAAAGATGGCCGCCTACCGTTGCCGGGAGTTGGAAGAATGCGAAGTGGCGCCGGAGCGGATCCACCTGGTGCTGAACCGGTATGAGCGGGGCGGGGTGAATGTGAAAGACGCGGAAATCGCGCTGGGACGGCCCGTGCTGGCGACACTGCCGAACGACTATGGGCGATTGCGCCATGCCATGGTGGAGTCGCGACTGGCGCCGCCGGAGTGCGCATTTGGCAGGGGCTGCCGGGCATTGGCGGAGAAGTTGACCGGGGCGCCGGAAGGGGTACAGGCGGATAGCCGATTCTCTTTGTTCAAAAAGCTCGGCTCGTTGATGGAGTAAAACGAACAACGGCCCTGCGCCTTGGAAGGGCGGAGGGCCGTTGCGTGGTAATGCTGCCGCCTACTAGAACGCGTAGCGAAGCGCGAACTGGATTTCGCGCGCGGGTTGCGTGCCGGTGATGGAACCGAAGTTGCCGGCCGAACGGTTGCCGTTCGGGGCGCCAAAGTTGGTTTTGTTGAAGAAGTTGAACGCTTCCATGCGGAACTCGATCTTGTTGGACTCGGTGATGCGGAAATCCTTGTGGAGACCGAAGTTCATGTTGTGATAGGACGGCGCGCGAACAATGTTACGGCCGGCATTGCCGAAGGGACGGGTAACGTCGGTCGGGATGGAGACGGTGGCGGGATTGAGCCACTGCTGGACGGTGCGCTGGCCTTCTGGCAGGACAGGATCACCAGTGATATTGGGGCGATAGTTGGGCGCGCCCGAGACCTGGAAGGCGGCCGACGGACCGTAGGTGAGATTCACAGGAACGCCGGCCGTGGCGAAGTTGATAACGGTCAGCCGCCAGCCGCCCAGTACACCTTCGGCCAAGGCGTTGGCGCTGGACCCCCAGCGGCGATCCTTGCCGAAGGGAAGATCCCAAAGCAGTGTGGTGGTGTTGTTGAAAGGCTGATCGTAGCCGCTGAGGCCCTTTTCCTGATCAAGCGCGCGGAAGTTGACGCGGCTGTTGTCACCGCTGGCGGTTTCCAGGTGGCCGCTGGCGTTATCAATGGACTTGGACCAGGTGAAGGAATTGAGGAAATACAGGCCGCCGCTGAAGCGGCGCTCAATTTTGTTCTGGAAGGCGTGGTAATCCAGGAAGCCGCCATTGAAAGCCGCCTGAATGTAGCCAAACGCCTGGAAGGGGCGGCGAGCCTGCAGAGAGAGCGATTCGCCTGTGTTATTCGGCCGCGCCTGGTTGTAATCTCCGAGGATCATCAGTTTGGAAGCGTTGGCGCCGACGTAACCGAAATCGGCGACCCAGCCCTTGCCTAGATCCTGCTGAATGGAAAAGTGCCAGTTCTTGTTGTAGGCATTGCGCAGATCGGACGGGATATAGTTCGTCCGCACGTTGTTTTGACGCACGTTGGCGAGAGTAAGGAAGTTGGCCGGGTACCCTTGCTCCGTAGGCCGGTAGCAGGCGCCGGGCGCCTGGTTGGGACTGGTGCAAAGCGCCTGGCCATTGGTGACGGCGGGCGGCAGTTGCGAATCTACGATGGGGTTCAGCACGAACGGCAGGTTGTAGGCGAGGAGGTTTTCGCCGCCCATACGATTGAAGTGAATGTAGCTGACGCCAAAGGCGCCGCGGAGCACGGTCTTATCGAAGAGCGTGTAGGCGAGGCCCAGGCGCGGGGCCCAGTTGTTCTTGTCAGGCTTGATGAGTGTTCGGTCGTAGATGGAGCCAGCTTTGGCCTGGATGATGGTGTTCGTGGCCGGGTCGAAGTTCGACATGGCATTGGTCTTTTCAAACTGAGGCGTGGAGAACTCATAGCGCGCGCCGAGGTTGAGGGTTAATTTCTTGGAGACCTTGAAGTCGTCCTGCAGGTAGAAGAAGTTCATCCACTGGCGGAGATTGACGATGTTGGCGGTGTTGAGGGTATAGGAACTACGGGCACCGAACATAAAGTCGGCCAGGAACTGCAAGTTGTTCGTGGGAGTACCGGGCACCTGGGAGAAGCGGCCGGAATAGGAGTCCTGCCCGGACTTGGGGTTGAAGTCGTCAATTTCGGTGCCGACGCTTTGGTACTCCCAACCGGCTTTGAGCGAATGGCGCCCGGCGATCTTCGCGTAGTTCACCTTGGGGTTGAAGACCGACGGGTTCTGGAACTGCGGGTTGGAGCTTTGGACGCCGAACTGGGTGTAACTGTTGACGCTTTGGGCGTAGAGGCCGCCGGTGAAGCGGGGATCGTTGGGCGCGTTGGCGAGGTTGAACTTGCTGGCAAGAGTGGGTTCGCCGACGAAGACGGGGAACTTGCCGCCTTCGGTGGCGGAAACGCCAAGGCGGAACTCGACGAGGCTGGTAGGGTTGACGTTCCAGGTAGTGCCAAAGGCGCCCTGGATATTGCGGACGCGGACATTGCCGTTGGAGTTTCCTCCCATGGGGCCGGGAATGGACGGGGGCTCAAAGTTGTTCATCAGCCGGTGGGAGTAACGCGCGAAGGCGTTCCACTTGGAGTTGAAATAGTGGTCGTAGCGGGCGTCGCCTTTGTCGTTTTGATCTGTCCGTCGGGGCTGGAACTCGTAGTTGTTCGACAGGCCGGGGCGGTTGACCGCGGGGAGGCCGGCGAGGATTTCCTTGGCCCAGCCAGTGATGTCACCGGCTGGGATGACGCCGTTGGAATAGACAGTGCCGGTGATGGGATTGCGAACGGCGATGCCGAGATTGCCGGTGCGCTGTTCCATGGTGGGAAGGGTGGAGAACTGAATGGTCTTGGAGGTGCGGCGGTAGCCTTCGTAGTCGACGAAGAAGAACATTTTGTCCTTCTTTATGGGGCCGCCGAACGCGCCGCCGAATTGATTCTGGATAAGCACGGGCTTCTGATTGTTGACGGGTTTGAAGAAGCCAGTGGCGTTGAGGGCGGTGTTGCGAAGGTACTCCCAGGCGGCGCCGTGGAACTGGTTGGTGCCGGAGCGGATGGAAGCGTTGATGATGGCGCCACCGGCGCGGCCGAATTCGGCGGAGAAGTTGTTGGTTTCCAGGCGGAACTCCTGGACCGAATCGGGCGAGAGCTGGACGACCTGATTGGAGAAACCCTGGTTGGAGGTGCCGTAGGAGTTGTTGTCGACGCCATCGATGACGAAGTTGTTTTGCGAGCTGCGCATCCCGTTGACGTTGAAGGAGGCGTCGCGGGAGTTGGCGATATCGCTACGGCGGACGCCGGGAGCGAGGAGGGCGAGATCGGCATAGGAGCGGCCGTTCAAGGGAAGATTTACGACCTGCTGGCGGCCGACTACGGTGCCTCGGGAGGAGGTATCGGTTTCCAGGGCGGCGACGGCATCGTTGACGGTGATGCTTTCGGCGGTGGAGCCGACTTCGAGTTTGAGATCGACGCGCTGACGAGCGTTGACGGTGACAACGAAACGATTAGCAATGGCGGACTTGAAACCTTTCGCGCCGGCTTCGAGTTTGTATTCGCCGGCCTTGACGTTAGCGAATTGGTAGCTGCCGGAAGCGTCGGTTTTGACTTTTTGCTGGACGCCGGTTTGCAGATTGGTAAGGGTGACGTCGCTATCGGTAATGGCGAGGCCGGAGGCGTCAAGAATGGTACCGAGGACTTGCGCGGTATCGAATTGGGCCAGAAGCAGGCTGGCGAACAAGGCACAACAAAGTGTTAATCGTTTAAGCAAGTGGAGACTCCTAGATTCATACAGGGTAGCGTCTTTGCATTGCAATGGCGTGACGGCGTACGATAAGGCAGCTATGTCTCAGATAAAAGGCCCCGCTATCTTTCTAGCCCAGTTTATGGGCGATGCCGCTCCATTTAACTCGTTGCCCTCCATTACGGCCTGGGCGAAGTCCCTTGGGTATAAGGGCGTCCAGCTTCCCTCGTGGGATACGCGAATCATGGATTTGGCCAAAGCGGCCGAATCGAAGGCGTATTGCGACGATTTGAAGGGTCAGACGAACGGATTGGAGATCACGGAACTGGCGTCGCATTTGCAAGGTCAGTTGGTGGCTTCGCACCCGGCCTACGACGAGATGTTCGACATCTTCGCGGCGCCGCAGGTGCATGGCGACCCGGCGGCGCGTAGCGCCTGGGCGACCGAACAGTTGAAGCTGGTGGTGAAGGCTTCGGCGAACCTGGGACTGCCGGTGACGCCGTCGTTTTCCGGTGCGTTGATGTGGCCATTCATCTATCCGTGGCCGCAGCGGCCAGGCGGCATGGTGGAAGAAGGGTTCAAAGAACTGGCCAAGCGCTGGAAGCCGATTCTGGATTGCGCCGACGAACATGGCGTTGACTTTGCCTACGAACTGCATCCGGGCGAGGACCTTTACGACGGCGCGACGTTTGAACAGTTCCTGGAAGCGACGGGCAACCACTCGCGCGTGAACATCAACTACGATCCGTCGCACTTCATTCTGCAGTGCCTGGACTACGTAGGCTTCATTGATGTGTATGCCTCGAAGATTAAGGCGTTTCATGTGAAGGACGCCGAGTTCCGGCCGTCGGCGAAGAGCGGCGTTTATGGCGGCTACCTGGGCTGGAAAGAGCGGCCGGGCCGTTTCCGTTCGCTGGGCGACGGGCAGGTGGACTTTAAGCAGGTGTTCTCTCGGCTGACAGCGGGCGGGTATAGCTCGTGGGCGGTGCTGGAATGGGAATGTTGCTTCAAAGACAGTTCGCAGGGCGCGGCGGAGGGGGCTCCTTTCATCGCGTCACACCTGATCGACGTGCCGGCGAAGGCATTCGACGATTTCGCTGGGGCGGAGAGCGACACGGCGAGGAACCGCCGGATTCTGGGATTGAAGTAGACCTGGTTTCGCTTCGTCGTGCCCGGCTTGTATACTAGCGGGCACGATGAAGCGATTCGTGTTTTTGGCGTGCGGCGCGGCCGCGGTGTTGATGGCGCAGTTGGCGACGGGGCCGGCGTTGCCGATCAAGCTAATTTCCGAATGGGCGAAGCTGCCGAAGGGGATGTATATCGGCGAATGCTCCGGCGTGGCGACCGATAAGGACGACAACGTCTGGGTGTTCAACCGGAGCCGGAATCCGGTGATGAAGTTCGATAAGACGGGCAAGCTGCTGGACGCCTGGGAGAACCTGCCGGTGACGTCGTCGCACGGGATCAAGATCGACCCGGAAGGGAACGTGTGGACGGTGGATGTGTTCGCGCATTCGGTGAAGAAGTGGTCGCGCGAAGGGAAGCTGTTGATGGTGATCGGCAACGCGGGCGGGCAACCGGGGACGAATGAATCGAAAGACGCGTTCAACCGGCCAACGGGCATTGCCTTCCTGCCGAATGGGGATTTCTGGGTGTCCGACGGATACGTGAATTCGCGGGCCGTGAAGTTCAACAAAGACGGCGAGTACATGATGCAGATCGGGGGGAAGAAGGGCACGGCGGAGGGCGAATTCGACACGGTGCATGATGTGGCGATCGACGCGCGGGGGTTGATTTATTTGGCGGACCGGGAAAACCGGCGGGTGCAGATTTATTCGGCCGATGGGAAACTGTTGAAGGTGTGGACGGGCCTGGGTTCGCCGTGGGGACTGGCGTATAACCAGAAGGAAGAATCCATCTATATTTGCGACGGGTACAACAACCGGATTGTGAAAGTGAACCTGGAGGGGCAGGTGCTGGGCACGTATGGGCAGTACGGAAAGATTCCGGGGCGGTTCGATTTCGTGCACCATTTGGCGGTGGATTCGACCGGGGCAATCTACGCCGCGGAGATCAAGAACTGGCGGGTGCAGAAGTTCGCGTGGCAGAATTGAGGGGGACTGAAAGACATCGCCACAAACCCAGAAAGTGGCCCCCCTCGCGCGCGGAGCGAGTTCTTTGCGACTTCATACACTTGAACTGAGAAATTTTCGCTGATTTGCAGACCTGAAGCTCGACCTGCACCCAAGCCTAACGCTGTTGGTCGCGGAAAATGGGCAGGGGAAATCTACAGTACTCGATGCGATTCGAATCGCGCTCTGGCCCTATGTCAATAGTTTCGATTTGGCTCGCAAAGTCTTCAATGACCCCGGCAATGGAATCGCAATTAGTGATGTCCGCTTGTTGCAGTTGGCAAGCGGGGACATGGCGCGCCAGCTACCTTCAAGTGTGACGGTCAGCGGTGACTATGGCGCGGAATCGATTCATCAATGGACGCGTTATCGCGACAGCGAAGCTCCTTCGACCAAGACCAAAAGCGGCGGCGACATTTCGGGACTAAAGGAATGGGCCGGTACGTTGCAGGTGGAAATTCGGAATCCATCGTCGCCGGTCCGATTGCTTCCGGTTTTTGGCTACTATGGGACCGGAAGGCTGTGGGCACAAAAACACCTAACGGAAAAGGTCAAGGGGAAAGACGACACCCGAAGTGACGACTTCTACGTGCGTACGTTCGCATACCTGAACTGTCTGGACCCAGCTTCCTCTTACAAGCACTTTAAGGAGTGGTTTACTTGGGCGTTTGAGAGCTTTCGGGAACATCAAATCAAAGACCTCGAAAGGCGCGCGAATTCGCAGGAGGTTCACGACTGGCGAGATCGTATTGCCGTGGTGCAGCAAGCGATTGACAGCTTTCTGCGTCCGGCGACAGGCTGGCACACGCTGGAGTACAGCGTGAGCCACGAGAAATCGCTAGTACTGCACCACGATGAAGCGGGAACGCTGGATGTCGAACTGCTTAGCGATGGGATCCGCAGCGTATTGGCAATGATTGGAGATATTGCGTATCGCTGTGCGAAGCTCAATCCGGAATTGGGAATCGAGGCGGCACGGGAGACAAACGGCGTTGTTCTCATCGATGAGGTTGACATGCACTTGCACCCTCGCTGGCAACAAGCGATTCTGGGTCAACTGCGTAGCGCTTTCCCGAAAGTCCAATTTGTGGTCACAACGCATAGCCCGCAGGTGTTGAGCACTGTTCCTTCCGAGTGCATTCGAATCCTGCGAGACAGCAGCGCATATGCGGCGCCGCCGGGCACGGAAGGGGCTGAGCCCGGGCGCCTGCTAAAGCAGGTACTCGGATTGAAGGAATTGCGGCCGCCCGGCAGCGAAGCAACAAAGGAGCTAAAGGAGTACCTTGCCCTCGTCGATGCTGGTGAGTGGGATGGTGCGCGTGCACGACAACTCCGGACCATTCTCGATTCGCGATATCAAGGGAATGAGCCTGCCCTATTGGATGCGGATTTGCAAATCGAGAATCGCAAGTGGGAATTGGAAGGATGAAGCGTGTCCTGAAGAACCAGGAACCGGAAGAGTTGGTGTCGTACCGGGGTTTGGCTCCGGAGGCAAAGTGGGAAAGTTTCCGGGATGATCCTGCCTACACAGTATGCCGGGACCGGCTAGTGCGTGATCAACGGGGGCTGTGCGCCTACTGCGAGATCACGATCAATCCGAACGACCCACTGCGGTCGCGGGTGGAGCATTTTCACCCGAAGTCCGATGAGGTGGCTGGGCATAACTGGGCGCTTGCAGTTGCATTGCGACGGCTGGATACTAAACCCCTTGAGAATCGACGCATTTCCTTGTTTTTTTGAACTGCGAAGATCCACCGGATAGTTGGCGGCAAACACGGGGTGTTGCGGTTTGGTTGAGCCTATGTTCGGGAACAGGCACGCAACTGTTGCGCGCCTGGTAGAGCACACAATCGAAATGCTCAACCTGAACTGTGACCGTCTGTGCATGGCTAGACGATCCATCATTTGGGACATTGAACGCAACAAGAAGCGGCAGCGTGACAAAGGTTTCTCCGCAGCGGACGGGATGCGCAACTTGGCGGAATTCTACTTGCAACGCTCGCACGCCAGTTGGCCCGGGTTTTTCACGACCATCCGCCTCTGCCTCGGCGTGCACGCCGAAGCCCATTTGAAGTTGCTTGGGTATCAGGGCTGAATCCGCTACCTGAGGGGCGTAGACTTGAGAGTGCTATGACCCGCCGCACCGCCATCCATCTTGCCGCCGCTTCCGGTTTATCGATGCAGGCCGCGCCTTATGAGCCCGCCGCCGCCAACCGGAAAGCCCGTGAGTGGTTTCAGGACGCGAAGTTTGGCCTCTTCGTTCACTGGGGGGTCTACTCCGTGCTGGGCAAGGGCGAATGGGTGATGAACAACGACAAGATGACGGCGGCCGATTACCAGACGCTGCCGGCGCGGTTCAACCCGGTGAAGTTCAACGCGGCGGAATGGGTGGCCACCGCGAAAAACGCGGGGCAGAAGTACATTACTATCACCAGCAAACACCACGACGGGTTCGCGATGTGGGGCACGAAGCAGAGCAAGTGGAACATTGTCGACACGACACCGTATGCCAAGGACCCGCTGAAGATGCTGGCCGAAGAATGCCGTAACCAGGGCGTGAAGCTGTTCTTCTACCATTCGCACCTGGACTGGACGCACCCGGACTATTTCCCGCGTGGGCGGACGGGCCTGGCTTCCGGCCGCGCGGAGAACGGCGACTTCAACCGTTATCTGGACTTCATGGACGCGCAGTTGACCGAGTTGCTGACCAACTACGGAGAGATCGGCGGCATCTGGTTCGATGGAATCTGGGACCGGAAAGACGCCGAATGGCGTCTGCGGCAGACCTACGACCTGATTCACCGTTTGCAGCCGCACGCGCTGATTGGCAACAACCATCACTTGGCGCCGTTTGAAGGCGAAGACTTTCAGATGTTCGAAAAAGATCTGCCGGGGCAGAACACGGCGGGGTTTAGCGAAGGGGTTAGCGTTGGTAAGTTGCCGTTGGAAACTTGCGACACGATTGGCGTGGCGTGGGGCTACAACCCGAACGAGAAGAAGCTGAAGAGTACGAAGCAACTGCTGCATACGCTGATTCGCGCGGCGGGGATGAACGCGAATTTCTTGTTGAACGTGGGACCGAAACCGGACGGCACGATTCAGGACGAGTTTGCAGCGCGGCTGAAAGAGATGGGCGCGTGGCTCGGCAAGTATGGGGAGTCCGTCTATGGGACACGAGGCGGACCGATTGGGCCGCGGCCATGGGGAGTGACGACCGCCAAAGCCAATAAAGTGTATGTGCACGTGATGGACTGGCCGGACCGTGCGCTGGTGATTCCGCCACTGGGCAAGAAGACGGGAGCGGCGAGAGTATTGGGCGGCGGGCCGGTGGCGGTGAAGAGCGTAGAAAACGGATTGCTGCTGCAGTTGCCGGAGACGGGGCGCGACGAGTTTGACACGGTGATCGAGTTGACGGTCTGAATTGAGATACACTTTGACAAGCGGATGGAGAATCGGATCCGGGAACTTGTCGCAACGCCGTGGTTTGCCAGCCACGACATCTGTGCCAGGATGTTGCACGGGCACTCCGCCACGCGGGTATGGGGGTCACCAAAAGGGGCCTTCGGCAGACGCCAGAAATGAACGTCCACGCCGCGATGCAGGAAGGTGTTCGAGTCATTGGCCCTTCGATTCTCTAGCGTGCAATTGAAAAAGCCCGGTGTGGCGGAAGCGAGTCTACCTTTGATCCCCTGTGGCCATCGGGCCACTGAAAAGGAAGACGACATCCACGCCCGGCACCTAGGACCCTTACATGCAGGAACGTCAGAATATAGCTGTATTTGTTGATTACGACAATATCGAAATCGGTGTGAAGAGCACGCTCCGCCGGGAGTTTGCCGTTTCGCTTTGTCTGGACGCATTGAAAGAACGGGGCGACATTGTCGCCAAGTTCGCTTATGCCAACTGGTCGCGGCAGGAAGGCGCGGTGCGCCAGATGGCGGAGAACGCCGTGCAAATGGTGCAGCGGCTGCCATCCCCGCGCGGCGACAAAAACGGCGCGGATATTAACCTGGCGCTGGACGCCCTGGAAATGGCATTCACGCACAAGAACGTGAACTCGTTCGCGATCATTTCCGGCGATAGCGATTTCATCCCGCTGGTGAACAAGCTGAAGGCTTACGGCAAGACGATCTACATCGTTGGCGGCAAGGCGTTCACTTCCACGATTTTGCAGCAGAACTGTCACGAGTTTATTTCGTACGAATCGCTGCTGGACGATTCGAAGTTCCCGGCGCGCGAAGCTCCAGTGAACAAGCCAACGCCGATTCCTTCGGCGACGGCACTGCTGGCCGCGTCGTCACCGGCGGCGGTGGCGGCCGCGCAGGCGGGCAATCAGCCGCCGGCGGCTGGTTCGCACGAGGGGCACCGGCGCGGCGGACGTGGAGACCATCGGCGCCCGGCGCCGCTGGACCTGCCGCACGCGCTGCCGCTGGTGGAACGCGCACTGGCTACACTGCGCCGCCGCGGGGTGCAGCCGCAGTTAGGTTTGTTGAAGAGCACGATGTTACAACTGGACCCGAGCTTCAACGAACGCGCCTACGGGACGGGTTCGTTCTCCGACTTCGTGGACAAGCTGGAATCGAACGGCTACCTGGCGACGACAGGGCCGGAAGGACGCAAGACGATTGAAGTGAAGCAGGTGGCCGATACCGTGGCCGCGCCGAAGAAGGAAGAGGCGCTGCCGTTGTTGCGGCAGGTGGTGGACATCTACAAATTGGACCTGGAAGACGGCGCGACGGCCGACGACCTGGCCGGCTGGATGACCAAAATCCATCCGACTTTCGACGCACAGAAGTATGGGTTCCAATCGTTCGGCGAGTTTTTGAATTTCGCGCAGGACAACTATTTGGTCCGCGTGGAGGCTGACGCCAATCGCGGTTTGATTGCGTACCCGGGCGCGGAACTGATTCCGCCAGCGCCGGAGCGCGAGACGCCGGTGGAGCCCGTGGCGATTGCAGCCGCGGCTGCGGTTGCGGCCGAAGGCGGAGAGGCAGCGCCGGCTGCGGAAGCAGCACCGGAAGAACCTGTCGCGCAGCCCAGCGAAGACGAGGACGAGAAGCCCAAGCGCGGTGCGGCGCGGAAACGGACAGCGGCCAAGAAGGCGGCCGGTACCGCCACTTCCACCACCGTTCGGCGTCCCCGGGCACGGAAACCGGTGGAGTAAACAATGATTGAACGTTACAGCATTCCTGGTGCCGTGGCACCGCGTGGGCCTTACTCCCACGCGGTGTGCGCGGGCGATTTCATTTTCGTATCCGGACAAGGACCGATTGATCCGGCGACGAATGACTATTCTTTTGGCACGATTGAGCATGAAACGCGGGTCGTGTTGAACAACATCAAGCTGATTCTGGAAGCGGCCGGCGCTTCGATGACCGATGTGGTGAAGTGCTCCGTGTTCTTGCGTGACGGCGGCGATTTCACGGCCATGAACGGCGTTTACGCCGAGTTCTTCGGTGAGAACAAACCGGCGCGGACAACGGTGGAATCGAAGTTCGCCAATCCCGTCATGAAGGTAGAGATTGACGCGGTGGCCTACAAGCCCAAGGCGTAGCGAACGAAGATGAGCGGCGCCCCGGCACTGGTGTTGATCGACTTGCAGAAGGCGATCGACGACCCCCGGTGGGGCGCCCGCAACCATCCCCACGCCGAGGCGCGCGCACGGCGAATGCTATCGCTATGGCGCCATCTAGGTTGGCCGCTATTCCATGTGCGGCACGATTCGCAGGAGCCGCAATCGACCTACCGGCCGGGGCAGCCGCTGCACGTGTTCAAGCCGGAAACAGCACCCGCCGCCGGCGAGACGGTATTGGGCAAGACCACTTGCAACGCTTTCGCAAGTACGGATTTGGCAGAGCGCTTACGGGCGTGCGAGGCGTCGCGCGTGTTCGTGTGCGGGGTGATTACGAACAACTCCGTGGAATCCACGGTCCGCGCCGGCGGTGACCTGGGCTTTTCCATGTACCTGGTGGAAGATGCCTGCTTCACGTTCGGCAAAGGCCGGTGGACGGCGCAGGACGTGCATGAGATGTCGCTCGCGAACCTGGAGGGGGAGTACGCCGCCATCACGACTTCGGCCCGAGTGGTGAGCGGTTACCTGGAGAACGTTTTTGCGGCGCCGGCGGCGGAACGGGCGTTGCGCGCGGCGTCGCTGGCAAAAGCGGCGAATGCCACGGAGTCAACCATGCTGGCGGCACTGCTCTCCGGTGCAGGCGAGTTGTTGCCGGCGGCGCTGCCGCGGGCACTGGGGTTCGCTGAAGGCGTCTGCTCGCTGGTGGAACAGCGTGGGGAAACACTTCGCTACCTGGCCGCGCGCGAGGCGACGCGTAGAGGGCTAGCCGCCGTGGAAGTGCTGGAGGTAGCGCAGTTAGGCGGACCGATGAGCGACCACGAAGCGGAGGTGTTCAGCGAGCGGGCGATCAGCTTCACGCTGCTGCGGTTGCGCCATTTTGAAGAGCAGGCGGCGAAGGGCGGCGCGCCCGTCCCCGGATTTGCCGCTTACCGCGCGGCAGTGGAGACTCACCTTAACGGCGCGCCCTCCCAGCAGGCGTGAGGCTTCAAACCCAGCGCCTTTACGACAGTGGGTGCCATGTCGATATTGCGGGCGCGTGTTTTGATTTCTCCCTTCGCGATGCCCGGACCGGCAAAGACCAGCGGCACTTCCAGTTCGTTGGTTGTGTCGCTGCCATGTTTGGTGCCGGTACCGCCATGGTCGGCGACGAGGACGATCAGCGTTTTCTCGGCCGGCACCGCAGCGGCGAGTCTGCCGATAAGCGCATCGATTTCCGCCACCGCGGCCTTGTATTCCGGGCCTTCCCAGGTTTTGCCGTGCCCGGCGTGATCGACATCATCGAGGTGGACAAAAAGCAGATACGGCTTGTGCTCTTTCCAGTAGGCGATGGCGGCATCGGTGGCAGCAGGAGAACCCTTCACGTGCTGGACATGATTGGCCGACTGCTTTTCGACGAGCCGGCCGAAGCCCTGCCAGTCGTGGATGGCGGCGAGGTTTACATTCGGGCGCTGCGCTCGGATGACGCTGAAGAGCCCAGGAAAAATACTCTCCGGCCCTTTGCAGGCGGGGCTGATCTTGAAGTGGAATCGCTCCCATTCGTTGGAGTGAACCCCGTGCATTTCCGGCCCGGCGCCGGAAAGAAGCGACATCCAGTTGGGTGAACTCACCGTAGGCATGACACCGCGGGATTGCAGCGTCCAGGCGCCGCGATCCATGAGCGCGTGGATGTTGGGAGTGGCGGCATTGCGCACGCCGTCGGCCGACAGACCGTCGATGCCAATGATGAGAACGTGGGAGAGCGCGGCGGCGAGTAGGAATGTCATGGTTCGTGGTAGACGGCACGCTCAAACGCATTGAGCAGGGCCATGGCGGCGGGATCGCAGAACGGCTGGAAGTGCATGAGCAGCACGGCGGCCAGATTGCGGTGCGGATCAATCCAGTAAAACGTGTTGCGAATACCGCCCCAGGCAAGGCTGCCGGCGGAACGGCCGGCGGTATGCGGCTGCGGGTTGATTAGAAAGCCGAGGCCAAAATGGTCACGCGCGCCGGGGTGGAAATCAACGTCGCAGGAGCGTTCTGGAATAGTGGAAGTGATGCGGCCAACCTCGAGTTCGCCAGTCTGGTTGGTGGACATGGCGAGGATGGAAGCCTCTTCCAGAATTCGCGTGCCATCGGCGGCCAGCCCTCGGCGCAGGATCATTTGCATGAAGCGCACGTAGTCCGGCGCGGTGGAAAAAAGCCCGCCGCCGCCATTAAACGCTTGCGGTGCGGGCGGATGCACACGCGGCAGTTCGCGCAGCACACCATTGGATTCGCGCTGGTGGTTGTGCGCCAGGCGATTAAATTTCTCCGGCGGCAGCAAAAAGCTTGTGTCGCTCATGCCGAGCGGGCGCAGAATGTGATGCTGGAAATACTCCTCCAGGTTCTGGCCGCTGGCGGCCTCCACCAGACGGCCGGCCCAATCGACGTTGGTTCCGTAGTGCCAGCGCCGGCCCGGCTCATGAACCAGGTAGGAACGGCCTCCGGGGGAGTGGCAAAGGGCCAGCGGATGATTCCACGAATAGGCGAACCCGGCGGTATGCGACAACAGTTGGCGAAGGGTGACGAAGTAACGCTGTTGGCTGTAAATTGGCGCGCCGTGGTCGTGAAACCCCTCCAGAATGGGGAGTTCGTGCAACTCCGGCAAGCGGTGATGAATAGGTTCATCCAGGTGCAGAACGCCACGTTCCACCAGTTGCATGGCGGCGGTAGTGGTGATGGCCTTCGTCATGGAGGCGATAGCGAAAATGTTATCGGCGCCGGCCGGGCCGTGGGTGCAAGTGGCGAGCACGGTGTCTGCATCCGCCACGGCGGCAACGGCGGCGGGGATCTGGTGGCGCTGGGCGGCGGCAGCGAACGAAGCGGTTAGAATTGTCGGCTCCATCACGCCATAAGGATCTCATGCTCTTGCGCCGGACGCGATTCGGATAATATTGTTCTGCTATGCGAACCGCATTTTCATTGCTAGGATGTTCGCTGTTCGCCGCGTGCCTGGCGCCGGGACAATCATTTCCATTGGAAAACATGGAAGGATTGCGAGCGAACAAGGTACAGGCGGAGCCGGTAACCCACAAGGGAAAGAAGGGAATTCGCGTCATCGCGCCGCCAGGGGCGTCTGGCGACAACGAGGACCGCTTGCTTCTATTACCCGTGAAGGACTTTGAAAGCGGGACAGTGGAGGCAGAAGTGAGCGGCGAACCTGGGAGTGGCGCGGGACAAGGCGCTCGTGGTTTTGTGGGCGTGGCGTTCCGCGTTGGGGAGGACACCGCGAAATTCGACGCTTTCTACCTGCGGCCCACCAACGGGCGCGCTGAAGACCAAGTGCGCCGCAATCATTCGGCGCAGTATATCTCACACCCGGCGTGGACGTGGAGCCGGCTGCGGAAGGAAGAGCCCGAGAAATATGAGACCTACGTGGATCTCGTGCCCGG
Source organism: Bryobacterales bacterium (assembly GCA_016789905.1). Taxonomy (GTDB): domain Bacteria; phylum Acidobacteriota; class Terriglobia; order Bryobacterales; family Bryobacteraceae. The sequence goes on along the minus strand of JAEUQC010000140.1, from coordinate 18,053 downwards.
AGAATGGACCCGCGTGCGGATTGAAGTGGACGGAGGAAATGCGCGGCTGTACGTGCATGGAAATGCGCAGCCGTCGCTGGTGGTGAACGACCTGAAGCAGGGGTCGTGGAAGGGCCAGGTCGGACTATGGATCGGACCTGGGACCGTTGGACATTTTCGAAACGTAAAGGTAATCAAGAAATGAAACGTCGAGATTTTCTCTCGTTGGCGGCAGCTCCGGCGCTGCCGGCGCTCGCCTGGGCACAAGAAAAGAGCAAGCTAAAGATCACGGACATCAAGATCGTAAAGACGCGGCCGCGCAAGCCGTACCCCGCGTATAAGCCGGCCGATGGCGCCTGGTCCACGCAATTCGTGGAAGTGGCCAATCCTATGTCCATCTATCCGGAGTTCAAGCCGCGCCGCGATCTGTTCGCGGCTACGAACGTGCCAAGCTTCACGGTGGAAGTCACCACCGACAAGGGAATCAAGGGCTACGGCAATGGCGGGCCGGGCGGCGGCCAGGTGGTCACTGGTCATTTGGCGAAACTGATGATGGGCCGCGATCCGTTCGACATCGAGCGGAACTGGGACATCTGCTGGCGTTCGACGATGTCCTATGGCCGGATGGGCGTGACGATGAACGCCATCAGCGGCTTCGATATGGCGCTGTGGGACATTGTTGGCAAGGCGCTGAATCAGCCTGTCTACCGCCTGCTGGGCGGAGAGACGAAAGACCGGGTGCCGGCCTACTGCACAGGAAACGACATTGAGCAGCATGTGGAGTTCGGCTACAAGATGTTGAAGCTGGCCATTCCGCATGGGCCGGCCAGCGGACGCGCCGGCATGAAGGAAAATGTCGACCTGGTGAAGCGCGCGCGCGCGGCGCTGGGCCCGGACGGCGAGATCATGCTGGACTGTTGGATGGCGTGGACGGAACGCTACACGATTGAGATGGCAGAGATGATGGCGCCGTATCGTGTGTATTGGATGGAAGAGGTGCTGCAGCCCCATGATTATGCGGGTTTCGGGCGGCTCAACACCACCATCAAGTCCACCCGCATCGCCACTGGCGAACACGAGTACGGCCGCTACGGCTTCCGCTATCTGCAGGAGGCAAACGGCGCCTCCATCTGGCAGCCTGATATTCAATGGTGCGGCGGCCTGACGGAACTGCGGCGCATTTCGGCGATGGCGTCGGCCTACGACATTCCCGTGATTCCGCATGGCGGCGGGCTGAATGGGTCCATCCACTACACGATTGCGAACGTCAACGCTCCGTGGGCGGAACTGTTCCTGCCGGCGCCGGGCGGTCCGAAAGAGGTCTATCAACTCTTCGAAGAGAACTACCAGATCTCCCGCGGTCCGGACGGCATCTACATGCGGCCGCACGAACGGCCCGGGTGGGGCTGGGATATTGAGGTGGCCGGTTGATTCTGACGGTTTCGCTGCTCGTGGTTTCCCTTGCTCCGTGGCCGGATCCGTTCGATGGTGCGTTCCTGTATGGAAAGCCCCGGGCGGCGAAGGCCGAGGAGGTGGAGTTCCGGCCAGCACCCGCGCGAGCGTGGGTGCTGGCCGTTCGCCAGATGAAAGAAGACGCCCCGGCCAAGCAGCAGTATGTACAGTTTTTGAAAGAGCTGTATGGCTACAACATCGGCAAATTGAACGAGGCCTATGGATTGAACGCCGGCTCGTTCACGGAGCTATTGAACTATGACTACCGCCGCCTGGAACTCAACCGGCCGGCGGTGGAACGGGACGATGCCTCGTTCCTGAAGATACTGACTCAGGCCGCGGTCGACGCGGCCCGACACACTCGATAATCTGCCGGAGACTCGCCCATGAAATATACACTGACCGCGATTGCCGCGTTCGCCCTGCTCGGTTCCTGCTCCTCGGGCCCGGACAAGGTGCCAGAGGAAAAGAAAGCCGTCACGGCTCCTGAAAAGCCCACCGCGCAAGCGGCCGGCGCGGGCGGCATTCTGCGCCTGGACCCGGCTTTGGACGCGTTGGTGCCGGCGGCGGCCAAGATCGAAAAAGCCGCCGGAGGCTTTCAGTTCACCGAAGGCCCGTTGTGGTTTAAAGACACCGGCAATCTTTGGTTCAGCGACGTGCAGGGGAACGTAACGCGTCAACTGGCGCCCGATGGAACGGTGACTGAGATTCTGAAACCCGCTGGCTACGACGGCAAGGACGCGCCGGAGGGCGCCTTCATTGGGCCGAACGGCATGACGTTCGATAAAGACGGCAGCGTGCTGATCTGCCAGCACGGCAATCGCCGTATCGCGCGCCGCAACAAGGCTGGCGTGTTAACGACGCTTATCGACCGCTTCGAGGGCAAGAAGCTGAACAGCCCGAACGATCTGGTGTTCAAGTCGGACGGCGCGCTCTACTTCACCGATCCGCCGTATGGGCTCACCAAGGGTGATGAGGACCCGAAAAAGGAGCTGGCCTTCAACGGCATCTACCGGTTGCAAGGCGGCAAGCTGACGCTGTTGAACAAGGAGATGACACGGCCCAACGGCATCGCGTTTTCGCCCGATGAGAAGTGGCTCTACGTGGCGAATTCCGACCCGGCGAAGAAGGTGTGGATGAAGTATCCGGTGATGGAAGATGGAACACTGGGTCCGGGCCGCGTATTTGCCGATGTGACAGCGGAAAAAGCCGACGGATTGCCCGATGGACTGAAGGTGGACGCGAAGGGAAATGTGTGGGCGACGGGCCCGGGCGGCGTTTGGATATTCAACGCCGATGGGAAGCATCTGGGCTCCATACAACCCACCGAAGTGCCCGCCAATTGTGGATTTGCCGAAGAGGGCGGCGTGCTGTGGATGACCGCGCGCACCTCTGTGTATCGCATCAAATTGAAGTAATCAGGAGAAGGAACTATGAACCGCCGCAATGCTGTCCTCACCGCCGTCGCATCGGCCGCCGCGCTCAGCGCGCAATCGAAGAAAGCCGCCGACCAGACGATTCAGTTGCACGTCGATATGAACGTGGACCCGGCCAAGGAAAAAGATTTGAAGAAAAACTTCAAGGAGATTTTCAAGCCGGCCATGGCCAAGCAGCCGGGCTACCTGCATGTGTACCTGTTGAAGCTGCGGGAAACGAAGGCCGGCCGCGCGCCGGAGGGCGCCAACTACCGGCTGGTGATCAACTTCAAATCGGAGGAAGACCGTCTGAATTGGGTGAAGTCGAATGACCACCAGTCGGCGTGGCCAACGATTGAAGGAACGTTGAAAGTGAAGACCTACGGGGCGATTCTTTACGATCAGTTGTAGGCGGGAAACCCCGCCGGGCCGCTATCATAACAACAGTGCCCTCGGGGAAACCGGTTCTTCAGCAAAAGACCTATTTCCTCTTCCCGTTCGTTATCGACAAGGAAGTGGTAGCCTCCGCGCACCCGGATTTCTGGCCGCCGCTGCGTAGCTGGATCGACGGCCTGGACGACTGGCTGCGGTCGGAAAACTGCGCCACCGCCTCCCCGATTCGCACGCGGCTCGGCGGCTGGCGGCGCGCGTCCTACTCCGAATTCGACCTGGATTCCAGCGCCTACCAGGACATGGTTTTTTTTCACCCCTTCGTTCGCCGCGTGTTTTTCGACACCAAGACCGGCGATCAGGCCACCCTCCTGCGCGTCTACGAAATGATGCTGCCGCAGACGCTGCCCCTGCTCTGGAAAGCGCACGACGTTCGCGGCCGCTCCTGCTCCGTCCCAGTCACGGACCTGCGGCTATTTCTGTTCGCCAATGGCGTGGGCATCCTTTCCATCGGGGTGGAACGCGCCGATTGCACCGTGCGCGAAGCGTTATGGATGAACGAGATGATGCGGAAGGTTTACCCCACCAGCGGCCGGCAGCGCCGCGAGGGCCGCGTCCCCGCCCGCTCCCTGCTCACAGTCGGCGAAGAGACGCTGGCGGAGGAGACCTTCGAATCCGGCGCGATTATCCAGTTTCAGCCGCCGCTTTCAAAGCTCATCCAATCCCTGCTCTATTTCCTGAACTACGAAACGCTCGAATATGAGCAGATCTTCGACGAGCGCATGATCCCCTACTCCTACATGGCCGTCGATCCTGGCTTTGGCACGCAGGAGAATGTGGAACACCTATTCAGCCGCTTCCTCTATGTGGACCGTGATGGCGAAGGGTTCCGTTACGACCCGGCCTTCACGCGCGAACAAATGCGTGAACACTGCTACACCCGCTGGGCTCATGAAGGCACCTACTACGGCTTCACCCGCTACTCGAACGTCACGCTGGCACTCGGCGTTAGGGACCGCGGGCTTCATCAAATGGAGGAAGGCAACCTGATCGACCGGATGTTCTCCGGGCGCTACTATCTGATGGCCATCGTCGCGCTGTTCTACCGCGCCACCCTGCTCGATTTCGCCGAAAACGTCGCGCTCGTTTCCCGCCGCCTCTATGAGAATCTCGCCGTCGGCCGCCTGGAACAAGTGAACGTCGAAATCGCCACCGACCTGCGCAACGAATTCCTGAACTTCTCCAACTATTGGTACTTCGACGAACTTGCCAACAAGGACGAGGAAATCGAACACTTCCAGATGCAGTGCCGCGCCTATCGCGTGGAGGAACTGCGCGCGCAGATTGAACAGGAACTGGCCAATATGAACGCGGCGCTGAACGAACACAATCAGCAGCGCAGCACGGAAGCCGTCAACCGTTTGGCGATGCTCAGCATGATCTTCGGCGCCGGCGCGGTGCTGACCGGATTCTTCGGAATGAACTTCGGCCATGTGTTTGAGCGCTACCTGTTCAAGCCGGAGGCCGACACCGTGCAGGTTCACCTTGGCGCGGTGGCGATGGTGACGCTCATCACCGTGAGCATCATCCTGCTTGGCGTTTATCTGGTGGCCGTCAACTGGCGCGACTACCGCTACATCCTGCGCGCCCGCAACGCGCCCACCCGGCGCCATCGCTGGTTCAGCCTGCGCCTGGGCGGCTGATCCGGTCTATTTATCTCGGCCGAACTTCGGCTCCTGGCGAGTGCCGGTGATCTTGATTTTCGTATAGAGTCCCGCGCCGTTCTTGGCGAAGAACGGATCTACCGGCTTTAGCACCCAGCGTTTCCAGCCCGTCTGTGTTTGCGATAGTTTAGCCTGCAGCCGCAAGTCGCCGCGGAAATCGATCACTTCGTTGTCGAGGTTGTATGTGCCGTCCAGTCGCAGGTCCGCGCCAGGAATGCCGAAGGCCAGTTCCCGCAGCGTGATGAGTTCGTTTGCCAGTTGGAACCGGCCGCTCATGCCGCTTACCACTTCGTCAATCCCTTCGTTGTTCGGCTGCCCCTGCGCCTGGCGGCTCATGCGGTCGATGCGGTCCTGAATCTGGGAGCGGAGGAACTTCGCATCCCTGATCGTGAACTGCCCGTCCAGCCGGAGTTTTTCAATCACCTTTCCGCTCAACGGCGGCAACAGCACTTTGCTCTTCATTTGCAGTTCGCCAGCCATAAACGGCTGGTTGCCCTTCATGGCCAGCAGCAGTACGTCCTCTAATCTTCCGGCGGGCATGTTCACGTCCAGCGCGATGGTGCGCCGCTGGTCGCCATCGTGTTTCACCACGCCGCCGCTGGTGACAAAGGAGGTCCGCCCAATTCGCCCGCGCACGGGCTTCAGAATGGTGTTGCCGTTGGTGCCGTCCACCTGCACTTCGAACTTGGCCGTCAGCGGCAATTTGTTGCCGGATGCTTTCAGGTAAAAGTCCGGCACCGTGGCCTCGCCGGCGGCGGCGATGTCGTTGAGCTTTCCCTTAAAGGTGCCGGTTGCGTTCAGCACTCCGCCAATCGCGTTAAACACTGCCAGGTTTGCCCGCTCGAACTTATAGTCCCCGTCCAGCGCGGTTTCGCCGGGTTCATCGCGGTCCCATGGGCCGAAGTGACCGGTGGATTTGATCTCCCCTGGCGGTTTGGCGTTGCGCAGTTCGGCTTCGTAGCGCATAGGTGCGTTCACCCCGGCTTCCATTAGGCGGATGCGGTGCAGGTCGAACTCCAGCGGCACCCGCTTCTTGTCTTTCGGGGAAAGGATCAGCTTCGCGTTGGTGATGACCACTTCGCCAATCCGGACATTGCTGGCCGGCGGCGACGCTCCGCCACCCGGGCGCCGCGTTGCCTCTCCTTTGGGCGGCACTACGATCTGCACGCCGTCCAGCATCACCGTCGTCACACCCTTGTGCGGTTCAAACACCTGGCCCAGGTCCACTTCGAACCGCATGGATTGCATACGCAGCAGCAGATTCGCGTCGCGCTTCAGCAGAATATCCAATCCGGCAACGCTTGCCATCACGCCGCGGCCTTTGGAGACATAGAGCTTTACCGGCGACAGCGCCGGTATATCGATCCGAAGCTCCCGCATCTCCACCTCGGCATGAAATCGCTCACGCAGGTACAGGACAGCCTGATCGCGAATATAGGGCTCAATCTTCGCCGCGTGTTGCTTGGCCAGATAATAGAGGGCCAGCCCGCCGGCCGCGGGAATACCGATAAATGCGGCCGCAAGCCACCACTTGGTTCTGCGTTGCATATCGTGTGTTTCGAGTATGACGCGTTTTGCGTCGCGCGTGGCGAGTTGCCCTTTCGCGCACACATCCCCTATAATCAAGTTTTGGGCGCCGTGCGTCCACGGTTAGGTTTGTCCCTAACGCCCTAGAATAGGAAAGAGTAATGCCGAAGCGTACATTTCAGCCGAATAACCGTCACCGCGCCAAGACCCATGGGTTTCGTTCGCGCATGCAGACGAAGAATGGCCGCGCCGTTCTGGCCCGCCGCCGGGCCCGTGGCCGTTGGAAGTTGACGGTCAGTGACGAACGCGCCGTCCGTGCCTCCCACGCCAACGAATAACGGCGAAAACCGGTTTTCCAAGAACAGCCGGCTGCTGAAGTCCGCTGACTTTCGCAAAGTCTACGACAACGGCAGCCGTTTTTCGTGTCCCTATTTTGTGGCATTCCTGTTCCGGCATACCTCCGGCACCGCTCCGGAGCCCGTTCAAAGGGACGGCCCGCGCATCGGCTTCACCATCCCGCGCGCCGTGGGGAAAGCCGTCATTCGAAACCGGATTCGCCGCCGCATTCGCGAACAGCTTCGGGTTCGTTTGCGGCAAATCGACCCTTCGCTCGATATTGTGCTCAATCCTCGCCGCGCCGCCGCCGAAGCGCCGCTCGCCGAGCTTACCCGTCAATTGGAAAGGCTAATTGAACGATGCCGCGGCTAATCGTTCTCGGCCTATTGCGCTTTTATAAAGCAGCCATTTCTCCGTGGCTGCCTTCGGCCTGCCGCTTCCGGCCGACCTGTTCGGAGTACATGATGGACGCCGTATCGCGATACGGCGCCGTTCGCGGTGTGTGGCTTGGGCTGAAACGCCTTTGCCGCTGCCATCCCTTTCATCAGGGCGGCTACGACCCTGTTCATTGATTTTGCGACCATAAGAGTTTCTACCCATGGCTGAAGGCAAAAAAGAGTTATCGATGGAGCAGCGCCTGCTGCTCGCATTCGTCCTGATGGGCGGTGTCATTTTCCTGTCGCAGTACCTGCTGCCGAAGCCGCCGCAACCGGCCGCCCAGCAGAAGAAAGCGGCGGAACCCGCGAAGAAGCAGGAGGCGCCCGCCGCCACCCCTGGGGCGCCTGCCGCGCCTGCCACGCCGGAACCCGCCACGCTGGTCTCTGGCCAGCAAGCGGAGTTCCCCGTTTTTGAAAACGCGCTCTATCGCGTGAAGTTCTCCAACAAAGGCGCCGTGGTTATGGATTGGGAACTTAAGAAGTTCACCGACAACAACGGCAAGCCGCTGAATCTGGTGAATGGCGAAAACGCCACCCAGCTTGGCGTTCGGCCCTTCACGTATCAGTACAAGGATCAGAAGCCGTCCGCGGAACTCAACGACAAACTCTTCGCTGTCACCCGTTCTGCGGACGGCATCACGTTCGACTATAACGACGGCGCCACCGTCGCCCGCAAGTCCTTCCGCTTTGTCAACGGCCGCTACCTGGTGGAAGTCGATAGCGCGGTTTCAGAGAAGAACGCGGCCATTACCCACGCGCTTGTCTGGCGCGGCGGCTTCGGCGACCATACCGTGCCCAAAGCCTACGCGGCTCAGTTTGCGGTTTACCTGCCGCCCAGCGATTCTTCTCCCACAACGTTCGAAAACTCGAAGGCCAGCGATGGTCCCATCGCCAACGCCGGCAGCTATGTTTTCGCTGGGTTGCAGGATCAGTACTTCGCCGCCGTCGCATTGCCGAAGCCCGGCCAGACCATCGAACTCACCGCCCTTTCCGATTCGCTCCCCGAACCGCCGAAATCGAATGACCGGATGCCCTTCGTCGGCGCAGGCTTGAGCATTGCCGGCCGGAACCAGTTCACCATGTTTGTCGGGCCGAAGGATCTCGACCTGCTGGGCGAAACCGACAAACGCCTGGTCTCGCTCGTCGATTGGGGCTGGTTCGGCTGGATCGGCCGCCCGCTGTTCGCCGCGCTTCGCTGGCTGGATTCGAGCGTTGTCCACAACTGGGGCTGGTCCATCATCATCCTCACCATTGTCATCAACATCGCGCTGATTCCGCTGAAGCTCTCCAGCATGAAGTCCATGAAGAAGATGCAGACGCTGCAGCCGGAAATCCAGCGCATCAACGATAAATACAAAGGCGTTGGCTTCAACGATCCGAAAAAGCAGGAACAGAACAAAGAGGTGATGGACCTCTATAACAAACACGGTGTGAACCCCGCCGGCGGCTGCGTGCCCATGTTGTTGCAGTTCCCCTTCTTCATCGGTTTCTACAAGGTGTTGAGCGTCGCCATTGAGCTGCGTGGCACCCAGTGGTATTGGGTGAAAGATCTCAGCCAGCCGGAAACACTCGCCGTCCGCATACTGCCGCTGCTGATGATCGGCAGCCAGTTTTACCTCCAGAAAATGACTCCCACCAGCGGCATGGACCCCTCCCAGGCGCGCATGATGCTGCTCATGCCGCTCATGATGGGTTTCCTGTTCTATAACGCCTCCAGTGGTCTGGTGTTATACTGGCTTACCGGAAACTTGGTTGGAATTGCGCAGCAGTTACTGTTCAACAAATTGATGCCGGCCTCGCCGGTTCCGCAGATCGCGGCCAAGAAGAAGGGCAAATAACAGGAGCTTAGGTTTTTGATAACGGCATGAGCGGCTCTAGGAAATACACAGTCGAAGAACACGGACCGCGGGTCCGCCAGTTTCTGGAGCCCGTGATCAGCGGGGCTAACCTGGAATTGAAGTTTGACGTTGTGCCCGGTCGCACCATCCATCCGGAAATCGAAGATCCGCATTTGATGGTGCTCTTCAGCGGGCAGGATGTGGATCAATTGCTCGCCAACAAGGCCGAGCTGATGCTGGCGCTGGAACATTTGACGCTCGAAGTTCTCCACGTCCCCAGCGATGAGCACGCACTGCTCTGCTTCGATGCCAACGACTATCGGATGATGCGCATCGAGGAGCTTCGGATGACGGCGCAAACCGCCGCCGAACGCGTGATCAAAACCGGTGACCACTTCCAGTTCAACCCGATGACCAGCCGGGAACGGCGCATCATTCACTTGGCGTTGCGTGGCGAAGAACGCGTCAAGAGCGAGAGCTTCGGCATCGGGCCTGTACGCCAGGTAGTCATTTACCGGGCCGATATGCCCGCCCCGACGAATATTGTGTTGAAACCCGCGCCACGGCCGCGCCGCGATGACGATTCGCGGGACAACGACCGTGGCGGCGACCGTCGCGGCGGACGAGACCGTGATCGCCGCGGCCCTGGCGGCCCTCGCCGCGGTCCGCGCCCGCGCAACACCTAGTTTGTGGAAACCATAGTTGCCATCGCCACGCCGCCGGGGCGTGGGGGAATCGGTATCGTGCGCATTTCCGGGGATTCCGCCCGGCATGTGGCTTCGAAGCTCTTGCGTCTGCCCGATGACGCGGAGTGGGTGGCCCGGCATGCCACGCTGGCTGAACTGGTGGACGATGAAGGCGCCATAGTGGATCAGGTAGTGGCCACCTGGTTCGCCGCTCCTCGCAGCTATACCGCTGAAGATGTCGTGGAAATCGCCTGCCATGGTGCTCCCGTCGTTCTCCGCTTCTGCGTGGAGCAGGCCTGCCGGCATGGCGCCCGCCTCGCCGAACCCGGCGAGTTCACTTTGCGGGCCTTCGTCCACGGCCGCATCGATCTTCCACAAGCCGAGGCCGTGCGCGACTTGATCGACGCCACCACCCTCTACCAGGCCCGCGTTGCCGCCCGCCAGGTGGAAGGCTCCGTCGCGCGTCTATTGACGCCATTGAAAAGCCAGCTCCTCGAACTGATTGCGCTGCTGGAAGCAGGCATCGATTTTGCCGAGGACGACATCTCCGTCGCCCCAGCTTCGGAAATACTGCGCCGCCTGGCCCCGCTCACCGCCGGCGTGGAACGGCTCGTGCACAGCTTCTCCTACGGGCGCCTGGTCCACGACGGCGTTTCCCTTGCCATCGTCGGCCGGCCAAATGTTGGCAAAAGCTCACTCTTCAATCGCATGTTGGAGCAGGATCGCGCCATCGTCACCGACATCCCCGGCACCACGCGCGATCTGGTTAGCGAAACCGTTTCCCTTGCCGGTGTGCCCATCCGGTTTGTCGACACCGCCGGTATCCGCGCGGGCAGCGATCTGGTCGAGTCGCTCGGCATCGAACGGTCCTTGCAGGCGATGGCAGATGCCGATCTGACGCTCGTTGTGATCGATGGCTCCACTCCGCTTATCGCCGGCGATGAGGAAATTCTCCGCCGCGCCGCCGCCCAGGGGCGGCATATTGTCGTGGCCAACAAGGCCGATCTCCCTAAAGTCGCCACCACCCCCGTCACCGCCATCCCCGTCTCCGCGGCTACTGGCGAAGGCCTCGACCATTTGCGCCAGGCCGTACTAAACGCCATCGGCCACGCCGCGCAGGCGGAGCACGAATTTGCGTTCATCACATCGCTCCGCCAGGAGCAGTTGCTCGCCGAATGCGCCGGGGCGCTTCGTTCCGCGCGGCTCGCCGTGGAAGAACACATCCCGCACGAAATGCTGCTGCTGGATCTTTATGCCGCGCTCCACCCGCTGGATGCCGTCACCGGCAAAACCACCGCCGACGACATCCTCAACCGCATCTTCTCCACATTCTGTATTGGGAAGTAAGCGTTACTCGCTCACCAGCGTCGCGCGCAGTGAGATAGGTACCGCCGCCAGCGCCTTCGATACGGGACAATTCGCTTTCGCGTCGGCGGCGATGGCCTGAAACTGCGCCTCTTCAATGGCTGGGATCACCGCTTCCATTACCAGTTCGATGCCAGTGATGGCGAAGCCGCCGCCGGCGGCTGGCTCCAGCTTCACCGACGCTACAGTGTGCGCCCGCTTCGGGGCGAAACCGGCCAGCGAAATGGCGAAGGAAAATGCCATGGAATAACACCCCGCGTGCGCCGCCGCGATCAACTCTTCCGGGTTCGTCCCCGTTCCGGATTCAAAACGGGATTGGAACGAATAGGGCCCGCTGTAGGCGCCGCTGCCAAGCGCCACCGTTCCCGCGCCGGTCTTCAAGTCGCCACGCCATTCGGCGTTGGATTTCCGCACAATCATTGGTCAATTCTCCTGCCACCTTCGATGAGCCCGCCGCGCGCTCCGATGCAGGTTTCGTTTCCGCCGGCGTTGTTAGCTGATGATCCCGTTTCGAATCGCGAATCGCACCAGGTCCCCGGTCGAATGCAGGTTCAGCTTTTCCATCAGCCGGCTGCGGTGCGCCTCAACGGTATACACGCTCAGGTTCAGTTGATTCGCAATGTCCTTGTTCGTCTTCCCTTCCGCGATCAGTTGCAGCACTTCCCGCTCCCGCGCGGTCAACAGGTCAATCGGGTTGGTCACATGCTTGCGGTAGTCCGTCAAAACGGCATCGGCCACCGAAGGGCTCAGGTAGGCCTCCCCGCGCGCCACCGCGCGCACGGCGTCCAGCAGAGCATCGTCGTCGGCGTCTTTCACCAAATATCCCTTCGCGCCCGCCCGCAGCATCTCCCGCACGTAGACCGCGTCGCGGTGCATGCTCAACGCCAAGACACGGCTCCGCGGCGACGTTTCGCCAATCCGTCGCGCCCCTTCTATCCCGTTCAGCCCTTCCATGTTTACGTCCATGATCACCACATCCGGTTGCGTCTTCCCGGCTTCCTCCACTGCCTCCAACCCGTTCTTCGCCTCCGCCACCACTTCCATATCCGGCTGGGCGGTCAGAATCATGCGGATGCCTTTCCGCACCACCGTATGGTCGTCCGCCAGCAGAATCCGGATCTTCTTACCCATCGTTCGCACTCCCCTCTTTATTCTCCCCGTACCGCGCCGGCGCCTGCACTTCCACGCGCAGTCCGCCGGCCGGCAGGGCCTTCATGGAAAACTCCCCGCCCACGTGGCGCGCCCTGGCTCGCATCCCCACTAAACCCAGGCTCGGAATGCTCTGCTTGTCTTCGGCCATCCCTTTCCCGTTGTCTTCTATCCGCAGCAGCACGCGTTCGCCGCTGGTGTCCAGCCGCACCCGCACCTCGCTCGCGCCGGAGTGCCGGGCCACGTTCGTCAACGCCTCCTGCGCAATACGGAATAGCTGCGTCTCCTGCTCGTCACTCAATCTCTTCGGGCAATGGGACGTGTATTCCGCGCTGATCCGTGTCCGCTCAGAGAACCGTTCCGTCAGCCAGCGCAGCCCGGCGTCCAACCCGAAATCGTCCAGGATCACCGGCCGCAACAACTGCGAAAGCTCCCGCACCCCTGTCAGCGCTCCATCCAGAATCTCCACGCACTCCTTCCGGTTTTCCACGAATCCGGGCCCATCCATCCGCTTCAACATGCTTTTCAGTCCCGTCAAGGATTGGCCCAGTTCATCATGCATCTCATGGGAGAACCGGCGCGCCACCACTTCCTGGTCCTGCAGCATCTGCCACGATACCCGCTCCAACTCGTCCGTCTGCCATTCCAACCGCTGAAACGCTCTCTTCGTCGTGTACACCGTAATGCCCGCGCACCCGAAAGCCATGACCAAACAAACACCCAGCACCAGCTCCAATTCGTCCAACAGGAGTTGGGATTGTTCTTCAATCTTCGCTTCCAGTTCCGCCCCCCGGCCGGAGCTCACAAAATGCCCACGAACCAGTTCCTGCGCGTTCTCGTGAATCGATTTTGACCCCTGATAGCCCACATACGCGGCCGCGATCACCAGCACCACCACCAGCGCAAAGCCGAGTGTCAGTATCCGCAAAACGTTCTGCTGGGAAAGAGCGGTCCGCACCATGTGTCCAGTCTACAGGCGCGGCTGGCAGCTTGAACTCCCTTGGATTGGGGAGCTTTGCTGCCCTCCAGATGGGATGGGTTTCCCCGGCCGTTCCCGTCACCCTGGTATTCACGGAGAGTGCAAACATGTTCCCCAACACCTGGAAATCCGACCTGGGTTCCGGCTTCCTCGTCTTCCTCATCGCGCTGCCGCTTTGCCTGGGCATCTCCATGGCCAGCGGTTTTCCGCCAACCGCGGGCATCCTTACCGCCGTCATCGGCGGCCTCATCGTCTCTTTCCTGGGCAGCGCGCGGCTCACCATCAAGGGGCCCGCCGCCGGACTCATTGTCATCGCGCTTGGCGCCGTCATGGAACTTGGCGCCGGGAATAACATGCTGGGCTACAAACGGGCACTCGCCGTGGGCCTCGTCGCCGGTGCCATCCAGGTCATTTTTGCCCTTACCAAGGCGGGTGTCGTTGGCGATCTCATGCCTTCGTCGGTTGTCCACGGAATGCTGGCCGCCATTGGCGTCATCATCATCTCCAAGCAAACCCATGTTCTGCTCGGCGTCACTCCGGAGGGCAAGGAACCGCTTCACCTGTTGGCCGAAATACCGCACAGCATCTTGAACCTCAACCCGGAGGTCTGTTTCATCGGGCTATTGTCGCTACTAATACTGTTCGGCCTGCCCCTGGTGAAGTCGAACTGGATTCGCCGTGTCCCCGGTCCCATGCTGGTCCTGCTGGCTGCTGTGCCCATCGGCTACTTCTTCGACCTGGAGCATGAGCACAACTACCACCTCTCGAATCACCTTTTCCATGTCGGCCCGAACTTCCTCATCCGGCTGCCCGGTTCCTTGGCCAGCACCATCGCCTTCCCTGACTTCTCCGCCATTTTCAGCGCCATATCCATCAAGTACATTCTGATGTTCTCTCTTGTCGGCAGCATCGAATCGTTGCTCAGCGTCTCCGCCGTCGACTCACTGGACCCCGACAAGCGCAACAGCGACATGAACAAGGATTTGCTGGCCACCGGCATCGGAAACATGGTCGCGTCCGCGCTGGGCGGCCTGCCGATGATCTCAGAGATTGTCCGCAGCAAAGCCAATATCGATAACGGCGCCAAATCGCATCTGTCCAACTTCTTCCACGGCTTGTTCCTTCTGCTTTCCCTGGCCCTCATTCCAGGCCTCTTGCAGAAGATCCCGCTGGCCGCCCTGGCTGGGATGCTCATCTACACGGGCTTCCGCCTGGCATCGCCGAAGGAGTTTGTCCACGTCTACAAGATTGGCCCGGAGCAGTTGTTGCTCTTTGTTGTCACCATGCTGGTTACACTGGCTACAGATATTCTCATCGGCGTCGGCGTTGGCCTGGTGCTGAAAGCCGCGCTGCATTTGAAGAATGGCGCCCGCCTTTCCACGCTGTTCAAGGCTATTGTTGAAGAGGAGCGCAGCGGAAGCGAGCTTGTTTTGCGCGTTCACGAGGCCGCTATTTATACAAACTACCTGGGACTCAAGCGCCGGCTGCTGAATGTGGATCAGGACGTTCAGACCGTTATCATCGATTTTAAAAACGCCTGGGTCGTGGACCATACGGTCCTGGATAAGTTGCATACCATCGAGCGAAGCTGGACGAACCGCAGGCTCGTCCTTACTGGCTTGGACGATCATCAGACAAACTCGAACCATCATCTGGCGGCCCGCCGGAAGGCCCGCACCTCGGCGGCGACGTCTTGAGCGGCCATTCCAGTCCGAAAAGCCGCCTCAGCCATCTTATTCACCACTTGGCCCACCTGCTCCCCGCCCAGGGTCCTATTGGTGTCTTCATTCATCACAATACCCTGCACGCGTTCCAGCATCTGCCTTTTGAAAAGGCGGTGCTGGAGGCCTCCAGGCTCTTCCAAACAGAGCCGTACATGCCGGAAGCAGACTACCGCCAGGCGCTGGCGCGCGGCCGCATCCGTCCTGAGGATATTGAGGCCGTGCTCCACCGCGAGCCGGATGCGGAAATCGTTCCGGGACTGCAACGGCGCGACCTCTGGCGCGCCATGCTCCATCCCGGCGTGCGTACGTTCGACGCCGCCGGCATCGCCTGGCGCCTGCAAGAAGGCGACCTCGCCGCTGAGTGCGAACAACCCACGCTCCGAGCACTCTTCGACGCCTGCCAGCGGCGGACCGCCGAGGTTGACTCCCTGCCCGCGGCCCCCGCGCGCGCCGCCGATGAATCGGTCCATCCCTTGCTCATCAGGCTCTGCTCCGTCTTCCTGGATCAGGGCATGTCGTATTGGCCTATGCCCGGGCGCGAGGAGGGCTTCTATCTGGCAGTGCGGAACTTGGCCTCCCAGGCCTATTCCCTTTTCCCGCCCGCTCTTGCCGGGCTCGACGATGAGTTCAGAACACAGGCGTCGCAAAACGCGAACGCCGTCGATGTTGTGCTCGAATTTCTCGGCCCCGATGAGAACAGTTGGGAACCCAAACTGCGCGACGAACTGCTCGCCATGCCGGGTTGGCCGGGACTGTTTGCACAGTTGGAGAACGATCCGGCGCTGTTTCCACACGACCCGGTTCCGTGCTCGCTCACAGATTATCTGGCCGTGCGCCTCACGCTCGCCCGCGTCGCTTTGGCGAATCTGGACTCGCAGCCGGCGCCGCCCTCTTTCGATGCCGCTTCCGCCCGGTTGGCGCGCGCCGCCGCGCTATACGACGCCGCCCGGCTCGTCCGCCTCACCGCTTCGGCCATCGAAAACTGGACGCCACAGCGCTGGTCGCGCTTCGCCGTCGAAGTGGAAGCCTTTGACCATCTGGAGCGCCGGCGTGTTTTCCACTTGGCCTATGAACGCTGGCACGAACAGGAGATCCTGCTCGGTTTGGCGAGCCACCGGCGGAACTATGTTCCAAATGAAAAGCGGCTGCGCCCCGTGGCTCAAGTCTTCTTTTGCATCGACGAGCGAGAAGAATCCACCCGCCGCGCGCTGGAGGAAGTGGACCCGCTGGTGGAGACCTTTTCCGCCGCCGGCTTCTTTGGTGTCGCCGTCGATTACAAGGGGATTGATGATGCCCATGGCGTCGCCCTCTGCCCGGTTGTGGTGAAGCCGCAACATGCCGTGGTGGAGCGGGCCACTGAAGAGGATGCGCACCTCCACGAACAGCGTGTTTTCCGCCGCCGCCTGTGGGCCCGGCTCAGCCGTGGCCTCTTCGTTTCCTCCCGCTCGCTGGTGCGCGGCGCCATCAGCACCGCTGTGCTGGGTACACTTACCTCCGTTCCCTTGATCGCCAGAGTCCTCGCGCCGCGCCGCTACGGATTACTGCGGGAAGCTCTCAATCGCGCATTCTTCCCGGAACCTCGCACCGAAGTAACGCTAATGCGCAACGACTCCGAATCGCAACACGCCGTAGAGGGTTTGCTACAGGGCTTCGCCATTGCGGAAAAGGCGGATCGCGTGGCAAGCGTTCTCGGTCCGGCCGGGCTCGTCAAGGATTTTTCGCGCCTCGTGGTGGTGCTTGGCCACGGGTCCACCAGTCTGAATAACCCGCACGAATCGGCCCACGATTGCGGCGCCTGCGGCGGCCGCCGCGGCGGGCCGAACGCCCGGCTGTTCGCCGCCATGGCCAACCATCCGGAGGTCCGGGCGGAACTGGTCTCGCGAGGTATCACCATTCCAGCCGACACATGGTTTGTGGGCGGCTACCACGACACTTGCAGCGACGATGTCGTCCTGTTCGATACCGGCGCCGTCCCCGTCTCCCACCATCCCAGCCTGGCCGCCATCCGCAACTCTTTCGACCTGATGCGCGCCCGCTCCGCCCATGAACGCGCCCGCCGCTTTGAGTCCTGTTCACCATCTGCCGATCCCGCCGCCGCGCTCTGGCACGTCGAGGAGCGTTCGGAACATCTGGCCCAGCCTCGTCCGGAGTATGGACATTGCACCAACGCCGTCTGCATCGTTGGCCGCCGCGAAATCACGCGAAATCTATTCATGGACCGGCGCGCCTTCCTCGTCTCCTACGACCCCTATATCGACCCGGACAATCAGAGTCTCGCCCGCCTGATGGGCGCTGTCGTTCCGGTTTGCGGCGGCATCAGCCTGGAATACTACTTCTCCTTCGTCGACAATGAACGCTACGGCTGCGGCACCAAACTGCCGCACAATATCACCGGCCTCATTGGCGTCATGAACGGACAGGCCAGCGATCTGCGCACCGGCCTGCCGCTGCAAATGGTGGAAATTCACGAGCCGGTGCGGATTTTGTTCGTCGTCGAAACCACGCCCGAGCGGTTGGAGACGGTCATTGAAGCGAACCCGGCGGTGAAGGAGTTTGTCGTCAACAGATGGATTCGAATCGCGGCCATGGATCCAGACACTGGCCGCATCCGCATCCGCCGCGATTCAGGCTATGAGGACCTGTCCGGCGAAGTAAAGTCGCTGCCCTCCGCCCCTTCTTCGCTCGATTGGTATCGCGGCAAGCTCGATCACCTTCCCATGGCGGTCATCCAGCAGCGCCCGGCGCGGAGGACACTCAATTGACTTCCACCCAGCTCATTCTACTCTCCGTCGTACTCGCGCCCGGCGCCGTCTTCGCCGCCTTTTCCATGCTCTGGCTGCTGGGCTGGGACGCGCCGGAACGCGCGCTCACCCGCGTCACAGCCGTCGTGTTTTCCATCGCCACTGCCGCTGTCGCCTGGCTCGCCTGGTCGCTGCGCGCCAGCGGCGCGGTATCGATTGTCGTCCCCCTCGGCGATTGGTTCACCGTTCACGATTACCACTTTCCCCTCGTCCTCCTCGGGGACCGCCTTTCGCTTCCTTTCCTCGCCCTC
>JAEUQC010000134.1 GCA_016789905.1 Bryobacterales bacterium | reverse complement strand
GCATTGGAGGCGCGGTCGAAGAACCCATGACAGGAATCCGGAGTGACTTGGGCGGTGTTGCCAACCAGAAAGTAAAAGCGGGTGACGTCGCTTTGCCCGTTCTGATCCCTCGCCGACATGAAGAAGGTCTCGGGCGTAGTGGTGGAGACGACCGAGGAAGGCCCGCCGGATATCGCCGTTGGCGCGGTGGCCGGCGCCGGCGGTGCCCACGTCCCGAACTGTTGCCACCCGGTATCGTTAGCCGCGGTGTCTCGAACCCAAATGAATATGTTGCGCGGTGTGTTTGCGAACGGGGTCTTCAGCGTCATGTTCAGGTCGAGCATCAAGTTGGTGCCAGAGGCGTAGCGAACGCTGGAGAGTGCGCCGTTAATGGCGCACTGGCTGTTTCCGATCGTTCCGGTGCTGCCGAGAGCAAGCGGGCCGAATACGGCGGAAAGCGCGTCGTTGTAGAGGTATACCGCGTTGGTCGCCGGTTCATAAAATCCATGGCAAGAGCCGGGCGGAACGCTCGCCGCCGTATTCACAAGGAAATAAATGCGGTAAATGTCGCCGTAGCCATTCGGATCGCTGGCCAGAATCCCAAGCGTTTCGGTGGCAACACTTGGATTGAGCGGCGTCACGGAACCAACCGAGGGCGGTTGCTGCGCGGCCGGCGCACTCCACGCCCCCACCTGTTGCCAGCCTGTGTCGTTGGCCGCTTTGTCGCGCGCCCAAAGGTACACCCTCTGGTTCCGGGATGCAAACGCGCCGCGAAGCGATATGCCCAGATTCAGAGTAAGGTCTGTGCCCGTAGCCGGCGTTACAGTGGAGGTGCTGCCAAACACGGTGCACTGGCTGTTCTGCAGGCTCCCAGACGAACCCGGCGTAATGGGGCCAAGTGCCGCGGTAAGGCCGTCGTTAAACAGATAAATTCCATTGGAAGCGGGGTCATAGAATCCGTGACATACCCCAGGAGCCATGTTCGTATCCGGATTCACGAGGAAATAAAGGCGATAGATGTCCGAGGCGCCGTTCAGATCCCGCACCTGTAAGGGGACTACTTGCGGAGATCCGGTAACGTTTGAACTGACGCCTCCCAGCACCGCCGGCGGGTAGTTCGTGGATGCCGTAGACGGGCCCCATGTGGCCGTCTGCACCCACCCGGTGCCATTGGTGGCGTTGTCCACCACCCATAGGTAAAGTTTCTGTTCCGTCGCGGCAAAAGCTCCCTTCAATCCAAGCCCCACCTTGAATCGAAGCGTGCCGCCAGTGCCCGATTCGAGTATGGACAGCGAACCGTACACGGCACACTGCGTGTTCTCCAGCAGGCCGCTGCTACCAGGCGCCATAGGCCCGCTAACGGCGGTCAGCGTGTCGTTGTATAGGAAGAACTGGTTCGCGGCCCGGTCATAGAACCCGTGGCACGAATTGGCGGGAACCGTGGGCGACGAATTGACTAGGAAATATACACGATTGATGTCGGCAAAGCCATCCTGATCGGTCGCGAAAACGGTGAAAGTCTGCGGAGATCCCGTTACCGCGGCAGGCAAAGCCGTAGGCGCGGACGGCGCGACGGAACTCCGCTGCACAACCGGAATCGTCTTTCCGGCCACCACGAGATTCCCTGAGCGAACAGGTCCGGTGTTCCCGTCCACAGTAAATGTGACGTAGGTGCGCGAATCCGAAAGCATCGTATTGATCCACGGAACATCGCTGTAGAATGCCCACGTGCAACCGTCCTGCGTGTTCACTTGTACAGTGATCGTCTGCGCGCCTCTTCCAATCTCAAACGCGGCGGGTGTCGCCTGGAACGCGCAGGACGACGGCGCGAAGAACGCCTCGTACGTTTTTGCGGATGCAGGCGCCACGATTGTCCTCGTCTGCTGCGGATTGTCGCGCCATCCGTTGAAGTTGTGGACCACGCCACCGCTGGTTTGCGGTGAAACGGTGGAAAGCGTGTGTGTGGAGCCAGGCTCCCAGTCCAAAATGGCTGGCGTGACGAGCGATACGCCGTCGGCGATTACCGTCAGACCGGACGGTAGCGAATAGAGTGTGATCGGAACCGTGGTGATCGTTCCTCCGTAGGACAAGATGAAGGCGTCGCCATTGAGGTCAGCCGTGCCTTTCAATGGATTGCGAACCGGCACCGAACCGTCTATCGCCCCCGCTACCCAAACGGCGCCCGTGCTATCTGTGGCCAGCGCATAAGGAAAAATCGCTCCTCCGGTGCCAACCAAAGTCGAATCCTCCAGCACCGTGCCGGCGGCGGAAAAACGTGACAAGAAGCCATCGCGGCCCCAATTCGTTGTGTCGTGCGGGTTCACAAACGGGAAGTTCGAAGAGTTCGTCGCGCCAGATACATAGATCCCGCCGGAAGGCGTCAGGGCAACACCGTAGACGCGCTCCTCGGCCGAACCGCCGAAGCGAAAGCTGTACTGAAGCGTGGCGCCGGAAGGAGCGACCTTGGCTAGAAACGCCTCCACTCCGCCGAAAAACTCATTCGCATAACCGCCGACAGTGGGGAAATCCAAGGCGTCGGTAACGCCAGCGACATACGCGGCGCCCGTGGAGTCCACTGTGATCGCTCGCCCAGCCTCCGCATTGGTGTCCGCGCCGCCCAGGTAGGAGGAATAGGCCAACGTGCCCGCCGGGTTGAATTTCGTGACGAACGCCTCGTTGTTCGACCAGGTGCCATCGAACGGATTCAATATCTGAAAATCGGAAAAACCGGCGCTGCCGGTAACGTAGACAGCCCCCGCTGCGTCCACGGCCACCGCCGCTCCTTCGTCGATCCCCGAACTCCCAAGGAATGTGGAAAAAGACAGCGTGTTGCCGGCGGGATTCAGGCGCGTTACGAACGCGTCGGGCCAAAACGTGGAAGATGCCGGGCGAATGGCGTCCTTAACTGGAAACGACGTGGAGGAGTTCGTCGTGCCGGTGATCGCCGCGTGGCCTGCGGGATCAACGGCAATTCCATTGGCGGTTTCGTCCACCGTGCCCCCGAGAAACGTGGAATACGCCAGAGCGTTACCAGCCGGGCTCAACTTCAGCACGAACGCGTCGGTTGCTCCCCCGTTATAGGTCGCATCGAACGCATTAAAGGTAGGGAAGTCCGTCGAAGCCGTCGACCCGGCGACATACACGGCGCCCGTCGCGTCGATGGCGAGTGAATTCGCGCGATCGGCGCCGGACCCGCCTATATATGTGGCATAGACGAGTGACCCGCCCGACGGAGCGAGCTTTGCAATAAACACATCTCTCCCGCCGTTGTAAGAGGAGTCGAGCGGCGACGGTGTGGATAGATTCGTGGACTCGGTCGAGCCGGCTACGTAAATCGCTCCAGTCGAGTCCACTGCGATGCCGCGTATCTCATCCTGACCGTTACCGCCGAAGTAGGAGCCATATAACAGAACCGGATCGATCACGAGCGGCAGATTCTTGTTATAGCTGCCCAGCGTGAACCGCACCACGCGCTGGGCGTCTATGGCGTAACTTGCCGTTACTTCCTGGCGGCGTCCGCCCGCCATCTGATATGCCACAGGGCGCCGCTGCCGAACAACGCCGCCCACTGTGTGAAGCAACAAGTCCCCCGCGGTGTCCGTCGTTATATTTTCGATGCCCAGAAACTGAAGTCGAATCTGCCCGGCATCGGCGTTTGGCGCCAGTATAAAGTCGTGTTCCAGTTCACGTCCGTTTCCATAATAGGCCAGGTCAACGCCGTCATATACCTTTCGGGCAATCAGCCGCCGGTATTGGGGAACATTGCGAATCCACTTGGTCGAATCTCTCCCCATTAGGTAGTGACTAACACCGGCCTCGGGCGCCTCCGCGACTACCCTCGCATCTGGATTGGCGCCGAGAAGTCTCATCTCAATTGACGCGGTCGAGGTTTTCCCCCGAAAGCGATAAATCGCGTGATCGCTATCCAGCCAGACGGAATAGCCCAATCCGTAAGTGCGGAACGCGGCCGCGCCCGGATGCTGGCCCAGATTCGGCTCGAACCTCGTTGGGAGATCTGTAAACTTAGGAGCAAGATCGGCGGCGGCCAAGTAAGAAAGTAACGAAAAGAATAATAGCGCGGTGCGACGAAGCGCAGGGGCCGTCCGAGTTGCCATGAGTATCTCCAGCGTCAGTTGAAAACTACTGCTCTCATGTGTACCACGACTGCCGCTGCTACCGGGCGTGCGAAGGATCGGCCCTGGTCGTGCCGGTTAGTTCATCCAGATACGCCGCCGCCCCATGCCAACTCCGTCTTCAGCCGCAAGGCCCTCCAGCACCGCCACATGCCCCGCCCGCAGCCCCTTCCACGGCGGGCACGCCTCCACCAACGATGCCGACCGGCTCCGCAAATACCTGGGCCGTTTCGGCATCGAGTGGGCGCGCCTGGCGTCAACGGGCGTGCGAAGGATCGGCCCCGATCGTGCCGGTTAACTCCTCCAGATACGCCGCCGCCCCCACCCGCGCCTGCTGCCTCTTGGCTTCCGCCAGCAGCGTCGCCACATCCACGCCAATCCCGTCTTCAGCCGCAAAGCCCTCCAGCGCCGCCACGTGCCGCGCCCACAGCGCCTTGTCGATTTCCTGCTTCACCGCCAGCCGCGTCCGGTACCAATCGCTCGCCAGCATCGCTTCCCGCGTGAACAGCCGCCGGAACTCCGGATCGGTAATCCCGGCGCCCTCATAGTGGCCGTGCGCCATAATGTGCAGCAGCGCCTTCAACGGCGGGCAGGCGTACTCCACGCTGCCGTCGTCAAAGTAGTGCAGCGCCACACGCCGCTGCGTCTCCACAATCGCGTCGATCCCTTCGGCGAACAACGCTTCGTCCTGCATCTCCGGCCGCAGCAGCTCCAGCGGGAACACCGCGCCTGGAACCTCAAATATGCGTCCCAGGAACCGGTCCACAAACAGCGGCGTAATCCGGTAGCCCAGCCGGCTGGCCAGCACCGTGCGCCCGTTCACAAAACGGTCTTCCACCTTCTCCAGCAGGCCGTTGGCGATCAGGAATTCCGGCTCGCGCTCGGCCACTCTCATGCGGCACCATATCTCCGGCACCAGCAGGCTCACGTCGTGATCCACCCGAATCTTCGGGCCCACCCACCCGGCCGAAGTCGTGAAGCCGGGGTACCCGGTCAGAATGAACGACACCAGCGCGTTGTTGCAATCAACCACCGGCGCCAGCGCGTTAAATGGTCCCTTCGTCAGCGCGCCCTCGCTGCCGAAACCCGTTGTGGCCGGGCTTTTGCCGGTCAACGAAGAGAGGAACTCCATGAAGAGTTCGGGCAGTTCCTGGTAGTGTATCGGGCCGTATACGGCCAGCGCGGGCAGGTGGATGGCGGGGTCCGGCGGGTTGTTCCGCCGGCCGGCCAGCACCGCGTTCACCGGGAACTGCACCGGACGCCCGGCCGGTATCTCACGCTCCAGCCGGGCCACGATTTCGGCGATGTGCGATTCGCGCGGCGCCGCCAGGTCGGGCCGGCGCTGCAGGTAGCGCGGGTTCAGCGATGGCTTCCCGTTCACCATCCGCGGATGCGCCGAACTGACCGCATAGGCCTCCCCCTGCGCGTTGGCGGCAAAGTCCTCCAACAGTTTCTTCATCGGCGGCGTAAAGCGGTCCATCTCCGTCACGTGGTCCACCATCGCCGTCACCTGTGCCGGCGTCAGCGGCTCGTAGTTGGAAAGGAACGTGTTCGGGCTCGCTATGTCGGCCTCGGCCTGCCAGTCCGCGCCGCGATGGATGGCCTCATCCGGCCGCTGAAACAGCAGCGATTCGCAATTGGCCAGTAGTTTCACGGACGGGTTCGTGGTCTCCGGATCGAGCCCGGAAAGCCGCTGCCGCGGCACCACCGCCGACGCCGTAATATCGTCCTCCACCTGCACCTTCACCGACGGATAGAAATCCGGCCGCAGCTTGTAGATCCGCCACGAGCCCTCTTCGTCGAATCCGACCCGCAGATAGTTGCTGACCAGCAGTTCCTGGTCGAACTTCAACTCGTGGCCCAGGTAGCCGTTTATGCGGTCAACCGTGAAATGCTCCGCCCAGTTGTCGCCCCACTCCGGGCGATAGTAGCGCTTCACGGTGAACACCAGTTGCCGTGTCGTCTGGTGCAGTCCGCGCAGCCAATTGTTGTAAAAGTCGTTGTACTCGGCCGATGGCGTCAGCAGTTGAATCACGGAGCCTAGTGAGCGCTCCGGGCTCAATATCGGCCGCCGGCTGCGGTCGTCGGGCAGGCGATTGCGATAGATGGCCGAAAAGTCCATCTTCAGTATCTCGGCCACCTGCGCCATATCGGCGCGGTAGTCCCGCACGAACACCGGGCCGCGCAGCAGGGCGCTCGAAAGCGACTTGGAGATCTCGGATTTGCCGCCGCCGGAGACCGTACACGGCTTATGGCACAACGTGCCTTTCGGCCGCACGCCGATCAGGCGCCAGGCGCGCCCGGAAAACTGCTTTTCCATTTGCACGCGGAAGCCCGATGGCAGGACGTAGGCGTTGCCGGGCCGCAGCGTCAGCCGCTGTTCAGCGCCGTTCAGGTCCCAGGTAACGAACCCGGTGCGCAGGCGGAAAATCGAGTTTTCGGGCAGGTAGAAAAGCGTAGGGTGCTGCCGGTCCACCGCGTAGCCTTCCGGGTGGCGGTCCACCAGGCCAGCAAGCAGTGTCATCGCCTGTTCAAACGAGCCCTTCTTCAGGCTGACCGTCTGTTCGGCGTGAAACTCCTGGCCCAGAATGTAGGTGGCAAAAGCGATGGCGCCGCCGGCGTGTTCCTCTTCCGCCATGCCATAAAGGTTGGCGGCAAAGCTGATCTGCGTTTTCACTTCCTTTTTGCAATAGCCGTAGTAGTTGTCGGCGATGATGGTGACCATCACGCCGTGGTGATCCCGGGCGCAGATTTTGAACGCGCTGCCGCCGTTGTAGAGTTCGTCCTCGTTCTCCCAGCACATGCCGTCACGAATCTGCCGCGGCGTTGCCTGCGAGACATGCGGCAGGCCGAGCGCTGCTTTCTTCAGGCCCGCCAGATGCGGGGCAAGAATGACGCAGCCGGTGTGGCCGGTCCAGTGCAGAACGTCGAGTCCGGCGTCGTTTTCGGGCAGTTGCGGGTCACCGCCATTGCCGAAGATGGATTCGACAAAGTCGAGATTGCTCACCAGGCTCCCCGGCGCGAAGAAGCGGATTTCCATGGATTTGCGCGGGTCGTCCCCGGCGGCGGGGCAGACGGTCGGGCGTAGCAGCAGCGAGACGAACACGCGGGCCGGGTCCTGCTGCGCGGAGGTGAAGGGGAGTGTCAGCGTGTCCTGCGGCGGCGCCAGCGCGGCTTTGAGCAGCGCGGCAAAGGCGCGTTTGGGGACGGCCTGTTTATCGGCGGGCACGGGGAAGCCGCCTTCCACAACGTGGAAGACGCCTTTGGTGGTGCGCCGGTCGCTCACCGGGTTGTGCAGAATGCCCTGTGCAATGCGGTAGGAGCGCAAGTAGGGCGAGCGGAAGCTGGCGCCTTTGTAGGGCAGCGAGAGGATGCGGCCCAGCCCGGCCCGGTCGAGCACAAGCGTGTTGCCGGGCAGCCGCGGAACGGGCTCGCCGAGTTCGGCGAGGTGCGCGTCCAGGAAGTTCTGAATGCGCGTGTCAGCGGGGCAGAGGTAGTCCTTCAGCAGGCGGACTTTGTTCTCGTAGTTACGCAGCAACGGGCGGGCGATGTCGACGAAGCCGTCGTCGCCTTCCACACGGTCAAGCGGGTGGCCCATGACGGCCAGCTTCAAGCGCAAATAGCGCAACAGCTCCGCCGATTCGGGTGATGAATACATACCTCGTTCGCCTCTCCTGGTTTGAGTCTCACTGCTTGCTGAAACGACGGGGTTCGGTGGCAAGTTCCAGTTTAGCGGATGGGGCGTCTTTGAACGATTTGGCGGGTGGGAAACCATCGTCGCGGCGCGCTGTCATAGGGCGGTGTCTCCCTATGGGAGAGAGCGGATACGAGCGACGGAACGGGGATGTTTGCGCCGTGCGGGCGGAGTTCGGAAAACGGAGTGCCAGGAAATTGGGGTTGATGGCATGTAAGTGGCCTTCCTATGAATTCGATTCACTACGCTTCTCCGCCAGACTGGGCCGCCGAATGACCAGAGATTGGTTACGCCGCTTTCCGGTGTATCTGATTCCAGCCGTTGTTGTCTGCTGGGGCGTCTTTCATGCGGGAATGGAATCGTGGTTTCAGCAGGACGATTTCGCGCACCTTCAGTTTGCAGCGGCGACTCCCTTAGCTGATCTGCCTGCGATGATGATGACGCCCATTGCGCAGGGCACATTCCGGCCGCTCAGCGAGCGTCTCTTCTATTGGACAAGCTTCCACTTTTTCGGCCTCGATGCGTTTCCGGCGAGGGTATTCTGCTTCCTGCTGCAAGTCGCCAACTGCCTGCTGCTGGGCATGTTGCTGTTTCGCCTATCGGTTCGCGCTGGGGCGCGGCGCTGGGCGCCACGGCCTGGGCCGTGCAGCCGTGTTTGGCAAAGCCATTGACCTGGGTGGCGACAACCAATCAAGTGATGCTCGCCTGCTGCGTTCTGGCGACGATGGTCCTGTTTGAACGGTATTGCTCTACCGGCAACCGTTGGATGCTCGCGGCGGCGTGGGCATGTTACTTGACCGGGTACGGTGTGTTGGAGTCGAACATAGCGACAGCGGCGCTGGCGGTGTGCGTGCCGGCCATTGTATTTACTATCGGACACTTACTTCTGATCCCCCGGCTTACAAATGGCGCCTACGAGCTGCGCTGGGATTTGGGGATCGCTTCTACTGCCTGGAGGTATTGTGAAGTGCTGGGGGGGGGGGGCGTAAGTGTTGTATTCAGTGGGGTTATTGTCTGTTTGACGGCTAAGCGAGCTGCTCGGCTGCTGGCGCTTTTGGGCCTCGGATGGTTTCTTGCCACTCTTGCCCCCATGCTGCCTCTACAAGGACATGT
Organism: Bryobacterales bacterium; assembly: GCA_016789905.1. Taxonomy (GTDB): domain Bacteria; phylum Acidobacteriota; class Terriglobia; order Bryobacterales; family Bryobacteraceae. Next base: position 38,201 of record JAEUQC010000134.1, on the reverse strand, counting down.
AACTGACTATTACCTTACGGTTCCCTCCATTGGTTTTGCATTCTTGTTCGCGGCTGGGTGGCAGGCATATCCACGAATGACTCTGGCCGTCTTTTTGTCATACTTTCTGCTACACACTCCGGTTGCGTATCGCGAATCGCGGGTAAGTGTGGACCGAAGCCTGGACATGCAAGCGTTGGTACTTGGTGTCAACCAAGCGCAACAACTGCATCCGGGCAAGACGCTGCTGCTCGATGGCATTGGCGACGGCCTATTCTGGTCCGGTGTTTACGACAACCCGTTTTCGCTGGTGCGCGCCGCCGGAACGAAGCTGACGCCCCAGACGGCGGCGCGCCTTACGCCATACCCGGAGCTGTTTCGAGCCGGCGACTATACGCTGCCGGAAGAGACCGTGAGCGCGCTTCTCGCGGCCGGGCAGGCCGAAGTGTACACGGTCACCAATCGGCGGCTGGTCCGATCGACGGCCACTTATGTAGCCCAGGCCCGGCAGTCGGCGCCAAGAGGAATGGATTTGGCAAGTACGGCCTCGGCCCCGTTCCTGGGGCCGGAATGGCATGTCCAGGAAGAGGGATTTCGCTGGATGCCAAGCCGCGCGACGGTAACGTTGGAAGGCCCGGGAGACGTGTTGGAAGTGAAAGGTTTCTGCGTTCCGGGGCAGGTTGGGGTGACGGTGTCGGGTAAGTGGGGCGTTCAGGCGCTGGTGGAGCGGCGCGTCGAGCAATGTCCGGGCGACTTTGTGTTGTCGTTTCCACTGCCTGCGGGCCGCACGGCGAAAGCGCGGGTGACGCTGACGGCAACGCCGCCAATCCGCATCGCCAGCGATGCGCGGGAATTGGCGTTGGCCGTTCGTTCCATCGCCGTTCGTTGAGTTGTAGTGACAGCGAATCGGGCTGCTTTTGCCTCGCGGTCAATCCAGCGGGATGGCTGCCTTGGGCGCTGGAAAGCAGACGGAAAAGACCGTCCCCTGCATTCCTTCCGTTGGCCGGCAGGACACCGTGATTCCATTCCGAACCGCAATCTGCCTCACCACGAAGAGCCCCAAGCCGGTGTGCGGCAAACTGGCGAAGTCAATCGAGTTGGGATCTTGGGAGGGCGGCCTTCTGGGGATGGAGACGAACGGTTCAAAAATGAGATCCTGCCGTTGGTCGGCGGGAACACCGGGACCGTGATCCTCAATCTCGACAACCGGGCCTCGTTCCGATGTGCGAATGCGTACCCGGACTTCTGCTCCGAACGGCGAGACGAGGATTGCGTTGTGCAGGATGTTGTCAAGGAGGATGAAGACGTCCGATTGCGGCGCTTCGACCATTCCGCGCAGCCCGTACGGGCAGTGGATGGTGATCATGACGCGCCTTGCCGCCGCCAGTGATTCGCGTCGCGCATAGCAGGCCTGGGCCACTTCGCGAAGTGATGTGTGCGCGCTTCGCGGTTCGCGGGGACTGGAGTTCTGCAGATGACGCCAGTCGGACACCACTTCCAGAAACCGGGCGTCGCGTTCCAGTTGGATCTTAGCCCAATGCCGAAGGCGTTGGACAAGTTCGCCGGGCGGGTTGGCGCCGAGCGAGTCCAGGGATTCCGAAATGGCGGCGTTGCCCTGGCAGTTGGTGGCAATCACGGAGAGCAGTTGATCGAAGATGGGCGGCGCGTTCCTGGAACGGGCGGGGAGTTCGGAAAGGTGCAGGCAAGCCAATTCAACGAGGAGATCAAGGTAGCGTAACGTATGGTCGGGAATTCGATGCGGGAATCCGGTATCGGCGGCGATCTGACCAACGAGGGTTCCGCCGGAAACCAGGGGAAGAATAACCCATGGGATGCCGGGATCTTTGAACAGCCTTCTGGCGTCCGGGTCCGGCTTCTCCAGGCCCGGCGCTGTGCCGATGTCGGCGGAGCGCGGTTCGCCCTGATTGCGATAGATCGTTGCCCGTATGGCGCCCTGGGAAACGGAGTCGATGGTGTCGGCGGCGAACGGGTTTTCCGCTCCCGATATGGTGAGGCCCTCTATGCTCTCCGAAGCCAACATTCCCAGCGACTTTACGCCGACGAAAGATCGTGCGGACGAATCGTAACGAAAACGGCGGACGCGCTGGAGCCCTGCACTCCGGACGGCCTCCATGATGGCGTCGAGCATCTCTTCCCGTGAGGCGGCCAGAAGCGCCTTCTGGTTGATATTTGTGATGCCTTCAAGCAGATGTACCTGGCGTCGCAGGGAGTTGGACGAGGCAATCAGATCCCCAAGGCAATAACAGAGCGCGAGCGCTTCTGCCGCTTGCGAACGCCTCGGGCGCCGTTCACGATCGCGGCTCCAGAACACCGCGACGCCGAGAGGAGAACCTTTCGCCGAGGACGGGCAGACCGGTACGGCCATGCAGGCATGGTCGATTTCGAATTGGCGGCGGCCTCGCATAGCGAGTTTGCCATCGGCGGCGGGATCTTCGGAAAGGTGCGTTCGGTTGTCGCGCCACGCGCGAACGGCTAGCGCGTCCTCTTCCTTGAAGAGGTATGTGAATCCCAACGCAGTCTTGTCCCTTCCAGATTGTGCGTGGATACGGAGTCCCCCATGCATCCGGTCGGCGACAAAAAGCAGGGCAAAATCCCAATCGAATCGTTCGCAGATCAGGCGGAGGAGTGGTTCATAGGCCGTTTGCGTGTCGTTCTTGTCATTGACGCTCCGCGCCGCCTCGGTTTGATTCAACGAACTGACTTCCGCATGGTTCCTCACCACCGCGATCCGGTTGAAGTGAATCACAATGTCGTAGTGTGGCGCGACGAGCCCGGCGATTGCGCGCCGGGCGGACTCGATGAAGCCGTCGAGAACGGCATGATCGAAAACCACGGCGACGGCGCCACACCCGTGGCCAAACGTAATAGCGAATCCGCACTGCGATTCCGCCTCCTTCGGGGTGTGGGTTGTTTCCTGCTTATTTACACGAGAACTTTTCAAGAGCCGCTGGGCCAGCGTGTGATCCGAGTCCGGCGGAAAGGCGGCGGTGAATTCGGTCTCCGCGCGATTCCTTTCTTCACCGAAACCAAGCAGGTTGGAGGCGTCGAAACTCGCCAGAACCGAGGAGGCGCCGGCGAGCGATGCCGCTAGCGCCACGGTGTGCTCCAGCAGTTTTCTGATTGCGTCTTCGGCGGACCGGGTGTTCAGTATTTCCAGCAGCGACGTACTCCAAAACTCGCCGGAGCGGACACCCTGGACGGTCCCGGCATGACTGACATTGACGAGCTTCTCGGCAAACAGCCGGGCGATCGCGGCATCCCGCCCGTCGAAGGGAAGCTCCGCCGCTCCGTTCTGACGGTTGTGAAATTTCAACAGACCCAGGAACGCGCCCGTCTTCGGATGGCGTACTGGCACACCCAGGATCGACCAGGACCGGTCATGCAGGTGAGGCATCGGCGCCGCGGCGACATAGCGGTTGGATTGCAATTGCTCGCCAAACAGGCTCACCGCGTCGTTGGCGAAATACGGATTTTCCGGATTTGGGTCGGGATCGTCCGCGGGCCATGCGCCGTTGCGTAGCAGATCGGCGATGTGCGAGGTCAACCCGGTCGCGCGTTTTGAGGCGATCGGCATTTTGTAGTCCCCGATGCGCCCGTCATCCCGGTCGGAACTGGCGGCGACGAGCCGTATCTCGTCCCCATTGGCCCAAAACAGGGCACTGGATTCGCACTGCAGCGTCTCGCGGGCTTCCCCCAAAACGGCCGTGAATTGCGCAATCTGCTCCCGGCTTAAGTTGGTGAAAGGCATTACCCATCCCCCTTACGCGCACCGCCCTCCAGCGGCGTGGGCGCTGCGCACGACAATGCCGCGGTCACACAATCCTCGAACTGTTTTCCTCGAATCGGTTTCCGGAGAATATTTTCAGATGGCCCCCCGGGCGCTTCCGGTTCCGGAGGCGGGTCTGCGGTGGCATAGACAATGCGAACCCGTTTTGCCCGCGCCACCGCCGCCAGTTGGCTGGCGGCGGCAATTTCTGGGGGCTGACCGGGCCGCGGCGCCAACGTCGTCTCCGTCACCAGTACGCCAATCCGCTGCTCTTCCAGCAGACGCAACGCAATTCCGGCATCTGGCCCCCAATAAACACGGCGGGAGTCTCCAAAGCGCGTCGAAGCCATAAAGGCGAGGAACGGATCACTGGTGGCGAGGAGCACGCCGGGAGTCTTTTCTGATGCCAGGGCATATTGGGCCTCCTCCAATGTCTGCCCCGCCTTCAACTTCACTAGGACGAATTCCAAGTCCCGCAAACTGTCGCCATCCTCGGCGTATTCAATCGTGCGGCTGCGGCCTCGCCCCCCGCTGGTGCGCCGGATGATTCCGGCCTTGTCTAGCTGGAGCAATAGGCGCGGGTTGAGCCCAATACTGCGAAATCGTTCAATGATGTCGGGGGTAGTCATGGCCGCCTATTTCAGAATGCTGTCCAATAGCGTTGGGGGCAACGGCTTGCGAAACCACTTGTGCGCTGTGTAGAGGAGTAGCGCAAACACTGCCCAGTCCGAGCCCAGCCCCAATGTGTCTATGATCCACAACCGCGGGTTCTGCACGAGTTCGAAAATCCACCAGAGTCCGCCGGGATAGAAGTCGTGGAGCCACCAGAAATGGCCCCATTCGTGGATCAACGTGAAATCGCCGAAGCCAGTCGGCTTGCCGTCAAGCACCATTAGCGGGATCTCCTCTCCGGCTTCCGCGCCCGGGCTCCGCTTGCTCGGCGTGACGCAGTTGATGGCGTCCTCGATCGCGCAAAAACCAGCGTTTCCCGAGTTGTATTCCGAGTCCACCTGATTGATGAGCAGCGGGAGCGCATTGCTGTCGGAAGCGAACTGTTTGAGAAGGGCGCCGGTCTCTCCCGCGATGGGATCCAGCCATTTCATCCGCTTGGGTAATGGAAACCGGCGAAGCCGCTCCAATGCACTCGCCATGCGCTGCGCGTTGTGGGGGGTGGTGACCAGCGGCCGTATGGCGGCGCCGTCGTGAACGCGTTGGAGATGGGCGGGAAGGATGCCGAGGGCGCCAGCGATGGTTGGAATGAGTCCGGTGACGAAATGGAACGTCAGAAGCGCGAGCACGATGACGAAGATCGTGCGGGGAAAGCTACGGATTTGGTAGCCAACAGACAATGCGCACCTCTGAAGCCAGCGGTCTATGGTTACGCTATCTTAAATTCACAGTAAAATCAATCACGAAGATCAGATTTATTAAATCAATTTTTGATGCGATTATTCTAGGCCGTCAAAAAACACCGGCATACCGCAACCGGAATCGTTCCTGTAAAACAGTAAAAAATACTGTATCGCAGTAAACTACAAATATCTTACATAGGTACACTATGACGTGGTGTATGATTATTCACAGGGGTCCTACTGTCGTTTCCGTTTGCGAAATTTTCGGGCATCCGAATGGTTTCTATTGCAGAATGAGCGGTTTAGGAGTGATACTGGTGATAAGCTCATGCGACAGAGTGCCGACGCGACCTCGATCGTCGACCAATCGAAAGAAACCTATCGAATGGACACCGGACGAGCTTCGGAGGGCGCGAAAGTGAAACTGCAAATCAATAGGCCAAGGGCTCACGGACCAGTGGCGGTTTTGTTCAGGTGGGTCGTTAGTGTAGACGTCGTGTTGTGCTCGATCCTGGCCGGGTGGTTTGTGCTTGATGGCGGCGCGGCGGGGGTTTCCAGTTTCCTGATGCGCGCGGCGCGTGTGACGACGGCCGACGAGCAGCAGCGGGCCATTGGTTTGTATGCGATCGGCTTCATCATTTTGCTGGCGATCACAGTCGCGTCCTTCCTGCTGTTATTGCGAGAGCAAAGCGCCCACCTTGAACAGCAATCCAGCGCCGGCGCCCACCCGGGACGCGCGTGATCGGTCGAATCGGCTCTGCTAAAAACACCAACGGCCCCGCTCCTGGTAAGGAGCGGGGCCGTTGGTTCCAAACCGGAAGCGGTTTAGTAGTCCATGTGGCCGGGGCCGTGGTCGCCGCCCGGAGCCGGGGCGGGCTTCTTCTCGGGGATCTCGCAGATCAGCGCTTCGGTGGTCAGCATGAGGGCGCTGATGGAGGAAGCGTTCTGCATGGCCGAACGGGTCACCTTGGCCGGGTCGATGACGCCAGCGGCCACGAGGTCTTCGTAGTCGCCGGAGGCAGCGTTGAAGCCGTAGTTGGCGTTCTTGTTGCCGCGAACCTTCTCGATGATGATCGCGCCTTCAAACCCGGCGTTGCCGGAGATCTGGCGGATGGGCTCTTCGCAAGCGCGGCGGATGATGTCGATACCGATCTGCTCATCGCCGTCGGACTTGATGCCCTTGAGCGAGGCCGCCGCGCGGAGCAGTGCAATGCCGCCGCCGGGGACGATGCCTTCTTCAACGGCCGCGCGAGTCGCGTGCAGCGCGTCTTCCACACGAGCCTTCTTTTCCTTCATTTCGGTCTCGGTGGCCGCGCCAACCTTGATCACCGCGACGCCGCCGGCGAGCTTCGCCAGGCGTTCCTGCAGCTTCTCACGGTCGTAGTCCGAAGTGGTCTCGTCGATCTGCGCGCGCAACTGCTTGATGCGGCCCGAAATCGTGGCTTCGTTGCCGGCGCCGTCAATGATGGTCGTGTTGTCCTTGTCCACGGTGACGCGCTTGGCGCGGCCGAGGTCTTCCAGGCGAACACCTTCCAGCTTGATGCCGGTCTCTTCCATGATCGACTTGCCGCCGGTGAGGATGGCAATGTCGTCCAACATCGCCTTGCGGCGGTCGCCGAAGCCAGGAGCCTTGACGGCGCAGGCGTTCAACGTCCCACGCAGCTTGTTGACCACGAGCGTGGCCAGCGCTTCGCCTTCCACTTCCTCAGCAATGATGAGGAGCGGGCGGCCGGAGCGGGCGATCTGCTCAAGCAACGGCAGAAGGTCCTTCATGTTGCTGATCTTCTTTTCGTGGATCAGGATGTAGGGCTCTTCGATGACGGCTTCCATGCGGTCGGCGTCGGTGATGAAGTAGGGCGACAGATAACCGCGGTCGAACTGCATACCTTCGACGGTGCTCAGTTCGGTGTTCATCGTCTTCGATTCTTCAACCGTGATGACGCCGTCCTTGCCCACTTTGCGCATCGCTTCGGCAATGATGTGGCCGATGGTCGCGTCGCCGTTGGCGGAGATGGTGCCAACCTGGGCGATCTTCTCATCGCTTTCCACCTTGGTGGACATTTTGAGGACTTCGTCGGTCACCAGAACGACGGCCTTTTCGATGCCGCGCTTCAGCGCCATCGGGTTCGCACCGGCGGCAACGGCCTTCACGCCTTCGCGGAAGATGGCCTGGGCCAGGATGGTCGCCGTCGTGGTACCGTCACCGGCCACGTCGCTGGTCTTCGACGCCACTTCGCGAACCATCTGGGCGCCCATGTTTTCGAGCGGGTCCTTCAGTTCCACTTCCTTGGCAACCGTCACACCGTCTTTGGTGATCGTCGGGCCGCCGAACTTCTTTTCCAGAACCACGTTCCGGCCCTTCGGTCCGAGCGTAACCTTCACCGCTTCGGCCAACTGGTTCACACCGCGCAGGATCGCCTGGCGCGCATTTTCGCTATAAACAATCTGTTTTGCAGGCATGGATGATAATTGCTCCTTATTTCCTGAATTCCGTTAGGCGATCACGGCGAGAACTTCGTCTTCGCGCATGATCAGGTATTCGTTGCCGTCGACCTTGATGTCGCTGCCCGAATACTTGCCAAAAAGGATCTTGTTTCCGACTTCGAGTTCGAGAGCGATAATCTCACCCTTATCGTTCCGCTTACCCTTGCCGACGGCGACCACTTCGCCTTCCTGCGGCTTTTCCTTGGCAGTGTCAGGGATGATGATGCCGCCCTGAATCTGTTCCTGTTCTTCGAGCCGCTTGACAACAATGCGGTCGTAGAGGGGACGAATTTTCATGAAATGACCTCCAGATACTTTCTTGGTGCTGGTGTTAGAACTGATGGATCCAGGATCCTGAGTCTCACCCGGCGGCGTTCGGAAGCGCGCGGGGAGCCGGGGCAACGGACGTGCGCCCTGTGAATATTATTAGCACACTCCGGCGAGGAGTGATAAAAAAATGATCTAAGTTGTTGAAAACAAGCTAAAAATAGTTTTTGACACTACCTCTTTCTAGGTGTTTATGAGTGCTGGCTGCTCATATTTAGTTGAGTCTTCTGTAGTTGGGGTCGCGTTTTTCCCAACCACTTCACCCCTCCGCCGCATTATTCTGTTCCCATGCGCCTGTTTTTGCTCCCCTTCCTTACCGTCGCCCTGGGCGCCGCCCCAGCACTCACCAGCGATTCCGTCTTCGATTGGCGGACCGTTGGCGCACCGCAAATCTCTCCTGACGGCCAACGCGTCGTCTACACCCTGGAAACCGCCGATCGCTTCGCCGATACCTTCCACGTCAATCTCTGGCAGGCCTCCACCGACGGCAAGGACCACCGGCCGCTCACCAGCGGCAAGTGGAAGGATTCGCTCCCTCGCTGGTCGCCCGATGGCTCCAAACTCGCCTACGTTTCCAACCGCGCCGGCAAACCGCAGATATTCGTCCGCTGGATGGACTCGGGCGCGGAGGCTAAAATCACCGACCTGGAGACGGCGCCATCCGCGCTGAGCTGGGCGCCCGATGGCGAATCGCTCGCCTTCCTCGCCCGCGTCACCGCCAAACCAGCCTGGGCCATCGCCATGCCCAAAGCGCCAGCCGGGGCCACGTGGGCGGAGCCGCCCGTGGTCGAAACGCGCCTGAAGTGGCGCGCCGATGGCATTGGCGGCATTGGCCAGCGCCCGCTCGGCTTCGCGCATGTGTTTGTGGTCCCCGTCACCGGCGGCGCTCCGCGCCAAATCACCGATGGCGACTATGAACACGGCGGCGAACCCGCCTGGATGCCCGGCGGCAAGAGCATTCTGGTTCACGCCGCCCGCCGCGCCGACGCCGACACAACGCTCTACCCCGACGATATCTGGCGATTCCCCTTGGACGGCGGCCGCCCCACCCAACTCACCAAAATCGATGGCGTGGAAAACAATCCCATCGTCTCTCCAGACGGCCGCTACATTGCCTTCACCGGGTTCGCCGACAAAGGCAACTCCTCCCACAACACCAATCTCTACGTCATGAACGCCGACGGCACCGGCGTGCGCCAACTGGCCAAAGAACTGGACCGTAACCTCAGCGCGCCGCTGTGGGAACCCAATTCGCGCGCCCTGCTGGCGATCGTCGAAGACTCCGGCAAGTCTCATCTCTATCGCGTTCCCGTCGATGGCCCCGCCGTCGCGCTCACGCAGGGCAACGGCCGCTACGCCACCGCCTACGCCTCCGGCGAAGCCTTCACCGCCGCGAAGAACGGTCAAATCGCCGTCACCTATTCGTCGCCGAGTGAGCCCAAGGACGTTGTCACGTTCACGCCAGGCGGCGCGGTCCGCAAGTTGACCAACGCCAACGCCGGCCTGCTCGCGGCGCGCTCCATTGGCAAGGTGGAAGAGATCACCTGGAAAAGCTTCGACGGCCGCGCCATGCAGGGCTGGCTCATCTATCCGCCGGATTTCAACCCCGCCAAAAAGTACCCGCTCTTTCTCGACATCCACGGCGGCCCGCACGCCATGTACGGCGTTGAGTTCAACCAGCAGATGCAGATCTTTGCCGGCCGCGGCTTTGTCGTCTTCTACGCCAATCCGCGCGGCTCCACCGGCTACGGCGAAGAGTTCGGCAACGTCATTCACGGCAACTATCCCGGCGATGACTATAAGGACCTCATGTCTGGCGTCGACGCGGTGATCGCGAAGGGCTTCATCGACCCAAAGAAACTTTGCGTCACCGGCGGAAGCGGCGGCGGGTTGCTCACCGCCTGGATCGTCACGCAGACCTCGCGTTTCGCGGCCGCCGTCAGCCAGTATCCGGTCACGAATTGGATCACGCAGACCGGCTCCAGCGACATCGGGCTGGTGATGATGCGCTGGATGAAGGCCGCGCCGTGGGAGAATCCGCAGCAGTACATCAACCACTCGCCGGTGTTCTTCGCGCACAAAGTCACCACGCCCACCATGGTGCTGACGGGCGAAGAAGATTGGCGCACGCCCATCGGGCAGAGCGAGGAGTTCTACTTTGCCCTGAAGGCCCGCAAGGTGGATAGCGTTCTGGTGCGCGTACCGAAAGAGCCCCACGGCATCCGCGGGGCGTATCCATCGCACCGCGTGGCAAAAATTGAACACATTCTAGGCTGGATGGAGAAGTACACGCGCTAAAGCGCGGCCACCAGTTTTGCCAGCAACGCCGTGCGGTCCGCGATGCGGCCGATGAGAATGCTTTCGTTCACCGCGTGCGCGCCCTCGCCCACTGTGCCCAGCCCGTCGAGCGTTGGAATGCCAAGCGCCGCGGAAAAATTGCCGTCCGAACCGCCGCCGGTGGACGATTCTTCGAGCGCCACGCCGAGTTCCGCCGCCAGTCCGCGCGCCTTGGTGAACAGCGCCGCAATCTCGCGCGTCCGCTCCATCGGCGGTCGGTTTAATCCGCCGGTCACCGTCAGCGAACAGCGCTTGTCCAACGGTTTCAGGGCGCGGAACTTCTTTTCCAGATACGCCGCGTCGCGCAGCCGCGCCACGCGCAGATCCACTTCGACACAAGCCTCGGCCGGCACTACATTCGTCCGTGTGCCGCCGCGGATGACACCCGGGTTCACGGTCAACCCTTTTGATAGATCGGTGAAATCGGCGATCACCGCGATTTGGCGCGCCAGTTCGTTGATGGCGTTCGCCCCGTTCTCAAAATCGACGCCCGCGTGGGCCGCCTTGCCCGCTACCGTAACGTCGTAGCCGCCGACGCCTTTCCGCGCTGTCTTCAGCTTGCCCGTCAGCCCGGTTCCGGGCTCCAGCACCAGCACGCACTTTGATTTCAGGGCCATTGCTTCTGTTAGCGACCGCGAAGATTCGCTGCCCACCTCTTCATCGGAGTTCAATTGCAGCACTACTTTGGACGCCACCGGAATGTCCAATTCCCGCAGTGCGCGCATGGCATGGATGAAGAAGGCCACGCCGCCCTTCATGTCCAGTACGCCCGGGCCCCAAAGGCGGCCGTCGGCCACGCGCCACGGCATGGTTTTCAGGATGCCCAGCGGATAAACGGTATCGGTATGGCCGAGCGCCAGCACCTGGCCGGTTTTTTTGCGGCCCGGCAGCGCGAACTCGACCAGCAAGTGGTCTCCGTAGGCGCCGCCCTTCTTGCGGGTAAGCTTGGCTTCGCCGCGCAGCATGTCGCATAGCTGATCGACGTGGCGGTTCACCGCGGCGCGGTCGTCGCTGGGCGACTCCACCTCCACCATCTGCCGAATCGTCTCGATAATGACGCCTTGCTGCGCCTGCGCAAACGCGAGAATTGGGTCCATGCTCTGTTACAATCGCTAGTTTACATGGCTATTTTGGATATCGACGCCATCCGCGACATTCTGCCGCACCGCTACCCGTTTCTGTTGGTTGACCGGATCATCGAAATGGAGCCCGAGCGCATTGTCGGCATCAAGAACGTCACCTGCAATGAGCCCTTTTTTATTGGCCATTTTCCCGATTTTCCGGTGATGCCAGGGGTGCTGATCACCGAGAGCATGGCGCAGGTGGCGGGCATTCTAGTTCTAAAAGAGATACCCGACCGGCACCAGAAGCTGGTGTTGCTGGCCTCGGTTGACGGCGCCAAATTCCGCCGTCCGGTGCGCCCCGGCGACCAGTTGCGCGTGGAAATGAAGATGATCAGCAAGAAGGCCACCATCTGCAAGATGGAGGGCACGGTGACCGTTGATGGCGCCGTTGTGGCCGAAGCCACGCTGATGTGCGTTATCCGCGACCGCGTCGCCAACTAGCAAGCCGATGCCGATCCATTCGACAGCCATCGTCGATCCCGCCGCACGGATCGACGGGACTGCCATTGTCGGGCCGTTTTGCGTGATTGGCGCGGAAGTGGAAATCGGCGCCCGCACGGAACTGAAGGCCCATGTTTATTGCGAAGGTCCGACGTGGATCGGCGAGGATAACCTCTTCTACCCGTATGCGAGCGTTGGGGTGGCTTCGCAGGACTTGAAGTACAAAGGCGAGCGGGCGGAGACCCATATTGGCGCGCGGAACAAGATCCGGGAGTTTGTCACCATCCATCGCGGCACCGAGGGCGGGGGCCTGAAAACCAGCATCGGCGACGACAATTTGCTGATGGCCTATACGCATGTCGCGCATGACGTGCAGTTGGGCTCGCACTGTGTGCTGGCCAACGCGGTGACGCTGGCGGGCCACGTGGTGATCGGGGATTGGGCGGTGATCGGGGCGTTTACTGGGGTCCACCAGTTCTGCCGGATTGGCCGGCACGCGATGATAGGCGGCTACAGCGTGATCACGCAGGACGTGATGCCATTCGCGACGATTGTGACGCCACGGGAATCGAAGGCGTTTGGGGCCAACGCCACCGGGCTGGAACGGCGCGGGTTTGCGCCGGGCGTTGTTGAGGATCTGCAGATCGCGCTGCGGCTGCTGACGCGGGGGAAGTTGAACACGTCGCAGGCGATTGAGAAGATCCGCGCCGATTTGCCGGCGCACGCAGAAATTGAAGAGCTGATCGCGTTCATACAGTCCTCCGAACGCGGCATTATAAAGTAACCGATGCCACTTGGACTCATCGCCGGCAATGGCCGCTTTCCGGTGTTGGCGCTGGAGACGGCGCGCCAGTTGGGAGTGGACGTGGTGGCGCTGGGCATTGAGGAAGAAGCGTCGAAAGAGATAGAAGCGCTGGCGGCGAAGACCTATTGGATTTCGCTGGGCGCGCTGGGCAAGTTGATCGACATTTGCAAAGGCGAAGGCATCACGGAGCTGATGATGGCCGGCCAGGTGAAGCACGTGTCGATTTTCTCGTCGATCCGGCCGGACTGGCGGCTGGCCAAGCTGCTGTTCTCGCTGAAGGAAAAGAATACTGACGCGCTGATTGGCGGGGTGGCGCGGATATTGGCTGATGAAGGGATCCGGCTGGTGGATTCGACGCTGCTGCTGAAGCCGCTGCTGTGCGGCGCGGGTGTGCAGACCAGGCGCAAGCCCAACGCGGACGAGGAAAAAGAGATCCGGTATGGGCGCAACATCGCCAACGCGCTGGCCGGGTACGACGTTGGGCAGAGTGTGGTGATTTGCGACCGTGCGTGCGTGGCGGTGGAGGCGATGGAGGGCACGGACGCGATGCTGCGGCGGGCAGCGGCGCTGGTGAATGGCCGGCAGATGCGGCTGGTGAAATCGTCGCGCCGGCGGCAGCATATGCTGTGGGATGTGCCGGTGGCCGGATTGCAGACAATGGAAGTGATGCGGGAGACGAATACGTCGATACTGGCGTGCGACGCGGGCCGGACGTTGTTTCTGGACAAAGACGAACTGCTGGCCAAGGCCAATGAGTACGGAATCTGCATAATCGGCCACCCGCCGCTGGAGGAACCTGCGTGATGAAACTGCGCGTTGCCGTTGCCGGGGCCGGGGTTTTCGGGCGTCATCACATGCGTGTGTTGAAGACGCTGGAAGAGACCGCCGAACTGACCGGGGTGTACGATATCGACCCGGCGCGGGCGGCCGAAGCGGCGGCGGAACATGGGGTGATGGCGTTCGATTCGCTGGAGGCGCTGGCGGCGAGTGCCGATGCGGCTGTTGTGGCCGTGCCGACGACGGCGCACGCGGCGACGGGCTGCCAGTTGTTGCGGGCGGGGCTGGATGTGTTGATTGAAAAGCCGATTGCGCCGACGCTGGCCGAAGCCGACGCACTGCTGGCCGCTGCGGCGGAGGGCGGGCGGATTATCCAGGTGGGCCATTTGGAGCGTTTCAATCCGGCGGTGGAGGCGTTGGCAGGGAAGATCACGATTCCGCTGTTTTTCGAGATTCACCGGTTGAGTCTGTTCACGCCGCGCAGCCTGGACGTGGACGTGGTGCTGGACCTGATGATCCACGACATTGACATTGTGCTGGCGTTGACCGGGAAGATGCCGGAGGAGGTTCGGGCGGCGGGGATCTCCATATTGTCGAAGAAAGTAGACATTGCCAATGTGCGGCTGGCGTTCCCTGGAGGGTGCGTGGCGAACCTGACGGCGAGCCGGGTTTCGACGGAGCGCGTGCGGAAAGTGCGGCTATTCCAACCGCATGAATACATTTCGCTCGATTACGCGGACCAAAAGGGAATCACGTTTCGGGTGTCGCCACAAAAACAGATCGGATTCGAGCCGTTTCTCATCAAAAAAGAGGAGCCGCTGCGGCGGGAGGTGGCGCACTTCGTGGATTGTGTAACGCAACGGAGGCGTCCGCGCGTCGATGGAGAAGAGGCGCGCCGCGCTCTGGCGGTGGCGCTGGATATTCTGGAGAAGATTGAAGCCCATGCGGCCGTCATAACGGCCACGCTTGCCGCGCAGCAGTGAACCAATCGAGTGAAGAGTTACGCAGTTTGTTCGGCGTCGAGCAGCAACTCGCGCCCAGGCCGTGGCGCGCTATTGGCGCGGCGTCGGTGGGTGCGCACTTGGTGCTGGCGTTCTTGTTGCAGGAGGTGCCGATTTTTGAGGCGCACAAGTTTCAGGCCAACAATCAGGTGGCGGTTGTCCGGAAGGTGACGCCGATTTTCGCCCCGGTGTTGGAGCCGACGCAGAACGTGCCGAACAAGGCGGAGGTGAACCGGGACTTCGATGTGGATAGCCTGAAGCCGCGTCCGGCGGTGCAGATACCGGATGGTCCGCCATCGACAACGCGGCCGGCGGCGCGGAATCCTGTGCCGATACCGGCGCCGCGGACGGAAGCGCCGCCGCGGCCGTTGGCGGAGCCGCCAAAGGTGGAGAACCCGATACAGGCGCGGAACATTACGCCGCCGCCGGTGGGGGTGCCGAACGCGCCGCCGCCACCGCAGATTCAACCGCAGGAGAAGCCGAAGCTGGCGTTTGAATCGATTGGGGCGGGCGGGTATTCGAGCCAGCCGGCGCAGGGTCCGCGGAAGGTGCCGATGCCGAATAACAGTGTGAGCGAAGCGACGGCGGCGGTGGCGCGGAGCCGGCCGTCGGGCGGGTTGATGGTGGGGGATGTTGGGGACGGGGTTGGGGGTGTTGGGGAGGGGATGAATTTGCCGCCGACGCCAGGTAAGACGGGTTCCAATCTGGAGTTGTTGAGCGATCCGCAAGGGGTGGATTTCCGGCCGTATTTGATTCGCGTGTTGGCGGCGGTGCGGAAGAACTGGTTCGCGGTGATTCCGGAGAGCGCGCGGATGGGGAATCAGCGCGGGCGGGTGATGGTGCAGTTTGCGATAGACCGGGCGGGCGCGGTGCCGAAGTTGGTGATCAGCGTGCCGTCGGGGGCGCAGCCGCTGGACCGGGCGGCGGTGGCGGGGATCAGTGCCTCGAACCCGTTTCCGCCTTTGCCGGCGGAGTTCAAGGGGGAGCAGATCCGGCTGCAGTTCACGTTTTCGTATAACATGAGCCAACGGTAGGGCGGGTGGTAGTTGGTGTATACGGATGTGTTCGGGGGAGGGCCGGTTAGGTCGTCTGACGGATGTTTACCCATCGATTGGCGGGCGTTTAGGCCGTCAAACAACCGTCACACGGTAAAATATTCTAGTGTCTGACACCGATTAGGGCTGGGAAGAGGGTCGGTGGTGGTTGGTGTATACGGATGTATTCGGAGGAGGGCCGGTTGGGTCGTCTGACGGATGTTTACCTATCGATTGGCGGGCGTTTAGGCCGTCAAACAACCGTCACACGGTAAAATATTCTAGTGTCTGACACCGATTGTTTGGGAGCGCGGGTCGTGGTGCGTTGTGTATAGGCACACTTCGGCTGTACGAGGTGAATTTTCGGGTTGGAATGGCGGTTACATGGCGGGTTCTTCGGCGCCGTCAATGAAGGCGAGGTCGCAGTTCGGGTGGAGTCGGCGGTACATTTTGATGATTTCGGGCGTGAGGGGGCCGTTGCAGCGGATACGTTGAACGGATGTTTTTTGCGTCGCCGTTGTGTTTTCAACAGGTTGCGCCGGGGTGTCGTTGGTTGGTTCGTGGTTCGCCCGGTCAACGGTGGAATCCATGGGCTCCGGGCGGACAGCCGGGAAGTTTTGACGCATTTGGACGAGACGGCGTTCGGCCTGGACGATGAGACGGGCGTTGGCCGAATATTCGTGGCGGAGCGCGGACATGGATTTGAAGCTGAAGGCGGCCTCGTAGGCGATGTCGATCTCGTTATTGTGGTTGGCCAGTTGGCGATTGAGCATGGCCTGGCGGGCGACGGCGATGCGGAGGTTGGCCCACTGGGTGGCGGTGATTTCGCGGACGATGGCCTTTTCGGCGGGGTCCGCGGGCTGGTATTTGGATAGATTCTGGTCGAAGAGGGCGAAATACTTTCGGCGGTCTTCGGTGGTGAGGGTGGCCGAATCTGGCGGGACGAATTCGGCGAGTTTGACGGCACGGCGGCCGTGGACGAGGGCGTTGCGGCAGGAGCGGGCCTTGCCGGCAGGCGTGGAGGGGCCTCTGGAGAGAGCGCCGTTGCGGCGGGCGATCTCGGCTTTGTTGAGCGGCGAATGCATGGTGCTGTTTTCCCCTGGTTGAAATAGGAAAGGCCCCTGGGCTGGACTATTTTGTCCGGCGCAGGGGCCTCTACACTTACATTATACCGGGGTTGTCAAGTGGATTGTGGTTAAGTCGTTTGGGATGTTGGGGTTGGGCTTGCTGACCGTCGGCGCGTGGTGCGTTCTTGCCGCGTCCGAGAGCACAGTACTAGTACATTTTTCCGACGGGCTGCGGCCGATCTCTTGCGGAAATGGCGCCTGCGTGATAGTTTCTTCATAAAACACGTCCGAAGGAGTTTATAGTGAAATTGCCCGTAACCGCCGCGCACGTCTTGTTTTCAGCTTGCGCACTCTTCCTCGTATTGCCGGCGTCCGCGGCAATTAGTACTTATTCGACGATCCCTTCGTTTCAAAGCCAGGGAACGATTGTCCAGAACACGACTTTTGACAGCGTGTGCGCCACATATTATTGCGCGCCTGGAGACCCGTATACGATTGGGGGGATCACCTACACCTCCAGGCGGAACGTTCTCATTGCGTCCGACTTTGGATATGGCAATTCGAGGACCGTTCTATTGAACGACTTTTGGTCGCCATTTGCAGGTGCGATTACCGCTGGTCCGACCTACGACCTGTTTGGGTTTAGCGCCGGGATGCTTGGGGATACTTCGTTGCTCAACATCCAAATCGTGACCAACCTAAATACGTATTTCTATAACGGTCTTGTTGCTCCAAACGTTCGCGCGGGAATGGACTTCTTTGGGTTTAAAGCGAGTGCGGGGGAGTACTTTACCGGCTTTCGCCTTACAAGCAGCCAAGGGAGCGGCTCGGCGCCCGCGATCACGGATGTACAACTCGGAAACACCTCGCCAGTTCCTGAACCCTCCTTTTATGGTGTGCTTGGGTTCGGCGTAATTGCATTGGTTTTTGCGCGCAAGTTTTCCAGCCGATCCGTGCCGGACTCGCAATAGTCAAGCGTGAAAGATTGGAAGACGGCTTTTGCTGCCTTACGGCCCCTGGACGTACACCGTTCGGGGGCCATTGCTATTAGCCGCCTGCCGATCCTGAGCACCAACCAGCTAGGAACCGGTTGGGAGTAGATTGGCGCGGCTGCGGCCGCAGGGGGCTGCGCGAAACGCGCACTGGAGCACTCGTAATAACCATGCGTGTCGAATTCAACAATCCCGTGAGTGAATCGTTTGCCAAAGATGCGGCGGGAGGAATGCGGACCAAATCGGACGTTATGTTCCAATGGCACCAAACGCGGCAGTTGTTGTTGATGATAGGTCTTGCGGGACTGATTGGATGTACGAACAGTCCGCAATCGTATCTGGACCGAGGCAATAGCCTAATGAAGGCGGGAAAAGATGCGGAAGCCGTCATAGAGTACCGCAAGGCGATACAGAAAGCGCCTGAAATGGGGGAAGCCTACCACCAGTTGGGCCTAATAGACCTAAAATCCAACCGGTTGCTGCCCGCCTATCAGAATCTAGTCCGAGCCGCGCAATTGATGCCCGGCAATGAAGCGGCTGTGGCCGCGGCGGGAAAGTTGGCCCTCAGCCTTTACAATGCGGATCCGGGACGGCCGCGCCAACTATACGATCAGGCGGCGCGAGCCGCGGATCTGTTGTTGGGGAAAGACGGTGGGAGTTTTGATGGAAACGTTTTGAAGGGTGCGCTCGTGCTGGCGGACTTCAAACCGGGCGAAGCGGTGGTATTTCTTCGCAAGGCTGTGGGGCGGAAGCCTGAGGACGTGGAATCGCAATTGTTGCTGGCACGGGCGCTGGCGGAAAACAAGGAGGTGGCGGAATCAACGAGCATCGCGGAAGAATTGATTCGCCGAGACAAGAATTTCGCGCGGGCCTATGATGCTCTGTTTCAGAACTACGAAGCCACAGGGCGGACGAAGGAGGCCGAAGAAATCCTAAAGTTGAAGGCCGCGAACAATCCGAAGAATGGTGAGTATCTATTTGATTTGGCGGCCTATTACGCTTCGCGGAAAAGAATGGAAGACGCAGATACGGCAATCGCGAGGTTGACCGCTAACCCGAAAGAGTACCCAAATGGAAGGCTTCTGGCGGGAGATTTCTATTTTTCGGTTGGAAGACCGGACGAGGCGCTGGCGCATTTGAACGCGGGAGTGGGAGGCGCAACTGCGGATGCACCGGCGTACCGAAAGCGATTGGCCCGCATCCTGGCGTTCCAACGAAAATGGAAGGAGGCGCTCGATCAGTTGGAATTAGCGCTACGGGCCCAACCCGCCGACGGGGAAGCGAAACAGATGCGGGCGGTGGCGTGGCTAGATGAAGGGGATCCGCAAAAGGTGGATGGTGCGATCGAAGAACTGCGAGCGCAGTTAACGTCGCGGCCCGAAGACGCCCCGTTGCGCTTCCAGATTGGCAAGGGGCTTGTCCGGAAGGGCGATATTGACGGGGGTGCACGGGAATGGCGAGTGGCGATGCGCTCGAATCGGAACTATCTTCCACCGCGATTCGCTTTGGCTCAATTGCTAATGGCAAGAGGGAAGGCGGAGGAGGCGTTGACAATTTCGAAAGAGGTTGTGGCCCTGAAGCCTGCCGAACTTGAGGCCAATTTGTTGCATGTGGCATGCCTGACGGCGGCGGGGCAGTTTCAGCCGGCACGCTCGGAACTGGGACGGCTCAATGTCCGATTCCCCAAATCCCCATTTGTGCAATTGCGGTTTGGGGTATTGGCGATCGCAGAGGGAAAACACAAAGAGGCGGAGCGGATTTTCCGGCAAATGGAAGGAGATTTGGGAAAGAACTCGACAATCGCCGCAGGTTTGGCGGAGGCGTTGTATGGGAGTGACCGGGCTGGCGAGGCAATCGGCGTATTGGAGAACTACTTGCAGCACAATCCATCGTCGCCGAGGCTGCGCAAAGTGCTGGCCCGGATCGCGCAAACGGCCGGGCGGTACGACGTTGCGGTGGATCAGTACAAGGCCTTGAGCGCGGCTGAACCCAAGAGCAGCGAGTATCAGTTGGCACTGGCGGAAGCGTATTCGGCGAAGGGGGAGAATGGGTTAGCAAAGGACGTACTGGACAAGGTGATCGCGGTAAACCCGAAGTCGGCGCCAGCGTCGTTGCTATTGGCGAAAGTCCTGCTGGCGGCCGGGCAGGTGAGTGAGGCGATGGGCCGGTACCGAAGGACGATTGAGATTGAGCCAACGAATGTGTATGCGTTGAACGATCTTGCGTTCTTGATGGCGGAATCTGGGCAGAACCTCGATGAAGCGCTAAAGTATGCACGGCGAGGGTTGGAGGCGGCCGTTGAACCTGCGATACGCGCTGAATTGTCGGACACGCTGGGCTGGATTTACGTGAAGATGAAGAAGAATGACAATGCGTTGGGGATCCTGACGCCGTTAGTGAATGGGAATCAAATGAACGCGACGTTCCGTTATCATCTTGGGGTCGCGCTTCAACAGAATGGTGAGTCTGAAAAGGCTCGAATAGCTCTGCGGGCGGCACTGGCGGCGCGGCCAAACAGCGCGGATGAGAAGCGAATCCGGGAGTTGCTGGCGATCATGCGTTGAGGGTTTCGCGGCTGGGAGTATGCTGCCGCTGTTCGCTGTCCCAGTAAGGCCGCAGGGACCTCTTTGGCGGGTGGTTTTCTGCGAATGCGCTGGACTTTAGAGGTGTCGACGTGGAGTTATCAGAATACCTGAGTCGAACGCGGACTGTGAACGATGTAACGCAAGGGTGCCGTTGGAAGGGGGACGGGAAATACTACTATTAGGCAGCAGAGAATCTTTGGAATTGAGGTTGATACTCCATGCGTTTGATTTTCTCTTTTGTAATTGCCGCGGGCTTGGTGCTGGCGGGTGGCGAGTACCGGATACAAACAATCGCGGGCAATGGCGATTCCCGTGGGCCGGTGGCGGGGGCGGTGGCCGAAGGGTCACCGGTTGGGGAGGGCTGGACAATCGCGTTTGACCGGCTGGACCGGCTGTATCTGACGACGCTGCTTGGGGAAGTGTGGCGGACGGATTTGGAGGGGAAGTGGGAACGGCTGTGGCGGGCTGACGGTGGCGTTTTGCTGTTTGGGATGACAGTGGATTCGGGCGACCGGGTGTTTGTTAGCGATTTGCTGGGGCACCGAGTTTATAGGATCGACCCGGACGGGACGAGTGTTGTGGTGGCCGGGTCCGGTAGAAAAGGGAGTGATGGGGACGGTGGGCGGGCGGTGGAGGCGTCGCTGGATGCGCCGATGGGGCTGGCGCTTGATGGCGCCGGGAACCTGTTTATCGCCGAAGAGGGACGGGTGCGGGTGGTGGATGCCGAGGGAAGGATTCGCACGCATGCTACCGGGACGGCGAGCGGGGCGCTGAGTATGGATCGGGACGGGGTGCTGTATGCGGCGCACTTTTCGAAGGCGGCGCTGCAGAAGATTGGCGCCGATGGGAGTGTCAGCGATTTTGCCGCGGGAAGCCCGCTTTCGGTGGCTGCCTGCGCGGATGGGGGCCTGTACTTCAGTGAATTGTACCGAGTGCAGCGGGTGGGAACGGGTGTGATTGCGGGGTCATTGGAGCGGGGGTTCGCGGGGGAGGAGGGCGCGGCGCAGGCGGCGCGGTTCTTGACGCCGTTGGCGCTGGCATGCGACAGCCAGGGGCGGGTGGCGGTGTACGACGCCACGGCGGCGCGGGTGCGGCGGATTGCGGTGGCGCCGTAGGTTGGCTGGTGTGCGGGACATTCCTGGCTGCCTATCGATCGAAAACTCGTTCTGGATACTGGCGGGAGTAGCGAATCCTGGCCTCATAGATCAGGGACTTTTCCGGGACGAGGTTGTCCAACGCCCAAGCTTTCCGATCGAGTTCGGCGGCCGGCATTTCGAGTCCAGCTTTCCGCAAGATTTGGTGTGTATCTCCGTCCGCGGCTGTCCGCTTTGCCAGGAGAGGAACCATCAGCGCCCTGGCCTCCGAAAAGCAAGCGGCGAGTTCGTGTAGCCCCAATTCATTAAGCCCCGTTTCGGTGGCGGCGACCAACTGAGGTTCACCGAAGTTGCCGCAGTGCTCAGTTATGCCGTCGAGAGTGAGGCTGAGGTCCAACCGGTGCGTCGCGGCATGGAGACCGTCGCTGGAGCACGGGTTTCCCGAAGTACGTGACGAGAGCCTTCCTGATCCAGTCGAGCGACGCTTCATCCGCCATCTCCAATACGGGCCAGGACAGGCGCCGCGAGGGATCGTTCATGAACGAAGCTTACATAGGGGTGTCTGGAATGGGTAGGCCGTGGGTATGTATACACTGGCGAGTGGACCTGCCACCGAAAGGCATTGCGGGCATGGGAGAATCGGACTGCGGCGCTGATGTTGCGCGCCGCTACATGAATCATGCGTATTGATCGGTTGACCCTCACCAACTTCAAAGGCTTTGCACGCTGTGAGTACGCGTTTCACCCGGAAGTGAACCTGCTGGTGGGTGTGAATGGCACTGGGAAGACCTCGCTCCTAGATGCGCTTTCGGTGGCGATTGGCGGATGGTTTCTGGGGCTGCGCGGGTATGACACGCGCCATATTAGGCAGCACGAAGTGCGGCTACAGGCGAACCAGGCGACGCCGAAGAACGGGACATCGCGACGCGGCGCGAGTGTGAATTGGGAGACGCAGTACCCGTGTTCCGTGGAAGCGTCAGGACTGGTGATGGGGAAGGAACTAACCTGGACGCGAACGTTGACCACGCCACGAGGCAGAACGACGTACGGCGGAGCACGAGCGATGAAGGATCTCGCGACGCGAACGGAAGCGGCGGTGCGGGACGGCGGTGACATCGTGTTGCCGCTGCTTTCCTACTACGGCACGGGGCGACTTTGGGACATTCCGCGGGAACAGTTTCAAGTGAAGGGCGAGAAGCTGATCTCGCGAAGGGAGAAGCGCTCCCGGCTGGCGGGTTATCGCAATAGCGTCGATCCGAGAATCTCGGTATCGGATTTGACTCGTTGGATTGCGGAACAATCATGGATCGAGTTTCAACAGGCGGGGGAGGTTCCGCCGGCGTTTTCAGTTGTGAAGCGTGCCATTCTCGGATGCGTGGAGCGGGCGAAAGACCTTTACTTTGACCCGCGGCGCGGCCAAGTGGTATTGGAAATCGATGGGCAAGGCGCGCAACCGTTTGACAATCTGAGCGACGGGCAGAGGACGGTGATGGCGATGGCGGGGGATATCGCGCAGAAGGCGGCGACGTTGAACCCGTCGCTTGGCGCGGATGCGCTGGGGGAGACGCCGGGGGTGGTGTTGATAGACGAACTTGATCTGCACTTGCATCCGGTTTGGCAGAGGCGGGTGATAGAGGATCTTCGGACGACATTTTCTCGCATGCAGTTTTTTGCGAGTACGCATTCGCCGTTTCTCATTCAATCGTTACGGTCCGGCGACGAATTGTTGATGTTGGATGGGGAGCCGACGGCGCAGTTAGCTAACAAAACCCTAGCCGATATAGCCGAGGGGATTATGGGGGTCCCGAACCCGGAGGTTAGTAAACGGTACTTGGAAATGAAGAATACGGCGACGGACTACCTGAAAGCGCTGGACCAGGCGGTGATGGCTCCGGAGGCAAAGCAGGCAGCGTTTCAGGAGGCACTGGCGGAGTCGATTGCGCCGTTTGCGGATAATCCGGCGTATCAGGCGTTTCTTGAGTTGAAGCGGGCGGCGAAATTAGGGGAATAGGTGAATGCGACCGGTACGGCGGGGGCCGTCTCCACTTTCTCGGGATTTTGACGATTATAAAGATGCCAAGGCTGAATTGGTGTCGCGACTTGGCCCATATTGCAGTTATTGTGAGCGCCGGATTGCGACGGGACTGGAAGTGGAGCACATTCAGCCAAAGAGCTTGGCGGCGTACAGCGCGTTGATTGGGAGTTGGGGTAATTTTCTGCTGGCGTGCCTGAACTGTAACAGGACGAAAAGAGATAAAGAGGTTGCCTTGGCGGAGTTTCTACTGCCGGACCGGGACAATACGTTTGCGGCGTATCAGTATGCGGCGGATGGGAAGGTTACGGCGGGTGCGGGACTGACGGGCAGGCAGCGACAGATGGCGCAGGCTACTCTGGGGCTTGTGGGGTTGGACAAGCCAGTTGAGAAATTTGAGGATTCCAACGGAAAGATGGTGGCGCTGGACCGGGTGGCGCAGCGGATGCAGGTATGGGGGATTGCGGAGTCGGCGAAGGTGGATGTTGAGGCGAGTCCGGGAGTAGAAGCGGTACGGCGGAACGTGGTGCGGACGGCGTTAGCGGAGGGGTATTTCAGTGTTTGGATGACGGTTTTTGCGGGGGATGCGGAGATGCGGGAACGACTGGTGGATGGGTTTTCCGGGACGCGGGAGAGTGGTTGTTTTGCAGTTGGGACGGCGGCGGTTGTGCAGCCGGCGCCGAATCCGGACGGGTTGGCGAATGGGGGAAAGGCCTGATACCAGTGATCTACACTGGAGGCTGAAAGGCGCCGTTCCGACTTTTTTGTTCCTGGCGGCGTCATACCCTACGAGAACACCCGCCTTGATCTTCCGCGAAGTAGAAGACCGCGACTTGATCGTGAAAGCACAGCGGGGAGATGTGGACGCCTACAATCTCCTCGTTTCACGGTGGGAGAAGCGTGTTTTCAATTACTTGCTGCGGTTGGTCCGGAATCGGGAAGATGCGCTGGACCTTTGTCAGGACGTCCTTTTGAAGGTCTATCAGAACCTGCGGAAATTGGAAGATCCGGGCCGGTTCGCGCCGTGGATGTATCGCATCGCGCACAACGAAGCGTACTCCATGCTGCGACGGAAGAAACCGGAAGACGATTTGGAAACTTCCGGCTACGACATGCCAACGTCCATGGGCGGAGGCATGCTGCCTGTGGAAACGGCGCTGGCCGTGGATGCCGCGCTGCGCAGGTTGAGCGAAGAACAGCGGGAAGCCGTGGTTCTGAAGGTCTATCAGGGTTTTAAGTTTGAAGAAATGTCGGAGATTCTGGGGTGCCCTCTTTCGACAGTCAAGTCGCGGCTGTATACCGCGCTGGACCTGTTGAAAGACTCGCTGGCACCGGTGGGAATTCGGGGGAATGCGTAATGAATATTACTAGTGACGTTTTGAAAGATTACGTTTTTGGGGAACTGAATGCGGTTGAAAGGCGGGAAGTGGAAGCGGCGATCGCCGCCGATGCTGCTTTGCGGGATGAGGTGGCGCGGCTGCAGGTGACGCAGTCCGCCCTGTTCTCACTGCGGGAAGAAGAACTGCCGCGGCGGATAGCGTTTGTCTCCGATAAAGTCTTTGAACCCAAATGGTGGCAGGTTTGGCTGAACTCGGGGCCACGGGTGGGTTTTGCTTCGGCGGCGTTGCTGGCTGGGGCCATCGTGTTTCATGGGTTCGCGGCGGCGCCGGCTCCGGTGGCGGCTCCGGTGGCTGCGTTTGACCAGGCTCGTTTTGAGCAGCGGATTTCCGAAGAAGTGGCGCGGGCGCTGCCGGCGGCGTTGGAACAGGCCGAGAAGCGGCACCGGATGCAGTTGGCCTCCGCGATTAAAGAAGCCGAAAGCAAGTATCAGCGGCTGCGGCAGGACGATCAGATGGCGATGGAAGCCAGCTACTCGCTGTTCACCCAGAAGCAGGCGGCGCGGCTGGTGGCGTATGCGCAGAGCGGGGCGGGGGGTGTGCAGTGAGGCGGGTGCTAATACTCGCGGTACTGGCGTGTACGCTGTTCGCGGCTCCGGTGAACCGGGGGCTGATGGCGACGGTGGAAGTCTCCATGAATAAGCGGCTGGAAGCGCTGGTGCCTGGGGAACAGTTCCTGTTGCTGGGGCACACGCATGGGGTCTATTTGGAAGGCTTTGGATGTGTGTTCACGACGCGGGTGAACCTGGCCGAGGGGCCGGGGCTGAGCCCGTTCCGGCAGAACCTGCCGGAGAGTGAACGGACGGCGCTGCACAAGAAAAAGATGGACCGGCTGCCGCTGCTGCGGACGGCGATGCGGGAGATGCTGGTGGGCGCGGCGGTGGTGATGGACCCAGTGCCGGTGAATGAACGGATTGTCTTGAGCGTGAGCCTGCTGCACATGCCGCATGAGAATGTATCGGGGCTGCCGACGCAGATTGTGATGCAGGCGGACCGGCGGACGCTGATGGGCTTCCTGGCGGCAAAGGCGGACCCGGCGGCGCTGGCGGCGGCGGTGCAGGTGCGGGAATACTAAATGCGCCTGGGCGAACTGCTGATTGCGAAGGGGCAAATTGGCCAGGAGGACCTGGACCGCGCGCTGGAGTTGCAGAAAGAGCGCGGGGACAAGATTGGCAAGCTGCTGGTGGAGTTGGGATTTGTGGCGCAGCGGGATGTGCTGGCGGCGCTGAGCGAGCAACTGCGGATTCCGCTGGTTCCCATTGAGGGCGCGCCGTTTACGGCTCCGGAGACCGACGGGCTGGCGGCGCGGTTCCTGCGGCAGAGCCGCTGTTTGCCGGTGGGTTTGAACGAAACGGGACTCGTGCTGGCGATGGCCGATCCGTTGGACTTTGAGACCATTGCGGCGGTGCGCGGGTTTACGGGGCTGCGGGTGACGCCGGTGCTGGCGGCCGAGGGCGAGATTACCGAGGCGATTGACAAGCACTACGGGCAGGCGGCGCGGAACGAGACCGAGGCGGATTTTGGCGACGGGGCGACAGGGAACGAAGACCTGGAGCACCTGCGCGATATGGCGAGCGAGGCGCCGGTGATCCGGATGGTGAATGCCACCATTGCGGCGGCGGTGGAGAAGCGGGCCTCCGACATTCACATTGAGCCGTTTGAGAAGCTGTTCCGGATCCGGTTCCGGATTGACGGCGTGCTGTACGAACAAGAACAGCCGCCCAAAGAGATGAAGGCCGCGCTGATCAGCCGCGTGAAGCTGATGGCGAAGCTGAACATTGCCGAGCGGCGGCTGCCGCAGGATGGCCGCATTAAGGTGAAGACGCTGGGGCGGGAAGTGGATTTGCGCGTATCGACGCTGCCGACGTTGTATGGCGAGAGCGTTGTGATGCGGTTGCTGGACCGTTCGGCGGGCGAGCAGTTTTATGATCTGCGGAAGCTGGGGTTCACGGACCGGATGCTGGAGCGGATGGAGCACTACACGCAACTGCCGCACGGGATTATGTTCGTGACGGGGCCGACGGGTTCAGGGAAGAGCACGACGTTGTATTCGGCGCTGAAGCGGATAAATGGGGTGGAGCGGAAGATCATCACGATTGAAGATCCGGTGGAATACCAGATGGACGGGATAAACCAGATCCATGTGAATCCGCAGATTGGGCTGACGTTTGCGAGCGGGCTGCGGCATATTGTGCGTCAGGATCCGGACGTGATCATGGTGGGCGAGGTGCGCGACCGGGAGACGGCGGATGTGGCGATCCGGTCCGCATTGACGGGCCATTTTGTGTTTTCGACGCTGCACACGAACGATGCACCGAGCGCCGTGACGCGGCTGACGGACATGGGGGTGGAGAACTATTTGATATCGTCGTCGGTCGTTAGCATATTGGCGCAGCGGCTGGTGCGGAAGATTTGTGTGGTGTGCCGGGAGCGGGGGCCGGTGCGGATGCGGCCGGAGGGGACGGACGTGCCGACGTGGAAGGGGCGGGGGTGCGATGCGTGTTTTGGGAGCGGGTTCAAGGGCCGGGTTGGTATTTTTGAGCTGATGGAACTGAATGATGAGATCCGGCGGATGATCACGCGGAACGAAGACGCGAGCATTTTGACCGAGGCGGCGCGGCGGAACGGGATGCGGACGCTGCGGGAAGACGGCTGGGACAAGGTGGCCGAAGGGGTTACGACGCCTGAGGAGATACTGCGCGTGACGCAGGAGTTTTAATGGCGGCATCGTTCCACTTTCGGGCCGTGAACGCCGATGGGAAGGCGCGGACGGGCACGCTGACGGGCGAGAGCGATAAGGAAGTGGCGCGGGAGCTGCGGAAGCAGGGGCTGACGCCGATCTATGTGGGCCTGGAGCAGAAGAAGGGCCTGGAGTTCGAACTGCCGGATTTTGGCGGCGGGCGGAAGAAGGATGTCCTGTTTTTTACGACGGAATTGACCACGCTGTTGAACAGCGGAATTCCGGTGGACCGGGCGCTGCAGATATCGACGGAGCTGGCGGAGAAGCCGGCGTTCCGGATGGTGATTCTGGACGTGCTGCGGGTGCTGAAGGGCGGGCGATCGTTGGCCGATTCGCTGGCAACGCATCCGAAGTATTTCACGGATTTGTATGTGAATATGGTGCGCGCGGGGGAGGCGTCGGGGTCGCTGGGGGTGATCTTCGAGCGGTTGGCGGAGTTTGAAAAGACACGGGACGAGCTGCGGGGGTACATTATCAGCTCGATGGTTTACCCGGCGCTGTTGTCGCTGGTGGGCGCGGGCAGTGTGTTTGTGCTGATGAATTTTGTGGTGCCGAAGTTCGCGCAGGTGTTTGAGCAGGGCAACATTCCGATGCCGCTGCCGACGCGGATCATGATAGAGACGAGCAAGTATACGCAGACGTATGCGCCGATCGTGCTGGGCGGGCTGGCGGTGGGGATTATTGGGTTTTTGAGTTATATCAAGACCGTGGAGGGGCGGCTGTGGTGGGACGGGTTCCGGCTGAAGCTGCCTGTGCTGGGGGATGCGCTGCGGAAGGCGGAGACGGCCCGGTTCGCGCGGGCGATGGGGACGCTGATTGCGAATTCGGTGCCGCTGGTGCAATCGATTTCGATTTCGGGCGCGATTTTGAACAATAAGAAGATCGCCAATTCTTTGAACGCGGTGGCGCAGGGCGTGAAGCGGGGGGAAGGGATATCGGCACCGTTGAAACGGACGGGCGAGTTTCCACCGCTGGCGGCGCATTTGCTGAGCGTGGGCGAGGAGACGGGTAAGCTGGATCAGATGTTCCTGCGGATGGCTGAGGTTTATGAAGCCGATACGAAGGCCGCGATCCGGCGGTTTACGTCGCTGTTTGAACCGGTGATTATTCTGGTGATGGGGCTCATCATCGGTGCGCTGGTGATCAGCCTGCTGCTGGCGATTTCGAGCATCAATGAAGTGGCAGTTTAACCAAAGGAGTTTTGTGTGACAAGACCAATTTCGCAACGCCGGCGGCGGCAACAAGCCGGCCTGACCTTGATAGAAATGCTGGTGGTGGTGACGATTATCGCGGTATTTGCCGCAGTGGTGGGGCCGCGCGTTTTGCAGCGGGCGGATGTGGCGAAGAAGACGGCGGTGCGGCAGCAGATCAACTCGTTCAACACGGCGCTGGGGGCCTATAAGCTCGATACGAGTTTGTTTCCGACGAATGAACAGGGGCTGAATGCGCTGCGGACGAAGCCGGAAGGGGTGAACGGATGGCAGGGGCCGTACTTGCCGCAGGAACTGCCGACCGACCCTTGGGGGCGCGCGTATGTGTATAAGTATCCGGGCGAGCATGGGGATGAGCCGGACATTATCAGCTACGGGGCCGACGGGCAGCCGGGCGGCACGGATATGAACGAAGACATTGTGAGCTGGAAATCGAAGTGACCCGGCGGCGGAGGACGCAGAGCGGATTGACGCTCATTGAGATGCTGATTGTGGTGGCGATCATTGGCGTCATGATCGGTGTTGCGTTCCCGTCGATTACGGCTGGTGTGGATTCGCTGCGGCTGCGTTCGGCGACCGATGAGATTGTGAGCACGTTTAACTCCGCGATGAACCGGGCGGACCGGCGGCAGGTGGCGGTGGAGGTGGTGGTGGACCGGGGGCAAAACCGCATCTTTTTTGCGAGCGCGGACCCTGGGTACCGGCGGGAGCTGACGATGCCGGAGGGGGTGACGATTGAACGTGTACTGCCGGTGATTCCGAACCTGGATGAGAACCTGCCGCGGCAGTTTATGATTCATCCGGGGGGGACGGTGCCGCGCGTTGGGCTGGAGCTGAAGAACCGGCGGAACGCGCGGCGGATGGTGAGCGTGGACCCGATAACGGGGGCGGCGCAGATTGTGGAGCAGCCATGAGGCAGCGGGGATTTTCGTTGCTGGAAGTGATGGTGGCGACGTTCATTATGGCGGTGGCGGTGGTGGCGTTGTTGTCGAATTTGACGACGTCGCTGCGGAACGCTTCGCGGCTGACGGACCATGACCGGGCGGCGCTGCTGGCGCGGCACAAGATGGACGAGCTGCTGCTGATTCCCAGGCTGCCGCAGATGCAGGTGATTGAGGGGCAGTTCGACCCGGCGCAGAGTTCGGGTTTGCCGGCGACGTGGCGCGCGCGGGCGTCGATTTACGAGTTTGCGCCTGGGGCGGGGCCGGGGGCGCAGGTGCTGGAGCGGGTGGAGTTGCAGATACTGTTCCAGAACGGCGGGCGGACGAAATCCTATTCGATGGAAGGGTTCCGGAAGCGGTTTTTGCTGCCCGATGAGCCGCCGCCGCAACCGTTCGCGGGGCCGCCGTTATGAGAGGGAATGAGCGCGGCGTGACGCTGTTGGAACTGCTGATCGCGGTGTCATTAATGTCGTTGCTGAGCCTGGGCGTGCTGTATTCGATGCGTGTGGGGATGGACGCGATGGCGAAGACGAACGACCGGTTCCAGAAGAACCGGCGGGTGCTGGGGGTGGAGAAGGCGCTGGGGGCGCAGATTGCGGGACTGATGCCGGTGACTGTGGAATGCCTGGGCGGCGGGGGCGCGCCGGGGGGCAAGGCGGTGATGTTCCAGGGGGACCCGCAGGCGATGCGGTTTGTATCGAGCTATTCGCTGCAGGAGGGCGCGCGGGGGTATCCGAAGCTGCTGGAGTACATGGTGATTCCGGGGGAGAACGGGAACGGGGTGCGGCTGATTGTGAATGAGATGCCGTATTCGGGGCCGTTTAGTTTGCGGGGGGCGTGTATTGGATCGCAGCCGGACCCGGAGACGGGGCAGGCGGCGGGTTTGTTTATTCCGATTGCGCCACGGCCGGACTCGTTTATTTTGGCGGATAAGCTGGCCGGGGTGCGGTTTTTGTATCGCGATGAGTTGCCGCCTCCGTTGTTTGAGAAGTGGACGATGAAGTGGCTGCGGAACAAGCTGCCGACGGCGGTGCGGATGGAGTTGATACCGCTGGAGCCGAGCGTGGCGAATCTGCAGGTGACGACGACAACGATTCCGATTCGCGTGACGGCGAACCCGATGTTGAATTATGCGGATTAGGAATACAGAGCGTGGAGGGTTTTTGGCGGCGGCGTTGCGGCTGGCGGTGTTGGCAGACCGGATGGGTGCAGGGCGAGGGATGCGCTATGCGGATTAGAAATACAGAGCGCGGCGGGGCGTTATTGACGGTGCTGTGGCTGGTGGCGGCGCTGTCGGCGATTGCGTTTTCCGTGGCGACAACGGTGCGGACGGAGACGGAACGAACCTCAACCCATATCGAACAGGTGCGTGCGTACTATTTAGCCACGGGGGCGCTGGACCGGGCGCTGCTGTGGATGAGTTGGGGCTCGGGGCCGCGGCGGCCGGATGGGCGGCCGATGTTCTATGAACAGGGGATGGCGGCGCTGAACATGGATTTCCCGAGCGGGATTGCGAGTGTGGAAATTATTCCGGAATCGGCGCGGCTGAATGTGAACCGGGCGACGGCTGACGAGATGGGGCGGGTGTTTTTGGCGATGGGGCTGCCGCCGGAGCGGGCGCAGATTTTGGTGGAATCGATTATTGACTGGCGGACGGAGCGGCCGGGCGGGTCGCCGTTGGACGCGTTTTATCTGATGATGGGTCCGACTTTCCGGGTGCGGCACGCGTCATTTGAACAGATCGAGGAATTACTGTATGTGCGCGGGGTGACGCCGGACCTGTTTTACGGGACCTGGGCGCGGAACCTGAATGGCGTATTGGTGCGGCTGCCCGGTCTGAAAGATTGCTTCACGGTGTACGGGATTAACGACGCATATGACATCAACACGACGCCGGCGCCGGTGTTGCTGGCGATTGGGCTGCCGCCGGATTTGACAGCTCAAATTGTGCAGCGGCGGGCACAGCGGCCGTTTATGACGCAGGCGGAACTGGCGCCGATACTGGGCGCGGCGGGGCCGGCGGGGGGCAAGCTGCGGGTGGGCGGGAACTCGACGTTTACACTGCGGGCGACGGCGACGCTGCGGGCGCAGCCGCCGGCGTATGTTTCCGATGTGCGGCGGAGCGCGTCGCTGGTGGTGAAGTTCAATACGAATTTGAAAGAAGACCTGACCCCGTACTGGATACTGCGCTGGTACGACAACGCGGGGACCAACTAACGATGCTGCCGCTTTCGATACGCAAATGGATGGCCTTTGGGAGTGGGGTGGGGATTGAAGTTGGGCCGGCGGATTTGACGGTTTCGGTGGTGCGGATGCGGCCATCGGGGGCGCAGGTGCTGGGGGTGGAGACGATTGAGAATTTCCGGGGGCGGCCGGCGGCGGAATGGGGCCGGCAGTACGCGGAGTTCCTGAAGAAGCACCGGGTGGGACATGTGGCGGCGGTGGTGCTGGTGCCGAGGCAGGAAGTGATTGTGCGGACGGTGCCGTTTCCGGGGGTGAAAGACGCGGAGCTGGCGGCGGCGGTGAACTACCAGTTGGACGCGCTGCACCCGTATGAGGAAGACGACGCGGTGTTGGCGTGGGCGCGGCTGGATGCGGTGCACGTGCTGGTGGGCGTGATCCGGCGGCAGTTGTTTGAGCAGTATCAGGCGCTGTTTGCCGAGGCTGGGGTGAAGGTGGCGAGCTTCACGTTTTCGGCGGCGGCGATCCGGTCGGCGATCCGGCTGGTGGACGATCCGCCGGGGCAATTGCTATCGGGGCAGGCGACGGCGGATGGATTTGAAGTGTATGGAGAGAGCGAAGCGAAGCCGGTATTCTCCGCGGTGTTCGACATGGCGCCGGAGCGGGCGTATGCGTTCGCGACGGCGGAGCTGCGGTTGCCGGCGGAGACCGAGCCGCGGGATTTGGGGATTGGGCTGAGCCAGGCGGCGGCGATGGCGAGCGCGTGTCCGGGATTGTCGTTGGACGCGAATCTGCTGCCGGAAGCGCAGAGACGGGCGAGTTCGAAGCTGCGCTACGTGCCGACGGCGGTGCTGGGGGTGGTGCTGACGGGGCTTTGCGGGGCGATATTGCTGCACAAGCCTTATGACGAGAAGGTGTACCGGGAGGCGCTGGTGGCGGAGTTGGCGGCGACGGAGCCATTGTCGTCGCGAGTGGGCAAGCTGGACGTGAATATCGACAAGACGCGGAAGCGGGTGGCGCTGCTGGATGAGTTCCGGAGGCGGACGCGGGCCGATTTGGATTTGGTGCTGGAGTTGACGAATACGTTTCCGCCGCCGGCGTTTTTGAGCGGGCTGGACGTGGCGCGGGATAACGTGACGCTAACGGGGGAAGCCGAGCAGGCGGCGCCGCTGCTGCGGGTGCTGGATAGTTCACCGAGGCTGGCGGGGAGCGAGTTCATTACGCCGATTGGGCGGCTGGCGACTTCGGAGGTATTTCGGATTCGGAGCCAGCGGGAGTCACCTTCGCCTGCGGCTTCGGCGCCCGAGGGCGCTAAAGGTATTGTGGCGGCGGTGAAGCCATGAACCTCTCGGAGCGGGATCGGAAAGCGTTGCTGTATTTGGCCGGGGCGCTGCTGCTGGCGGCGGTCATTTATTTCTGGCCGGCGGGTGGAGCGGAGACGGCGGCCGGAGCGTCGAACGATACGGAAGTGCTGGAAAAGCGGCTGACGAAGGCGCGGGCGCTGCTGATGCAGGTGCCGGATAAGCAGGCGCTGTTGAAACAGGCGCAGGCGGACCTGAGCGTGCGAGAGAAGGGGATGCTGGTGGCTGATACGGCGGCGCAGGCGCAGGCGCAACTGTTCCAGATTCTGCGGCGCGTGGGGCGGGCGCAGGGACCCCCGATTGAAGTACGGGCGAATGAGATTGGCCAGGCGCGGGTGTTTGGCGATGACTATGGCGAAGTTTCGGTTTCGGTGTCGTTTGAATGCGGAATAGAGCAACTGGTGAATCTGTTGGCCGATTTAGGGGCGCAGCCGGAGCTATTGGCCACGACGGAGATACGGATTAGCCAGGCGAATGGGACGCAGAAGGTGATTCCGGTGCGGCTGGCGATTTCCGGGATTGTGCCGCGGAAATTGATTCCGGAGAAGAAAGGGCTGGCATTCTGATGAGCCGACTTTTTCTGTTGAACGTGTTGCTGCTGGCGGGAATCGCGATGGCGACGCTGAAGCTGCTGGAACTGCGGGATGAGACGGCGCGGCGGGAAGAGATGGTGCGGGAGAGCGCGCCGAAACTGCCGCAGGCGAAGGGAACGACGGCGGTGGCGCCACCAGAACGTACGGTGGCGGCAAACTATTTGGACATCGCGTCGCGTCTTTTATTTTCGAAGGACCGGAATCCAACTGTGATCATTGCCCCGCCACCCGTGAAGCAAGTGCCCGCGTTCCCGCTGGCGTATGGCGTGTTGATGATGGCCGATCCGCCGATTATCATGATGGCGGCAAAGAAGGGCGACGGGCAGAAGGGCTACCGGGCGGGGGACCAGATTGGCGATTACAAGATCGTAGGATTTGATTCGCGGGTGATTACGTTTGAGTGGGACGGGCAGAAGTTCACGAAGAACGTGGCGGAACTGGCGGACCGGGATGCGCAGACGGCGGCGCTGATGAACCGGCAGAATGTGCAGAACACGCCGGAGCCGGCGGCGGCGGCGCCGGTGGCGAGCACGCAAGTGCTATCGAGTTCGGGCAGCACGGCGGCGAAGGGGCCGGGGGTGGATACGGGCGGCGGGATACGGGCGTGCGCGGCAGGTGATACGGCGGCGCCGGGGACGGTAACGGACGGGTACCGAAAGATTGTCAGCGAAACGCCATTCGGCAAAGTGTGCCGTTGGGAACAGGTGAAGTAAGGAGCCTCAATGAAATTTCCGGTGATAGTTGTATTTGTGTGTCTGGCGACGCTGGCGCAATCGAAAGAAACGACGGGCGCGCCTGCGGGAGTGCCGGCGGGCGCGGTGGCGATAGAAGGCCACACGTGGCGGTGGGTGGACAAGGGGGGGAAGGCGTGGCTGTACCGGGCGACACCGTTTGGGCTGATGCGCAGCGAGGAGCCGAAGCAGACGGCGGCGAAGCGGCCGGCGGGCGTGCCGGTGGAGGCGATGCCGGTGGGCGATGGGGTTTGGCGCTGGATTGACGGGGCGCAGAAAGTCTGGATGTTTCAGGAGACGCCGTCGGGCCTGATGAAGACGGAGGCGCCGAAAGGGGCGCTGGCGCAAGTGGGGCCGACGGGGCAGAAGATGGGCGAGACGCGCGCGGACGCGACGCTGGACCTGATCACGGTGAAAGAAGACGGGGAGACGCTGCGGTTTTCACGGCCAGGGCCGTTTGGGACGTATAGCTGGGCGAAGAAGAAGACGCAGCTCGACAGAGACGAGACGATTGTTTGGGAACGCGCGCGGGCGAAGTCTGGCGCGGGGAAGAAAGATTAGTCCGGAATGCAGACGATGAAACGCACGCTGGCTGTATTGTTGAGCGCCGCCACGCTGGTGATGGCGCAGCCTCCGGCGCCGAAGCCGCCGCCTGGATTTGGGCCCAGGGTGGAGACGCCACCGCCGGCACCGGGCGCCGCGGCGGCCGCGGCGCAGGCTGGGGCTCCGGCGGGGACTGTTCCCGCGGCGGCGCCGGCGCAGGGCGGGGGCACGGGCGGCTTGCAACTGGAGAATGCATCGCTGACGGCCGTGATTGATATTCTGGCGCGGCAGTTGAAGATCAACTACATATTGGATCCCCGGGTGAAGGGCGGGATCATCCTGAATACGTATGGGGAGACGAAGTCGCTGAGCAACCGCGAATTGCTGGATATGATTCTGCGGATCAACGGGTTCGCGATGGTGCAGGTGGGCGATATTTACCGCATTGTGCCGATGGCGGACGCGGCGCGGCTGCCGATTAAGCCGTCGATCAACCAGCGCGAGTTGCCGGATAGCGAGCAGATTGTTCTGAATTTGATTTTTTTGAAGTACGCGAACGTGGATGAGCTGACGAAGTTGCTGGACCCGTTCATGGGGGAGAACTCGAAGGTTTGGGCGTACCCGCCGGCGAATTTGTTGCTGATTCTGGATTCGGCGCGATCGATGCGGCGGACGATGGAGCTGATCTCGTTGTTCGATAATGACTCGTTCGCGGGCGGGCGGGTGAAGCTGTTCACGACCGAACATGCGCGGCCGTCGGAGCTGACAAAAGAGATCGACACGATTTTCAAGGGCATTTCGTTGAACGAGAAGCAATCGCCGATTAAGTTCATTCCGGTGGACCGGATCAACACGATTATTGCGGTGGCGGCGAACCCATCGGCGTTTGATGAGGTGGAGAAGTGGATCAAGAAACTGGACACGCCGGTGAAGATCACTTCGGGATCGATAGATAACTATGTGTACCGGGTGAAGTATGGGCGGGCGGATTTGCTGGCGTCGTCGATCATGATGCTGTATGGCGGGTATGGCGGGATGGGGATGGGCGGATTCGGGATGGGTGGATTTGGCATGGGAATGAGCGGGATGACGGGGATGGGAATGATGGGCGGCGGCGGTTATGGGGCGATGCTGGGATCGGGGATGGGAAGCCCGTCAGCCATGGGTTTGTACGGACCGGGGCAGGGGGCGACGATGCAGTACAACACGGGGGCGGGGACGGCGTTTGGAGCGGCACCGGGGGCGGTGCAGTCCGGAAATCTGCCGGCGGTGGGCGGCGGGATGGACGCGACGGGAACTTTTCTGGGGGCGCAGATGGGGATGGGGATGGGCGGCCGGATTCCGAGAGTGGTGCCGAACCCGATGGACAATTCGCTGATTATTCAGGGGACGCCGTCGGAGTATGAGGGCATTCACAAGATTTTGCGGCAGTTGGATATTGCTCCACGGCAGGTGCTGATTGACGCGAAGATTTATGAGGTGTCGTTGACGGGTGCGTTTGCGAATGGGATTGCGGCGTATATTCAAACCAAAGGAACGAAGTCAGATGGCGCGCCGACGCTGGCCTCTCGAGCCTTAAATGGCTTCTTATCGGGTGGCACCGTGGGTTTAACGGCCGGAGCGCTGGTGGGCCAGAGCCGGGAATTGCTGGCGTTTATGACATCCCAGGAGGTGGAGAACAGATCCCGGGTTATCTCCGCACCATCGTTGATGGCTACGGACTCCATCGCTGCGACAATCAATGTCGGTACTGAGGTTCCCACATTGGCCTCGCAAGCTGTTACCGGCGCGCAGTCGAGCGGCAGTTCCTTGTTCGCTAACACTATTCAAAACCGGCAGTCTGGCGTGACGCTCGCAATCACGGCCCGGGTGAATCCGAGTGGTATCGTGACGCTAATCGTAAACCAGGATGTGAGTTCGCCGCAAAGTCCGAGTGATGGAGGAATTCAGTCCCCGTCGTTCTCCAGGCGGTCGATAAACACACAGGTGACGGTGGAAGATGGGGACACTATTGCCATTGGCGGGATTATCAATGAGAGCAATACCTATCGGACAACCGGTATCCCCTTTCTCCATCGAGTTCCAGTGCTAGGCGCGGCGTTCGGGAGTCGCTCTTATGGTAAAGAGAGGACCGAGCTAATCGTGTTCATGACGCCGCGGGTGATTTATGACACGAATGAGATTTCCGAGGCGAGCGATGAGTTGAAAAACCGCCTACGACGACTGCGGCGGTACGTGAAGGAGTAAGTAGGAGTGGCAGAGTTCAACCGCTTTTTGCCTGCCTCCGAATTCTTGTTCACTATCGGAATCGCCTCGACACGATTGTATCAAGAACGTAGAGTTACGACACCCCACCGCAATTGAGCCCTGCAGTTCAGGGTGGAAACCGTTGAGGAAGTTGACTGCGCTCGTGAACGTAATCCACGGAACCGACCATCACCCTAAATCCGGCAGTAGAACGGTCGGAACTGGCCTAAACGCATGAAAACACACTTTTTTGTCGCTGGTGCGTCGAGCACCAAAAGGGTTGTGCGGAGCAGTTGGGTTAGATGAGCAAACTCAGTAGTTTGCATTCGTTGATGCCGCCAAACTGCCGGATTTAGGGTTATGGGGCTTACGACGCGCTGGGACGGGTGACGGGTCACACGCAGACGACGGGAGGGGTGTCGTATCCATTCAGTTATGGGTATTTCCTTACGGATGAGTTGAGTTCGATGACGTATCCGAGCGGACATGTGGTGACGTACACGATGGATGATGCTGGGCGGCCGAAGAGCGCTTTGAGCGGGAGCACACACATGTCGAGGAATCGCCATAAGTCGCGGTAGACAAAGAGTTGATGACGCAGCAGCGCCACGAAGCGGCTGAGGTGCCATTGGAGCCGGCTCCGCAATTGCAAGTAGCGGACGATCAGGAGGGCGGATCAATGCTGTCCAAATTTGGATCTTCAATGCGTTGGCCGAAGTCCCGACGAACGTTTTGATCTTCAGATTCTGATTGAGAGCCCGAAAGAGGAGTTCGATCTGCCAGCGCTGCCGGTAGACGGCGGCGACCAAGGCGGCATCGAGCGTGAGGTGGTTGGTGAGAAATTCGAATTCGCGCTGCTGTTGCTCATCCCAGTACACGATGCGACGAGAGAATCGATCATTGTCGTCGGTGGCGTGCTGGGTGAAGACAACGACTTCATCGCTGCGGACAGCGGAACCGGCGGCCACAGGCCGGGATTCGACCACGACGAAGGCGGCGTTCGTCTTCAAGCGAGTTACGAAGTGGACGTCGCTGGCG
>JAEUQC010000090.1 GCA_016789905.1 Bryobacterales bacterium | reverse complement strand
GTTCTGCAGCAGCAATACTCCGAACAAGTACCAGCCTTCCCTGTCTTGCTGATTGGCTTTCAACAGCAGGGTAAGGAACTGCTCCGCCTCGCTGAAGGAATTGTTCCCGACGAAGGCGCGAATGAGTTCGCGGAGCGCTTGTGCGTTGCGCGGATCGGCCGAAACGGCCGCCGATAACGGGGCGATTGCTTCCCGGTATTGTCCCATCGCATTGAGGGCCATACCCAATCCAGTTTGCGCGAGAACATCGGCCGGAGTGTCTTTTAGCATACGCCGGTAGAGTTCCGCCGCTTCGGCGTGTTTTCCGGCATCGAGAAGAGCCTTCGCCTTCATGGTTCCCGTGTCGCCGGAGACCTGTGTGAACAGGAAAAGCGCCACAGCGGACGCCAATATACGCCAGCTAGAAAACATAGCGTAAGCTCACGGACACATCAATTCCCGGTGCGTCGGTCCCCGATCCATGTATCCGGTAGTTTCTGTCGGTCAGGTTCATTGCGGCAACGTCCAGGCTAAGAGTTTCTGTGAGCGAATAGCCCCCGCGTAAGCCCACGGTCCACCACTTGGGGCTTCCCAGGTACAGCGGGACACGGGTGGCGGCGCTTGAAACGAGTATGCCATTGACGACAGCGCCCAGCGGAAGAACGCGGTCCTGGATTTGCCGCAGCGTTTCTCCGGTTGGCCTGAAGATATCATCCGCGGTTGCGGTGCGTCCATCCGGTCCGGGTGCGATGTATTGGCCGGCATAACCGCCGGCGAAAAAATCGGCGATGGTGGTTCTGCTGCGGGAGGCCCCCATGCGGTCATCATCGTAGTCGCCGCCGTTCATCCGGTATTGCGAGCCGGTAAAGGCGGAAAGCGCCTCCAGCCACACTTTACCGCTGGGCGAGTACCGGACGCTGGTATTCAGGCGCTGCGGGGGCAGCCGGCGCACCGGCCGGCTGGGGAAAAGTTCCCGGCCCGCCAGGTACGAATAGCTGCTGCCAACGTTCCATTGCCTGGAGACGCGGAAGTGGAAGTGGCTTTCCAGACCGTAGTAGCGGATGGCGCCTTCGTTGGCTATGCTCCGCACCGCTCTGGGCGTAAGAGGAGTAGCGACGGTCACAACCCCTTGCTGGGCCTGTGCCTGGGTTTGTGGCAAGGCGCGCACCGTATAGCCTCCGATGCTGGTGGGCACTCCATTTACGGGAAACACAAGTGTGCGGCCCACTAAAGGATCCTGCAGTTCGGAATCGAAGCCCTGGACCCTGATGTACAGTTTCGATCCGACGTAGCGGACGCCGAGTTCGTAACTCGTCAGATTCTCCGCGCGTAGAGACCGGAACGGGCGGCCAGCCGAAACGGCGCTCTCTCCGCCGTCGGAACCCACGAGCGCCTTGGCCAGCAGAGCGTCGGACGCGGAAACGTCGAATCCAAGCGTTGTCACGCCAATCGAACTGAGATCAGTTGCATTCGGGGCGCGAATCCCGCGGCCAGCCAATCCGCTAATGCTCCACGCTTTTGTGATCTGGTAGGTAAGGCTGGTGTTGAAGCTAAAGAAAGGGAAGCGCTGAAAGCTATCGGTGACGCCAAGGGATGCCCCCGATGCATCTCGATTATCCATGCCCTGGGTTTGAAAACTGGCGCGTGTCCAGCGGATGCCCACTAGCCCGCGAAGCCGGTGCGGAATGAGTTCAGCTGTGCCCTGGAGAAACAATCCGGAAGTAATGTAACGGGAGTTGTTGGGGTAGAGGGCGCGGTTCTGAGTAGTTACCCCATTGACGGGATTGAAGGTAAAGCGTGTTGAGTTGATCGACTCCCGATAGATGTCACCGCCAAACACGATGGCGACGCGGGAGCCCAGATGGGTTTGACCCTGGCCGGCATAGCCAAATGCGTCTACTCTGCTGTTGTCCTGGATGATGGGATTGACGGGCCGCAGATCCTGCCGTCTATAGCCATCAGTCTGCGAGTTAATGGAAAAAGTACCAGCGAGCGAATCAAGAAAGCCGGCACGAATCTTTTCGTACCTTGCGTAGCCAAAATTCAACCGCTGCGGGGAGGTCAGGGCCTGCAGCCGGCCCACGCCGCCAATCTGATCGCGGTAAGAACGGACATTTCGCTGGTCAGAATACATGTGTTGCAGGGTGAGGCTGTGGGTTGCCGATGGGTGAAACGCAACTTTGTTCTGAAAACCGATTTGCGCAAACGCCGTATCCTGCATACGAGAACCGAGCAACCCGGTT
This sequence comes from Bryobacterales bacterium, assembly GCA_016789905.1. Taxonomy (GTDB): domain Bacteria; phylum Acidobacteriota; class Terriglobia; order Bryobacterales; family Bryobacteraceae. The sequence continues at coordinate 5,013 of JAEUQC010000090.1, read as the reverse complement.
ACCGCGCCGTCATCCATGCCCAGAAAACGGCTAAATGCGTTGCGGGAATCGGTGCCTCCTCCGCCGCGAAGGTCATTCAGCTTGCGAGCATTGCCGCCACCCGTCCAGCTTAAGCGTGGCGTTCCCAGAGAGAGGAGAAGATCACCGCCTGCCGACATGTCGGCCGAGGAGCCCCATAGGCCGGCTTGCCCATGAAGGCTGATGCTGTCGCCTGTGGCATATCGCGGAATTGGAGTAGTTACATTCACCGTGCCGCCAAGGGAGTCACTGCCATGTTGGGAACTGGATGGACCCAAGACAGCCTCAACTCCCTGCGCTTGCGATGGGTCTATCCAGGCCAGATATTGATTGGGGCCGGACCGAAAGATAGAGGTGTTATAGCGGATTCCATCTACCAGGAGGAGTGTCTGGTACCCGGTTAGACCGCGCATCAGTAACGACACCTGGCCGCGAGTGGTCTCCTGCGCTGTTACACCCGGAGAAGCGTCCATAATTTGACCGATGTTGGCGAGCGGACGGCGCAAGAGGTCCGCCCTATCGTGAGCTGCAACCACCTGCGGGGATTCCTGTACGAGGCTGGCGCTCCCCCGTTCCGCGATCACAGATACTTGTGCGGTGCTGGTGACCAGGTCCAGACGTGTTTCAATGGGCTGCGGGTCTGGTTCCCCAACGAGAACAGGCACTGATTTTGGTTGCAGTCCCGTCGCTTCCACCCGCAGAACATACATGCCCGACGGGAAGCCGCTTAGCTCAAAACGCCCATCGTCGGCGCTGACGGTCTGTCCAATGACACTGCCGTGCGCGCTGGCGATTCGAATCTCAGCTCGGCCAACCCTGGCGCCGGAAGGGTCAACAACCGTTCCGCGAATCGTCGCGCCCCAGGCCGTTGATCCACAGAGCGTGATGGATAACATGAACACCGGCAAGTTATGCGAATTACGCATGAGATCCGCCTGATAAGTATAGGCGCAGACTGTGCGCGCGATGGCTTCGGGAGAAGAGTATCACAGTTCCCGGCGAAAGTGACTCGTATCCTTCCCCTATGGCGGCGGCGGGAGGATGTATTGGTACCAGGTAGTACTAGACGAGCACTTCGCCGCGCATCATGACCGCTCGCCCGAGCGGTCATCGGTGGAAAAGAGAGTTTAGAATTGGGGAAGAGTGAATCGATTCCTGATCATGATCATAGGGCTGACGCCGCTATGCGCGCAGCCTGTGGCGCCAGACGCGAATTTGCAGGGTTGCTTGCGCGGCCAGATCAGTTGCGACCTGTCCCGCTTGTCGTCGCAGGAACTGGGACTGGTGTCGGCGGCGGCAAGAAAACGAAATCTGGAAAAGTGTCAGTTGGGTTCACCCGGTTGTGATCCGCTGCTTTTGAAGAAAGAGGAGCAGGACTCGTTTCAACGGCAGATCAGGGTCCGGAATGCGCAGAAGTGCGTGGATGGGGGTGCCGGGTGCAACCCATTGCTGTTGACAAAGACCGAGATGGAGACGGCGCTGGCGGCGGCGGCCCGGCGAAACCTGGATTCTTGTTTGGCGGGCGGGGCGAAGTGCGATCCATTGCGGCTTACGACCGGGGATTGGGATCGAGTGAAGGCGGCGGCCAGGACCCGAAACCGCGAAGCCTGCGCGCAGGCCGCGATGGCGTGCAACCCGCTGGAGTTGACGCGTGAGGAGATGGAGCGGGTGCAAGCGGAGGCGAAGCGGCGCAATCAGGAAAATTGCATGAGCGGGCGGGCCACCTGTCAACCACTGGAACTGGAAGCCGGGCCAGCGGCGGCGGTGGCGGCGGAGACCCGAAAGCGCAACCATCAGCGCTGTTTAACCGGTGTGTCGACGTGCGACCCGCTACTGTTGACGGCGCCGGAATCGGCGGCGGTGGCCGAGGCGTACCGGGCCAGAGAACGGGCGAAGGTACGGAAGAATTGAGGCGTGCCGCCTGTTTGGTGTTAGTGGTAGTGGGTGTTCTGTTGGCGGCTTGGACGGCCGTTATTGGGGTAGGAAAGTGGCTCGTTATTGAAGACCCGTTGCGCCCGGCGGCGGCTATCGCGATTTTGGGCGGGAAGATGCCGTTTCGGGCGATGGAAGCGGCGGAGATATACCGTGCTGGTTATGCGCGGGAAGTATGGCTAGCGGGTCCGGAAGGGGCGGCAGAGCATGAACCTATGAAGAAGATGGGATTCAGCCCATATGAATCCGACCTCTACTATAAAGTGCTGGAGCGGCTTGGTGTGCCGCGGACTGCCGTTCGGATCTTGCATCCGCAGGGTGTGAGAAACACGCGGGAGGAGATAGCGGCCATTGCCCGGATGCTAAGAACATCCGGCGGCGGTCGTGTGATTGTTGTTACATCCCCTACGCATACGCGGCGTGTGCGGGCCATATGGAGCCGGGTGGCTTGGCCGTTGGATGAATTGGCCGTGCGGTACACGCGGCATGAGCCGAGGGAATTGAAGCTCGAACGATGGTGGGAGCGGGAAGAAGAGAAGGGAATGGTGTTTCGAGAAGTGGGCGGTTTGCTGGATACGTGGCTTGGGTTCCCGATGGTGCTAGTGGGCCGCTAAGGGGACCAGTACCGGGGAGGGGGCGACGGGCCCGGAAATTGAAGGTATCCTGGCAGTTGTAGGTTCTATGCGGAGCAGAGGTGTAAAGATGGGACGATTTGTATTTCGAACAGTTTGTTTGACGGCGGCGCTGGTGAGTATCTTGAGTTTGGGGGGATGCCGGCGTAGTGCGCAGGACCATCTGAAGACCGCTGACCAGTTCTTCAAAGACAAAAAATATCAGGATGCTTCGCTGAACTACCGCAAGGCCATCCAGCAGGATGGCAAGCTGGGCGAGGCCTATTATGGGCTGGGGTTGTCTGAGTTGGAACAGGATAATGGGCCTGTTGCCTATGAATCCCTTCGTCAGGCGGCGCAACTTCTGCCGGACCGGATGGACGTGAAAACGAAACTGGCCGACTTAATGTTGGCCGCCTATCAAGCGACTCCTCAAAATAATTCGCTATATGAATCATTGCGCAAGCTGACGGATGAGATGTCGGCGAAAGATGCGAATTCGTTCGATGCGCTGCGGATGAAGGGGAATCTGGCGTTGCTGGACCGGAAGGCGGACCAGGCGATCGTGTTTTTCAAGAAAGCCAATGAAATTCAACCGCTGCAGGAGTTTCTTGTGATCGGGTATGCGCAGGCGCTGATTGACAATGGACAGCCGGATGAGGCTGTTGCGTTGGGGCGGCAACTGATTGCGAAGAAGAAGGACTTTGCGCCGATTTATGACCTGCTTTATCGCAATGCTATGGCGAACAAGCGCGAGAGCGAAGCGGAAGCGGTTTTGAAAGAGAAGGCGCAGAATAACCCGGGCAAGCCGGAGGCGGCGCTGCAATTGGCAGCCCATTACGCTCGTGGCGGGAAGACCGAGGCCATGCAGAGCACCCTGCAAAGCATTTTGGCTGCACAGCCGGCGGTGCCAAAGGCCCATGCGGTGGTCGGTGATTTTCATATCCGAATGCGGAACTTGGATCAGGCCTTGGCGGTTTATGAGCAGGGTTTGAAGGCCAGTCCAGATCAGAGCAATACGCTGCAGGTCCGGATTGCGAGTGTGCGGGTGGTGCAAAATCGGATGGATGAGGCGTTGGCAATTTTGGATGGCGTACTGGCGAAGGCGCCGGCCGATCATGATGCCGCGATGTTGAAGGCAAATCTGTTGCTGGAGCGCGGCAAGCGGGAGGATCTGGATAAAGCGATTGCCCTGTATGACGTCGTTCTGAAAGCGCAGCCCAAGGACGCGGCGGCGAAATTGAATCTCGGCCGTGCGTATCTGGGGAAGGGTGATCTGGTAGCGGCGAGGAAGAATTTGCAAGACGCGGCGCAGGAGTCTGCGGCAGCCGATTTGCCGAAGATGTTATTAGCAACTGTAAACATTTTAGATAAGAAGCCGACTGACGCGGTTTCTTCGTTGGATGAAGTCATTGGCCGCAATCCAAAAGATGGGCGGGCGCGATTTTTGAAATTCGCGGCGTTGATGGAACTGAAGCGGTATGAAGACGCGCAGCCGGTGCTGGATTCGCTTGTGGCTGATTACCCGCGATCGCGTGACCTGCGCGTGCAACAGGGGCTATTGGCGATTGCAATGAAACGGTATAAGGATGCGGAAACCGTATTCAACCGCTTGGCAACAGAGCAATATGACGCGAAAGCTGTCGCCGGGTTGGCGGAAACCTACGTTGCGCAGCAGCAGTTCGAGAGAGCGATGAAGATCCTCTCTGAGGAAGTTAACAAGAACCCCAAGGCCGACATGCTTCGTCTAATGATGGCGAAAACGGCGATGCAGGCAGGAAACTACGACAAAGCGATCGGGGATTTTCAAGAGCTCCGGGCGGCTAATCCGCAGAACGCGTCGCTGACGATGGAACTGGGAAATGCATATCGGGAGAAGGGAGACATGCCGAAAGCGATTGAAGAATTGCAGAAAGCTTCTCAGTTAAACCCGAAAGATCCAATTACGCATCTTGCGCTTGGAATGGCGCAGTATTCTTCCGGAAGAAATGCGGAGGCCATTCGGTCTTATCGGCAAGCGCTTTCGTTGCAGCCTTCTAACCCTATTGTAATGAATAATTTAGCGTACAGCCTCGCGGAGAGCGCCAGCGGGCCGGAGTTGGAAGAAGCACTGCAAATTGGGCAAAAAGCGGTGCAATTAAGGCCGAAAGAGTTAGATTACAAAGATACTCTAGGGTGGGTGTATTTAAAGAAGAAGAATGTCGATAGCGCCATTCAATTGTTTCAGTCGCTCTGTAAGGAAATGCCGGCCAACCCGAGTTATCAGCATCATCTGGGCGTGGCACTTATGGCCAAGAACGATGCTGTTGGAGCACGGAAGGCATTGGAGACGGCGTTACAGAACCGGCCGGCAGCAACGGAAGAGGCGGAGATCCGTAAGGCCCTGGCTGCGCTTGGCGGGCGCTGATACCGCCGATCTGTACTAGTACTACGGTGATCTTTTCAGTACTCT
>JAEUQC010000073.1 GCA_016789905.1 Bryobacterales bacterium | reverse complement strand
CCGTCGCACTTGGAGGGCGGCGGGAGGAGTTCGAGATCGAGAATATGGGCCATTCTACGGGCCTTTTCCATGATTTGGCCGGACTGGCGGCCGGAGGCGGAGGCGATGAGGATGGCCGCGTCGTGATGATGGACGGCTTCATAGATGACGCGGACGGCGGCGGCGGTGGACTTGCCGGTCTGGCGCGGGGCGAGGACCATGACGCGGGTGTTTTGTTCGGTCATGATCTGGGCTTGGACGGCGTCGGGCTGGATGTTGAGTTCGGTGGAGGCCCAGTTGACGATGTCAGCGGCTGGCTCGGGCTGGGGCTCATCGGATGATTGTTCGGGCACGGGGGGGCCGAGGGTTTCCGGGAGCGGTTCGGCTGGGGCCTCGGTGATGTAGGGGTGCTCCGACTGGACGCCTGGGACGGGTTTGGCGTCTTCGGAGGCGGGGACGGAGGAATCCTGCCGGTTGTTTATTATCAATGACATCTGGGACCTACCGCTCGTACAGGGACGTTTTTCGAGGCGGATGAGCTCGATTTCCAGGCGCTGGCGCTCGCGGTGGAGGGCGTTGATGCGGGCGTTGGCTTTGGCGACGGTGCCGCCTTCGGCGGAGGCGAGTTTCTCGGCTTCGAGATTGAGCTTGCCCTGGTCGGTGATGGCGGGGTTGGCCTGGGTAACCTCGCCGAGGGTGGAGAGGACGTGATCGTGTTTGGCGGCGCGGAGGCGGCGGAGTTCCCATTGGACGCCGACGAGTTCTTCGACGAGGCCGGCGATGTAGGGGTGGGCGGGCATCCAGAAAGAGAGGAACTGGTTTTGGAGTTCGCGGTACTCTTCGACGGATTCGCCGGGGAGGCGGTAGTTGTTGGTGGCGTAGAGGCCGTGTTTGAAGTTGGCGGTTTGGGAACGGAACTTTCCCTGGAGGGTGGCGGGGCCGGAGGACTGGGCCCCGTTGCGTTTGGAAGCGGCGCGGCGGGCCGCGGTATTCGCGCGAGAGTTTTTCATGCCCTCACTGTAAAGGGGCGTTGTCTAGTAATCCGGCGGGCGGGTTTGGGTTGAGTGGGGGTAAGTGATTGATGGGGTTGGTCTTGTTGGGGTGCAAATTTTCCGGAATCTGTTGTGACTCCTGTTGGGGGCGAGGCGGATTCCCGGGTGTGATAGTGTTCTAGACGTTGGGAGGGGAGTGTCCTATGCGATTGGACGATATGGTTGGACGGCGAGGCGTTTTGGCGCTGGGCGGGATGGCTGCGTTAGAAACTGCGAATGCGCAGGCACGGCGGATGACGCCGGAGATTGGGATACTGGTGGCGACGACGTACACGAGCGGAACGGTGCAGGCGCGGCTGGACGAGGCGAAGGCGCATGGGCTCGAGTGTGTGCAGATGAGCATGGCGTGCGCGGGGCTGCCGGACATGCCCGATGTGATTCCGGCGGGAATGGCGGAAGCGTTTCGGCGGGAGACGGCGGGGCGGGGACTGCGAATGGCGAGTGTCCAGGGGACGTTCAACATGTGCCATCCGGACGCGGCGCAGCGCCAGCTTGGATTACGGCGGTTGCGGGTGTTGGCGGAGGCGTTTCCGGGGCTGCCGATTCATATCTGCACGGGGACGCGGAACGAAACGAGTATGTGGAGGCGACATCCGGAGAATGGGTCGGCAGGGGCGTGGCGGGATATGGCGGCGTGTGTGCGGGAGGCGGCGGAGATTGCGCGGGAACATAAGTGCGTGCTGGCGTTTGAGCCGGAAGTGAATAATGTGGTGGATTCGGCGCGGAAGGCGCGTCGACTGATGGATGAGGTTGGATCGCCGTATTTGAAAGTGACGATGGACCCGGCGAACATTTTTCCGGCGGGGACGCTGCCGCGGATGAGGGAGATGATTGAGGAGGCGTTTGCGCTGGTGGGGAAAGATATTGCGCTGGCTCATGCGAAGGACTTGGATAGGGACGGGGATGCGGGGCATTTGGCGGCGGGGCAGGGGAAGCTGGATTATGGGTTGTATTTGCGGCTGTTGCGGGCAAATGGGTTTAGCGGGGCGCTATTGTTGCATGGGTTGACGCGGACGCAGGTGCCGGTGTGTGTGGCGTTTTTGCGGGGGGAGTTGGGGCGGGTTGGGGGGTAGGTTTTGGTTGGGGGCGGGGTGGAGGTTTAGGTTGCTGGGATTGGGGGCGGGCCTTTAGCTTCCGGGTGGCGCGTGATCCTGGCGGAATAGCTTTACCCTTCGCGACATATCGTTCTTTATCGTCCGCGCCGGGGTCATCACTGGCATCGTTCCAGCCACTATCCACGATGAATCGCCTGCAGAGCGAGCCGCGGCTCGTGCGCGATGATTTGAAGCAGCGCCGCCGCTGGGCCAGTGGGGCGGCGGCGGTCCTGCTCCCAATTTTGCAGAGTCTTGATGCTCACGCCGATAAGGCTTGCAAACTCCGATTGCGAAAGCCTCGTCCGTTCTCGAATTGCGCGCACACCCGATGCCTGAACGACGAATCGGCGCGAAGGCTTGCGCTCGCCACGCAAGATCGCTCCACCCTCTCGAACGCTTCCAAGAAGGTCTCCGAAGGTCTTCGCGTCAAGTCCTTTGTGCTTCATCTCCAAACTCCTCTTTCACGGCTTTTGCCAGAAGTGCTGTCTGTTTGGCAGACAGGTTGGCCGCAACGTTCTTCGGAAACGCATACAACAGAACGATCAAGTTCCTTCGCACCGCCCAGTAGTAGATCACTCGGGCGCCGCCGCTCTTGCCCCTCGATCCCACAGCCACACGAATCTTCCGAATTCCACCGCCACCGCGAATGATGGGTCCCTTTGCTGGGTTGGCAGCGAGTTCGGTCTGAAATGTCCGGTACTCCTGTCATCAATCATCGCGAAGCGGAGTTTTCTGAACGGTTTGCCGGCATCATCGCCGCCGGAGGCGGCAAGTCGATCCGATCATCCAGAAGATGGGTGTACCGTGAAAGCGGAGGGAGAGAGAAGGGGGAACCCCGCCGTTA
>JAEUQC010000049.1 GCA_016789905.1 Bryobacterales bacterium | reverse complement strand
CGCACCAACTCAGCGGAGTCCGCCATTAAAGCCGTGGAAGCGGTTTACAACGGCGGCATTCGGTCGGCCGAAGTGACGATGACGGTACCGGGCGCGATCAAAGCGTTGGAGAAACTGGCCGACGCGCTGGGCGACAAAATGACGCTGGGCGCGGGCACCGTGCTGGACCCGGAAACCGCGCGGGCCTGCATACTGGCCGGGGCGCAGTTCCTGGTGACGCCGGCGTTGAAGGTCTCCACCATCGAAGTCGCGCATCGCTATTCGAAGATCATCTGCCCGGGTTCATTGACACCCACCGAGGTGCTGACGGCGTGGGAAGCGGGCGCGGATTTCGTAAAGGTGTTCCCGTGCTCCAACATGGGCGGCGCCAGCTACATCAAAGCGCTGAAGGGCCCGTTCCCGCAGATCGAAATGATCCCGACCGGCGGCGTGAATCTGAACACCGCGGCGGACTTCCTGAAGGCCGGTTCGTCGGCCGTGGCCGTGGGCAGTGAGTTGATCGACGCCCAGACGATCAAGGACGGGAAGTACGAAGTGTTTGAAGAACGGGCGCGGCAGTTCCTGGAAGTCGTCACCAAGGCGCGGGCGTAGCGGTAAACTGGAAGTTCCACTATGGCTATCAGTCAGGATCTGCTGGAAATTCTCGTTTGCCCGCTTTGCAAGGCAACGCTCGATTTGAAGCCCGACGGCAGCGGGCTAAAGTGCGTGCAGTGCAAGCGGGTCTATCCGGTTCGCGACGACATCCCGGTGATGCTGGTTGACGAAGCCCGCGTCGAGGACTAGTTTGCTTGAAAAATTGCCCAGTGGCGCGAAGGTGCTCATCATACGCCTTCGCTCGCTGGGCGATTGCGTTTTGACAACGCCGGCAATCCACATTCTGAAAACCGCGCGGCCGGACTTGCGTGTGGCCGTGATGGTGGAAGATCGTTTCGCCGATGTTTTTCGCGGCAATCCGGAGGTGAACGCGGTGCTGCCGCCACACCCGGCGGCGGCGCTGATTTGGAATCCGAAACTCACCATTAATTTTCATGGCGGGTCGCGGAGCATGTGGCTGACGGTGGCGTCGGCCGCGCGCTACCGGGCCGGCTTTGGGCACTTCCGCAACCAGCGGATCTACAACCTGCCGATTCCGCGCGCGCAGCAGATTCTGGGCGAAGAACGAACCGTCCACACGGCGGAACACATGGCGGCGGCGATGTTCTGGCTGGGAGCGGGGCGAATGGAGATCCCGCGAGCGCGGCTGCATGTTCCGGTGGTAGCGGGCGAACGGCCGTACGCGGTGATCCACGCGCTGGCATCGGCGGCGCATAAGGCCTGGCCGGTGGAGCGGTTCCTGACGGTCGCAAGGTCACTGTGCCATTTGGAGCCCGTGTTTATTGGCGGTCCGGGCGACGACCTGACGCCGTTCGCCGAGTTCCGCACGCAAGTGAATCCCTCGTTAAAAGATACGCTGGTATTGATGCAATCGGCGAGTCTATTCATCGGCAATGATAGCGGCCCGGCGCACATCGCGGCAGCGTTCAACGTGCCGCTGGTGGTGCTGTTCGGCGAGTCGGACCCGGTGATCTGGGCGCCGTGGCGCGCGCGGGCGCGGACGCTGGTGGCCAATGGCGCGATGGACCGGATTCCAACAGGCGATGTGCTGGCGGCGATTGAAGCGTTGGGAGTGGCGGCATGACGGAACTGCTGCGCATCTTCCGGTATGTGCGGCCATATACGCCGTCGTTGCTGGCCTCCGTGGTTCTGATGGCGTTCGCGGGCGCGGCCCATGGGCTGATCGCGCTGTTGATCAAGCCGATTTTCGACCGGGCGCTGAACCCGGCCTCCACGGAAAAAGTGGTGAAGCTGATTGATATTCCGTACCTGAACCGCACGCTGCACTTGAACGATCTGGTGCCGGCGGCGATTCAGGATGTCTGGGTGATGACGGCGTCGGCAGTGCTGTTCGCATTTTTCGTGCGGGGGCTGGCGGACTATTTCGGCAATCTGCTGATCAACCGTGTGGGCCTGAACGCCGTGACCGATTTGCGCCAGGATATCTTCGACCGTGTGCTGCGGCAGGACGCCCAGTTCTTCGACAGCAACTCGACGGGCCAACTGATGTCGTCCATCATGAACGACATCGATAAGATCCAAGTGGCGACTTCGCACATTCTGGCGGACTGGCTGCGGCAGACGTTCATCGCCATCGGGCTGCTGGTGGTGATTGTGCAGAACGATTGGAAACTGGCGCTGTTTTCGCTGACCGTGCTGCCCATCGTGATGCTGCCGACGGCGCGGCTTGGCAAGCGAATCCGGCGGTCCACGCGGCGCGCGCAGGACGATACGGCCGAACTCAATCAGATTCTGCAGGAGACGATCAGCGGCCACCAGGTGGTGAAATCGTTTGGAGCGGAGCACTTTGAATCGAACCGGTTCCGTGAGGCGGCCTACCGGCTGAAGCGCAGCAATCTGCGGTACGTGGCGCAGCAGGCCATTGGCTCTCCGCTGATTGAGTTTCTGGGCGCGGTGACAATCGTGCTGCTGGTGACCTACGCGCGAACGCAGATCGTGCAGGGGCGGATGAGCACGGGGGAATTCACAAGTTTTGTGATTGCGCTCCTGATGCTCTACGAACCGGTGAAGCGGCTGGTGGGGATTCACAACATCTTCCAGCAGGCGCTGGGCGCTTCGCAAAAAGTATTCGAGTATCTGGACAGCGCGATACAGATCGCCGAGAAACCGGACGCCAAAGAATTGAAAAGATTCCAGCGCGGCATTTCGTTCGCGGGCGTTTCTTTCCGCTATCCGAACGCCCCGGAAGGGTTCCTGCTGGAAGGCATTTCGATGGAGGTGAAGGCGGGGCAGATTGTGGCGCTGGTGGGGCCCAGCGGCGCGGGCAAGTCCACGCTTGCGTCGTTACTGCCGCGATTCTACGATCCAACGGAAGGCTCCGTCCGCATCGACGGCACAGATGTTCGCGACTTTCAGATCGCATCACTGCGGAATAAGATCAGCATCGTGGCGCAGGACACATTTCTGTTCAACACGACGCTGGCGGCCAACATCGGGTACGGCCGTCCAGGCGCGAGCGAGGAAGAGATCCGCGAGGCGGCGCGGAACGCCCTGGCACTGGAGTTCATCGAGCAGTTGCCGGAAGGGTTCCAGACGCTGATCGGCGAGCGCGGCGCGCGCCTGAGCGGCGGGCAGCGGCAGCGGATCGCCATCGCCCGCGCGCTGCTGGAAAATGCGCCGATATTGATTCTGGATGAAGCGACCTCGCACCTGGATACGGAAAGCGAAGCGCTGGTGCAGAAGGCGCTTTCAAATCTGATTGAAGGGCGGACGGTGATCGTGATCGCGCACCGGCTTTCGACTATCCGGCGGGCCGACCGGATTATCGTCCTGGACCGCGGGCGAATCGTGGAGACGGGGCGGCACGAGGAGTTGGTGAACAACGGCGGGATCTACCAGCGATTGCACGAACTTCAATTTCTGGAGACAGGTAACACATAATAGGAACTCAACCATGGCCATACGCAGCATGACCGGTTATGCACGGACTCGGCGCTCCTCACCGGAGGGCGAGGTGGTTCTCGCTATCAAGGGAGTGAACCACCGCGGGCTTGATATCCACTTCCACCTGCCGCCGGACTTTGACCCCTATGAGCACGCCATTCGCAATGTGATCCGCCGGCTGGTGTCGCGCGGTCACCTGGAGGTGCGGGCCTCCTACAAGCGCAACGCCAGCGACGCGGAGGCACAACTAAATGTCGACATGCTGGACGGCTACGTGGCCGCATGGCGCGCCGCCGCCGAACGGCACGGAATCAGCGCGGCGCCAGACCTGGCGACGGCCTTGCGTTTGCCCGGCATGTTGGGGCCGGGCACGGATCGCGATCCCGAAAAGAGCATGGAACAGTTTCTGTGCCAGTTGACGGAAGACACGGTGAAGGAATTAAACGTGTTCCGCCAGCGCGAAGGGCAGGACACGCTGCACGTGCTGCTGGAGCGAAACGCGCATATCCGCGCCGCGGTGGCGGTGGTAAAGGACATTCGCACGCGGGCCATGCCGGCGTTTCAAGCGCGCATGAAGGAGCGGTTGACCGAAGTGTTGAACGGCGCCAACCTGGACCCGCAGCGGGTGGTGCAGGAAGCGGCGGTGCTGGCCGACCGCAGCGATATCGGCGAAGAAATCGCGCGGCTGGAAATCCACACCGAACAACTGGAAAAGCTGCTGAACGCGGGCGGCGAAGTGGGCAAAAAGCTCGACTTCTTATTGCAGGAAATGAATCGCGAAACGAACACGATGCTTTCGAAGACCAACGGCATCGGCGAGCAGGGCCTTACGATTACCGAGACCGCGCTAGGCATCAAGGCCGACATCGAGAAGATTCGCGAGCAATCCCTGAACCTGGAATGACCACACTTTTCGTACTCTCCGGCCCGTCGGGCGCCGGAAAATCTGTTCTGATCCGGCGGATCCTGGAGGATCTGCCCAACATTCGATTCTCCGTCAGCAGCACCACGCGCGCGCCCCGGCCCGGAGAAACCGATGGCGTGAACTACCACTTCATTTCGCGCGAGCAGTTCCAGCGGGACGTGGAAGCGGACTATTTTCTGGAACACGCGCAATTTTCGGGCAACTGTTACGGCACCAGCCGCCGGGAACTGGAAGAGGCGGGGGAGGCGGGCCAGGACCTGCTGCTCGACATCGAAGTCCAGGGTGCGCGACAATTACAAGAGAAGGGTATCGAAGCTGTTTACATCTTTGTGACCCCGCCGAGTTATGCCGAACTGGAGCGGCGGCTTCGATCCCGGAACACCGAGGACGAGGCTGCGATACAACGCCGCCTTCGCCAGTCCGTGGAAGATGTAGCCCACGTGCACCGGTACCAGTTCGTAATCGTGAACGACAACCTGGAAGAAGCCTATAGCCGGTTGCGGTCCATTTTCGTGGCAGAGCGGTCCCGTCTGCGCCGGATGGAAAGCGAACTAAACGCGATTCTAGCTTCCTTCCATAATTAGACAGTAGAAAGACCATGGCTGAAACCACCCAACGCAACGCGCACCACTCGATTCCCGACGATTCCGAATCGTCCACCTACCGTTACATCATCGTGGCCGCCAAGCGGGCCCGGCAGATTCAGGGAGGCTCCCGCTCGTTCCTTCCCACCACCTCGCGCAAGCCGACGGTGACGGCGCTGGAAGAGGTTCGCCGCGGCCTTGTGCAATACGAGGATCCCATCCGCGACGCCGCCTTGGCCGCCCGCAAACCTGCGTCCAAGTAGGGTATCGCCGTGAATGCCGTCTTGGGCGTAGGCGGTGGAATCGCCGCCTACAAGGCGGCGGAACTGGCGCGCGTCCTAATGCGGCAGGGCTTCACGGTGAACACCGTGTTGACCCGTTCGGCGTGCGAGTTCATCACGCCGCTGACGTTTGCCGCGTTAACTGGCCGGAAGACGATCACGGACCTGTTCGCCAACCGCTCCGCCGAAGAGGTGCTGGCGAGTTCGGTGGAGCACATTCAGGTGGCGCGGGAAAATAGCGTGCTGGTGGTGGCACCGGCAACGGCGGACCTGCTGGCGAAGTTCGCCCACGGCTTGGCCGACGATTTTCTATCGACGCTCTACCTGGCCTTCACAGGCCCCGTGGTGCTGGCGCCGGCGATGAACACAAACATGTGGTTCCATCCGGCGACGGTGGCGAATGTGGCCGCGCTGCGGGCGCGCGGGCATAGAATTGCCGGCCCGGACGCCGGCGACTTGGCGTGCGGCACGGTGGGCGAGGGGCGGCTGGCGGAAATTGAAACAATCGCCGCGGTGGTTGCGGCGGCCGCTTTAAACAGGAACGACCTGAGCGGCGAAGTGGTGCTGATCTCCGCCGGGCCAACGCAGGAACCACTGGACCCGGTGCGCTATATCACGAACCGTTCGAGCGGCAAAATGGGCTACGCGCTGGCGGAAGCCGCCGCGGCCCGCGGGGCGCGCGTGATTCTGGTGAGCGGGCCGGTACACATTCCGCCTCCGCCAGGCGTGGAAGTGGTGCCGGTGCGAACGGCGCTGGAGATGCGCGACGCGATTATGGGCCGGCTGGAGGAATCCACCATCATTATTAAGTCCGCGGCGGTGGCCGATTACCATGTGGCGAATGTGCCGGCGCAGAAGATAAAGAAGACGGCCGCGCGGATGTCGCTGGACCTGGACCCGACGCCGGATATTCTGGCCGAGGCGGGCGCGAGAAAAGGCGACCGGCTGCTGATCGGCTTCGCGGCGGAAACGCGCGACATGGTGAGCGAGGCGAAGCGAAAATTGCAGATGAAGAAGGCCGACATGGTGGTGGGCAATTTCGTCAACGTGGCCGGCACGGGGTTTGAATCCGATTGGAATGAAGTGACGCTGGTGATGTCGACCGGGGAGACGGCGCCACTGGCGCGGGCAAGCAAACGCGAGATCGCGCATAGCATTTTCGACCATGCGCTGCGGTTGCGGCTGGCGCTGCACGCGTCACAATAACAAGAGCATGAGCCCTGAAGAGATCCGGCGCATCCTTGAGTTCTACCAGGACCTGGGCATCAAGTCCATTTACCGGCGCGGCAGCCAGTTGACCGCGGCGCCGATGCCAGCGGCGGAGCCAGAGACCCTCTCGTTCGACCAGTTGCCGCCGTTGCCGCCCCGCGCCCCGTCCGCCCGGCCCGCCGCGCGGCCCGTACCGCCGCCCGCGCCATCGTTCGACGACGCGCCCATGACTTTCGACGACCTGCCGCCGCTGCCCCCGAAGCCCGGACGGCTACAACCGCCCCCCGCGCGCCCTGTGGCGCCATCCGCTCCCGCACCCGTGCCCGCTATGGCTACCCCAAAGAAAATCGACCTCATCCCGCTGGCGCCCGAAAACGACTCGCTCCAGCAGATTCGCACCGACCTCGGCGATTGCAAACGGTGCCGGCTGTGCGAAGGGCGCAACAAGATCGTGTTCGGGCATGGCAACGAGAGTTCCCCGCTGGTGTTCGTTGGCGAGGGGCCCGGGGCCGATGAAGACGCAAGCGGCCTGCCCTTTGTGGGCCGCGCCGGGCAACTGCTGACGCAGATGATTGAAGGCACCGCGGGCAAGGAAGGGATCGCCATTAAACGGGCCGATGTCTATATCTGCAACGTGGTGAAGTGCCGGCCGCCGGAGAACCGCGCGCCGCAACCGGACGAGATGGAGATCTGCGGCCAGTTCCTGTTTCGCCAGCTCTCCGCCATAAAGCCAAAGGCAATTTGCGCATTGGGGGCAACCGCGGCGAAGGCCGTGTTGGGAACGAAAGAGGGAGTTACTAAGTTGCGTGGCAACTGGCATAAGTGGGGCGAAGTTCCAGTTATGGTGACTTACCACCCGTCATATCTATTGCGCCCGTATAATCAAAACGCCAAGCGCGAGGCGTGGGAAGACTTGAAGAAGGTGCTGCACTTTGTCTACGACTGATCTTCGCCGGGCCGGGCTGTTCCTGTCGTTTGAGGGCATGGACGGCAGCGGGAAAACCACGCAGATGCGGCTGCTGATCGAACGGCTGCGCCGCGAAGGCTACGACGTGCTGGAGACGGCCGAGCCGGGCGGTACGCCCATTGGCCGGCAGATCCGGCGCATCCTGCTGGATGGCGCCAACCGGGAGTTATCGAGCCGGGCGGAGTTGCTGCTGTACTTCGCCTGCCGGGCGCAGAATGTGGACGAGTGGATCCGTCCGGCGCTGGAGGCGGGAAGAGTGGTGGTATCGGACCGGTACACGGATTCGACGTTGGCCTACCAGGGAGCGGGGCGCGGGTTGCCGGTGGACACAATCCACGCACTGCACGGCTTCGCCTGCGGACCGACGTCGCCGGACCTGACCATTTACCTCGATATCGACCGGGCAACGGGCTTGGCCCGCGCCCACGCGCGGAATGCCGAACGGGCCGCGACGGACCAGCCAAACGAATCGCGCATCGACGACGAGGCGGCCGAGTTTCACGACCGCGTACACGCCGCCTATGCCGCGCTGTGTGAGCAGGCCCCGGATCGCATTCAGCGGGTCAACGCCGCCGGGAGTGTCGCGGAAGTTCACGCGGCCATCTGGAGTTCGGTGGCGGCGCGGTTATCAACGCACAAAATGCGCCGGGATACGCGCGATGTTTGAGAATTTTCACGGCAACGCCGCGGCCGCTGAAGTGCTTGGCCAGATGGTGTCCGGGAACCGGATTCCCCAGACGATTCTATTGTCCGGGCCGGAGGGTATTGGCAAGGCAACGCTCGCCAGGCGTTTCGGCGCGCGCCTTCTGGGGCACGGTGAACAGATCGAAATGGACGATCTGAGCCTGGCGCACAACGTGGAGCGCCTGGCCGAGCGCGAAAAGATGCCGGCCGACAAGCGCGGCGACGACCCGCTGCTGTTCCAGTCCCATCCGGATTTCGTCACCTTCTGCCCGGAGGGTCCGCTGCGCCAGATTTCGATTCAGCAGATGCGGACGTTGAAAGAACGGGCGCAGTTCACACCGTTGAAGGGGCGGCGCCGGGTGTTCCTGATCGACCAGATTGACCGTGCCAACGAACAGGCAGCCAATTCGCTTTTGAAGATCCTGGAAGAGCCGCCGCCGTACCTGATCATTGTCTGCACCGCCACCAACCCTTACGACCTGCTGCCGACCATTCGTTCCCGCAGCGTGCCGCTCTACCTTTCGCGGCTAACCGCCGGCGAGATGCAGGATTTCGTAACTCTGCGCGGGCTGGACCAGGCAAAACGGCGCATTGCGCTTTCGGCGGGAAGCCCGGGCGCGGCGGTGTCGTTGGACTTGGCGGCATACGACAAGCGGCGAGCGGCGATGATGGCGTTGCTGGGCGCCGCCGCCGGTGTATTGCCCTGGGCGGATTGGGCGAAGCAATCCGAGGCGCTGAACGCCGCGCGCAGCGAGAAGTTAGAAAACTATTTGAAGGTGCTCTACCTGCTGCTAGAGGATCTGCTTTGGATCCGGTACTCGGCCGGAGCGCCGCTGAAAAATTTCGATATTCAGAGGGAACTCGAAGGACTTTCGCGCGTCATTGAATTTGAATGGATTCGCAAGGCGGTTAAGAAGACCGATGAGTTGCTCGAACTGCTGCGCCGCAACATCCAGCGTGGGATTGCGCTGGATGCCTGGGTGATGGAACTTCGACGCTAACGGAACTGGTCCGTCACTTGCCCCCCCGGAGTCCTTATGGTTCAATAACGTTAGTTAACGAGTCGTACTTTCGGCGGGCCCTTGGTTTTCTATCCAGCCAATTGCTGGCCGCAGCGGCCGCCGACCGCGATCCCCTTTTTCCGGGGTTGTAACAATTTTCGAATTATTTCGTCCTCAACTCTTACTGTGAAAGACACCATGCCAGTCTCCCGCCCCCCCGTCAACAAAAAACCTGTACCACCGGACCAGACCAACGCCGAGAACTTCTATTACATGAAGCAGATGCAGGCAAAAACCCCGATGGTGATCTCACTGACGGACGGAGAGGTGATCCAGGGCGTGATCGAGTGGTACGACAAAACCTGCCTGAAGGTGAACCGGGAAGGCGCGCCGAACCTGCTGCTGTTCAAAGCGAACATCAAGTACATGTACAAGGTGGGCGATTAATCAGGGCTGCGTAGTGGTCCTGGTTTTCATCTCCAGCCGGTGGCGCCTGCGTTCGCCGGCATCCTCAAACCGGCGCTTTTCTTCCTCCGATTCCGGCAGGACAGGTGGGATGGGTACACGGTTGCCTTCTTTATCGATCGCCACAAAGGTGAGATAGGCCGAGGAGGTGTGCTTCACCTCGCGCGTCCGAAGGTTCTCTACGAAAACCTTCACGCCCACCTCCATGGAGGTGCGAAAAACCCGATTTACCTGGGACTTCAGGATGACAAGCTGGCCGATGTGGATGGGATGAAGAAATGTCATGTAGTCCACCGAAGCGGTGACCACCGGTGTACGGGCGTGGCGAACCGCCGCGAGCGATCCCGCCAGATCGACGAGCGACATAACCTTACCGCCAAACAGCGTTCCCAGCGTATTGGCATCGTTCGGCAGCGCGAATTCCGACATCTCCGACATCGATTCACGAACGGTTCGTCCCAACAACTCTTCCGGCATCTCTCTATTGAGTGTATCCGCGAATCGTTACTATAGAGAGATGAGTTCACGAGCCACCGCCCTCCGGGCCCTTCTGGAACAAGACCCAAAGAACTCGTTCGCCCGCTACGGGCTTGCGCTGGATTACGCGAATAACGGGGATCTGGAGACGGCCGTCGCCGAGTTCCGCAATGTTCTCGCCAACGATCCTAACTACTGCGCGGCTTACTACCATGGCGGACAGACGCTGGAGAAACTTGGCCGCCCCGCCGACGCCGCCACGCTCTACCGCGACGGGATTGAGGCCACCAAGCGTACCGGCGACGCCCATACACGGTCCGAGATTGAAGCGGCGCTCAGCTTGCTCGGCTGATTACTTGGCCATAGTGGCCAACACCATTTCCAGCGCCTTGTTCAACTCCGCCGCGTGATCCGACATCCGGGACGAGGCGTCGAGGAGTTCCGCGGCGGTTTCGGTAGTCTTTCGCGCCGATGCACTCACTGATTCGATACTAACGGTTACCCCGCGAGTCTCCTGCGCAGTAGAATGAATACTGCTGTTAATTTCCGCCGTGGCAGCCCGCTGTTCATTCATCCCGGCCGTGATTGACTCGGATATCTCCGACAGCCTGCGAATCGTTTCGCAGATCGTTTCGATCACCTTGCCGGCCTCCTCCGCGGTTCGTTGTATGGCCCGCACTTCCGCGCCGATTTCCTCGGTGGATTGTCCGGTTTTCCGCGCCAACGATTTCACCTCCGCGGCCACCACGGCAAACCCCTTCCCCGCCCCGCCGGAGCGCGCCGCTTCTATGGCTGCGTTCAGCGCAAGCAAGTTCGTCTGTTCGGCGATTTGCGAGATCAACTTCACCACGCCACCAACACGGTGGGAAGCGTCCAGCAGCGTGCCCATAACCGCCTTCGTCTGGTCGGCATAGTGCTCCGCTTTCTTCGTCATCGCCGCCGATTCATTCGTTCGCTGTTCCACCTGGCGGATCGCGCCGGCGAGTTGTTCGGTCGCCAATGCAACCACATCCACGTTTGTCGACATGCTGACCGCGGCCGTCCGCACCGAATCACTGCGCTCCGACGCCGCTTCGGCGCCGAATGCCAGGTCCCCGGCCATCGCTCGGATCCGTTCCGCGGACTGGCCCACATCGGTGGCCACCTTGCGCAGGCTCCCTTCCACTTGCCCGGCCGCCTGAAGGCGCGAAGCCTCCATCGTCGCCAAAACCTTCGCCTGTTCCCCCATCCGCCGCACACCGGAATTGATGACGCGCGCCGCCTGTTGGAACCGGCCCCGCATCCCGCGAACCAGCATCTGGCGATAGTACTTGCCCTGGCTGGCGTGCTCAAGCGCCGCCTCGGACTCCCGAACGTACGAATCCACCATGTCCAGCAGATGGTTGATGGCGATCACCAGCCGCTTCATCTGCGGGTCCGGCTGGTCATTGCGAAGCCGCGGCTCCAGGTCGCCCCGCGCGGCCATTTCACAAAGTTGCACTACGTCTTCCAGCTCAGCCACTGCTGGTTGCAAACTACGCATGGACGGCCTCCAAGGAAAAAACGAACTCATCGTAACTCATGCCGACACTCTTTAACGTGGCCAGCAGACACTCAATTCCGGCCTTCATCGCATCGTCGCTGTTACTGTGCTGCGCTTCCACGCGCCGCAACTCGCGGTAAATCCCCTCCATGGTCTTCACCGCGTCCGGGTGTGCCGTCCGCCGATTCGAGTGATAGCCAATAATCTTTCCGTCACTGTCAAACGTCGGAGTCACATGCGCCAGCACCCAATAGTGATCCCCGCACTTGGCTTGGTTGATCACGTAGGCGAAGATTTCACGCCCGGACCCGATCGTGTCCCATAGCACCTTAAAAACGCACATCGGCATGTCCGGATGCCGAATCAGATTGTGGGGCTGGCCCAGCGCCTCGGCTTCGGTAAGCCCAGCCACCCGCAAAAATACCTCGTTGGCGTAGGTGATGATACCGCGCGAGTCTGTCTTACTGACGATAATTTCATCGTCGCCAAAGTGCCGTTCTTTGCCAGTGGGGGGTGTAGGTAGCCGTCGCATTTTGCCCTCGCTGTCTTTATCGGCAAAGGCGGGCCACACCCTTATCTCAGAGTTTCCCGACCACCTCAGTCAAATCCCTAGCCACCGCCGATTCCCGGTCGTACAACGCTCCCAGCCGCGCCGACGCTTCATCCAGAAACACGCCGATCTTCCCGCCGTCCCAGGGAAACGGCCGCTCATGAAGCGCAGTTAGAATCTCACGCTGCGTCTGATCCCCGGCCGCAAGTTTCCGCATCGCCTTCTTTATGTCAGCGAACGGCTTCGGAAGAATGAACTCCGCGAATGCGGTCCACTCCTTTCCCAACTCGCGATACTGCACGGCGACTTCCCGCAACCCATCGGCCTTCAGCAGCACCGCCGCCTCCTCCAGAAACGCCGCGTACATGGGCCGCATCAACCCGCCGCCCGTTCCCAGTTCAATCGACTCATAGAGGTCCCGCATCGGCAGCAGCACCTTCGCGCCGGGGAACACCACCGGCCATGCCCGCTTGTTCTTCACGCCATTCAGCAGGCCGACCCCCTCTTTCAATCCGGGCAGGTTGAACGTGCCGAGTTTCGGCTTCACAAAATCGCCGGCCGTCTCCCGCAGCCCTGCTTTCACCGCGCCCGTCCAATCCAGTTTCTTCCCAACCGCCACCGTCATGGTCCGGTTTTTCAACGAACACACCCGTTCCCGCGCGGCGCTGAACTCTTCCAGTCCGGCCTTACGCACTGAAACATGGTCGCTGTACTCCACCGTGTCACCGTCGATACCGTGCACCAACACCGTGTACATGCCACAAGTCGCCGTCCAATTCGCCGTCTGCGCCAAACCGAGCGGCGTGGTCCAGGCCACCACCAGTTTCCCCGCATCCACCCCTGCCCGCAGGTTCGCCAGCGCTCCCTTCTTCCCCGTGCTCTCCCGCACATCCACGGCCACGCCTAGCCGTTCAAACGTATCGCGGTACCACGCCCCGTTCGTCGTCATCATTTTGACGCGCGGGATCATCTGCACGCCCGAACCCAGCAGCGTGCCGTAATTCGGCACCGACGGGCAGAACTGATATCCCGCCGCGATTCCGCCGCCAATGCCCAGGCACAGCGCCTCCGACACCTCCACGCCCGACGCCAATAACAGATTCCGAACGTTCGACGTTTCGAAGTTCTCCCCGGCCACAAAAGGAAACATGAGAGATAGTCTAACTGATTAGTTGCTTCACCGGATCTCCATACACGTCGGTCAGCCGCATTTGCCGGCCCTGGTAGGAGTAAGTCAGTTTCGTATGATTCATGCCCAGCAAATGCAAAACGGTGGCGTGTAAGTCATGCACGGTCAGCACCTGCTGCTCGGCCATGTATCCGAACTCATCGGAGGCGCCAATCGCTTGCCCGCCGCGAATCCCAGCCCCGGCCATCCATAAGCTCTGCGTGCCCGGATTGTGGTCCCGCCCCAGCCCTCGTTGCGAAATCGGCATCCGGCCAAACTCGCTCTGCCAGATGATCAGCGTATCGTCCAACAGTCCCCGCGCCTTCAAATCCGTCAGCAACCCGGCAATCGGCAGGTCCGTTTCGGCGGCGTGTTGCGTATGGTTTTCCTTCACGTTTCCGTGGGCGTCCCACGTGTCGGTGTTCTGATTCCCCAATCCGCCGTGGTAGAGCTGAATGAAGCGCACGCCCCGTTCCGCCAGCCGCCGCGCAATCAGGCACTGCCGCCCGAAGCGCCCGGTGACCGGGTCGCCAATGCCGTACAACTTCTTCGTCGCCTCGCTTTCCCCGTCCACGTCCACCGCCTCCGGCGCGCAGCCCTGCATCCGGAACGCCAGTTCATAGGCCGATATCCGCGCCGCCAGTTCCGAGTTCCCCGGGTTCCTTTCCAGGTCCATCCGGTTCAACTCTTCCAACAGCGCCAACCGCCCCTTCATCTGCTCTTCACCCACGCCGCGCGGCGGTTTCAAATCAAAGATCGGGTCGCCCGCGCTGCGGAAGATCGTCCCCTGGTACGCCGCCGGCATGTAGCCCGCGCTCCAGTTCGATGGGCCGCCAAAGGGGCCGCCACGCGCGTCGTAGATCACCACGAACGCCGGCAGGTTCTGGTTCTCTGAACCCAGCCCGTAGGTCACCCACGACCCCACCGACGGCGCGCCCATCCGGATCGTTCCCGACGACAATTCGTAGTGCGCCATCACATGATCGTTGGACCGTCCTTTCAGCGAGCGGATCACCGCCAGCGAATCGGCATGTTTGGCCACTTCGGGAAACAGTTCGCTGATCTCCAGCCCGCCCTGTCCGTATTTCTGGAAGCGGAACGGAGACGGCATCAGCGGTCCCGGATGCCCCTGGCGCACCACCACGTCGCCTTTGCCTGGCAACGGCTGGCCGGCATACTTTTCCAGTGCGGGCTTCGGATCGAACGTGTCCATCTGGCTTACGCCGCCGCTCATGAAAAGCGAGATGACACGTTTGGCCCGCGGTTTGAAATGCGGCTGTTTCGGCAGGAACGGGGATGCGACCGTCGCATTCCCTCCGCACGACGAGGCGCCCAGCGCGCCCTGCTGGCCCAGCAGCCACGCCAGCGCCACGCCGCTCAATCCCTGCCCGGCCTCGAATAGAAAATCGCGGCGGCTGGCAAACCCGTTCGGTAATTTGTTCTTGTCCATACTCACCGCAGGTAGATAAATTCGTTCAGATTCAAGACGACATGCGCAAAATCGCCCATTGTGCGAACGCGCAGAAACGCCTCCCCGGCGCTCAGTTCTTCCGCGCTCGGCCTCCGGCCCAGCGCCAGTTCGTAGGCGCGCGTAACCTGGGCCGCCGCGTCCGGCCCCGCATCTGTCGCCACGCGGTCGGCGAACCGCGCCGCCTGCCGCAGCACCCATTCGTTGTTCATCAGCGTCAGCGCCTGCGTCGGCACCGTGGAAACGTTGCGCCGTCCACAGGTCAGGTTCTGGTCCGGCAGGTCGAACACTTCAAAAAACGGCAGCGGCAGCCCGCGTTTTCGATAGACGTAAACGGAGCGCCGCCACACCTCCGGACCGTCCTTCGTGTTGTTCCAGATTCCCTTGTCCATCGACGCCAGAATCTCCTGCGGCAGCTCCGGAAATACAGCCTTGCCACCCATCGTTGTGTTCAACGCGCCCGACACCGCCAGAATGTTATCGCGCACAATCTCCGCCTCCAGCCGTTGCGGCCGGTATCGCCACCACAGCAGATTGTCGGCGTCGGTCAGCAGGTGCTTTTCCGTTGCCCACTGGCTCGACATCTGATACGCCTCGCTCGTCATCAACAGGCGGTGCATTTGTTTCATGCTCCACCCTTTTTCCACGAACTCCACGGCCAGCCAGTCCAGCAGTTCCGGGTGCGTGGGCGCCTCTCCGGTCTTGCCGAAATTGTCAAGCGTCGTCACAATGCCCCGGCCGAAATGGTGATGCCACATACGATTCGCCATCACGCGCGCCGTCAGCGGATGCCGCCCGCTGGTCAGCCACTTCGCCAACGCCAGCCGCCTTCCGGATGTGCGCCCATCGGCCGGCGGCAGCGCCGTTGGTGTCGCGCCATCGTCCAGTACAGCAACAAATCCCGGCGCCGTTTCCGAACCGCGGCTGTTCTGGTCTCCTCCGTGCAAGAAGTGGGACGGCGGCGCCACATAGGGCCGGGACCCGTCGTTCAAAAACATCCCGTCGATCTTTTCGCGCTGAATACCCTTGCCGGGCGCCGGTTCGTCACCCGCGCCATCCGGGGTCAGCCGGTAGTCGCCATCGGTGATCCCCATGGCTACCGGAATCGGCCGCGGGCGTGTTTTCTCGATCTCCCGAATGCGCGCCTCCAGCGTTCGCTTTTTCGCCAGGTCCGCCGCCCCCATCGCCCGGTCAAGCTCACTCGGGCTCACGCTCGTCGTCCGGATAATCTGGTTCGCCAGCAACACCTGCCCCGGCGTGCGATCCTTCTCCGGTGTGAACACGGCTTTCTGAATATTCTCCGGCCACTTCTTGTATTTCGCCGTCAAAAGCACGTCGCGGTAGGGCTGCTCCAGCGCCTTGACCTCCTCGCGCAATGGCTTGGCGGCCGCGGCAATCGCGTCCATCTTTTCCTGATACGCCTTCGCCTCCGCCGGCGGCGTCAGCGGATGGTCCACCTCCACATAACCCCATAACGACGCCTGCAGCCGGTAGTAATCGGCCTGCCCCACCGGATCGAACTTGTGGTTGTGGCAGCGCGCGCATTGCACCGTCACGCCCATCACGCCCCGGCCCAGCGTGGCGATCATGTCGTCCAGATATTCAAACCGGAACTGCGGATTGTCCTTCTCTCGGAAACCGACTTTGGCGTAATTCCGCAGGAACGCCGTCGCGGTCAACCGGTCGTAGGTCCGTTCGCCCATTTCGTCCCCGGCCAATTGTTCGGTCAGGAATACGTCGAACGGCGTGTCTTTGTTGAAGGATTGGATTACGTAATCGCGGTAGCGCCACGCGTTCGGCCGGTCAAAATCGTGTTCATAGCCATTCGAATCGGCGTATCGCGCCACGTCCATCCAGTGCCGCCCCCACCGTTCGCCATAGTGCGGGGACGCCAGCAGCCGGTCTATCAACTTCGGCCATGCATCCGCTGCGTTGTCGTCGACAAATGCGCGAACCTCTTCGGGCGATGGCGGCAGCCCCAGCAGGTCCAGATACGCCCTTCGCGCCAGCGCCGGTTTGTCCGCTCTCGGCGCGTGCGTCAACCCGCGTTGCGCCAGCGCGGCGCGCAAAAACGCGTCCACCGGATGCGCCGCGCCGTTCGCCGGCACCGCCGGCCGCGCCGGTTTTCGAAATGCCCACTGCTCCCGCGCCCCCGCGGGCACGGTCCACGTTTCCATCTTTTTCAGGTCTCGCGCCGCGCTCGCCGGCGCGCCCAATACGCCTTCCCACTTAGCCCCTTGCGCAATCCAGTCGCGCAGTACCGCCACCTCTTCCGGCTTCAATTCTCCGTCCATGGGCATTCGCGGTTTGTTCAGCCCGGCCACATGCCGGAATAGCGGGCTCTTCTCCGGCTCCCCGGGCACAAGCGCCCCGCCTTTCATCGCCGCGGCCCGGTCCCGCAGGTCCAGCTTGCCCAACTGCATTGCCGGCCCATGGCACTTCAGGCAGCGGCTCTCCAGCAGCGGTTTCACGTCGTGGACAAACGACACGACACGCTCCTGCGCCCACACGGGCGCGGTTACCAGCAACGCAATCAGGGGCAGACGGGGCAATGCGCGGGCTCCTTGGTGTTGGCATTATATGGCAACCGCTACCCCCTCTATAGCAACTCCCGGTGCTCCTCCAGCGCCACCCGCACCAGTTGGCTCCGCGTCCGTACATTGGTCTTGGCGAACAGTTGTTGCAACGACGCCTTCACCGCGCTCTCCGATATCCCCAACTCCCCGGCAATCTCTTTGTTCGCCAGTCCTTCCACCACAAATCGCAATATCTGCTGGTCCCGCTCCGTGAAACGAACCGCCGGCGCTTCCGCCATCCGCACCAGCTTTTGGAAGTAGTGCTGCTCGATCAGCACTTTCCCTTCCGAAACCTGCTGAATGCTCCGCCGCAACTCCTCCGGCGGATGCTGCTTGTGAAAGATGCCGCTCACTCCCAGCCGGATTAGCTCCACCGCGTCCTTGTCCGGCAGTCCCGCCGTCACCAGCAGTATCCGCCCCTGAAACCCCGCCCCTCGCAATTTTTGGACGAAGGGCGTCACCGGCTCCCCCTGCAACTCGAAGTCGAGTATCAGCACATCGATCGGCAACGACATGATCGGCGCGTAGGCCATCTCGGTTGACCCCGCCGCCCCCAGCACTTCTATCTCCGGGTCGCTGCCCAGCAGCCGCAGCAGCCCTTCCCGAAACAGCGCATGGTCATCCACAACGTACAGCCGGATCATCCCCGCGCCCCCGCGCTCTGCAGTATCAGGTCAAACCGGCAGCCCGTCCCCGTCGGCACATACAACAGGTCCCCGCCAAAGCTCCGCGCCAGGGCCCGGGATACATATAGCCCGAGTCCTGATCCATCCGCCTCCGGCCGGAACGGCTGGAACAGCACCGCCGGCTCCTGCACGCCCGGCCCCGTATCTTCAAAGCGGAGTGTCACGGCGTCCTCACCGCTCACCACCGAAATCCGCAGCTCTCTTTCCAACACGCCCGCCACCGCCCGATGGCTATTCTGCGACAGGTTCAGGAAAATCTGCAACAGCCCGTGCGCCTCCGCCATCACCTGCACGCCCGCCGCGCCTTCCAGGCGGATGCGTCCGTCCACCTCTGTCCAGTCCGGCTCTATCACCACCAGCAGTTGGTCCAGCACCGTCTGCAAATCCGTTGGCATCACCGGCACCTGGTCCCGCCGCAAATCAATGGAGGCAATCCGCGTCAGCCCGTTCACCAGGTTGCGCAGCGCCTCAAAATCCGCGCTCGCCGATAGGTCCACCGCACGGCCCAGATTCGCGCACACCACCGACGCGGCCGAACATAGGTTCCTTATCTCATGCGAAACCGCGCCGGCCAGCAGCCGGTGATGGTCCACCAGTTGCCGGAAATTTTCCCGTTCCCGGTCCCGCACCTCTTCCGACATATCCACCACAATCGCCGCCAGCGCGTGCTCCTCGCCCATCCCATAGGTCGAAAACCACGCCTGCACCGGAAACGTCGAATCGTCCTTCCGCCGCGCCCACCCCGATACCGACGAGCGCACCGGCCTCCCGCCGGGCGGCGAAAACGACAGCGCCCGCTGAAACACCGGAAAGTGCGGCGTAATCGATTCCCCCGTAATCCCTCCCGGTTCAAACCCGAACATCTCGTGCGCCGCCCGGTTCGCTGCCACCACGCGCGCCTCAGCGTCCAGCGTCAGTATCGCCGCCGGGCTGCTCTGCACCAGAATCCGCAACTGCTCTTCGGCCTTTCGCCGCAGCCGCTGTTCCAGCTCCAGCCGGGCGTAGTGCTCCACCAGCCTTCGCCGGTTGTTGCTCACCTCCACCACCAACAGCCCCGCGCCCGCATAGGCCATCGTCGCCATCAGAAACCGGAGCAGTCCGTCCAGTTGCGAGAGGTTTGTCGTGAACTGGCCGCGAACGAACGCGCACGTTAGCGCCAGCGCCACTAC
>JAEUQC010000038.1 GCA_016789905.1 Bryobacterales bacterium | reverse complement strand
CTAGTGTAGTGCTTCATAAATAGAAACGGTTAAGAGAAATCTGGCGTCTCTATAATTGAGGTGCTGGACTGCGATGCGCGTTGCTCCCAAAATTGAACTGACGGCGGAACAGGAATCGGCCCTTTCGGCTTGGTCGAACGGCCGAAAGACTCCGGTCCGGCTGGCTGAACGTGCGCGTGTGGTGCTGCTTGCTGCCGAGGGGCGGCAGGATATCCAGATTGCCGCAGAGTTGGCGATTACCCCAAAGAAAGTGGCACGGTGGCGGCAGCGCTTTCTCGTCAAAGGCCTTGCTGGCTTAGAGAGGGACGCTCCGCGTCCAGGCCGAACTCCATCCATCGCTAGCGGGACTGTGGCCGAGGTCCTCCGTCGCACGACGCAAGACAAGCCATCCAATGCCACCCATTGGAGCACACGGTCGATGGCGGCGACGATTGGCATTAGTGATTCCAGTGTCTTGCGCATCTGGCACGCTCACGGACTAAAGCCGCACCGCGTGGAGACTTTCAAAATCAGCAACGACAAACTCTTCGCCGAGAAGCTCGATGCGATTGTCGGCCTTTACCTAAACCCGCCGGAACACGCAATCGTACTGTGCGTCGATGAGAAGAGCCAGATTCAGGCGCTGGATCGAACACAACCCGGACTGCCAATTAAGAAGGGCCGCGCGGAAACGATGACCCATGACTACAAACGATATGGAACAACGACACTTTTTGCGGCCATGAATACCGCTAGCGGCAAAGTGATCAGCCTCTGCCAGCAGCGTCACCGACACCAGGAGTGGCTCAAATTCCTGCGCCTAATTGACGATGCAACCCCAGCCGGGAAGCAGATCTATTTGATCGCCGACAACTACGCCACCCATAAACATGATAAAGTCCAACGCTGGCTGAATCGCCATCCCCGATTTCACGTTCACTTCACCCCCACCAGTTCCTCTTGGCTCAATATGGTGGAACGATTCTTCCGTGACCTCACTGAAAACCGATTGCGACGTGGCGTCTTCCGCAGCGTCCTTGAACTAATTCAAGCCCTCGATGACTTTGTAGACCAGCACAATGAGAATCCCAAGCCGTTCATCTGGACGGCGAAGGCGAACGACATCCTCGCGAAGGTGCTCCGGGCCAAGGAAACCCTCCATAACGGTCGATCTGTGTGAAGCACCACACTAGGGCAGCTATTGACGGCGACGATGGCGCGGCCGGGGAAGGGGACGGGGAACGCGGCGACGGTGACACAGACGCGGACGTGGGTGTATGATGCGACTACGCAGAGGCTGACATCGGTGACGCATCCGGAGAGCTCGAAGACGACGGCGCCCACGGCGCCATCGGCGCGGTACGACTATAAT
>JAEUQC010000213.1 GCA_016789905.1 Bryobacterales bacterium | reverse complement strand
CAAATCATTGACAATGTTGGAATCGCCAGAGACGATGATGGTGCCAGCCTGCGCAGTGCAGGCAAAAGAAAACAAAAAGCCCAATATGAGCTTGCAGAGGTCTCGCGACATACGGTTTGCGTCCTGTGAAGATTGGATTCTCGGGCGAGCACCTGTCAGGCGCCCCTAATTCATGTGAATCGAGGCGCCAGAATGTATCCATCACAAACGAGAATTCCGCCAGAACGGAGAGGTTAGCGCGAGGAACGGATGTGGTCGGCGATGGCGCGGGAGAAGGCATCGACGAAGGGCCGGCCGCCGGTGCGGAGATTCTCCAGGGTCATGAAGTCGTAGTAAATATCCGGCTGCACGCCGACGTTTTCCACGTAGCTGGAGGTAGGATAGCCGGAGGCGACGACCGGATTGCGGCGATGGTGCATGCCGGCAGTGGCGCGGGAAGAGGCCTCGGAATAGACACCGGAATCGAAATCGAAAACGGTGCCGCCGGCGCCGTTGGTACGTGTGCCGAAGATAGGGCCGCGATTGGCGTCCTGCAGGGCGGCGGGGAATCCATCGCCAGCGGAAGTGGAGAAAACGTCGGTCATCACCATTAGCGGTTTTGTGTAGGTGTTGGCCGCCGGGGTGCGTTCAAGCGATGGGCCGCAAATGGGAACGGGGCCAGTGCGGGCGCGGTTCTCACTAACGGCGGCGCGCATTTCGTCGACCAGCAGTTTGTAGCTATCGACGATCCACGTGTCGGCGTTGGCAGCCTTTGCGGCTTCATATGCGGCGGAGAACTGGTTAAGCCAAATCCGGTTGGCGCGGAGTTCGCGACCCAGACCGCGGAACATATAGGGAATGAAGCGGCGCTGCATCTCCTCGTTGTAGCAGGCCGAGCCGCCGTTGTTCCGCATGACGTCGATGACCAGGCCATCGGTATTGGCGTTGAAGAACTGGATGTGGGTATCGAGTTCGGTAAGAGCGGCGGCGGTGCTGGCCGGGGAGAAGTTGGGAATGCGGATGTAACCAATGCGAAGGCCTTCAAACTGGAACACGCCAACGCGATAGTAGGAACTGCCGCGAGGGACGTAGCCGAGCGAAGCGGGCCAAGCCCAGACTTGGACAAGCGAACCGTAGTTGAGCACGTCCTGGTTCTCGTCGGTCTCAACGGCATCGTACTGGAGGCGCAGGAGCGGCTGCATGTAGCCGGGCGCTTCCTCTTCTTCCACGGACCGCTGGGCCTTGCGGGCGGACTTGACGGGGCTTGGCACCGGGCCAGCCTTGAGGAGCGGTTGGCCGGTTTTGATCCAGGGAACGGTTATCTCCTCTTCTTTGCCATCCGGGTGGCGAACCAGGATGGCGACGGTATCGCCGATTTCGTGGGCGCGAGGCAGAACGGACTGCGGGCGAGAGACGAGCCGGAAGGCGGCGTTGCGGGCGGAGGCACTGTCACTGGCGGCGTAGGAATAACGCTTGTAGAACTCCAGCAGTTCCGCGGCGGGCTTACCATCGACGGCGAGGATCTCATCGCCGCTGACAAACGGGTAACGAGCGGCGGGAAGGGTGCCGCGGACGATGTTGTCGATGATGATCTTGCCGTCGTAGATATCGGCGTGCAGTCCGGTGGAAGCCAGGAAGTTCGACGGGATGCGATAGGAGGTGTGGGTATCGCCGAGACTGGAAAGATACTGGGCGGTGATGTCGTAGTATTCCAGATCGTCCTTGGCGTTTTTGATCCGTTCCAGCCACGGCTTCGTGTCGAGCATGTCGAAGCCGAACAGTTGCCGCTTCCACTCGTAGGGGGCGTAGTTGCGGTTGAGGTTGGCGACCAGGGCCTGGAAGTCAAAGACGCGCTGTTCCGGGGTCATTTGCGCGAGCGCCGGAAGAACAAACAAGGTGAGGAGGAGAAGGCGTTTCATGGTTAGCGAACCTCCTTGTTAATTTCGTCAAGGATGGCTTTGGTGAAAGCCTGGACATAGGGCGCGTAGCCGGAGGTGAGGTTTTCGGCGGTCATTACGTCGTAGGGAATGTCGGGCCAGATGCCGACGTTTTCGTAATAACGGGTGGATGGGAAGCCCGGTTGCTGAACGGTTTGGGTACGCAGGCCGAGGGAAGTGGAGAGATTCAGGAAACCCTCGCCAAAGGAGCCGCCTTCAAAGCCGGAGACCGAGGCTCCGGCACCGTTGGTGCGGAAGCCGAAGAGGGGGCCGCGTTTGGCATCGGAGAGGATTTGGGCGAACGAATCGCCCCAGGAGATGGTGAGTTCGTCAGTCAGGACGATGAGGGGTTTGGCGTAGGCGAAGACCGAACCATCGGGGAGTTGCAGGGGCTGGACCTCCGCGTCGAGACCGCAGACGGGAAGCGGGCCGGTGCGGCCGCGATTTTCGCTGTGGGCCTGGGCGAGTTGTGCGTAGATGGCCTTGGCGAGATTGATCTGCCACTGCTCCGCGCCGGCGGGGGGAGGAGAGTTGAGCGCGGATTCGAAGGCGATAAGGTCAAGACGGCTGGGCCGGATTTCATCGGAAACACTGATGAACGGGCGCGGGATGAGCAGTTGCGCGGCGTCCTGCCCGTAGCAACCGCCGCCGCTGTTTCGGGCGATGTCGACCACGAGGCCATCGGTGTTCTGCTGCAGGAATGCGACTTCATTCACAAGCTCAAAGTAGGCACTGGCTTCATTGGGCGGACTGAAGTTTGGGATGCGCAGATAGCCGATGCGTTTGCCCTGCGAGACGTAGGTGCCCGAAAAGTGGAAGTGGGAAGCCGCCGTTCCCAAGCGGCGCTGGAAGCCCTGAGGAAGGGTGAAAAATGGCGTTCGCGAGCCGAGGCCGGTGATCCGGACGCCGGTTTCCGGCATCGCGCGGCGCTGCACGCGGGCGAGCAGTTCGAGAATGTCCGGGCTGTTTTTAGCGGCCTTGGAGCGGGCTGTGGCGGTTGTGGGCAGAGGACCGCTGGCCAGGACGGGGACACCGCGCTTCTGCCACGGAATTTCGTAGGTCTCCGTTTCGCCGGACTGGCGGCGGACCACGACCGTGGCGTTGTCGCCGATCTCGTGAGCGCGAGGCAAGATCTGTTGGCTGCGGGAAAACAGCGCGGCGGCGCCAAACCGCCTGGCGGCGCGCGGGTTGCCCTGGCCGCGATACTTGGCCGCCCAGGCCGCCAATTCACTGGCGGGCTTGCCGTCTATGGAGACGATCTCATCGCCGATGGCGAACGGATAACGGGCGGCGGGAAGCTGCGAGCGGTTAATGGCTTCAATGAGGAATTTATCGTCAAAGATATCTACGCTAATGCCGATGCTGGCGAAGAAGTCCGAAGGGAGGATATAGATGGAGTGGGTGTCCTGTAGCGAGGCCACATATTCCGACGCGATTTCGTAGTAATCAAGGTCGGTTTTTGCATTTCTGACGCGGGCGAGCCAGGGCTTGAGGTCATATAAGTCAAAGCCGATCACATCCCGCTTCCACTCATAGGGGCCGTAGAATTTCGCGAACTGCGCGGCGACATATTCAAAATCAAACAGGCGCTGTTCTACGGTCATCTGGGGAAAACAGGGGAATGCGGCAAGCAGGGTTAGAGCCAGCAGTCGCGGGGAAAGTCGCATGTACTTATAGTGCCATTTTTGGAAGAGCGTTACGCCATGCGAGTAACTTCCGGCTGAGCCCCTCCTGAACACGGGGATTGTTCACCGGCCTGTTTTCGTCCGGAGAAGGAGCGAGGCTGTATAGTTCCGCGCCGGTGCCATCGGCGTTTTGCAGCAGTTTCCAGTTACCGGAGCGGATGGCGCAGTTGGGACTCTTGTCGGAGGCGAGGCCCGGATATGGAAAGCCCTTGGGGGCGCGCCCGTACTCCCAAAACAGATCCCGCTTGCGTTGCTGGCGGCGGCCAAGAAAGGCGGCGGACATATCCTCGCCGTCGGTGGGCGGGGCATTGGCAACACCGGCCAGGCGGCAGAAAGTAGCGAAAAAATCGAGTGAGCTGATGACCGAGTGGTGATCCACTTTGCCGGCGGGCACGCGGCGCGGCCAGTTCACGATGAGCGGCGTACGGATGCCGCCTTCGTACAAGCTCCACTTCCGGCCGCGAAGTCCGCCGGTGCTGCCGGGCGGGTCCAGGGACTCCTTGTAGTAGCGGGGCCAGGCGGTGGGGCCGTTGTCGCCGAGGAAGACGAAGAGCGTATTTTCGAGCAATCCGCGAACGCGCACCGCCTCCACCAGACGCCCGACCTGGCGGTCCATTTCGTTGAGAACGGCGGCGAACTGCTGCTGGTATTTGTTGGCCGAGAAGCGGGCGAAGGCAGTGAACTGGGTTTCGTCGGGGGCGAAGGGATCGTGGACGTCGTCGGGCCACAGTTGCAGGTAGAACGGGCGAGCGCGGTTGGCATCGATGAAGGAGATGGCGCGGTCGACAAAGAGGCGGGTCAACTGGCTTTTCGGCGCGCGAGTGATGGTGCCGCGGCCGAGACGGGCGGACTGCTCAGAGAGCGCGCCGGGAGGGAGCACGCGATCGCCCAAGCCCTCAAACGAGGTGAAGGACTCATCGAAGCCGTAGGCATGGGGCAGAGGCGCGTCGTCCACATCGCGACCGCCGCCCATGTGCCATTTGCCGAAATGGCCCGTTGCGTAGCCGGACTGGCGGAGCGTTCGCGCGATGGCGGGAACGCGGGGATCGAGGTAGTCGGCCATGCCGAGGGCGCGATTGGAAGCGCGGTCGTTCAAGAAAGAAAAGATCAGGTGCCGGGCGGGAAAGTGGCCGGTGGTGATACCGACGCGGGAAGGAGAGCAGATGGGAGCGGCCACATAGGCTTGTGTGAAGCGGATACCGCCGGCGGCGAGTTGGTCAATGCACGGTGTGGGCACTTGGCCGCCATAGCAGCCGAGATCGCCGTAGCCGAGGTCGTCGGCGAGGATGAGCACGATATTGGGCGGGCGCGTGGCGGCCGCGGCAGAAGTGCTGAGGAGGAACTGCCGGCGAGTCATTACTTCAGTATTATGGAGCACTATGTATGAAAAGATTTTTGACCTGACGGGCCGTGTGGCCCTTGTGACGGGCGGGAGCCGCGGACTGGGAAAGTCGATGGCGCGGATTTATGCCGAACATGGCGCCAACATCATGATTTGCAGCCGGAACGCGGCGGAACTGGAAGCGGCCGCGAAAGAAATTGGCGAAGGCCTGGCGGTGCGGGTGGAGTGGATGACGGCGGACCTGAGCAAGGGAGCGGAAGCGCAGCGGCTGGCCGATGAGACTATCGCGCGGCTGGGGCGTGTGGATGTGCTGGTGAACAACGCGGGGGGGAATGTGCCGCAACGGGCCGATCAGATTACCGATGAAGCGTGGGACCAGATTATTGAACTGAACCTGTCCGGCATCATGCGGCTGACGCGCGCCGTGCTGCCGCAGATGATGGAACGTAAGTGGGGCAGGGTGATTCATATATCGTCGGTGCTTGGGTTGGGAGGGAAGCTTGGGCGCAATGTATATAGCGCCACGAAAGCGGCGTTGATCGGGATGGCCCGTTCCAGCGCGTTGGACCTGGGTCCGTATGGAATTACGGTGAACTGCATTTCGCCGGGGCCGTTTCTAACGGAGCTTCCGCTGGGCTTGTTGAACGACGAGCAGAAGCAGGAGTTCACGAATCGAACGGCGCTGAAGCGGTGGGGCAAGCCGGAGGAGATTGCCGGGCTGGCGCTGCTGCTGGGCACCGACGCGGGCAGCTATATTACCGGCGCGACGATGCTGATTGACGGCGGTGTGCTGGCGAATACGCTGTAAGCACAAGATGAGAATGGCAGCCCGTACCGATCTGTTTGGCCGCCGGGATTTCCTGCGATGGAGCACGTTGGGCGCGGGCGGGCTACGGGCGGGCCCGGCGGCAAAGGGTGAGTTGAACTGCATTCTGCTGTGGCTGAGCGGCGGGATGTCGCACCTGGATACGTTCGACATGAAACCGGACGCGCCGCGAGAGATTCGCGGCGAGTTCCGCGCGATCCGTTCCAATGTGCCCGGCGTTCGCATCTGCGAGCACCTTCCGCGGACAGCGAAGATCATGGATAAAGTGACGGTGTTGCGGTCAATGACTTCGACCGAAACCGGCCATGAGCGGGCTTCATCCTATCTATTGAGCGGAAGCCGGCCGCGGCCGGACGTGGAGTTCCCGGCCATGGGAAGTGTGGTGGCAAGGATTAAGGGACCACGCGGCGCGCCGCCGCCGTACGTGACCCTTCCCGCGGCGTTGCCTGGCTGCGGGGCTGGTGACCTGGGGCGCGCGTACAACCCATGCCTGGCGCCGGCGCCCGGCCGGGAGCCGCGCAGGGTAGGGGAGCGGTATGGCGACACGCCAACGGGCCAGGGCGCGCTGCGGGCGCGCCAACTGGTGGAGGACGGGGCGCGGTTCGTCACCGTTGCCAACGGGTGGCTTCGTTACGACACACATGGCGACCATTTCAATACGTGCAAGAACACGCTACTGCCGGAGTTCGACCAGGCGTTCGCGGCTTTGGTGGGAGAACTGGAGGAACGCGGGCTACTGGAAACGACGCTGGTGATGGCGATGGGCGAGTTTGGACGCACGCCGGCTATCAACGAGGGAGCGGGCCGGGATCACCATGCGAAAGCGTGGTCAGCCGTGTTCGCGGGCGGGGGCATGGCGGGCGGACGCGTGCTGGGAGCGACGGACGCAACCGGGACCTCGGTTACTGAACTCCCGGTGACGCCGGAGGACCTGATGCACACGCTCTATTGCCGGTTGGGGATTGACCCGCGGTTCGAACTCACTACCGCTGACGGCCGGCGTGTTCCTCTGGTTGCGGGCGGGCGGACGGTTCCTGCGCTGTTTGCCTAGCGCCGGCTATTTCCACGCCAACCCGTGACGTTCACGGAAATCGATGGCGATTTGGCGCAGTGCGCGCTCCTTGCAGGCATGCCAATCCTTCTCCAGACCTTGGCGGCGCAGCGTGTCTTTGAAGTGGCGGAACGCGCCACGGCCGTGCAGCGAATTCATGAGTTCCTCCCGTTTTGGCCGGGAACGCACCGATAGCGCGAACTGCTCCATAATGGACCACTCGTGTACTTCGAACGAAGAAGGCAGCCGCAGGAAGGAGTCCCTGGAGGCGATCCGGCACGCGGTTTCCCATTCGCTCCGCTGCCATTGCGGCAACGCGGGCGGGTGCTCATCCTCTTCGGAATCTTCGGCAATTCTTAGCAATTCGAGTGAAACGCTTACCACTTCGCCTGATTCGAGATCCACGAACGCGGGATATTCTTCGGCCGGAGATTCGAGCCTATCGACGACGTCCTTTATGGCGACCGTCATGCGGATTCTTTTAGTTTCCGCCCGGCGGTGCCAGCCGCTTCCAAGTGGCGAGTGTTTCGCCGCCCTCGCTGGTTGATACAAAGGCCGCTGGGCGGCCATTTCCACTCGCGCCCATGCAGGTTTTTAGCTGAGCGCCGGAAAGGTTGAAGATGCCGAGTTGCGGCGCCTCTCCGGTGGAGAGTTCGAGCCGGAGTGTGCCGGGGCCATCGCTTGTGAGGATGCCTTGCATGAAGACTTGCGATCCAAAGCGGAGCACCGATTGATCACCGGTTATTGAGCGGCGCCCAGTCCTGGCGAAGGAGGCGGGGAGCGGATCGCCGGCGCGCACGCAACTCAGCATGGCCCACTCGCCTTGCAAGTCCGCCACCGGCTGGCCGCCGGCCGGGCGCGCCGGATGCTGGCGGCGGACCATGGTCTGCAGCGCGACGCCTTTCTTCAGGGCCGCGGCAAACCGCTTGGGCGCAGGCTTTCCATGCATATCCAGACAGAAGCGCCATCCGGATTCAACGAACTCATAGATGCCATAGTTCGTGTTGCCCGCCTCGGGGCCGGTTTCAAAATGGAGCGTTAGCGCCTTCGGCACCGCCGATTCGTTCAACTCGATTCGGCCTGTGTATTCCGAGCCCATTTGCGAGGTGGTGAACCGGTCGCCAGTGATGGTGATCGTAGCGAGGCCACTGGCCCACACGCCTTGCAGTTTTTCGAGATCCATAGTCCGCTTACTCCTTCCCTGGTTCGGCGGCGCCGGGCTCGGCTAGGAAGATGCGGAACTCGTTCTTCAGTGTTTCGCGGGCGCGAATCCAGCCATAGGCTGGCGTTCCGTCGATGGCGCCGCGTTCGATGGCTTTGCGCAGACCTTCAGCGTAGGGGCTATTGCCGAACTCAATGCCGCGGGCGATCACCTGGCCGCTCCAGGGCAGACCCTGGTTGCGTCCGTTTTCCATCCAGTCGCCCACCCAGGGGTTCTGCGCGGCGGGAAAGATGTAGCCGATCTGGACGCGAAAATCGGGATGGGACATGACGAAGAACTGCTGCTGGCGGGTGGGGTCCAGGCGGATGGGTGTGTAGCTGCCCACGCCGTGTTCTTCCGGCATCAGGCGATCGCGAAGCGCGGGATCCTGCGCGGAGATGCGCAGGCGGGAGCGGCCGGGCTCCACGAAAGGCGGGCCGAAGGTGGCGTGCTGCATCCACTGCATGGGCCGGTCCAGATCGGTGAGGTTCTCCACCCACTCTTCCACGTTGACGTGGCGTTTGCCCTGTGGAAGTGTAACGCGGCGCCAGACGCGATACTGCGTTTGCACAAGATCGGCGCCGTACTCGAAAACCGCTGCTTCTGGTGTGATTTCGGCTTTTAGTTTGCGCCATTCGACGACCGGGGCTTCGCCGTGATTTCCCAGGCCTTGCTTGCCCTCGGCATCGGAAGAGACGGGACCATAGTAGGGGAAGCACAACAGATGGCCCAGGTAACCGGAAGACAGGCGGCGGTGAGGGTCTGTGCCGTAGATGGCGTTGTGCTTTTTGTCGTTGTAGGTATGCGGATCGATGGTGGGGTAGTGCGGAACGCGCATGGGGTTCACGTCGCGCTTGGGGTCTCCGGTTGTTTGGCGGACTTCGGCGATGTGGCCGCCGCCTCTGAGCAGGGAGACACGAATGAGGCCGTTGGAGAGAATCCAGGCGTCGCGGCCGTAGACCTTGGCTTCTTCGATGCGAGGCGGTTGCGCCTGGAGCAACAGGGCTGCGAGGAGAAAGAGGCGCACTACAGGACTCCGTGGTTCTTGAGGAATGCAAAGATACGCGGATAGATTGTATCCTGGGTCTCCCTGGGGAAGCTGTGGCCGCCCTTGGGGATGGGGATGAGTTCCGCTTTGGCGCCGGCTTCGGTGAGGGCTTTGGTGAGGCTGACGCCGTGTTGATAGGGCACGGTATCGTCGGCGTCGCCGTGAATGGTGAGCACGGGAGGGGCGTCCTTGCGGACGTAGGTGATGGGGGAAACGCGGCGGGCGAGGGCGAGGCGGCCTGGACCGGCGGGCACCCAATCGGTCGCGTACTTTCGTTCATTTGGGCCGTGGAGCTGGTCATCGACATCGGTAATGCCGCAGAAGTTGACGACAGCGCGGACTTTGACGGGTTTGCCCAGTTTGGCGCTCTTGGGAGTCAAGCCGACCATGAGCGCCAAGTGCCCTCCGGCGCTGCCGCCGGTGACGGCGACGCGGTTCGGATCGGCGCCGTACTTCCTGGCGTTATCGAGGAAAAAATTGGCCGCCTTCAGCGCGTCTTCAACGGCGGCGGGGGCGGGGGCGACGGGGCCGAGACGGTATTCGACGTTGGCCACGACAAAGCCCTTTTCCAGGTAGCGGACGACCCAGTTGGCAACCATGCCGGCCTTGAAGCCGGCCACCCAACCGCCGCCGTGGATAACGATGACGGCGGGACGGGGGCCCGGCGCGGCGGGCCGGTAGATATCCATGACTGTTTGTGGATGCGCATCGTACGGAATGTTTTCCTGGACGGTGGCCCCGGCGGGCAAGCGAACCGGGGCGGGCGTGGGCTGGGAACAGAGAGTAGCGGCCGCGGCGAACAGGAGTGGGAACACCCGGCGGGTAGGCATAACGTCATTTAACCTGATAGCGTGAAAGAAATGAAGAACCTTGCTTGGATTTTCCTCTGCATGACCCCGTTGTGGGCCGATGGTAAGGGTGTGATTGAAAGCATGCGCACCCAGCGGGACGTACCGCTGACAGCGGACCCGCAGGCGAAGCATTGGAAAGCGGCCGTGCCGGCGGTGACCGAGAACGGGCCGCTGGGCGAACCGGTGCCGGGGCATAGGACGGAAATCCGGTCGCTATGGACGGACAAGACACTGTACGTGCTGTTCACGTGTCCGTACGAGGAACTGAATTTGAAGCCCGACCCGGACGTGACGAAAGACACGTGGCGGCTTTGGGAATGGGACGTGGCCGAGGTATTTGTGGGTGCGGAGATGGACAAGCCGTGGCGGTATCGTGAGTTCCAGATTTCGCCGCAGGGCGAGTGGGTGGACCTGGATATTGACCGGAAGAACATGAACCCGCAAGGCGGAATGCTGTGGAATTCCGGCTACAAAGTGAAGGCCCGGATCGATAAGGAAAAGAAGATCTGGTACGGCGAGTTCCAGATTCCGATGGAAAGCATTAACGGTGTAACGGTGAAGACAGGCAGCGAGATGCGCATCAATTTTTATCGCATACAGGGCAAGAAGCCGAATGGCTACCGGATGGTGGCATGGCAGCCGACGGGCGCGCGGAACTATCATGTGCCGGAGGCGTTTGGGCGGTTGCGGCTGGTTGGGAAATGAGGGGCGATAGCGGACTGCGTATTTCCCATGTGGGCCTGCGTGGCATTGTGGGCCGAGGATTGACGGCTGGTCATATCCTGGATTTCGCGGCGGCGTTTGGAACGTTTATTGAGCCGGGGCGGCCGGTAGTGGTGGGGCGCGACCCGCGGGCCAGCGGGCGCATGGCGTGGGAAGGCGTGGCGAGCGCGCTGATGGCGTGCGGCCATAATGTGATCGACCTGGGGGTGGTTTCGACACCGGTGGTGCAGCACGCGCTGCAGAACCTGGACGCGGCGGGCGGGATTGCGATCAGTGCGAGCCACAACCCGGCGGAATGGAACGCGCTGCGATTCCTGGGGCCGCGCGGGACGTACCTTTCGACGGCGGAATCGGGCGAATTGCTGGACATCTATCATTTGCGCAAGTTTCGTTTTGTTGCGTGGGATCAACTGGGGGAGTTGCGCAGCGATGCCGGCGCGCTGGATCGCTATATTGACGACCTGGCGGCGGTGTTCGACGTGCCGAGCCTGCGAGAGTTCCGGGTGGTGGTGGATTGTTGCAATGGAACGTCGTCGTTGATTTTGCGGCGGGTGATTGAACGCTTTGGACTGGACCTGGTGCTGATCAACGAACGGGTGGAAGGCGTACAGTTCGCGCATGAGCCGACCACTTCGGCGCGAATGGTGGAACTGCAATTAGGGCCTTTGATGAAGCCGCTGCGGGCGCATGCCGGGTTCCTGTTCGACGTGGATTCAGACCGTGTGGCGATGGCCGACGAGCAGGGGCGCGGGGTATCGGAGGAACTGATGCTGCCGCTGCTGGCCGATCATCAGTTGTCGCGCGGGCCGGGCAAGATTGTGATCAGCAATCTGTCGAGTTCGGCGCTACTGGAGGAGGTGGCCGCGCGCCACGGAGGGCGAGTGCTGCGGGTGCCGGTGGGGCGGCAGGCCGCCATGGACGCGCTGGCCGCTTACCGGCCGGAGCAGATTGCCGTGGCCGGGGAAGGCACGGGAGCGGTGATGATGCCCCAGTTTCGCTTTATCTATGACGGCATCGCGTCGATGCTGGCGGTGCTGACGATGATGAAAGAGCGTGGCCGGCCGCTGGGCGAACTGCTGAGTGAATATCCGCCGTTCTCGATTCTGAAGGGCGAAGTGCGGCTGGCGACGCCGCGCGTGCCGGAGTTGCTGTTGGACCTATTGGCGTCGTATCCGGATGGAAAAATCGACCGCACGGACGGGCTGCGCGTATCGTGGCCGGACCGCTGGTTCCACGTGCGGGTGAGCCACACCGAACCGATCATTCGCGTGATCTGCGAGCAGCGCGGGGCGCCGCCGCAGGCGCTGTTTGAAACTTTGATGGACAAAGCAAGGAGCTACAGCTAATGCCTCGGGAGCACCTGCTGAAAATTGGCGTATCGGGTGTGCGCGGAGTGGTGCCGGAGTTTTTGACGCCGTCGTTGACGCTGCACTTCGCACAGGCGTTTGGGACGTATGTGGGCCGGGGACGTGTGGTGGTGGGCCGCGATACGCGCAAGAGCGGGCCGATGCTGCAACACGCGGTGAACTGCGGATTGCTGGCGGCGGGCTGCGACGTTGTGGATGTTGGCATACTGCCGACGCCGACGATTCAGATCTATGTGGAACACATTCGCGCGCGCGGCGGGATTGGGCTGACGGCGTCGCACAATCCGGCGGAGTACAACGCGCTGAAGCTGTTCAACAAGGAGGGCCAATTCTTCAACCACTATGAGCGGAATGAACTGATTGACCTCTACCACCAGAGCGACTTCGCCCAGGCGACGAATGCTGAAATCGGGCACGTGACGAAGGACGAAGGCACAGCGAAGGCGGTGCATATTGACCGCGTGCTGGCCAAGGTGGACGTGGACCGGATTCGCCGGAGGAAGTTTCGCGTGGCGCTGGACGCGGTGAATGGCGCGGGTTCGGTGATGACGCCGGGGTTCCTGGTGGATTCGCTGCATTGCCGTTTGGACGCGATATCGATTGACCCGACGAAGGTGTTTCCGCGCATCGCCGAACCGCGGCCGGATACGCTGGGCGACCTGGCGGCGCTTGTGGGGAAGACCGGCGCCGAGGTTGGATTCGCGCAGGACCCTGATGCCGACCGGTTGGCGATTGTGGATGAGAAGGGCCGCGTGCTGGATAACGACGACGTGCTGGCGCTGGCGGTGCTGCGCGCGCTGGCCGTGGTGCCGGGCGATGTGGTGGTGAACCTGACGACATCGGCCGCGATAGATGATATCGCGCTTGGGTTTGGGCGAAAGGTGTACCGGACGCCGGTGGGCGAAGCGAACGTGGTGGAGACGATGCAGGCGGTGAAGGCGGCGATCGGAGGGGAGGGGTCCGCGGGGGGCGTCATCTTCCCGGCGGTGCAACTGTGCCGCGACTCATTCACGGCGATGGCGTTCCTGCTGGACCTGATGGCGGAGACGGGCAAGACGGTCAGCGAACTGGTTGCGGCGCTGCCGCAATACGTGCGGAAATCGGGAAAAGTCCCGTTTGAGCATGGGCGGCTGGGCGGATTGATGCAGGCCTTGGAGGAAGGCTTCCCGGAGGCCGAGGCGGACCGGACGGATGGGTTGAAGCTGTTGTGGCCGGACCGTTGGGTGCATGTGCGGTCGTCGAACACGGAGCCGTTGTTGCGTGTATTTGTGGAGGCGAAGACCGAGGAAGCGGCCGAGAAGTTGTACGCAACTTCCTGGGGGCTGTTGACTGGATGAGACTTTGGCTGGCGTTGGCATTGGCGGTGCTGGGCGGGTGCGCGACGAAACGGCCGCCGGTGCCGGTGCCGCCGCCGCGAATTAGCGGGCCGAGTTATTTGGATTTGCAGCCGGGGTGGCGCGTGCAGGTGGTAACGCCGGTGTTGAAATCGGGCGGGTTCCTATTGAAGGCCGCGGAGCAGACAGAAGAAGGGAACACGATTACGCTGCGCGCCGGGGATGAGTTTCAGGGCTATGAGACGGCAGTGTACGGGGTGGGAAAAGAACGGCGGATTGGGCTGACGGAGGTAACAATGAACCGCGGCGGGGCGTTGACCCATCCGGCGAAGCCGTTCGCGCCGAGGCTGCGGGTGCCGCGGCGGATGCGGCATGTGCGATTACTCTATACGCTGAAAGTGAGCGACGCCGACCATAACATGGCGGTGCTGGCGGCGCGCGACGAGGCGCGGCTGCAAGCACTGACCTCGGCTGTGCAGGGAGATCCCCAGGGGGCGTGCCGAAGCAACCGGAACGAGTATTGTGAGTGGATTCCGGCCGGAGTGGCGGTGAAAGCGGAGCGGCCGGAAGGCGCGGCGTGGGTGCCGGCGCGCTAGTCAGGTGTGGTTTCGTCCTCGGCCGGGGCGTCCACTTTCGGTTCGGCCACCTTGTATTCCACTTCGCCGGGAAGAGTCCGGCCGAAGCGGCGCATTTCCATATCCAGATTCTGGCCGCGTTCCAACGACTTTACGCGCTTTTCCTTTTCCGCCAATTCTTTGGCAAGTGTTCCCTGCTGTGAGTGCAGTTCCTGGATCTTCGCCAGTTTCGTGCGGAGCGCGCCGATTCCGTGCGGCCCTTGCAGCGTGACGATGGTGTAGACGGAGAGCGCGCCGGTGGCGAGTATCGCCATCAGCCGCTTCCAGTTCACCGTTTTCTCTTCTTGCACCAACACTTTCCCTCACCTTTGTTTATAATCTGCTTTTGCTCCAAAATCCAAGTGTCCATGACAGATAAAGTGATTGTTCTTTCCACGTGCCACTCCCCCGAGGAGGCAAAACGCATCGCTAGAGGCCTGGTGGAGGAGCGATTGGCGGCCTGCGTGAACATTGTGGGCGGGGTTCTGAGTGTGTACCGGTGGCAGGGCAAGGTGGAAGAGAACGACGAAACGCTGCTGATTGTGAAGACTCGACGGGACCTTTTGG
The DNA here is from genome assembly GCA_016789905.1 of Bryobacterales bacterium. Taxonomy (GTDB): domain Bacteria; phylum Acidobacteriota; class Terriglobia; order Bryobacterales; family Bryobacteraceae. The sequence goes on along the minus strand of JAEUQC010000213.1, from coordinate 160,133 downwards.
GCCGGCTGAACGAACGGCTGGCGGGCATGCACAGCTACGAAGTTCCGGAATCTATTGCGATTTCAGTTGCCGAAGGCCTGCCGGCTTACATAGAGTGGTTGGACCGAGAGTTAGACCCGCCCGGGAATTCATAAGGGAATCGATTCATACATGCATCCGACCAAGTCGCGTCATCTTGTCATTGTCTTCGCCGTCACGCTGGCGATTCTTTCCTACATCGACCGCGTTGCCATTTCGTATGCCTCAACGCCGATCTCCAGAGATCTTGGTTTTTCCAAGACCGATATGAGCTGGATCTTCTTCGCGTTTTCGGCCGCCTATGCGCTGTTCGAGATTCCGGGCGGCTGGCTGGGCGATAAGCTGGGCGCCAGACGGGTGATTATGCGCATCGTGCTGTGGTGGAGTTTCTTTACGGCGGCGACGGGCTGGATGTGGAACTTCTGGTCGATGTTCGTTACACGGCTGTTGTTCGGCGCCGGAGAGGCAGGTTGTTTTCCCAACATCACCAAGGCCTACACCACGTGGCTTCCCAAGGCGGAGCAGGTGCGGGCACAGGGTGTGACGTGGCTTGCCGCCCGCTGGGGCGGGGCGTTCACCGGCCCGCTGGTCGTGTGGATCTTCACGCTGATGGACTGGCGCTCCGCGTTTGTCGTCTTCGGCCTGATTGGCGTGGTCTGGGCGATCGCGTTCTACCGCTGGTTCCGTGACAACCCGGCGGAGCATCCGTCGGTAAACAAGGCGGAACTGGCGATTATATGCGCGTCGGCGGAAAAGGCGGAAAGCCATGGCGACGTGCCGTGGGGCAAGCTGGCCTCGCGCGGCAGTGTGTGGGGCTTGTGGCTGCAGTACTTCCTGCTCTCCTACCCCTGGTACTTTTACATCACCTGGCTGCCAACTTATTTGCAGGAGCACTGGAAAGTGTCCGGAGCGGAACTGGGATTCCTGGGCGGCTTTCCGTTGTTTTTCGGCGGGCTGGGTGCGATTGTCTCCGGGTTCGTTTCCCCGTTGCTGGCTAAGCGACTGAACAGCACGAAGAGCGCACGGCGATTCGTCGCCACGGCGGGCTTCGCCGGCGCCGCCGTCATGATGTTCTCGGTGACGCTGACCGGGTCTCCGCTGGCCGCGATGATCGCAATGGGGATGGCGAGTTTTTGCAACGATCTGGTGATGCCCAACGCATGGGGCGCCTGTATGGACGTGGGTGGGAAATACGCGGGAACTCTTTCCGGTTCGATGAACATGATGGGGAATCTGGCCGGGATGGTGGCGCCGGTGATTGCGCCGCAGATTCTGATTTATACCAACAGCGACTGGAATCAGGTGCTGGCGGTGATGGCCGGCGTATACCTGTGCGGCGCCTTTGTGTGGCCGTTTATCGATCCGGTCACACCATTAAAACAGGATTGATTCGTGAGGGCTGTCATAGCGTTGGTGCTCCTTGCCACGGGTATGCGCGGCGAGGAGCCGAATATCTTCTTCGATGGCCGGCTGCAACTGATTGGGGAAACACGGATCCGTTACGAGGACCGGGTTCACTTTGGATTCGGGGCCGGACGCGACTATGACGTGGCGCTGCTGCGCCAGCGGTTAGGATTCGCCTACAAGCCGAATGCGGATGTTGAGATCCGCGTGATCGGGCAAGACACCCGGGCGCCGCTGTACGGCCCTGGCGCGCCGAATACGCTGCGGGATGGGGCGGACCTCTATGAGGCGTATGTCGATTTGTTTGGGAAGCGGAAAACCGGGTTCGCGATGCGCGCGGGAAGGAGCACGTTGAGTTACGGCGATACCCGCTTCATCGGGTCGCCGCAGTGGGCGAACCTGGCTCGAACCTACGACATGGCGCGGGCGCAGTGGCGAACACCCAAGGCAACGTGGGAGTTCCTTTTCGTTTCCCCGACCGCGATTCAAATCCACCGGTTCAATCGTCCCATCCTGCGCGAGCACATGTTCGGCACGTACAACACGTTTGGGAAATGGGGCGAGTTGTATGTGCTGCGGCACCAGCAACCGGGTACGCTGGAAAGTCTGATTATGGGCGGCCGGTTGATGGCGCCGATGGGAAAGTGGAAACTGACGTTGGAGCCGGTGACGGAGCGGGTTACGCGAGGCGGGATAGCGACGGCGGAAGGAGCGCTGGCGGCGAATATGGCGCGCAAGATCGGGAAGGTTGACTTGTCGGTAGAGTACAAATTCGCCTCGTCCGGGTTCGATCAGATGTATCCGGCGATTCATGACAAGTTGGGGCATGAGGACCTGTTTGCCTGGCGGAACCTGCACAATACGCGGGCGTTCGGTACGTGGCGTCCGGTGAAGACGCTGGCGGTGAACTTCATGTACAACGCCAATTGGCTGGTGGATCCGCGGGTGGGTGTATTCAATACGCAGAACCGGCTGATCGCGCGTGATGGGACGGGCCGGGCGGGCCGCTGGGCGGGGCAGGAAGTGGACAGCTATGTGAACTGGACTTACCGTAAATTTCTGACCCTGGGCGGCGGGGTGGGCGTGTACGCGAATGGCACATTCTTCCGTTCGACGACGCCGAACCGGAGCCCCTACTTTTACTACGTTCACCACACGTTCACGATGTAGCGAGCGCGGCGCGGAGTTTGCCGGTGTCGACACGGTAGTGCATCTCGTCCCCGTTGGGAAGAACAGTGACGGGGACCAACAGGTTGTATAGGTCCTGAAGATCGGGGTCGGCGTCGATGTCGAAGATGTCGAGGGTGAAGGGCGTGCGGGACTGCTCGGCGCGAAGGGCGGCTTCGGCGGTGTGGCAAAGGTGACAGCCGCGGCGGGTGTAGAAACGAACGGTCACCATCGCATTTCGGGGCGGTGGCGCCAGCGCTGCTGCGTGCGCATGACCAGAATCAGCGCTACGCCGGCCAGGAAGCCGCCCACGTGGGCGAACCAAGCCACGCCACCCTGTGAGAGGTGCGAATGGCCCACCGAGCCTACGCCGCTAAAGAACTGAATCACGAACCAATAGAGCAGGATGACGTAGGCCGGAATCTCCATGGTTGTCAAAAAAACGAAGACGGGGACGAGAGTGGTGATGCGCGAATGGGGGAACTTGACGACGTAGGCGCCCATAACGCCGGCGATGGCGCCGCTGGCGCCGACGGTAGGGACTCGCGAATCCATGTTGAACAGGATGTGAACCATGGTTGCCGCGACGCCGCAGAGCAGATAGAAAACCAGGTACTGGGCGTGGCCCAGAATGTCTTCCACATTGTCACCGTAGATCCAGAGGAACCACATGTTGCCGATCAGGTGCATCCAGCCGCCGTGGAGGAAGATGCTGGTGATCACGTCGCTCCACTCGAATCGCGCCGGGATGACGCCGTAGTGGGCGATGAAGAAGTTGAGTTCGTAATCGGCCATGGAGAACTCAAAGAGGAACGCGAGTACGTTCAGCGCAATGATCGCCACGGTCACATAAGGGAACGTGTAGCTGGGCTGAGTGTCGCGCAGCGGGATCATAGGGCTCGTTGTTCAAAGTCGCGGTTGGTGCGGCGCTCGGCGCGGGCCATTAGGGCTTTGGCGGAGGCCAGATCGCTGATGCCTCCGCGGGCGCCAATGGCGGTGCAGTTGAGAGCGGCCATGGCGTTGGAGAGGTCGAGGGTGTCGCGAAGGTTCAGGCCCTGGAGGACGCCATAGCAGTAGGCGCCGTGGAAGACGTCACCGGCGCCGGTGGTGTCGACGCAGTTGACGACAAAGGCGGGCGAGTAGCAGAACTTGCCGTCCATGCGAGCGATGGAACCGAATGAACCAAGCGTCATTGCCGCCACCTTCATGCCGTATTCTTCCTGAATCATGATGAGCGCGCGGAACGGATCGCCTTCGCCGGTCCAACGGACTGGGAATTCGGAACTGGTGATCAGGTAGTCTACGTTTGGGAGCACTTTGTCGAAGCCGTGATAGACGGTGTCGACATCGACTGTGACGGGGATATTGTGCTGGCGGGCAATTGCAGCGGCGCGGCCAACGGCGGCGGTGTCGTGACCGTCGATATGCAGGAGGCGGGCGGAGGTGATCATCTCCGGCGTGATTTCCGCCGGATCCAGACGCAGGCAATCCGAGCGGCGCCAGAATACGGTGCGTTCTCCAGTGGACTGATCGATCACGATGTAAGCAGACTGATTGGCGCAGCCCTTGCGGATCTGCAAGTGATCGAGATTGATGCCCGTTCCCCGCAGACTCTCTATTTGGATCCGGCCGCGTTCGTCATCGCCGACCGTGCCGATGTACTTCGTGCGCAGACCCAGTTTGGCGCAGGCGACCATGGCGCTGGCCACCTGACCGCCGGGGCTGTACATTTCATCAACAAAAGGCTCCTTGCCGGCGTAAGCCGGAAACCGCGGAACAAGGATTAGCGTATCGGTGGCGTTTAAGCCCACCCCAACAACATCGAAATCAGGCATCCGAAGGACTACCGTAACACAGCCCGATCAGTTCGTCTTCCCCTCAACGACGTAGAGGAAAATCCGATGACGGCGGCCATGAACGAAAACCTCTTCCACTTCCACCGGATTCCACCCCCGGATTCCGTAGTCGTGGGAAACCACACGAGTTCCCGGGCGCAGCGATTTTTCAAATTTCGGCCGCAGTTTCTCATTGAAACTCGTAGTCAAGTAGAGCGTCACAACGTCGGCTTGCGAGAGATCAGCGTCAAAAACGTCGGCGTGAACAACCTTGGCTTTGTTTTGCAAACCAAGTTTCAGGATCGTATCGCTTGCCTGGGAGGCGATTTTGGGGTCGATCTCAATTCCAATCGCTTTTGCCCTGAATTTCTGGACCGCGGTGATCAGAATCCGTCCGTCGCCGCAGCCAAGGTCGATGACCGTGTCCCCTTGCTTAGCGTTGGCCACTTCCAGCATACGGTCGATGATTTCTTGCGGGGAGGGCACATAGGGCGCCATGCGCTGGCCGGGCGGTTGGGCCAGGATGGGTATTGAAATGAAGGCGGCGAGCAACGAAGAAGTGAAAGTCATAGCGGGCAGCGAGTTCCTATACCAGTGGGACGTATCAGTTCGACTTTGCGTTTTGCGCAATTCGCGCCGACCGGGATTTTTGTATCCTGCCGACAACTTCCGTGGTTGCCGACCATAGGTCGCGCGGGCGCGAAATCGTGTACTCCAACCCCTTAAAATATTTTACCGCGTTCCCGATGGTGTCGCGCCACGGAACCGCGTTGGGGAAAAGATTGTAGTTCATGTAAAAGACTGGCGCTTCGAGGCTGCCAATCTCCTTAAGCGCTTCCGTCTCTATGTTGTGCTCCAGCATCACTTTAGGGCCTGCGAAGATGAAGGCGTCCGGCCGGTCGCTGGTTCCAAGTTCGCTCCTAATGAGGTCAGTCAGGAAGCGGATGTCCGATTTCTTGTCCGCGAGACGGGTTAGGTCCACGCGTCCGAGTTGAATTTTCGCGAGCGCTTCCCCCAGGGCGGGGAAGTCGATCTTCTCTGCATTCTCTTGTCTGTAAAGAATTTTTTGCTCTTGCATGCAGAAAGCGACAAGCGAAAAACGGGAAACGCGGGGGTCTCGCGCGATGTTGCGCAAGATCGACACGAGGGCGGAGGTATCGATGGGGCGCATCGCGGAACTGCGCGGATTCTGCGGGGCGTAGTTCAGGAGAATCTTGACGGTAGTGGGATCTTCTTCCCGCTGCACCGGTGGTTCCTGGCGAAAGTATTCGGTTTCCGACTGCCGGACGGCGCTTGCGCCGATTGCCAACGCCATTTGGTTGTCCTTATCCGGGAGTTGCGCCTCGACGTCCCAATAATTCGAGCAAACGCGTTCCGCCCGGTCCCGCATCAGCCAGTCTACCTTGTAGTTTCCTTCTCCGACGTCGAACGAACCGTGGAATGCGGCGTCTCCTTTGGCGTCTTCGGCGATTTCCGGCACACGGATGCGCTGAATGAAGTACGTTGCATCCCCGCTCTTGACTGGGGTCACGCGGAAAATGATCGTGAGCAGGTTCTCCTGACCCGCCAGATCTTTCATCGGGACTGTCACCTCATAGCCGCCATGGAACTTCAGGTCGAAGCCAACCTGGGCCGTTTTTGTAGGCGTCACCGAGCAGGGAAGATCTTTGCGCGGCTCAGGAACTTCGAGAATCGCCTGGTCCGTTCCGAACAGGCGCACCATCCCGCCAGTACCCGTCATCACCAACTGTCCGTTGGCGACTCCGCACACGACCATCATCAACCCGCCGAAGTGAGTTAATGGAGCGCCGATTTTGACAAGCAATTGGGTGACTCCCACGCTGCTCTGCCCTCGAGTGAGAAATCGGAACCGCCCGGGCGTTTCCGTACCCGGCGGTAAGCTGTATTATCCATCACATTTTCGCCGGATGGAACGGGGCATCTCCTTAATTTTTCAATAGGACTTTGCCGGGAGTACCAGTGAAGCCCCAAGGCGTGTGCTAGAGTGCAGATTGTATGGCTTCGCGCAGCGTTAACAAAGTGATCCTGGTCGGGCATCTCGGTAAAGATGCGGAAACAAAGTTTACACCTTCCGGCGTGAGTTACACCCGGTTCACGGTGGCCACGAGCCGCCGGTGGAAGGACCAGCAGTCCGGCGAATGGCGAGACGAGACGGACTGGCACAATGTGTCGCTATGGCGCGCTGAGAACCTCTCTCCATACCTGACGAAGGGCAAGCAAGTGTACGTGGAAGGCCGATTGCAAACGCGAAGCTATGAAGACAAAGACGGACAAAAACGATACACGACCGATGTAGTGGCCGACGATGTGATTCTGTTGGGCGGGCGCGGTGAAGGCGGAGGCGGAGGCGGAATGGACACCGGCGGCTACAGCCAGGAGCCGCGGATGGTTTCCCAGCCGCGATCGGCAGCGCGGCCGCAGTCAGGGATGGGCGGAGGCGCGGCGTCATCGGGACCGGCCGGGGGATCGCCATTTGATTCCGGCATAAGCGATGACGATGTGCCCTTCTAGGCAAGACCGCGGCTGATTTCAATCCGGTCAGAGCGCGCGCACGACGGCTCGTTGTACTTTCAAGAGCAAGTCGACTTCGTTCTTGGGCACTTTGAGCTCGTCCGCAATTTGTTCGGCCCGGTCTCCACGCCGCGCCAAGCGTAAAACCTGCGTTCGCTGGTTCGCATCCACTCCTGTGGAGGGCAATTGGTTGCGCCGAACCGCGGAAAGTCCGGCCACTGAGCGCTCAACGTCGCTCGTTCTTCCCGCCCATTCTCCAACACGAGTTTCCAGCGACGCAATGTGGCTCCCCAGTGCGGCGGTTTCGCGTTCCGATTCCGCCATCCAGCGCTCCATCCGCTTGCGCAACGAGCCAACATTTCGCGTTACGCTGACAAACAAATACAGGCATGCGCTCATCGCCATCGACAAGGCAGCGTAATAGGCAATCGGGTGTTCGACGCTTATCTGCATAATTTCCTCCTGCACCCTAGTCAAAGGACCGCAGCCTCTCCGAGCGGCTTACGATCTGCTGGATCCGGACGCCATAGTTCCCTTCGACAACAACTACCTCGCCACGGGCGATCACGCAGTTGTTCACGATTACTTCCACTGGTTCGGTGATTGTTCGATTGAGTTCCACAATGGACCCGGTGCTGAGCTTGATCACCTCTTTCAGCGCGAGGTGTGTTCTGCCGAAGGAGACGCTGACTGGCATCTCAACGTCGAGAAGCAATTCCATTGATGGTGGCGGTGGGCCGCTGGGCGCGGGGCCGGCGGCGGCGGCCGCGGCCGCGCGTTGTGGCTGGGGTTGGGACTGGCGCTGTTCGGCCATTTCCGCTTGCGGGGCGGCTTGTTCCTCAACCATTTGGTGAAGCAGGGCTTCGATGACAACCGGTTCAACTCTGACGAACAAGTCCGCTTCGAATCCCGTTGGACTGGAAAGCCGAAGGCAGTGCAGCTTAACGCCTCCGCTGGATGCCGGCAATGGCGCTTCGCTTCCCGATTCGAGCGTAACCTCTGTACCAGCCTTTCCGGTTAGAAAGCGAGCAAGCCCAGAGAGGGCTTGCGTCAGCAGTTCCAGATAGGTCGCTTTTATGTCGCTTTCTTCGGGATTATCGAGGCCTACCGCCACGAGCGCTCTGGTCCCGATCTCCTGCCACACAGCGTTCCCCGCCGCCACCTGGATGACCGGATCTTTGTGGATATTGAGTTTCTGGCTCCAGCAAAGATAACGCGAACTGTCCCCCGGAATCTGAACGTCCTGGAGACTGGAAGGCCATTGCTCGCCAAGCATTCCTTCCAGCGCCAGGGAGAACTGGGACCCTAATTGCTCAAGAATTTCCTTATGCAGGGCTTCCATAACTATCGTCCTTGGTTACAAACCGCGGTCCATCGGCCACCTTTTCTCCAAGTACGCGCGCAGCCGGAGGATCGCCTGCGATTTCAACTGGGACACCCTCGATTCGTGCAGCTTGACGACTTTCGCGATTTCCCGGAGGGTCAACTCTTCGTGATAATACAGGCTCAACACAGTTCGTTCGACATAGGGCATTTTCTCGATAGCCAGTGCGAGCAATCGCTCCAATTCGGCACGCTCGACAATTCTGGAAGGCCAGAGTTCCTCGCTGTCGGAGACAAATCGCAGCAGGTCGCGTCCTTCTTCCTCTGGGGCATGTCCTTCAAGGCTGCCGAGATTCACACCGCGAACGTCGATCAGCCAATCGTGATAATCCTCGGTGCTCAGTCCAAGTTCCCGAGCGATCTCATCCTCGGTGGGAGAGCGGTGATTTTTCTGCTCCAACGCGGCGATCGCTGCCTCGATCATCTTGACCCTTTTTCGTTGCTGACGCGGTGCCCAGTCCATTCCGCGGAGGCTGTCAAGGATCGCTCCCCGAATCTTGTACTCCGCGTAGGTCTTTAGTTTTACGTTCAGTTTTGGGTCGAAGTTGTCAATTGCCGAGATCAAGCCGACGATACCAGTCGACACCAGATCGTCAAGGCTGACGCTTCCAGGGAGCCGTTCGTGAATCCGGCGGGCGATCAGCCGTACTTGCGGCAAATGGTCGAGAATCAGACTTTCTCTGTCTTGTGTTGCCGTGGCGCTGGCGGTTTGTGTCTGCATAAGGGATCTCCATTTAGATCCGCGAACCGCCCGCGCTTGCGGCGCTGGCGAGGTGGGATGATGAGCTGGCGGGTGTTATTGAGGAAACGGTGGGGCCGAGCACGGCCTCCGCAAATCGGTAGGCATCGGCGGGTTCCAGGTCCTCTGGAATGCCTGGTCCCGTTGACAGCCAATCGACGGGAATGCGCCGGTTGCGAGAAAACGCCCAAGCGGGGCCGAAGAACTCCGTCTCGTCGAGCCGGGTGAAGAGCAGGCGAGCGGGCGCGAAGGGCTCGAACTGTTCGTATCGCCGTTCCATTTCGCGATAGCGAAGTGTCGCCGGCAACACTAGATGGCACTGCACGTTATCGACTTGGCGGACAAAGGACGCGATCTCTTCCAGCAGATCTTTATTGCCCGCACTGAGTCCGGGAGAGTCGATTAAGGTGATACCTCGACGCGAATGGCATCCAATCGCCGCCGCCAGCCGGACGCCCGCGTCAAGTGACTGGAAGGGGATGCCCAATAGGGAGCAGATGTGCGCGAGTTGGTCTCCTGCTCCGATCTTCAGGTTGTCGATGGAGACGACAGACACCGGCAAGCCGTCTGAAATGCCAAGGCGGAAAGCAAGTTTGGCGATCGCTGCCGTCTTGCCTGCCCCGGAGGGACCAACTAGGGCAATCGCACGCCCCAAGGTCCGATCCGCCGCAGATGATGCCCCCCATTCCGCCGCCAGGAGGTGCACGAGTGGCTCCCGTACCTCCGCGAGATCCTCGCCGCCTCTAAGGGCAAATCCTTCCAGAATTGGCCTGCACATGCTAACGATTTCGTCGGCGCAAACCGACGGGAGTTCGGATCGGAGAAGTCCGCTTCGAAGCGCGTCCAGTTGCGTCATGGCCGGGGTTACTGTTTCCAGCCGGCATCCGTCGGGCGGGCGTTGCAGGGCATCGAGCAGAACTGTGAGTTCGCTCCGAAAACGCCCAAGTCCGGCGATCGAACCTGGGGGCGCTAATGGCGCCGCGGTTTCCACTCTCGGGGGCGGGGGCGGCGCCGCTGGAGCGGCGAAGATAACTTCCAGTCGCGCCCGTCCGCCCGGCGGGGTCTCCAGCCGCTTGGTGTCCACCAACATGGCGTCCTCGCCAAGCTCTATCTTTGCCGACTGTAGGGCTTCTTCCATTGTATTAACGAAGTAGGACTTTAGGCGCATACATTCCCTTTATGAACTCGCCAGACGGGCGAGGCCTTGCGAAACGACTTTGATTCCAGGAGGGATCTCGCTGTGCGAGAGAACGGTAAGGTTGGGAATCGACGACTCGGTTAGTTGCCGGAGGAAGTATCGCGTCCCGCTCCCGGTTAGCGCGACCACAGGACCCTCCGCACTGCCGATGACGGCCCTGATGCGGTCGACGATTTCGTGAATCCGTTTCGGCGGCAGATTGATTGCCGAATTTGTTTCTGTATGTTCGATCGCCGATTCGATCACACCTTCCACTCCGGGGTCGATAAGGCAGGCATGGATCTCGTTGGCGGAATTCAAATAGGGCCGGACAACCATGCGGCGGATGGATTGACGGACATACTCGGTGAGCAGAACCGGATTGCGAGTCACACTAGCGGCTTCGCCGAGCGCCTCGAGAATGGATACTGCGTCGCGGATGGAAACGCGTTCTCGAAGGAGATTTTGCAAAACCCTCTGCACAGTAGCCAAAGGGAGCAATTTGGGAACCAAATCCTCGACCACCTTGGGATTTTCTTCGGCGACCCGGTCCAACAGCCGTTTGGCGTCCTGACGGGAATAGAGCTCATGTGCATATTCACGAATGGTTTCAGCAAGATGGGTGCCCAGAACGCTGACGCCGTCGACGACCGTATAGCCAACTGCGCGAGCATCGTCGGCTTGCCCTGAAGGGATCCAAAACGCGGCGATTCCAAAAGCGGGTTCCCGAGTTGGAACGCCTTCCAATTTGGGACAGTCCCGCGATGTCGGGATCGCCATGTCCATGCCGGCAGGAAGCTCAAACCGGCCAATCTCAACTCCTTTTAGCCCGATTGTGTACTCGCGTGCCTTCAGATTCAGGTTGTCTGTAACGCGCACGGCGGGGACCAAGTAGCCAAGATCAGTGGCAAGTTGCCGCCGAATACCGGCAATTCTCCGCAACAGTGGCGAATTTACGCCGCCTTCCACACAACGGACCAGTCCGAGGCCCACTTCTACCGCCAGCGGTTCAACCCGCAACAACGTTTCGAGGTTTTCCCGTTGCGGTGCGGGCGCCTCGACTTCGGCGGTTTGCGGACCGGGGAGAGTACGCTGCCGGAGTCGCCAGCCGATTGTGCCCGTCCCGGCTCCCAGTACTAGAAACGGCACCGTCGGAAGCCCGGGTAACAAGGCCATCGCGCTCAATACACCGCCGGCGAGCAAGAGTGGTTCGGCCACGCTGAAGATCTGCTTTTCAAAGTCGTTTCCCAGTCTGTTTTCCGAGCCGGCGCGCGTGATAATCAAGGCGCCGCAGACGGAGATCATCAGCGCGGGTATCACGGTCACCAAACCGTCGCCAATCGTGAGAATCGTATAAGTTTCGATGGCGCGCCGCAGCTCCATTCCGTGCTGCAAAACCCCGATAAGGAATCCGGCCAGAATGTTGATGATAGTAATGATGATGCTCGCGATCGCGTCACGCTGCGTGAAGCGGGACGCACCGTCCATTGCCCCGAAGAACTCCGCTTCCGCGGCGAGTTGCTTCCGCCGCTGACGAGCCTCGGCTTCGTCGATGAGTCCCGCGTTCAAGTCGGAATCGATTGACATCTGTTTTCCGGGCAAGGCGTCCAAAGTGAATCGAGCGGTGACTTCCGAAATCCGGACGGCGCCGTGGTTGATGACCACATACTGAATGGCGATCAGCACTAGGAAAATGACCAGGCCGATGATGTAATTGCCGCCGACGACGAAGTTGCCGAACGCCTCAATGACTCCGCCCGCTGCGGCGGTGCCGCTATTGCCGTGCAGCAGAATCAGACGCGAAGAGGAAATGTTCAACGCCAGACGGAACAGTGTCATCAACAGCAGCGCCGTAGGAAAGACGCTGAAGTCGACTGGCTTGGCGATGTAGATTGAAACCAAGAGCAGAATCACGGAGAGCGTGATGTTGGCGCTAATCAGCAAGTCCAGCAGCAACGCGGGCACCGGCGTGATCATGAATAGCACGATGCCGAGCACGCCAACTGGCACCGACAGGTCTCTCCATGGAATCTGCCTCAGCGCGCTCTGGGGTGGCTTTGCTAGTTTCGCCGATACTGGTTTCCTGGACGCTTTTCCGGATCCGGCGGGGGGCTGCGGCGGAATTTCCGCGGTAATGGCTGGGACGGTGGAGGCGGGGGCTGACATCGGTTAGGGTAGGGTGAGTTCAGATTTTGCACTGCTTCGGCTAAGCGAAAGATTGTCCAGGCAACCGGCCGCCGAATATCCGGTAAAGGTAGGCGAGAATCTCGGCAACCGCTTTGTAGAGATGGGGCGGTATTTCCTGGCCCACCTCGGCGGCGGCGAACAGGGCGCGGGCCAACGGCGGGTTTTCAATGATTGGGACCTCACTGGCGATGGCCAATTCTCGAATCCTCTTTGCGACGTGATTGCGCCCTTTTGCCACGATCTTCGGAGCGGCTCCAGCCGCCAGATCGTAACGGATCGCGACCGCGTAATGGGTCGGATTGACAATCACCGCGGAGGCCTTCGGCACGTCCGCCATCATTCGCCGGCGGGACATATCCCGCTGCATCCGCCGGACTTTAGCTTTGATTTGGGGATTGCCCTCGACTTCCTTGTGCTCATCCCGAATTTCCTGTTTCGTCATGCGAAGCTTTTTCATGTATTTCTGGTTTTGGCGAAACCAGTCGAAAAGGCCCAGGAATAGGAACAGATAAAGCGCGCGCTCAATCAGATCGCGAAGCGTCTGCCCGACGACGCTGATTCCATGTGTCCATGGCAGCAGGGGCAGAAACAGAAACTGCTGCGCGTGGGTCCATACCAGCCAGGCGGCGACGCCGAGGAAAACCGGGAGCAGTAGCGTTGATCGAAGAAACTGGGACAAATTCTGGGACGGTAACTCCTGGATGCGCGACATCGGATTGAGCCGCTGCAGGTCCGGGGCGATCTTTTTGCCGGAGATTCCTAGTTTTGAGGCGGCCAACTGCGCGACGATCGCCGTCAGAGACAAGGCCAGACCGCCGAGCAGTATTCCCCCAATTGCGGGAGCCAGACGGTTCCTGAAAAGGAAAACGAGTCCCTCCCGCTGCAGGTCCGTACTGCTGAAGGCCAAGCGCACGAAGCTCTTCGTGTGTCCCGCGGCATCAAACAGGAATGCGGTGAAACCGGACAGCAGAAACATTGCGAACACGATAAACTGCGTCCCGCTGACGAGTTCCTTCGTGGAAAGGAAATTGCCATCTTTGCGGGCTCGCTCCAGCCGTCTGGGCGTCGCCTTCTCGGTACGATTGTCGCTTCCCCCCATTGCAACTACCTCAACCCCGCCTGAGCGGCCATGAGGAACTGCATCGTTTCCAATGACCGCGTGGCCGCCCGTTCTACCGCCGTGGGCAATAGCGGCGCGCCGTAGGCGAGGAAAACCATTGCGGCGAGCATCTTTACCGGAAAGCTCAGTGTGAGCAACTGCAACTGGGGCTGCATTCGGCTCAAGATCGCAAGTGCGGTGTCGATCATCAGCAGGATTGCTACAACCGGCAGCGAGCACCGGATGGCGTCGATGAAGAGTTGAGGAAATAGGGCCATTACCGCGCCGGCGTGTTCCGTTGTAAGGGTCCACTGGCCAGGAGGCACGTTCTGCACGCCTAGCAGCAGAAAGCGGAAGAGGATCGTATCGAAGCCGAGCGCCAAAAACATCAGCGATGAGGCCAGGGTGAATAGTACTTGGAGAATCGCTGAGTCCGCGTTGCTCGTTGGGTCGATGGTCGATGCATAGGAGAAACCCGCCTGCAGTCCGATCATCTGTGTAGCGAGTTGGATACCCTCCTGGATCAGCGCGACGCAGAGGCCGAGGCCGATCCCGAGCGCGGCTTCACTGGCCACCGTTCGAGCCATGTCTCCCAACGACAGAAGCGGCGTCGATGCGGTATCCGTCCAGGGGAGTACCAAGACTGTGAACAAGACCGCGAGTGTAAGCCGGTGCGGCTCGAACCCGGTTTTCAAACCCGGAATGGGCAGAAACGTCAGCAATCCCGCCATCCGGCACAATACGAGGCCGAAGTTCAGGATGAGCCCGAACGGGATCAGGAGGTCACCGGTTCCGGGCGCGCCGGAAAGCTGAATGTTGCTAGTGGGCATACTTTCCCAGGTCCCCGAGAATCCCAACGGTGTACTCCATTAGGCGCGTCAACATCCAGGGGAGGAACAGAAACAGCGCCGCTAGAAATGCCGCCAGCCGCGGGACGGAGCCAAATGCCGAGTCCTGAATCGAGGTGACGATCTGAATCAGGCTGACGATCGCCCCCGCCACGAATCCGACCATCAAGATGGGAAGGGCGAGCCAGAATGTCTGCATGAGTGCCTGGCGTACGATCTCGGAAACAGTTTGCGGAGTCATGATGTTTAGTAGAAAGACCTTACAAGAGAACCAGCGACAAGATTCCACCCATCGACCAGCACGAAGAGCAGGATCTTGAACGGCGAAGAGACCATTGCCGGCGGGAGTTGTACAATTCCGACGCTGAGCGTCACTGACGCGACCAGGAGATCGATGATCAGGAATGGCAGAAACAGCATCGCTCCAATCTGGAATCCCGTCTTTAGCTCACTGAGCACGTAGGCGGGCATCAGAATGCGGAATTCGAGCGCGGAAGCGTTGGCCGGGGCTGGAGTATGGGAGACGTCGAGAAGCATCTGCACGTCTTTTTCTCGCACGTACTTCACAAGGAAGGCGCGAATCGGCTCGGTTCCTTTTTTCCACGCGGCGTCGGAAGAAAGAGTCTGTTTTTCATACGGCACCCAGCCTTCCTCGTAGGACTTCTGTAGCGTCGGCTGCATGATCATCAGCGTCAGGAACAGAGCGAGGCCAATCAGGACCGGATTCGATGGTGTCGATTGCGTTCCGATTGCCTGCCGGAGGAAGTGCAGGACGAGCGTGATGCGGAGAAAAGGGGTAACGGACATGAGCAGCACCGGAAGCAATGTCAATCCCGTCATCAGCAGTACGATTTGCATAGGGACGCCGAGCGTCCCCTGCTGCGTGTTGACGATGGGGCCTGCATTCTTCGTAGCGGACGACAACAGATCCGCCGGGGCGCCGTTGAGATTCACCGCCTGGGCAACGCCAAGCAAAAGAATTAGGATTAGTGTGCCCATGCGCCGCGTACTTCCCTGGGAGATTCGGTTTCGGCCGTGGGTTTGCTCGCGACGACAGTACAAGCTTGGGCGCCAGTGGCGAGCAGCATATCCTGGCCGTCCCAGCGAATGACCACCAGTTGGCAGCCATTCGAAACCGATATCCGCTGCTGTACCAGGACTCGCTGGCACTGAATGCGGCCCGTCCGGAACCGGCGCAGTGCCTGCAGCGTCAGCCACAGCAGGCCGATGGTTCCCACGACCGCGGTCAACTGCACGATGTATTCCATTTCGAATTACTCCTCGATGTTGAAGTCGGTGATCCGGACACCCATGGACGATTCGATGATGACGATTTCGCCAAAGGCCAGCAGCGCGCCGCCCACGATTAAATCCAGGTTCTCCCCGGCTGACCGGTTCATCTTGATGACGTTTCCTTTGTCGAGCGCGAGGATGTCCCTAACGGTCATCACTTTCCTGTCCAACTCGACAAGAACGTCGAGCGGGACATCGCTGAAGTGGCCGATTTCGTCAATGGTCTTCATCGCGGCCATCCGTTACCGCTTCAGATTGATCGTTTCCTGGCTAATCTCGTCGACTGTGGTGACCACTCGCGAGTTCGCCTGGTAGCCGCGCTGCAGGATGATCAGGTTCGTGAACTCGCGCGCGATATCAACGGTGGAGTTCTCAATGGCTCCGCCCATGATGGTTCCCCGTCCGCCAGTTCCAGGCAGTCCGACCGCCGGAAGCGCGGAGCGGGCGCTGAGTTGGTAGGAGTTGTTGCCAACCGAAAGGAGCGATTCGGGGTTGCGTACCGAGGCCATCGCGAGTTGCCCCACAGTTACCTGTTGCCCGTTAGAGTACTGCGCGAGCACCTGCCCGGAGTCCCCGAGGCCGACTCGGATCAACTGCGCGGCTGGGTTGCCATCCTGGGAGTTCGCCGAAATCGCAGACCTCTGCGCAAACTGCGTCAAGCGCGGGTTGGCGCCGTTATAAAGGCTCCAGTTCACTGTCATGTCCGCAGCGCCACTTACGAGCCCCGTAATCGCGAGCGCGGGGAATGGCCCGGTGACCGGCGGATTGGAGAGCTGTCCGGAGGTGTCGAAGTTGATTGTCCCGGTGACGGGCGTCACCGGGGAGGTGACATCGGAGTCGGGAACGCTGACAGAATAGCTCCACTCCCCGGCGTTGGCTGTCTTCGTGAAATCGACGGAGATAGTGTGGGACATTCCGAGACTATCGAATACCTCGATCGTGCCAGCAAAGGTATCGGGCGGCGGCCCTGCCGTGGCAGCTGCATTCAAGTTCAGGTCGAATGAGATCGTCTGCGTTGCCGAAGCGGGCCGAAGGGTTCCAACGGGAATGGTGATGTCGCCGATGGGTCCATTTGTGTCTACATTCCCAGTCGCTCCCACCCAACCCTGCACCCGTTCGCCGGTGGCGGTCAGAAGCGCTCCGTTCTTGTTGACCTGCAGGTTTCCGCCCCGGCCATAAATTGTTCCGCCGGCGGCATTGCGCAAAACCAAGAAACCGTCCCCTTGGATCGCCGCGTCGAGTGGTCCGTTGCTGGTCTGGATCGCTCCCTGCGAAAACTGACGGAGTGTAAGAGGGCGCGCGACGCCGAACCCGACCTGCGTCTCGCCCAGGCCGGCACCCAGGGACTGGGTAACCAGATCATAAAACGAGACGACGCTGGCCTTGAAGCCAGGTGTATTCAGGTTGGCGAGATTGTTGCCAACGACATCGATAGCTGTCGAGTGCGCGCCAAGCGCGGACAGCGCGGTGGAAAAGGAAGTGAACATGATTTCTCCGGGGGATTTTCTAGTCTTTTGATTCCGCGGCGTTTGCGGCGGTGAGTTCGGCTCGAATGGCCTTCAGATCCTCGCGCATTCCGAGCATCTGTTCCATTTCAGTGAACTGGGAAAGTTGCGACAGAAACTGCGTGCCGTCCTGGGGATTCAACGGGTTTTGATGTTTGATTTGTGCGACCAGGAGTTGCAGGAAGTTCTCCTTGGTGGCCGCGCTGTTCCCCGCCGTGGGTATCGCGGCCGTGGCCTCCGAGGCGGCGCTCTTTGCGCCAACGGTCATAAAATTCATCGAAGTGCTCCTTGCTGCTGGTTATTGGCGCCGGCCTCAGTCAGTGCCCCGAGGTCGAATGATCCGGCGCTCGCATTCCGAAGCTGGCGCCGCATGAGGAAAGCATGCTGCTGACGTTCCTGGTGCTTTTGCTGGCGTTCATCGGGGTTCTGAAACGATTGCTGACCGTCGCCGCCGGCAGCGGTCTCCGCCATTTGGATCGTCTTTTCCCGAACGAACTCGATCGTGCGAGGAAGGGATTCTTCGATGGACTCGACGGGGTTCTTGGCCGATTTCAAGCCTTGTTCGGCGAGAGTCTGCATGAGCGGCTCCATACGGCCGTTATCGAGCGGGGTCGCGCCGTCCCAAGAACGCAACTGAACATTAACCTGCGCACCGCGCTGTGAGACAGCCAGGCGCATTGGCGCGCTGTCATCCGCTCCTGGCGCAGCGGGGACATCCACCATGAGCGTGGCAACCTGTGCCGGCCGAAGGGTGCGAGGCGTTTCGGTATCAAAACTGGCGGCGCCAATGTTGGCAGTTGATTCAGCTTTCACCGCGGCCGTCTTTGGCGGGAGCGAAGGCGAGGATGAGCCTGTTGGTCCAACTCCCAGGGTTGGCGCTGTTGACGACGGTGCCTCCTGAAATTCGGTGACGGCGGGTTCGATATCCTTTGTGGGAATCGGCTCTCGCGCGGTCGATCCGGAGACTGGTTTTCGCTGCCGTGACGCACTGTCGTCCTGCTTATTACCACTTGATGGGTCTTCGCGAGAATCAGCGGAACTCTGCCTGTCGGTACCGGCGCGCCCAAGGCCGGAAATCGGGCCGAGTGCTAAATCGCTCTTGCCGGAGGATGGCGGCTGTTTCTGACTGGCCGGCTGTTGTACCGATTCGCCTGGTTCCACCAGCGCGGCGTCGCTGTCCGGTGTGGCCGTGAGACTGGCTTCCAATTTCGTCTCGGTCTTCGGCGCCGTCTCGTGCACTACGAGCTCAGCCGTCCAAATCAGTTCTCCCTTGTCCTGCGGTACGAGAGCCGTTGGCGCCAGTGAGACCTCAGGCTGCAAGGACTGCCTCGGCTGGGAGAACAGCGACAGACGGGGCCCATTCGTGGTTGTGTCCCCTTCAATCAAAGCGTCGCCCCTCGACGCCGCAGCGATGGGTTGGGCCGTCGTCAAGGCAATGTCCGCCTCTCCGGTATTGGCGCTCTTTTCGGCGGGATTCAGGGAGGTCTCGATACTGGGCGCCGGAACGCCAAATCCAGCGACGCTAAGCATCAACGGCGGCCCTTGTTCGAGAAGCGGGAGTTCTTCGGCTGCGGTTCCTTCCTTCGAGGATGCCGTTAACGGCACTGACCCCAGGCCAGACGGCTCTGTCGATGCGGCGGTCGCGGCGAGGTCCGATATCACGGTGGATGCGCCGGGATCAATTTCTGTAAACAGCGGCTGAAACGCCGGCACGGCAGGAAGCAGTGTCATCCACTGCACCGGTTGTGCCACTGTCGCCGATTCAGATTCTGTGCCACCGGATTCGGCATCCGTTTCCGGCTCCATCTGCCCAATCCATGTCAGCAGCCAGTTGATCGCTGATGCGGCGGCATCAAGAGAGTCGTCCTTTGGGACTGGGGCGGCGGTGCCAGTGGGCGGCGCGACACCGGTAAGGGAATCGAGAGGAGTGGAAGAAATCGGCGACACGCTGGGAACCATGCAGATCGATGGCCAATTCGGAATTGTTAGAAAATCCCGGAAAAGCCGGCGTTTTGTGAATTGGAACCGCCGCTGGCCCGCCAAAATCGTGCCGATTTGGGAATCACCGCCGAAGGATTGTCATTCTGAAACACGCCAAATCCGGAAACCTGGGGGGATTGAAGTGTTTTTCCCTTTGGCCAGTTGCGTGCATAGAGAGAAGGCAGCACTATGGACGCAATCGGTATCGCAGCTGCAAGCGGACTTCGGGCCCGGATGGAAAGTCTGGAAATCCTTGCGAACAATCTCGCCAACGCTGGCACCTCGGGCTTCAAAGCGGACCGGGAACGATACACAACCTATTGGGCCGCCGAATCCACTTCGGCTCTCGATGGGGGGAAGGGCGGCGCCGGAGTTTCGCCTGTCATTGAACGAAACTGGATTGACTTCACGCAGGGCGCGCTCACTCGAACCGGAGTTCCCACCCATCTGGCAGTGACTGGTCCCGGATTTCTGGCAGTCAAGCGCGGGGATGAGACTCTCTATACAAGGAATGGCGAACTGCAGGTAAGCGCTCGCGGAACGTTGGTGAATGGAGAAGGGTTGGAAGTAGTGGGTGGCAATGGTCAGCCAGTGCGGGTTGATGCCGCGCAGCCGCTGGAGATCCGCGCTGACGGCAGCATTTGGCAGGCCGGGGCGCAAACCGGGCAGATTCTTCTCACCGAGTTCACCGATCCGCAGGCATTGCAAAAAGCCGGGCACACCTACTTCCGCTGGCCTGGCCGGCAAGAAGATATTCGCGGCGGTGCGGGGACGCGAGTGTTGCAGGGAACGCTGGAAGCCGCCAATACCGGACCGGCTGAAGGCGCCGTTCGCATGGTCAACGTGCTTCGACAGTTTGAGTCGTTGCAGAAGGCGCTCCAAATGGGGAGCGAGATGAACCGGCGCCTGGTGGAGGAAGTGGCCAAGGTATGAACCAACAAGGAGATGCAGAATGATACGCGCTCTATTCAGTGCGGGAAGCGGAATGTCCGCCCAGCAGACCAACGTCGACAACATCGCGCACAATCTCGCAAACGCCAACACGGTCGGCTTCAAGATGCGCCGCGCGCAATTCCAGGATCTGCTCTATCAGAATCTGATCCAGCCGGGCGCGGCAGCGGGAACGCAAACTGTCGTGCCGAGCGGACTGCAGATCGGCCTCGGGGCACGCGCGTCATCTAACGAGATCATATTCACGCAGGGTAGTTTTTTGCAGACGAATAACCCGCTCGACCTGGTCATCGAGGGTCGGGGGTTCTTCCAGGTTAGACGTCCCACCGGAGAGATCGCCTATACGCGCACGGGGCAGTTTCAGCTCAATCGGGACGGCGTGCTGGTAACCGGCGATGGCGATCCGCTGGAGCCGCAGATTACGATCCCAGCTGAAGCCCAGGCAGTGACAATCGCCCAGGACGGCACGGTGAGCTTTACGCAAGCCGGCCAGGCGGCTGCCCAACTGGCCGGACAACTGCAACTGGCAACGTTCGTCAACCCCGCGGGCATGAACATGATTGGCCGGAACCTGTACCTGCCAACGGACGCTTCCGGTGAGCCGACCCTGGGGAATCCCGGTGGCCAGGAGGGCACCGGCAGCCTGATGCAGGGTTATGTTGAACAGTCCAATGTCAGCGTAGTGGAAGAGTTCATCAACCTGATCATGAGCCAGCGGGCCTATGAAGCCAATTCGAAGGTTGTGCGAGCCGCCGATGAAATGTATCAGCAAATCAATAACATTACTCGTTAGTCTCGGCGCCGGACTGGCTGCCGCGGAGGGATGTGTGGCCGTGGATGGCGCGCGCATTCGGGCCGCCGATCTAGCCGCCGCCGTTCCAGCGTTTGGCGCGCTTCCGCCGGACAAGGACTTGGCGCCGGCCCCGGCCGGGACGCTCGTGCGCGTTTTTCACCGCTCCCAACTGGCGATATTACTCCCGGGCATCGTGGCGGAACTGCCCGATCGAATTTGCGTGGAACGAAAACGGACCGCGATCCCGGAAGCGGCGTGGCAAGAAGCTATCGACGCGGCGATGACTCGCCTTTGTCCGGCAATACCCTGGAAAGCAACGGTGCTGGAGATCCCCAATCACCGCTTCCCGAGCGGCGTTCTGCAGTTCTCTCGACCGGGATTGGTCGCCAGCCGCGGATCGGCTCCATTGTGGCGGGGGTCTCTGCTGTTGCCGGATAAGAGCTCGATCCCAGTCTGGGTCCGGGTGGAGGTGCAGACGGAACGCCGTGCCGCGGTACTCAACCACGCTATCGCCGCAGGGACGGCGATCTCTGCCGAAGATTACCGGGAAGAAGACCTTTGGGTGGCCGGATTGTGCGTCGAAGATACAACGCCTCCGAAACCGGAAGGGATGGTGGCACGGCGAGCACTGTCTGCCGGTGCGTCAATCCAACACGGAGATCTGCGCCGTCCGCCCGCGATCCATCGGGGGCAACCCGTGGAACTGGAGGCTGGTTCCGGCGCGGCGCGGTTGCGAGTGAGTGCGGTGGCGGAAAACGATGCGGAAGTGGGCGAACAGGTGCGGTTGAGGAGCACTTGGAACGGGAGCAAGCTGGTTGGCCGCGTCACCGGCGCGCAGAAGGCGAGGGTAGAGTGAGGGATATTCTCATTTTCGTTATTGTTCTGATGGCCGGAGCAAATGAGGCCCAAGCAGGTGTTTTTCCGAAAGGAAAGGCCGAGCCATGCACGGCTGAATCGCAAGATTCGAAAAACTGTTCGGCGCTTGACCGCTATCTGCTCGCGGTGGCCGCCGAAGCTCCCCGATTCGTATCCGGAGGGAGCCCGGGATCGTTGTACGCTCCCGGTGGGCGGATGACGGATTTGGGCCGCGATTTCCGCGCTCTGTTCGCAGGCGACACGGTAACGGTGATCGTCAGCGACCGGGCGACGGCTGTTGCAAGCGGGTCCACGAACTCCAGCCGGGCTTCGAGCGCGAGCGCTGGGATTTCAGCGGCGCTGGGTCCCATCAAGGCAACTGGGCGCCTGGGACAACTGGCGGGGGCAAACTCGGATACCTCATTGAAAGGGTCGGGAGAGACGACCAGGAGTATGCAGTTGTCGACGACTGTGACCTCGGTTGTCGAACGTGTTCTTCCGAACGGGAATCTGCTACTGCGGGGTAGCAAATCGATCGCTGTGAATTCGGAGAGGCAGGTGGTGGAGGTTCGCGGCATCGTTCGCCCCGAGGACCTGCAGGCGGGCAACTCGGTGCCGAGTGACCGGGTGGCGATGTTGGACGTGAAAGTCAACGGGAAGGGCGTGGTGGGCGACGCGGTGCGCCGTCCGTTCTTCCTCTATCGGCTGTTGCTGGGTTTGTTGCCCTTCTGAAAGAGAGGTTGCGATGAGGAGCCAAATTATGCGAGTGCTGTTCCTGATGACGGTGGTCGCGGCTGAGTTGTTCGGGGCCCTGAGTCGCGTAAAGGACTTGGCGTCGCTTGAGGGCGTTCGGGAGAACCAGTTGGTAGGTTACGGACTCGTCGTGGGGCTGAATGGAACGGGAGATAAGCGCCAAACGGTTTTCGCCGCGCAGAGTCTGGCAAATATGCTGAACCGGATGGGGGTATCGGTGAATCCGGCGGCGATGCAAGCGAAAAACGTGGCAGCCGTCATGGTGACGGCGACACTGCCGGCTTTTGCGCAGCCGGGTACGAAAATCGACGCGACTGTAGCTACAATCGGCGACGCCAGCAACCTCCAGGGCGGCCAACTGTTGCTGACCAGCCTGCGCGGCGCCGATGGACAGGTCTATGCTGTTGCCCAGGGCGGAGTGTTGACGGCGGGATTCATCGCCGGCAGGGCAGGCAACTCACAAACCGTAAATCACCCAACCGCCGGCCGGGTGCCGAGTGGCGGAATCATTGAACAGGCGGCGCCATCCGTGATTACCGAAGGACGATTGCGGTGGCAACTGCAGCGGGCCGATTTTACGACGGCCATGCGGCTGGCGGCGGTGATCAACGGGAAATTCGCGGGCGGGCGGCCGGCGTTGGCTCGGGCGGCGAATGCGGGCCTGGTGGAGGTGGAAACTCCACCGGAATGGAAGGCGCGGCCGGTGGAGTTTATTGCGGCGATCGAGGCATTGACCCTGGATTCCGATCGTAAACAACGGCTGCTGATCAACGAACGGACAGGAACCATCGTCATGGGCAAAGATGTCCGGATCTCGCCGGTTTCTATACTGCACGGGAGCCTTTCGGTGGAAGTGCAGACGCAGTTGGACGTTTCCCAGCCGGCGCCATTATCGGGCGGACAGACAACGGTGACGCCGTCCGTAGGTGTAGGTTCCAAAGAAGACGTTGCGAAGTTGGTGCAGTTGAAGGAAGGCGCCACGGTGGATGAGCTGGTGCGCGGACTGCAGAAGATCGGCGCGACCCCCAGAGAGGTGGTGGCGATATTGCAGAGTTTGCAGGGTGCCGGGGCCCTGGACGCCGAGATACAAGTGATATAGGACTGGGTTGATATGGAACTGAATGCGTTACTGAAGACTGGGCCGCGCACTGATATCGGCGAGACCAGCAAGGTTAAGGACACAAAATCCGCAGCGCGTGAGTTTGAGGCGCTGCTGATAGGTCAGTTGATGCAATCAGCGTTTTCGCCGGAGCAGATGGGGCTCGGGGGCGAGATGGATTCCGGCGGACAGACGATGCTCGATTTCGGGCGAGAGCATCTGGCGCGGGTGATTGCCGAGGGAGGTGGGCTCGGACTCGGCAAGTTGATCGAGTCCGGTCTGGCAAAAGGTGACAAGAACGCTGCGGCGTTACTTAAGCGCTAAGGCGCAGAGGTTCCCCGGGCTCGTATTCGGGCGTTTGCTCTTCCAGTTGCGACCAGGCGTCGAGCAGAGTACTGAGGAGTTTCTCGGCCTCGGCGAGCGGAGCGTCGGTCTGTTCGATGTTGGCATCGCCCAAACGTCGATGGATGTAGATGTAGAGTTCGGCCAAATTGGCTGCAACTTCCCCACCGGCATCCTTGTCCAGACTTACGGTGAGCTCCTGGACAATGGCGCAGGCTTTTGTAATCGCCGCAGACCGTTCTCGAATCTGACCGTTTGCCAGGGAGGTGCGCGCCAGCCGAATGGATTGGATAGCACCGCGGTAGAGCATCCGGACAAGCTCCAGCGGGCTGGCGCCGAGAACATCCCAATCTTGTTGAGTTTTATAGGCTTGGATCGACATTCACTCTGCTTTCGTTGCCACTTACTAGACTCATCGGAGAAATGTTGAGGGGCATGAGGGAATGATGAATGCGGTTAGCGCGACCGCATCTCCTCGGCCAGGCGCAAGGTGTATTCCGGCGGTAATTGCCGGATAACCTCCCGCGTTTGACGGTCAATAATGCGCATGAGCGGACGATGCGTTTCTCGATCCAGAACGAAAGTGAGTTCGTAGTTTTCGCCAAAAAACTCCGTGGCGTTAATCGCCTTGATCGCCTTGACAAGTTCGCGACGCTCCGTGGCCTGCTGCTGATCCAACTTGGTATCAGGCAGCGGAACCGGGAGGGCAACTTTCTCGACTGTTTTGGTATCCATACCGACCACCTCCTGTTATAGGGGTTCTAGTATGTCTTATCGGAAAACCCTTTGGAGCCTTGAGGAAAAATGTACTAATCCGATGGGCTAGGCTAGATTCAAGGTCTTCAGCGTCGTGCCGCGCTCTTTTTCGATCTTCTGCTGCAGTAACAAAATGCCATAGATGAGCTGCTCGGGACGAGGCGGACAACCCGGAACGTAAACGTCGACTGGGATCACCTGATTCACCGGCACCAGGGCGTAGTTTGAGAAAACGCCGGTGGAGGTGGCGCAAGCCCCCATTGAGATCACCCATTTCGGTTCGGGCATCTGTTGGTAGAGTTGGCGGATGACGGGAGCCATCTTGTTGGACACACGGCCAGCGATGATCATGAGATCCGATTGGCGTGGCGTTCCCCGAAATACTTCCGCGCCGAAGCGGGAAATATCGAAGCGGGAAGCGCTCATCGCCATCATTTCGATGGCGCAGCAGGCGAGGCCAAACGTCATCGGCCAAATGGAGTTTTTGCGGCCCCAGTTGATGGCTTTGTCGATGGTGGTGAGCACGACGCTCTCGGAGAGGTCATCGAGCTGAGTATCGTCGATGCGATCAAACAACTCTTCTGGGGCGACGGGCAGGACGCGCTGTTCCATGGATTTCCTTTCCAGTATGCCACGCGGGAGTTGCCCAATGTGGGCCCGGTTGAGGACACTGGAGGCTTACATGTCGAATGAACCGGTAGCGACGCGGTACGACTTTCCGAGCGACGATTTTGGCCACGCGCTTGAGCGGGTGGCGGCGGCGCACGGCGTACAGGAAGTGTATTGGGACATATGGGGGCAGGAACACCGGCCGGGCTCCGAGGTGGAGCGGGCGGTGCTGAGTTCGATCGGGGTGGACACGAGTTCGGTCGAATCGGTGGACGAAGCGTTGCGCGATTGGCTGCGGACGGAGCGGTTGGCATTGCTGCCATCCTGCGTGGTAAGTTCCACGAAGGACGCCTGGGCGCCGGTGGCGTTCCGCGAAGACTTCGCCGGCGCCGTCGCAACGTTGAGGTTCACTATGGAAGGTGGGGGCGCCATGGAGTGCTCGGCGCGTTTGGCCGATTTGGCGGTGGTTGAAACGGTCGAGTTTGATGGTACACGCTGGTTTCGGGCGCGAATGGCGTTGCCGGACGGACTGCCGCACGGCTACCATCGGGCGGTGTTGACGGCCGGTGGCACGACGGCCGAATGCTCGCTGATACACTGTCCGGACCGCGTTTACCGTCCGGAGGCGATTGGCGATGGGAAACGAGCCGCGGGGATTGCGATCAGCTTATACGGCCTGCGGTCGGCGCGGAACTGGGGCTGCGGGGACTTTAGTGACCTGGATCGCTTCGCCGCGTGGGCTTCGCGTGAAACCGGCGCAGCGTTTGTCGCTTTGAACCCCCTTCATGCGCTGGCTAACCGTTCGCCTTACAACACGAGTCCGTACCTGCCGGCGTCTACGTTTTATCGGAATTTCATCTATTTGGACGTAGAGGCGGTTCCGGAGTATGCCGATTCGGAGTTGGCGCGGCGGCTCCGGCCGCTGGCCGATGGGCGGATCGCCGAGTTGCGTGCGGCGGAACTGGTCGACTACGAGGGTGTGGCCCGGTTGAAGCGGTTTTTCCTCGCGATTCTCTATCGCCAGTTTCTCCGGGGCGGGGCGGCGCGGCGTGACGAGTTTGATCGATTTCGGCGGGCCGAAGGCCGGTTGCTCGAAAGGTTTGCCGTATATAGCGCGCTCGATGAGTATTTGCATCGACGTGACCAGAGCATATGGATCTGGCCGGATTGGCCGGCGGAGTTGCAGGACCCGGATTCGGAAGCGGTGCGGGAGTTTGCGCAGCGCCAGTGGCGGCGTGTGGAGTTCTGGCAATTTGTGTATTGGCTGGTGGATCAGCAAGTGGCGGACTCGCAGGCCCGGGCGGTGGAGGCCGGCATGTCGATCGGGCTTTATCACGATCTGGCGCTGGCCACGGACCGCTGCGGATCCGACCTCTGGGGATACCGCCGCTTCTACGCCAACGGCTGCCGCGTCGGCGCGCCGCCTGACGATTTTTCGCCGAAGGGGCAGGACTGGTCCTTTCCCCCGCCTGCCGCGGATCTCCACCGGGCCGATGGCTTTCGGCTTTTTGCGGCGGCGATCCGGAACAACAGCCGGCATGGCGGAGCGCTCCGCATTGACCATGTAATGCGGTTCTTCCGCCTGTATTGGATTCCTGAAGGGAAAGACGCCACCGAGGGCACCTACGTCCGGGAACCGTGGCGCGATTTGCTGCGAATTGTCGCTCTCGAAAGTCACCGGAATCGCGTGATGGTGATCGGCGAGGATCTGGGTACGGTGGAAGATTATGTGCGGGACGGGCTGGCCGAGTTTGGCGTATTGAGCTACCGGTTGCTGTACTTTGAAAAGAAAGAAGAGGGTAAGTTTAAGCGGCCTGATGAATACCCGGTTGAGGCCGTTGTCAGTTCAACCACGCATGACCTGCCTACGCTGGCCGGCTACTGGCTGGGCCGTGATATCGAGTCTCGCCGATGCGCGGGCCTGCTTCCGGGCGAAGATTCCTACCGGGATCAGATGCGGGCAAGACTGGAAGACCGGCATAAGCTCATCGAGATTCTTCACGACCTGCATTTGCTGCCGGACGGCTACCCGCGGGACGCGGCGATGTCGGCCGAACTGACCGGGGAGTTGCACAACGCGGTGATCGGGTTTCTGTCCTCGGCCAATTCCCGGCTTTTCGTGCTGAATCAAGAGGACCTGACCAAGGAAACCGAACAGCAGAACCTGCCTGGATCGACGTGGGAATATCCGAACTGGCGGCGGAAGATGCGGTACTCGCTGGAGGAGTTGGAAACGGATGAGCTAGTGGCCAACTTCACCCGGATGTTGCGCAGTTGGCTGGTGAAGACGGGACGCGTGTAACGGGCAGTCGATTTGCCGGCCGCGGTTCGGCCTCGTGCGCAAGCGGCTATCCTGTAAAGGTCATGTCACTCGATTCGCTCTCGCGGGAAATGACGCTGCTGGTCGCCGATGCCTCTCTCATCTTCCGGCAAATGGGCGTCGGTGATTGGACGCGGAGCCGTGGCGATGGCGCCTGGACCCGGCTGGAGATTCTGGGTCATCTGATTGACTCGGCTATCAACAATCACCAGCGTTTCGTGCGCGCGATGGCGGAAGGCGGTGTCACCTGGCCGGGCTATGACCAGGCTGCGATGGTGAGCGTACAGCGTTTCGGCAGTGCGAATCCGGCGCAATTGGTGAACCTTTGGGAGGCGCTGAACCTATACCTGGCGCGGCTGATCGCGCTGATCCCCGCTGACAAGCTTGATGCCCGCTGCGTGATTGGCTGTGGTCCTCCGGTGACATTAGGGTATCTGGTGGCGGACTACGGCGACCACATGCAGCATCATTTGCGGCAGATATTTGAGGGGATGCCGGTGACGGTGCGGTGGATGATGGCCGACTAGGCCAATGGCCATTCGATGGCCCAATGCGTGGGAGATTCGCCGGTGATAACGGCTCCGAGCCGCAAATTGAATCGCAGCGAACCATGATTCGACTTTGCGACGCTCGCTCGCACCGGTTTTCCTTCCCGATGCGCGTTTGCCACCAAGGAGCGAACAAGTTCGCTGCCAATTCCTTTCCCGCGGGCGGCAGGCGCGAAGGCGAGATCGACGATTCGGCTCGCGCCGGGCTCTTCCGATAGCCAAATGTAGCCGAGCGGCTCCGAGGCCTGCTCCAAAACTTTGAGCCCTTCGGCGCCGAATTGGGCCGAGTAGCCGGTGCGCCAGCCGTCGAACTGCATTTGGATGAGTTGGGCGCGAAGGGTGGTATCGGGCAAAGACTGAAGCTCCAAAGCGGGCCCGGCGGCCGCGAACACCTCGAAGAGGAATTCACGGTCGCCGGGAGTCGCCGCGCGAAGATGAATCGGAGGATTCATTGCGATGGTCAACCGCGGGATGGGTAGATCCCCTCCAGTGCGATGATGTAGTTGCAGGCAAGGAAGGGTTGCCTGTTTTCGTGGGGCTGGGAACCGCCCGCGAGGCCGCAAGTGACGCCGCCAAGAGAGGTGTCGGCGGAGGCCGGCGAATCGTAGTTGGAACCATCGCCCAGGATATTGCCGCCTGGGCGGGACTGGGTGTGGCCCTCGTTGTGCCCCGCCACCTTCACACCGTGGTTATGGCCGGGTAGCTGCCCAGTGGTGACGGTGACGGATTCCACACCGCCCGTTTCGCCGATAACGTAGGGGGACAGACCGGGGCCGGCGCTGGCGCCGGCGTGAACGGGGGCGCGCCCGCGGAGGTCAGGCAAGGCGAACGTGGTTTGACCGTTCCCGCCGTAGGTCGTGCCGAGGATGGAAAACAGCGCGGTGTTCTGCGCGATTGACAGCAGACTGCCGTCGCAGAACGCCCATCCGAGGGGAGCGTAGTTCCCGCCGAAGAGAATGACTTGACCAATATATGGATCGCTCATTGTCTAATCCTGGACGCTTGTTAGCTGCGCGAGGGGAAGATGCCCGCCAGTGCGATGATGTAATTCATCGCCAGGTATGGCTGCCGGTTTTCATGAGGTTGGCCGCCGCCGGCCGACCCGCAACTCACGCCGCCCAGCGCCGCGTCCGCCGAAGCTGGCAAATCGTAGATGTTGGCCGCTCCAAGCACATTCCCGCCGGGCCGGTTCTGCGGCGTGTTCGCCTCGTTCGATGCCGCCACCGCCACTGCGTGCGTGTGGGCGGGCATTTCTGTCGTCAACAGCGTGTGGGTCTCCTGCCCGCCCATCTGTCCTTCCGTGTAGCTGGACAATCCGGGGCCGGATCCCATCCCAATCGGAACGCGCCCGCGCAGATCGGGCAGCCCGAAGGTCGTACGTCCGTCGCCGCCGTACATGGTTCCGAGAATCGAAAACAGGGCGGTGTTCTGCGAGATGGCCATCAGGCTCCCATCGCAGAATGCCCATCCCTTGGGCGGGAAATTCCCGCCAAATATCATGATCTGACCGATAAACGGTTCACTCATTGTGTTCTCCCATAGGACATTTATCCGGGCCGTAGCGAAAAGCCCGATTCTTGCCAGCCGGCCCCTAGTCGCCAGCCGCTACCCCGAAACGATACAAGAGCTATGCCGTTATTTCAAGTGGTATTTCCAAACCGATAGTACTTTTGTTCGGACAGTGCTAGCTGTTGGGTCGAAATATCGCTCTTTAGTATGGTAGAGTCTCGGTTTGGTTGTT
This sequence comes from Bryobacterales bacterium, assembly GCA_016789905.1. Classification (GTDB taxonomy): domain Bacteria; phylum Acidobacteriota; class Terriglobia; order Bryobacterales; family Bryobacteraceae. Next base: position 130,199 of record JAEUQC010000213.1, on the reverse strand, counting down.
GTTGACACCTAGGCCTCCGAGGAATGAAGGACCCTGTATGCACCTGATGAATTTTCGATCCATTTTTCAGAATCTGCTCGGCCGCGGAGCGGCTTTGGCAGCGTTATTGTTGGCGCCGTCGGCGTTTGCGGCGTGTACAGGTACCGCGACCTCAGCGACCTGTACCTCGACGCATGCCGCGAACAACCTGACAGTGGTCGGTGGGGCGGTTCCGCAGAAAGCGACTGTTTACCCCTCCAGCAACGTGGTGTCCGGTATGTCGGGGACGATTAGCTCCGTCCAGGTGCGGCTGAACGGACTGACGCATACGGACCCCGACGACCTGGACATGGTGCTGGTGGCTCCGGATGGACGCGCATTTGTGTTCTGGTCCGATATCGGCAGTGTGCGCGGGACGAATAACGCGTGCCCGACAGCGCCCTTCGCCTGTTCGATTAGCAATTTTACGATTACCGTCTCCGATAGCGGGTCCACATTGCTTCCGGATGGGAACGGAGGGGCGGGGCAAGATGCGCGGGTCCTGGTGGACAATACGACCTACAAACCCACGAACAATGGAGTTGGGGCCGACCTATTTCCGGATTCGGGCGTAACGGTTTCGGCCGCGAATTCGGCCGCCAATTCGCCGACTGTGGCTGGCCTGGGTGGAACGGCGACATTTACCTCCAGCTTCGCCGGGTCGGGGAACATTAACGGCGAATGGAAGCTCTACATTGCCCTTGATAGCTGCTGCGGCCCAACCGGCAACGATCCCGGATCGCTGACAAGCTGGAGCCTCATTCTCACCACCACCGTATCGAACGCCGCCACCAGCACCGCGCTCACCAGCACCGTCAACCCGAGCTTTGTGAACAACGGCGTGACCATCACGGCTACGGTCACCGCGGCCGGCAGCCCGGTCACTCTTGGCAACGTGAGCTTCTCTGAAGGCGCGGTGGCGCTGGCATCGAACGTCCCCGTGAATGCCTCCGGCCAGGCCTCGTTTACGACTTCCGCGTTGACCGAAGGCTCCCACATCATCACCGCCACCTACAACGGCGCCACCGGGTTCGGCATCTCGTCAGGAAGCCTTACACAAGTGGTGGACCGCCCTACCACCGTCAGCGGGAACTCATTCTGTAACGTTGGCCCAATCACCATTCCCAATGCCATCAATAGCGCTAGCGTCCCCTATCCTTCCAGGCTGTTCGTCACCGGACTATCGGGCACAACCCAGAAAATCACAATGAATCTGAAGGGATTCACGCATCCCGTGCCGGAAGATGTTGATTTGTTGCTCGTTTCGCCCACGGGCCAGAGATTCGTTCCATTTGCTTCGGTGGCCGGTATTGTTGCGGTCAACAACATTGACCTCACCTTGGACGACGCGGCGGCGAACCTTATGCCGAGCACCGGCTCGCTGGCCGGCGGTACGTACCGTCCCAGCGCTTTTGCCAATGCCACTTTCCCTTCTCCGGCGCCCGCTGGCCCCCATCAGTTCGCCGCCTCACAGGGCAGCGCGACCTTCATCAGCACATTCTCCGGCTCCGCACCGAACGGCACATGGCAGTTGTTCGCCGTTTCTCATGGAGCCGGCACCGCTGGCGCCCGTCAGTTTGGCGGCGGCTGGTGTTTGAACTTCACCACGTCCACCGACCCTGCCACCACAACCACACTTTCCGTCAGCCCGACTCCTTCCGCCCTGAACCAGTCGGTCACCGTATCGGCCCTCGTCGCCAACGCCACTACCGCTGCTCCGGTGAATGGTTTGGGTTCGGTGAATTTCGCGGAAGGGAACACGCCTCTCGCCGGCCCGCTGAACCTCGGCTCCAACGGTGTCGCCTCGTTCTCCAAGTCTGACTTCACCCAAGGCGCCCACTTCCTGACAGCGAACTATAACGGCTCGCCGGGCAACTTCGGTGTTTCCAATGGATCGTTTCTCCATTATGTGGACGCACCGACCACCAACCCGAGCGCGCTGCGGTATTGCAATACCAGCGCAGTAACCTTTCCCAACACGCTCAACGCCTCCGGCTCACCCTACCCCACGCGCATATCCGTGAATGGGGTGGCCGGCACGCTGCAGAAAGTTACCGTTGAGTTGAACGGTCTGAGCCATCAGTTCCCTGACGACGTGGACATGATGCTCTCCGGGCCGAATGGAAATAGCCTGATTCTGTTGTCCGATGTCGGCGGCAGCACGGCCGTCAACGGGGTCAATCTGGTGCTGGATAGTACATCGGCCAATCAACTGACTGACGGACCGACACTGGTTTCCGGCACGTTCCAGCCGGCTGATTTCCAGGTGGGGGCGGACACATTCGCCGCGCCCGCGCCCACGGCGAACGTATTCAGCGCCAGCGCCGTTACGCTTGGCGGCGCCTTCAATAGCATCAATCCGAACGGTATCTGGACGCTGTTCACCACAAACGATAGCGCCGGTGCGCAGGGCGGCGGCTCTCTCGCCAACGGCTGGTGCTTGAACTTTACGATGAACAACCCGGATCTGACGATTTCCAAAACGCATTCCGGGAACTTCACGCAGGGGCAGGTGGGCGCTACCTATTCTGTCGTCGTTGGCAACTCCGGCCCGGGTCTCACGGCCGGGACGATCACTGTTGTGGACAATCCGCCCACGGGCCTCACCATCACCGCCATGGCGGGCAACGGCTGGAACTGCACGCTCGGCACCCGCACCTGCACCACCGCCGCGGCAATCAGTCCCGGCAATACTCTGCCTCCCATCACGGTTACCGTGAATGTCGCCACGGATGCGTCTACGCCGCAGGTCAATTCTGCTTCGGTTTCCGCGGCCTTCGATCCGGGCGCCGCCGGGAACAACACCTCGAATGATTCCACAGTCATTCTCCCCGTTCCGGATTTGACGCTTTCGAAAACCACCTCGTCCACATTCGTCCAGGGAGGCACCGCGGCCTTCTCGCTCGTCGTGAACAATATCGGCGCCGGGATAAGCTCAGGCGCTTACACGATCAGCGACAACCTGCCCGCCGGCCTGACTATGCAGTCCATCGCCGCCGGCATCGGCTGGGATTGTTCCGCCTCTTCGGCTACTTTCATCAGCTGTGTCAGCACCGCTGTTATTTCTCCCGCTTCCAGCGCCCCGGCCGTCACCGTGAACGTGAGTATCGCCGCGAACACGGCGGCCTCCATTACGAACTCCGCCACCGTTTCCGGTGGCGGCGAACTCAACATGGGAAATAATATCGGTTCCGTCACCGTGCCCGTCACCGCGATTACTCCGGTCACCGTCACTGTTCCGGCCGGCGTGTCGTTCACTCTGAACAGCGTGAACTATACAGGTACTCAGACCGTAACCCTCGCGCCGGGCCAATATGTGCTGTCGACGACAACCCCTCAAACGCTTGGTGTTGGCACACGGGCTGAATTTGTGAGCTGGTCGGATGGTCTGGCGATTGCGCACATCATTAACGTGGGCGCATCGCCTCTGTCAATTACCGGAAACTTCAAGACCCAGCATCAACTAACGATGATCGCCGGCACCGGCGGAAATGTGACGCCGGCGAGCGGCAGCTTCTTTGACGAGGGCACGGTGGTGAACGTAACTGCCACGCCGATCAATGGCTTCAGCTTTTTGAATTGGACCGGCGCGGTGGCGAACCCGAACGCCGCCGCCACCACGGTCACGATGTCCGCGCCGCAGACCGTAACCGCGAATTTCTCGGCGCTCACCGGCGTGACTGTCAATGTGCCTGCCGGCGTGTCGTTCACGCTGAACAGTGTCAACTACACCGGCTCGCAGACCGTGAACCTGGCGCCCGGTACTTACCCGCTATCGACGACCACGCCGCAGACGCTCGCCGCAGGAACGCGGGCGGTCTTCACTAGCTGGTCCGACGCCGGGGCGATCACACACAACATCACCGTCGGCGCCAGCCCGCTGGTGATCACCGGCAACTTCACCACGCAGCATCAGCTCACCACAGTCGCGGGCGCCGGTGGAACCGTAACCCCCGCCAGCGGCAGCTTCTTTGACGCGGGCACGGTGGTGAACCTCACCGCCACGCCGAACAGCGGGTTCGTTTTCGCCAACTGGACTGGCGCGGTGGCTAACGCAAACGCCGCCGCCACCACGGTCACGATGTCCGCGCCGCAAACTGTCACCGCGAACTTCACCGGCGCCGCCACTACGCTAAACGCCGTGATTTCCGGCAAGTCCGGACCGGCGAATGCGCGAGTCTGGAACGTCGCTATTCAGAACACCGGCGCCGGCTCGGCCGTGAACGCCCTGTTGAATAGCCTTTCGCTCACGCAGACCTTCGGCGCCGCCTGTACTCCGGTGGTGCTAACGGCCCTGCCGGCCAGCGCCGGAAATATTGCCCCGTCAACAGCGGGCACGGTTCCGGTTACCATTGACTTCTCTTCGTGCGCCGTCACGGCCCGGTTCCGCGCGGACCTTGCCTACAGTGCCAACGCGGGAGCCGCCACCGGCGTCAAATCCCTCACAAATCAATTCCAGTAAGCAATTCGGAGGAAACATGACTTGGAAACTACTAAAACTATCTGCGGCGACGGCGCTATTCGCCGCATCGCTGCCCGCCGCTTCGCTCACGTTGACGCCGTCCACCATTTCCGGTGCGCCCGGCAGCACCATCGGTTGGAATTTCTCGCTCAATAACGACACGCCAAATTGGATCATCATCAATAACGTGGCCCCGAGCGGTTTCAACCCCGCTCTCGGCGCGTTCACTGAATACGCCGCGTCAAACTTTAACGTCGTCGCGCCGAATACCGTCTTCGCGGAAAATTTCAACGGCTCACTTCTTCAGGGATTTGGGCAGTTCGAAATCGTCCCCGGCGCAATTATCGGTGATTTCACGATCGGCTCCTTCGTTGTTGGCTACGATACTTACAGCACGGATCCGCTGCTCGATGGCGGTGCCGGATTCATTACCGGCACGAACACGTTCGTGATTGAATCGGCGCGCGTTAACGTGGTTGATGGCGTTCCCGAACCGGCCACGGTGATTCTCACCGGCGCTGCTCTGGCCGCCGTGCTCACCCTGCGGCGACGGCGCTAAGGACGCGAATCAAATTCTCTATGTCCGCCTCGTTGTTGTAGAAATGCACAGCGAGGCGCAAACACCCGTGCCGGGCGCTGGCCAATATGCGTTCTTCCTTTAGACGCTGCACCAGCACGGCCGGGTCCACGCTGTCGAACCGCGCGGCCGTAATCGGGGAGTGCTTGTGCAGAACGGTCACCCCTCCCATTTCATGCAGCCGTTCCTGCAGGTTCGCGGCCAGGTCCAGCACACGCCGCTCGATCCGTTCAGGTCCCGCTTCCAGAAATTCACTCAGTGCGGCATCCATCGCGTACAGGCACGGGAAAACCGGCATCCCGCCCTCGTACTTTTCCGCCGACGCGCGGAACACCGGCGCGCCGTGGTGCAACCGGTTCACGTTCCGCCAGTCTTCGTGGCTTCGCCAGCCGATCACATTCGGCTCCAGTTTCTGCCGCAGTTCCGGACTCACATAGAAGAACGCGGAGCCGTTCGGGCAAAGCAGCCACTTGTACCCGTGAACGGCAAGCATGGACGGCTGCACCTGCCGCACATCCAGCGTCAACGCTCCCAGCGCCTGCGTTCCGTCCACGTAGAACAGAATGCCCCGCTGCTTCAGGTACGGGCCAATATGCTCCAGCGGCGGGCGGAAACCGGTGGTGTAGCTGACCTGGCTCATCAGCACCGCACGCGTTTGCGGTGTAATGGCGTCGTAAAATCCGGACCACTCCGCCTCCACAAAATCCACACCTTTTTCCCGCAGCAGCGCCGCGTAGTAGAGCTGGTTGGGAAACTCATCGGTCAACGTGACAATGCGATCGCCTGGCTTCCAATGCGTCCCGCCCAGCAACAGCGATAGAGGAGTTGCCGCGTTGATGGAGAACGCAATGTCCTCCGCCGTCGCGTGGATCAGTTCGGCCGCCTTGGCTCGTGTCTGGTCGATGTCGTCGAACCAGCTCAAGAAATCGCCGCACGCCCATTCATCGCGGTGCTGGAAGTGGCGCGTTACCGCCGCCGTCGTCCGTTCGCTGAGCAGGCCAAACGTGGCGGAATTGAAGTACGTCCACTCCCGCAGCGCCGGGTACCGCAGCCGGATCGCTGCCCAGTCCGGCGTCATGGGCGCACCATGGCCGCTACGGCCCGCGCGGCCTCATCCACGCTCACTTCTCGCGTCTCCTTCGTTCGCCGGTTCACCACTTCCACCAGCCCTTGCGGCAGCTTTTTCCCGATGGTCACTCGGCACGGCACGCCAATCAGGTCAGCGTCCTTGAACTTTACGCCCGGCCGTTCGTCGCGGTCGTCCAACAACGGGTCCAGCCCCGCGGCTTTGCACTGGGCGCACAGCGTTTCCGCCGCGGCCCGCATCGCCGCGTCACCGGCGTTCACCGGCGTAATCACCACATCGAAGGGCGCAATGGCGGCCGGCAGGCTCATCCCATTCGCATCGCTGAATAGTTCAATCGCCGCGCACAGCACCCGCTCAACTCCAATGCCATAGGAACCCATGATCACGGTCTGTTCCTTCCCCGCCTCGTCGAGCACGCGCAACCCCATGGCGTCAGCGTACTTGTAGCCGAGTTTGAAAATGTGGCCAATCTCTACCGTCTTTACAATTTCCAGCGGGTCGCCCGTGTCCACGCTACCTTCACCGGCCGCCGCCTGCCGCAGGTCGTGCCACGCGGGCTGGAAATCCTCGCCCGGTGTCACATGCCGCAGGTGGTAGTCGTCGCGATTGGCGCCGCAAATCATGTTCCGCCGCCCTTGCAGCGCCGTATCGGCCAGCACGGGCATCGCGGTCACGCCCACCGGACCCAGGGAGCCCGCCGCCGCGCCGAACCACTCCTGCAACTCCGCCGGGAACGCCTGGCGCGTCTCCGTCGCGCCCGTCGCCGTCTGGAATTTCGTTTCGCTCATTTGATGGTCGCCCCGCAGCATCACCAGGAACGGCTTGCCATCCGCCACCATTACCAGTGATTTCATCTGCGAGGTCTCTGGCAGCCCGGTGAATCTCGCGATATCGGCGATTGTCTTCTGCCCGGGTGTGTGGAAGGCTTCGGGCTCCCAGTCGCCCTCCGGGTCCGGCGACGCAGGCGGAATCGCCCGTGATACCGCCTTCTCCAGATTTGCCGCGTACCCGGTGGCCCGGCACACCACCACGAAATCCTCACCGGCGTTCGATGCCACCATGAACTCATGCGACTGGCTGCCGCCCATCGCGCCCGAATGCGCTTCCACGATCAAGTATTCCAGCCCGCACCGATCAAAAATCCGCCGGTACGCCGCGTAGTGTTTTTCGTAACTGGCGTCCAGTCCGGCCGCGTCAGCGTCGAACGAGTAGCTATCTTTCATCAAAAACTGCCGTACCCGCAGCAGGCCCGATTTTGGCCGCGGCTCATCCCGGAACTTCGTTTGTATCTGATACCAGATCTGTGGCAGTTGTTTGTAGGAGCGCAGTTCCCCGCGCGCTAGCGCCGTCATGTTTTCTTCATGCGTCATCCCCAGGCACAGGTCCCGCCCATTGCGGTCCCGCAGGCGAAACATGTTCTCCCCCATTACCTCCCAGCGGCCCGATTCTTTCCACAACTCGGCCGGTTGTAGCGCCGGCAGCAACACTTCCTGCGCGCCGATGGCCTCCATCTCCTGGCGGATGATCCGTTGGATCTTGCCAAGTGAGCGCTGCGCCAGGAAAAGATAGTTGTAGATGCCTGCCGATAGTTGCCGGACGTAGCCCGCCCGCAGCAGTAGCTGATGGCTGATTACCTCAGCTTCGGCCGGTGTTTCGCGGAGTGTGGGAATGAACAGTTGGCTCCAGTACATATGGCGGGAAGTGCCAGAGTAGCATGTTAGGATTGAAAAAGAGCCCATGAAGATTGCCGTAGGCGCTGATCACGCAGGGTACGCCCTGAAAGAGCGTTTAGTTGGGAAGCTCAAAGAGGAAGGTCACGAAGTCATCGACTTCGGTACGCATTCCACTGACTCAACTGACTACCCTGACTACGCCGCCGCCGTTGGCCGCGCGGTGACGAAGGAACAGGCGGAACTCGGCCTGCTTGTCTGTTCCAGCGGCGTTGGCATGTCTATTGCCGCCAATAAGATTCACGGCGTCCGCGCCGCTTTGGGAACCAATACCGACGAGGTTTCCTACACTCGCAAACATAACGATGCCAACGTCCTCGCCATCGGCGCCAAGTATACCGCTGAGCCCGAAGCCATGGCCCTGTTGGATACGTTTCTCACTACGCCTTTTGAAGGCGGCCGCCATTCACGCCGCATCGAAAAGATCAAACAATTGGAGCAGGAAGAGCAGCAATGATGAAGTACCGTACGCTCGCGGAAGCCGATCCGCAGGTCTTTGAAGCCATTCAGCAGGAAACCGCGCGCCAGAACTCCCGCCTGGAACTCATCGCCAGCGAGAACTTCACCTCCGAGCCGATTCTGGAAGCGGCCGGCAGCGTCTTCACGAATAAGTACGCGGAAGGATATCCCGGCAAGCGCTACTACGGTGGCTGCGAATACGCCGATGTTGTGGAGAATCTCGCCCGCGACCGCGCCAAACAGCTCTTTGGCGCCGAACACGTAAATGTCCAGCCCCACTCCGGCTCCCAGGCCAACGCCGCCGCCTACATGGCCGTTCTGAACCCGGGCGACACGATTCTTGGGATGGACCTTGCCCACGGCGGCCACCTTACGCACGGCCACAAACTCAACTTTTCCGGCAAGCTCTATAATGTCGTCGGCTATGGCGTCCGTAAAGAAGATGAGCGTATCGATTATGATCAACTCCGGGCCAAAGCCGAAGAGTCCAAGCCGAAGATGATCATCGCCGGCGCCAGCGCCTACCCGCGCATCATCGACTTTGCCAAGTTCCGCGAAATCGCCGATTCCGTGGGCGCCATCTTCCTGGTGGACATGGCGCATTTCTCCGGTCTTGTTGCCGCTGGGCTCTACCCGAACCCCTGCCAGTTCGCCGACATCGTCACCACCACCACCCACAAAACTCTTCGTGGCCCGCGTTCCGGCATGATCCTCTGCAAAGAGCAGTATGCCGCCGCCGTCGATCGCTGCGTATTCCCCGGCCAACAGGGTGGCCCGCTGGTCCACATCGTCGCCGCCAAGGCCATCTGTTTCCTGGAAGCGTTGCAGCCTTCCTTTGTCGAGTATCAGAAGCAGGTCATCCGCAATGCGCAGGCGCTGGCCGCTTCCATGACCGCCGCCGGCTATCGCGTCGTCAGTGGCGGCACCGATTCCCATCTCATCCTCGTCGATGTCTTTGCCAAGGGCGTGCGCGGCAAGGACGCCGAATGGGCCCTTGATGAGGCCTATATGACGGCCAATAAGAATGGGATTCCCTTCGACGTCAACCCGCCTTTGAACCCTAGCGGCATCCGACTGGGCAGCCCCGCCCTTACCACCCGTGGCTTCGGCGAAGCCGAGTTCACCACGGTCGGCTCGCTGATCGCCGAGGTGCTGGATGCCGTTGCCGCCGGCGGACGCGATGGCGCTCACGATACCATCCAGGCCGTTCGCGCCAAAGTAGCCCAACTAACGGACCGCTTCCCGCTCTACGAGTGGAAGCAGGCGGCGGCGGCCAGGGGATAGTGTGGCGACAGTCGCGATCGATGTCCGCCATCTGGGCGACTTCGGGTACGGAACCTACATCCGCAACCTGATTCGCGCCATCGGCGAACTGGAACGCGAGCTGCAGTTTGTCCTCATCGCCAGGCCGGGCCGCGTCGGCGAACTCGGCCCGCTGCCGGCCAACTTCCGCATGGTGGAGTATCCTAGGGAGGATTCCGGCTGGCTGGAGAATATCGCCTTTCCCCTCTTTGTGCGCGGACTCGGCATCGATCTGGTTCACATACCCATCAATAACGTTCCCGTATTGATGCCTAAACCATATATCGTCACCATTCACGATATGAGCAGTCTGGTTTTCGATTATGGCAGCGACACCCGGGACCGGATGCATCTTTGGCGTTTTCGCCGCGGCCTCTCCCGCGCCGATTGTGTCATCGCCGTCAGCGGCGCCACGCGGCGCGACGTGCTGAACCTGATGAATCTGCCGCCCGATCATGTTCGGCAGATCTACAACGCCATCGATCCGGGATTTCTCGACATCGAGCCAGATGAGAAGAAGCGGCGGGAGGTTCTGGACCGCTATCAGGTCAATTACCCCTATATTCTGTATGCAGGCTCGGTGAACCCGCGCAAGAACGTAGCGCGTATCGTTGAGGCGTTGGCGCTGCTGCGGCAGGATCTGGTGGAGCATCCGCGCTATAAGGACTTGCGCCTGATTATCATCGGAGACCAGATGTCGAAGTTCCCGGGTCTGCGGCGCGCCGTTCACCAGTCGCGTGTCAATGAAGTGGTGCGGTTCCTGGGCTTTGTAAAGCGTGAAGAGTTGAAGGTGTTCTACCAAAGCGCGGAGGCCTTTGTGTTCCCATCGTTGTATGAAGGGTTCGGGTTGCCGCCGTTGGAGGCGATGTCGCTGGGGACGCCGGTGGTCACCAGCGGCGTTAGCGCGTTACCGGAGGTAGTTGGGGACGCGGCGATGATTGTGAAGCCGGAGAACGTCTTCGACATTGCCCGAGGCATTCGCGAAGTGCTGCTGGACGAGCGTTTGCGCGCCGATCTCATCGTTCGAGGGCACGCGCAAGTGAAGCGGTTCAGTTGGTATGACACGGCCCGGCAGGTGCTGCAGACCTACCGGGATGTCTTGGCGGGCAGGTAGAAGCGAAGTTTGCGCGTTTCAACGTTCGGCTAATCCGCAAGCCGCTCCTTGCCGAATCCCACTATTGGTTCGGCAACGGTTCCAGGCGAGAACTACAGGAAAACCTATGGTAGCGCCAAGGGGATTCGAACCCCTATTAGAGCCTTGAGAGGGCTCCGTCCTAACCCTTAGACGATGGCGCCACGAACTTAACCCAATATATCACGCTGTCCGGTTATACAATGGCAGCGATGCGTTTCCAATTCCTGTTCCTGGCGGCATTCGCGGCTGCGGCCATCGCCGCGCCCCGCCCCGCCGACGTGCCCTTTAAGAAGACCCAGCTCGATTTCGGCGCCAATGAGTCCACCGCCTTCGCCGACCTCAACGGCGACGGGAAACTCGATATCGTCAACGGCGAGAACTGGTATGAGCACCCCAAAGTGAAGGGCGGCGAATGGCGGAAGCACCATTTTCGCGACATCGGTTTTGCCAACAACTACATTGACTCATTCAGCGACATTCCGCTCGACGTGAATGGCGACGGCAAGATGGACGTTGTGAGTTGCACCTGGTTCGGCAAGAAAATTTCCTGGTACGAGAACCCCGGCAAGGCAGCCGGGGCGTGGAAGGAACACCTGATTGAAACGCAGTGGAACGTGGAGTTCATGTTCCTGGTGGACCTGAACAACGACGGAAAGAAGCAGGAACTGCTGCCGCAGTTTGGGGGGAAAGGGCCGACGGCATGGTATGAACTCAAGAACGGCGCGTTCGTCCGCCACATTGTCCACCCCGATAACTTTGGCCACGGCATTGGAGCGGGCGATGTGAACAAAGACGGGCGCGTGGACGTGCTGCACCCGAAAGGCTGGCTGGAAGCGCCCGCCACGGCCGGCGAGGAGCCGTGGAAGCTGCACTCCGACTGGGCCGCTAAAAAGCACACGGGCTTTCTGGACGTGGTGGATATTGATGGCGACGGATTGAATGATGTGTTCTATCCGCACGCGCATGACTATGGGATCTTCTGGCTGCGCCAGGGCGCGGAAGGCAAGTTCACCGAAATCAAGATCGACGATGCCTGGAGCCAGGCGCACGCCACGGCGTTTGTCGATATCAACGGCGACGGACAGAAGGATTTTATGACGGGCAAGCGCTTCTGGGCGCATGAACATGAGCCCGGCGCCAATGAACCGCTTGGCATCTATTGGTACGAGTGGCGCAAGGGAGAAAAGGGCGTGGAGTGGATCCGCCACATCATCGATTACGGCTCTTCCGCGGGCGCGGGCATGCAGATAGCCACAGCCGATATTGATGGCGACGGGGATCTGGATTTCGCGGTTGGCGGCAAGTCCGGCGCGTTTCTGTTTGAGAACCTGAGCGGGAAGAAGGCAGCGAAGTGAAACGCGTGCTGATTGTGACCGGGGACGCGGGAGAGGGCTACGAAGCCTGGTATGCCATTCACCGTCTGCGGGAGGCGGGGCACGAAGCCGTGGTGGCCGCGCCGGCGCGGCGGCGTCTGCACATGGTGATGCACGATTTTGAGCCTGGGTGGGACACCTATGTGGAGCGGCCCGGTTACGGGGTGAATGCCGATGTGGCGCTCGCCGAGGTGAGCGCGGACGGGTTCGACGCGGTGCTCATCCTTGGCGGCCGCGCGCCGGAGTATCTGCGGCACAACGATCACCTGCTGGCCGCGATTCGCGCCTTTGATGCACAAGGCAAATGGCTGTTCGCCATCTGTCATGGCATTCAGGTGTTCAATGCGGCCGGGGTTGTGCATGGACGCAAAGTGACTTGTTATGAACACGTCCGCAGCGAGGTCGTGCAGGCGGGCGGGGAGTGGCAGAAGGAGCAGGCGGTCCGCGATGGCCGCATGGTCACCGCGCAGACGTGGGAGTCCCATCCCGAGTTCTACCGCGAGGTGATGGCTTGTCTGGCTGGGTAACGGAACTGCATCCGGAAGTTGTGGCGATGCTGGAGGAGCAACGCCGCGGCGGCGCCAAGCCGCGGAGCCAGATGACCGTGGAAGAGACGCGAGTGGCAATGACCGCCGGCCGGAAATGGCAACTGGCGCCGCCGGCGAACGTGCCGGTCCGGGATGCCGTTGCGAATGGTGTCCCCGTCCGGCTCTATGGAGATGAACACGCGCGGACCCTGCTCTACTTGCATGGCGGGCGATTTTTCAGCGGCAATCTGGACTCTCATGACTGGCCGCTACGCCTGCTGGCCGATGTTTCCAAGGTCCGCATTTGCGCAGTGAATTACCGGCTGGCGCCGGAGCATCGCCATCCGGCGGCGGTGGAGGACACAATTGCCGCCGGGCGATGGCTGCGCGGCCAAACCGATGAAATGATAGTTGGAGGCGACAGCGCCGGCGGCTACCTGGCCGCGTTGGGCGCGCTGGCGCTGCACCCGGTTCTGCAGGTGTTGATCTACCCAATGCTGGATCCGGCCACCGATACAGCGTCCTACCGCGAGTATTGGCAAGGCCCCTGGCCGAGCGGAGAGGACATGGCGCGCGGCTGGGAACTCTATGGGGGCGAAGCTGTAAACGCGGGGAGCGGCGCGTTTCCGTCCACCCTGCTGGTTACGGCGGGTGTGGATGCTCTTCGCGATGAGGCGATGGCGTTCGGTGCGAGTTTGCGTGCATGCGGCGTGGCCGTGGAAGAAGTACACTACCCCGACATGCACCATGGCTTTTTTACGCAAACGCGCCTGGCGCGGTCCCGGGAATTGATCCAATGGCTTGCTGCCGCGCTCAGGCGTCATTTGCCCCTTTCCTCCGGCCGAAAATGAGAGTATTCTTTAATTCGCGGCGGATGTGTTTCCGTCGCGACCCCAGGCGCAGCGCCTGAATCCGGCGCGCGCAGGGTGCTCTATTTAGGCCAGCCGCCCCGGACTGTAGCCTCGTAGCAGGCAATGCCGACTGCTTCCGCATCTGTTTCCCCCGCCATGAGAGGGGAAGGCCTTGTTGGCCATTGGAATGCAGCAAGAAGGCCGAGGGATGAGAGATGAAACTTGAGTTCGATGAAATGACCTGCCAGGACCTGGAACAGAGCAGCCGGTTGGAGTGGCTGGAAACGAATGGTCTTGGCGGCTTCGCCAGCGGTACAGTCAGTGGAATACACACTCGCAGATATCACGGATTACTGACTTCCGCGCTGCAGCCACCGGCGGGGCGGATGCTGCTGGTGGCGAAGTTTGAAGACACGCTTGTCGTGGACGGGTATCGCGTGGAGCTTTCAGCCAACCGTTATGTTGGCGCGGTTCACCCGCAGGGGTTTGAATACCTGCGCGAGTTTCGGTTGGACCCGTTTCCCACCTGGGTCTACGAGATCGGGAATGCGCGAGTGGAAAAGCGCGTGTTTATGGTGCATGGGAAGGACGCGACGGTAGTGGAGTACGAAGTGACGGGTTTGTGCGAAAACTGCCATTTGGAAGTCCGGCCTCTGGTTGCCTACCGCGACTACCATGCCACCACGCATTCTAATGAGGCTATTGACCGGGGTTTCGAATGGGAGGAAGAAGGGCTGGTTTCGGTTCAGCTCTATGAGGGGCTGCCGCGGGTGTTCTTCGGCGCTGATTATCGTTCCTGCGAGCCCACCGGGCATTGGTATCACCGGTTTGAATACGAAGAGGAGAAAGCAAGGGGCCTGGATTCGCAGGAGGATTTGTTCCAGCCCTTCGTGCTGCACTTCGATCTCTCTCAATCGCCGAAGGCGGTAGTGATCGTTTCCCGTGAAGCGCTTCCGGCCCACCAGGCGACCGCGCTGCGGGAGAAAGAACGCGTGCGCCGGCAGGCTTTGCGGCGGCAGTCCCCGATAGCCGATCCATTCCTGGAGGACCTGACTGAGGCGTCCGCGCAGTTTCTGGTGCGGCGCGGGGAAGGGCATACGATTATCGCGGGCTATCCGTGGTTTGGCGACTGGGGCCGGGACACGATGATCGCGCTGCCGGGCCTGACGCTGGTGACGGGCCGTTTTGATGTGGCCTGCGGCATTCTGGGGCAGTTTGCAAACGCCCTCAACCAGGGAATGCTCCCCAACCGGTTCTCCGATTCGGGTGAGGAACCGGAGTACAACACAGTGGACGCGACACTGTGGTTTTTCGAGGCGACGCGGGCGTATCTGCACTACACGAACGACGTCGCCTTTGTGCGCGACGTGCTCTACCCGCGCCTGGCGGAGGCGATGGATTGGCACTTGCGAGGGACTCGCTACGGTATCCGCGCGGACTTCGATGGGTTGCTGCGGGCCGGCGTTCCGGGCGTGCAGTTGACATGGATGGACGCCAAGATCGGCGACTGGGTGGTGACTCCGCGGGAAGGGAAGCCGGTGGAGATTCAGGCGCTTTGGTACAACGCGATTCGCATTTTGGAATCGCTGGCGGAGCGGTTTGGAGACGCGGGGCGCGCGGCGCAGATGGCGGAACTGGCCGGACGCGCGAAGGCGAGTTTCGTGGAACAGTTCTGGGATGCGGAACGCGGATATCTTTTGGATAACGTTGGTGACGACTGCATACGTCCGAACCAGATTCTGGCGGTGAGCCTGCACCATTCCATGCTCGACTCCGAACAGGCGTCGGCCATTGTGGATACGGTGGAGCGGCATCTGCTGACGCCTCTGGGACTGCGTAGCCTGTCGCCGGAGGACCCGGCGTACCGAGGGCGATACGTGGGCGGCGTGATGGAGCGGGACTCGGCCTATCATCAGGGGCCGGTGTGGTTGTGGCTGATGGGACCTTTTTTGACAGCGTACGCGCGCGTCCACCCCGGCTCGCCCCGCTTGGCGGAAATATTCAGGGGTATGCAAGGCCATTTGCGGGAGGCCGGCGCGGGGCAGTTGTCCGAAATCGCTGATGGCGACGCGCCACACACACCGCGCGGCTGTTTCGCGCAGGCGTGGAGCGTTGCGGAACTGCTGCGAGCGGCGGCGGAGAGTGTTGGAAAAAAGCTGATCTGCACGCCACCGGCGCCGAAGAAACGTAAGGTGCAAGCCGATACGGGCTCCCTGGCCGCGCGCGCCTTCCACGCCACGGGAAGTTAGCGATCAAGACAAGACGGGCGGCCCTGTTTGAGGCCGCCCGTTTGACTGCGATGTTTCACCGAGCCTATGGAACCAGTTCAACCACGATTTTCTTGTGTTCCGCGTCGAGCGAGACGATTTTCACCGTCCGCACCATTCCGGGCTTGAGTGTACTGGCCTTGGGCGCGGGATCACCGCCCTTGCCTTCCTTCCATCGACCCTTGAGCAGCGCGGCGAGCGAGCCCACGTCGGCCGAAGCGGCGGCGGATTCGGCCGGCTTGGCCTCTTCCTTCTTCGCCTCTTCAATCTTGCATTCGGCCAGAACACCTTCGGCCACTTCCAGGCGCAGGTTGTTACCGCGAACATCGGTGATGAGGCCGCTGATGGTTTCCCCCACCTGATGCTCGGCGATAAAGTTGTCCACCTTCGTCGGCTGCAACTGCTTCAGGCCCATGCGAATCCGGCGGCGGTCTTTATCGATGTCGAGCACGATGGCGCGAACCACTTCGCCTTCTTTCACGACATCGCGGGGATGATCGATCCGCTTATCGTTGGCCATGTCGCCGATGTGGATCATACCGTCGATGCCATCACCCAAATCGACGAAGGCGCCAAAGGCTTGAATGGAGGTGACGGGCGCTTCAACAATGGTGCCGGGCTTGTATTTTTCCAGCGCTTCGGCGAAGGGGTCGCCGAGCGCGTTTTTCAGGCTCAGCTCAATGCGCTTGTCGCCAGGCTTTACGCCGAGAACCACCACTTCCACCTGGTCGCCAACCTTCAATAGATCGGATGGCTTGCGAACCTTTTTCGACCATGACATTTGCGACAGGTGCACCAATCCGTCCACACCGGGGGATAGTTCAACAAACGCGCCGAAATCGGTGAGGCGGGCCACCGAACCAGTCACCTTCTGTCCGGGTTGGAACTGCTGTGCGGCGACGGTCCACGGGTCGGGAGTCATTTGCTTCAGGCCGAGCGAGACCTTCCGCGTGTTGGGATTCAGTTTGAGAATCTTAACTTCCAGTTCGTCGCCAATGTTCACAACGTCAGCCGGCTTGCCAACGCGGTGCCAGCTCATGTCGGCGACGTGGAGCAGCCCGTCAACGCCCCCAAGATCAAGGAACGCGCCGAAGTCCGTGACGCTGCGAACGCGCCCCTTCACCACATCGCCTTCCTTCAATGCCTGGAACCGTTCGTCCTTCAGCTTGGCGGCTTCCTCTTCCAGCACCACGCGGCGGTCTACGACAATGTCTTCCTTTTCGACATCAATCGACAGGATGCGAACTTCGACATCGGAACCGACCAGCTTCTGCAATTCAAAAGCATCGCGCGTGCCCGAGCGGGAAGCGGGCATGAAAGCGCGGCCGCCAATATCGACGCGTACGCCGCCCTTCACCGTTTCCGTGACCTTGCCGGCGACGTTCCGCTTTTCCTCAAAGGCCGAGAGCAGGGCGCTCCAATCCTTGGGCTTCTCCACCTTGAGCGGCGACAGGATCGCCTGTCCTTCCTCATTGCGGCCGGTGATGGTGACTTCCACCAGATCGCCCACAGCGATTTCGGACATTTCGGGAGGGAGCGCGGACTTCAGCAGCACACCATCGGCTTTGCCTTTTATATCGACAAAAACGGAGTCCTCTGTGATCGCAAGCACCTTGCCCTTGATAGGGCCTGGCGCATCCGCCGCTTTGGCGGCCGGCGCAACAGACTGTTCCTGTTCAAACTGGCGAAGGATATCGCCAAAGGAGGATTCGGTGGACTGAGAGGCCGACTCCTCGATGGGGTCGTCGACTGGATTTACTGGATTCATGGGGCAATACGCGAGACTCCACCCATTGTGGCACAAAGCCCGATACCATGGGCGGCATGGGAATCGTGTGGCTGATGCTGTTCGCGGCGATGGCGGTGGCCAGTCCGGTGCAGGATACGCCGAGCCTGACGATGCTTACCTGCCTAGGCATTTTCCAGTTTCTGGAGCACCGGATGCAGGTGTTGCAAACGCCACGCGGAATGGTAGCGGCGGTAGGGGTGAAACTGCTGCTGTGCTACCTGTTGATCGGATATACGGATGCGCTGAACTCTTCGTTCTACCTGATCCTGCTGCTGCCGGTGGTGGGCGCGGCGACAACAATGAGCGGGAGGGCGACGCTGGTGGTGACGACGCTTGCGGTGGCGGCGTTCCTGAGTTTTCTGCTGTTCCTGGACCTGGAGGACTTGAGCCGTTACCTCTTCGACTGGAAGGAACTCTTCCTGCGCGCAGTGTTTCTGCCGATGGTGGGACTGTTCACGTTCCAACTGGCGAACGCCAACCGCCTGGAGGCCCGCAAGAGCCAAGAGACGGCTAAGGAACTGGCGCGGGCGAATGAGGAACTGGTGAAGGCGGAGGCGGCGGTGCGGCGGAGCGAGCGGTTGGCGGCGTTGGGCCAATTGACCGCCGGCCTGGCGCACGAGCTACGGAATCCACTAGGCACCATTCGTGCATCGGCGGAGATGTTGAAGAAATTTACAAAGGACGATGCCGGCATTGGACAAGAAATGACGGGGTACATCACGAGCGAGGTGGACCGGGCCAATTCGCTGGTCACGCGCTTCCTGGAGTTCGCCCGGCCCCTGCCACTGAAGCCCGCCGTTATCGACATTCACGAGGTGCTGGACCGTGCTGTGCTGCAGTATGAGCGGAGCGCCGACCGGCCGGAAGTGAGCGTCTACAAAAATTACGATCCGGCGGTGCGGCCACTTTCGATTGATGGGGAGTGGATGGAACGTGTGTTTTATAACCTGCTGCGGAACGCCGCGGAAGCGAGCCCGGCGGGAGGGAGCGTAACGGTGAAGACTCGCACTGTGGATGGGTTTGTGGAAGTGGCCGTGATCGACCGGGGCAGCGGCATTACGCCGGAGCACCGTGAGAGTATCTTCAATCCGTTCTTCACCACCAAGCCAAGCGGCGTGGGATTGGGGCTGGCGATCGTTTCGAAAATCATGGATGAGCACGGCGGGCGCATTACCGTTGAGAGCGAACCGGGGCAGGGCGCCGTGTTTCGGGTGTTGCTGCCCGTGTAGTGGGATGGGTAGTGGGATTATGGATGGATGAGCCGACGAATCCTGGTGATCGAGGACGAGGAAAAACTGCGCCGCGTGGTCCAACTGCAGTTGCAGAGTTCCGGGTACGAGGTGGAGCAGGCGGCGACGGCGGAAGAAGGGCTGGCGGCCGCGGAGCGGGCCGATCTGGTGCTGACCGACCTGCGGCTTCCGGGGATGAGCGGGCTCGATTTTCTGGAGAAAACGCACGCGGCGCGCCCTGGGCTGCCGGTGGTGATGATGACCGCGTTTGGGAGTGTGGAAACAGCCGTTGAAGCGATGAAGAAGGGTGCGGCCGATTTTCTGGTGAAGCCGTTCTCCCTGGATCATTTGACGGCGGTGGTGGCCAAGGCGCTGGAGATGCAGGCGCTGCGCGAGGAGAATAAACGGCTAAAGGAAGAGCTTGGCGGGCGCTACCAGTTGGACAGCATTGTAGGCCGAAGCGGACCAATGCAGGACGTTTTCGCCATGGTTCTGCGAGCCGCGCCGACACGGGCGACGGTGCTATTGGCCGGTGAGAGCGGTGTGGGCAAGGACATGATCGCGCGGGCGATCCATTACCACTCGCCGCGCAAGGACAAGCCGTTCGTGAAGATCAACTGCACGGCGATACCGGAAAACCTGATGGAGAGCGAGCTTTTTGGTTACGAAAAAGGCGCGTTTACCGGTGCGAACATGGCCAAGCCGGGCAAGTTTGAACTGGCCGATACGGGCACTGTGTTTCTGGACGAGATTGGCGATGTGCCGCTGGCGATTCAGGTGAAACTGCTGCGAATTCTGCAGGAGCGGGAATTCGAGAGGCTGGGAAGCAACAAGACGCGGCATATCGATGTACGCGTGGTGGCGGCGACGAACGTTGACCTGCGGCGAGCATTGGAAGAAGGCACATTTCGCGAGGATCTGTACTACCGGTTGAATGTGCTGCCCATCAACATTCCGGCGCTGCGGGAGCGCCGCGAAGACATTCCGTACCTGGCCGACCATTTCATTCGCAAACACGCCGGAGAACTTGGCACGGCCGAACTGGAAATGACGCAGGAGGCCACCGAGAAGCTGATGGCGTATCACTGGCCTGGCAATGTGCGCGAACTGGAAAACGTAGTGGAACGTTCGCTGGTGCTGGCGACAGGCGGACGGCTGGAAGCGGCCGACATCCGATTGGACATGGCGCCGCGGTCGCGTGCCGCGGCCGGCGGCGGCGACGGCACGCTGTTCCTGCCTGATGGAATGACACTGGACCAATACGAGGAAACGATCATCCGCGAGGCCATGCGGCGGGCGCAAGGCAACAAGAGCCAGGCAGCCCGCCTATTGGGATTGACGCGGAACGCGCTTCGCTACCGGTTGGGCCAGATGGGCATGGAGACCGGCGGCGAGAACGACACTTAACGGGACCAGGTAACCTCCACGACCGGTTTATGCGGCGTGGCGGAGCAGAGCAAGAGCGGACCAAGCGCCCGAGCAGGCTCCGGACCGTAGACCGACGTGAGCATTGAGTGAAACGCCGACGCCAAGGCCGCCAGCATTTTGCTGAGATTCCGCATGGTTTCAACGGGGTTGCGTCCCGCCTGCATGGCGGGCCCCATGTGTGCCGCCAGCTTTTCGATGAACATAGATTCCGTCCGAAGTAGCGAGGCGAATACGGCAGCGCCGGCGGGTTTCGAAACGGCGCGGCGCAAATCGTCGGCCTTGGCGGAAATGTGAGTCTGCTCCAGACGCGCGTCGAGTGCCGCGCGGGTGCGCGGATTCCAGACCATGCCCTCCAACAGGTATGGGTCGGCCCAATCCCAATACAGATCGTCGCCGAGATTGAGCATCAACCCTTTTGACGTTCGACGGGCGCCGGCGGCCACCGGAAGCGATGCCCAGACGAGCAGGGGCGCGGCGGCCTGGGCGCTCAGTTCATCCATGTCGATGGCAAGCGGCAATAGGGTTCGCCAGGCCTGCTGCATGCGCTTGGAAAGGGCCACCGGGTCCTGCGGCTCCAGCCAGTGTTCGATGGATTCCGGCGGAAGCGCGATATCCAGCCGGCATGCGGTGGCGTGTTTATCGACCGTTCCGCCGCCGTAGAGTGATAGCAGCGGTTGCAGCGAGGATGGCCGATTGGTGCGAATGTCGAGCGTGAACGTGGCCCGGAGGCAAGCTGGGTCATGGACGGTGACATCGGGACCGAGGCGGGCGGCAAAGGCGCCTTCAATGGAAAGCAGGCTGGAGGCGTGCCGGGTGTGGCGTTCACTTTCCGCGCGTGCCTGGCCGAGCAGGACACGCCCGGTTTCGTCGTCGAGCGCGTCCATCGCCGTGGCCAGACGCTCCGACCGGGAGACGAACCCGGAGGCAAACGGCAGACGCCAGGCGAAGGTGTTGCGGCGCGTCAGTTCATCCCGAAGCGAACAGCGATGCAGTGTAACGCCTGCGGTGTGGCCGGTGAGCAACGGAGAAAGATCGCCGCCTTGCATCTGGCGGAGAACGTCAATGAGCCCCGGATTCGCGCCGAAATCGAAATCCGCTTCCAGCAGCGACGTGTTCGACTTGCGTTTATCGAAAAGCGCGGCGAGCGATGCTTCCACCTTCTTTTCGAGTGTGCGCACGGCGGCGTATTCCAGGCGTGCGGTAAGCGGATCGGCGGCGGCGATGGAATCGCGGACCGGATCCTCAATGAGTGCTTTCAGACGGGCGAGCAACGGTTCGGCCGGGTCGCGCCATTGTTCGGCCTGGACCTCCGCGGGAAGGGCAAGCCAGGTGTCGAGAAACTTGCGCGCTTTTTCCTTTGCGACGGAGAGTTTGCCGAGTTGGTGCTCGGCGCCATCGCGAAGCTTTGTCAGAAGTTGGGTGCGGTGCCGGCCTGCAATGGCGGCAAGGGCGTTGCGGGTGGCCTGGTCTAGGCCTGCCGAGGCCCCGGCCTTCACGGAAATCGTGCGAGCGTTGGTGCGCGCCGCGCAGAGCCGGACGCGAAGTACTGGCGCGCCGGTGGGACGGTGCATGGACCACCAGCAGTCGCTGACGGCCTCCCACTGGGCGTCGGCTTGAATGCCGAGATCAAGGTCGAGGCCGATGTCGCCTTTGAGGGCGCTACTGACAGGCGCGGCGAGGCTGGTCCACAGGGCGGAAACCTCGGCTGAGGCGGTAGCGCGATAGCGGGCGCGGCGCTCCATGAGGACGGTGATTCCGGGAAGGAAGTCGTCAATTGAATCGAAGACGGGCTGGAACCGTTCTTTGGCAATGGCGACAGTGGCTGGCAAGATGGCCCATGCGTTTTCCTGGGAAGCCCGTTTTTCCGAATCGACGAGCGCCCAGACGTGGTGGGGCTCCTGGGAAGTAAGTGCAAGCGCGGCGGGAAGGGCAAGGCTTCCGGCGATTTCGGCCAGAGGGCCGGTGGTGGATGCGGCGAAGCGGTAGGGCATGTGTCACTCTCGTTTTGAGGGTGACAGGCGTGTGTCTAGTAAACTTTGCGACGAAAGCTGTAAGAGATTGATAAGACTTGGAAAATAAAGTGCACTTCTAATGTGACCGCATAGTTTTCGTTCGGCGAGGCGGCGCGAAATCGCCTGCAAACACACTCCTGCCCGGCCGCCTCGGTGACGAAAGCGATCGTTGAACGAAACCGCGGGACAGGACCGGAGTCTATGGGGCTTGCTACCGGCCCAGGCCCCTCCGGCCGGCCGCGCAGCACCGCGATTGCTCGCTGCATAGGTTTCGTTTAGCGGAATGACGCAAAAACGCGGGAAGGGCCGAAGCGATGGGCTCCTCAAATGGAATTGTGCGGGGCACGAAGCCCGGCCGGGGCCAGGAGGGTTCTTTCTGTGACAGCGGCCGCCTACCGCTTGTGGCCATCGCTATGCGGTGCCCGTTTCGAGCGTGCCCGGCCCGGTCATGGCCCGCTGCCATTGCCCCGCCCCCGTCCCGGTGCGCGACGCCCTCCCAGGCCGACTTCCGTACACAGGCACACACGGGCCTTCCGGATCGCCAAACTACTCCGCAGTTTGTTGCTCCAGGAACCGTTCACAGCGCTTGGACCGGCTGTGGACGCAGGCAGAAACCTGATCCGCACCAGCACCCTTCGCCGTCCTTTCCGGCGGCAAGAATTGCTGAAAAACGAGGTTACCCATTGTGCAAGTGGTGATGGACGAAAAACAAAAAATGGGCCGCCAGAGACCGGCGGCCCAAGTGTGATTCGAGGAAAGGAGTCAGATTCTGATTAGCGAATCAAGCTACCGAATTAACCCCGGAGAAGAGCGAGTACCTGCTGCGGCGCCGAGTTGGCCTGGGCGAGCGCGGAGATACCGGCCTGGAGGAGAATCTGGGCTTTGGTCAGCGAAGCTGCTTCCTCAGCCAAATCGGCATCGCGGATCCGGGATTCGGACGCCGCGAGGTTAGTGAGCTGCGACTGCGCCAGGTTAACGGCGAAGTTGAACTGGTTCTGACCGCGACCGACAACGGCTTGTGCATTGCCCAAGGTGCTGACGGCGTCGGCGAGAGCATTCACGGCGCGGTCGGCGCCGGCTTGCGTAGTGATGTCAGCAGTGGCGCCGGTTCCAACCGTGGCGGCCGTGACAACCGTACCCTGGCTGCCCACGCCCGTGCCGGCTTCATTTGTGCCGACGGCGACGCGGAAGTTCTGGAGCGTGCTGGCGAAGCGGATGCCTTCGGCTCCGGCGCCGCTTGCCTTGTCTTTGACGGCGACGATCTTTTGGAGAGTCGCGTCGTTGGACTGTTTCAGCGCGGTGTTGATGGCGTCGATAGCTTCGTCGACTGTACCGGCATTGCGGACCGTGCCGTCGTTACGAAGCACGACTGCGAGGGAGTGCTCGACACCGTTTTCGTCATTGGCGACAACGGTCAGAGTCTGATCGTCTCCGCCGCCACGAATGCCGGTGAAGCTCAGCAGACTAGTCTGTTGAGAGCCGGCGGCGATGAAGGAGTTGACGGTGGTGTTGCCCGCCTGCGTCTCGGCGACATCGGCCACACCGACGTTGGTTGTATTGTCGGCGAAGCCAAAAATGTTCGCGTTACCGACGGTGTTGATGCGGAACTTCGAACCGTTAGTGCTGGTCAGCGTGATGTTCGTACCGTCATTGGTGGCAACCAGGCCGGCGGCTGCCAACGTAGAGTTCCCAGCGATCGCGGCGTTGAGCGATTCGGTGGCGCCGGCGATTGTGGCTGCGTTGGGAGTCACCGTTAGAGCGACCGTGGAGCCGCCGCCAATCGAGAACTCCAACGTTTCCGCACTGGCGGTGAAGGCGCCGTTGGTGCCGCTCACCGCGGTGTAGTCGAACGTGCCGGACGCGCCGCCGGCACTGCGGAAACTGCCTAGGCCGAGACGATTCTGCAAGTCGCCGGAAGCGGAGACTTCGAAACGCTCACCGCGGTTGCTGGTGAAAACGAGGGCGGATCCGGCGGTAGCCGTGGTGCCCGTGATTCCTGCGGCCTGCAGGGCGCTGTTGGAGGCGACCTGAGAGGTGAGGCTGGCCAAAGCCTGCTCAATGGTGGTGCCGGCGGCAACCGTTAGCGAGATGTCCACGGGGCTGGAGAGCCCGCCGCCCTGGAAGCGTACTTGAACGGTGCCGGCGCCGGTTGCGCCGAACGTGGTGGCCGCGGCGGCTGTCGCCGAGCCGCCCGTGACCGTATTGGTCAAGGTGAGGCCCGTCGGATTGGACGCGGAAGTCACGTTACCGAGCAAGGCATTGGAAAGACGATCGCCGGCTTCGGCCTGGAACGCCGTTGCCGAGGAAGTGAATCCAATCGACTTCTTGCCGTCGGCGGCCGTAACCACGACCGCTTTCACGCCAGCGTTCTTGAAGGCTGTTGCCTGCGCGGAAGCGGCGTTGCCGGCGTTGTCGATAGCGGAGTTGATGCCTGCCACCAGCGTATCGGTGTCGGTGATCCCGGACAGATTCACGGCGACTTCGACACGTTCGTTATCGGCAAAACCCGGACCGCGGAAGTAGATCTTGGTCGATCCCGCAGTTTCCAGCGATGCGACGTTGGTTGCATCGTTGACGATGGCCGAAACGCTCGTGCTGGCCGAACCGGTGCCGATATCGACCGAAGCTACACCCTGCGCCTGCACGCCCTGCAATCCCAGACTCTTGGAATCCACGGTTGAGTTGGAGAGGTTGACGCCAACGGAACCGTTCGTGGTGGACGTGGTGCTGCCGGAAGTGCGGCCGCCACCGATGAACACCGACAACGATTTCGCGAACGTACCGCCAGCGTTGAGACCAATGGCCTGCGCCTGGCGGTCAATTTCCGTCACCACACTCTGGAATTCGCTGTTCAGCACCGTGCGGCTTCCGGAAAACGTGCCGGAGGCTGACTGCGTGGCCAGGGTACGCGCCCGATCCAGCAATTTGCTGATGTTGTTGATACCACCATCAATGGTCTGCAGCGTGCTCAGACCATCGTTGGCATTTCGAATACCTTGTGACAGAACGGCCTGGTCACTTCGAAACGTGTTGGCGATCGAAAGGCCGGCGGCGTCGTCACCGCTGGACAGGATACGTAGACCGGACGTGACGCGCCCGATGGTCTTGCCCTGTGATTCCGAAGTTTGCCGCAAATACTCGCGGGATTGCAGCGAGGCGACGTTCGTGTTGATGCGAAAAGACATGTTTCTCTCCTTGAAACTAAGTCCCGGAATGAATCCGGATTCACCTGGTGTGCCGCCTTGAAATCCTTTTCGCGGCTTGTGGCACCCAATCGGTGTTCAAGGAGCATATCGGAGCGAATCAGTTCGAAGAGAGGGATAGGGTAAGAAAAACCGGGGGGTAGGGTGCGGAAGCTCCTCAAGGACCCCTCAACTCAGACTAACCCTGGAGAAGAGAAAGCACCTGCTGTGGAGCGGAATTGGCTTGGGCGAGGGCGGATATGCCCGCCTGAAGAAGGATTTGCGCCTTGGTGAGGTTGGCGGCTTCTTCGGCCAGGTCGGCATCGCGGATGCGGGATTCTGCGGCCGCGATGTTGGTCAACTGGCTGGAGGCGAGGTTGACGGCGAAGGAGAACTGATTCTGTCCTCGGCCAACGACGGCTTGCGCATCGCCTAGCTTTACGACAGCTTCGGCGAGAGCAGTAACGGCGGACTCGGCGCCGGCCTGGCTGCTGATGTCGGAAGTGGAGCCGCTGCCGGCGGCGGCGGAGTTGACTACAGTGCCCTGATTGCCTAAGCCGGATCCGGCCTCGTTGGTGCCGACAGAGACCTTGAATCCCCTTAGCGTGGAGATGAACCGGATTCCTTCGGCCCCCCCAGGGGAGGCCTTATCCTTCACGGCGGCGACCGCCTGCAGCGTCGCGTCATTGGACTGTTTCAGAGCAGTGTTGATGGCGTTGATCGCTTCGTCCACAGTGGCGGCATTTCGGAGTGTGGTGTCGTTCCGGAGAACGACGGCGAGAGAGTGTTCGACGCCGGCGGCGTCGTTGGCGGAGACGGTAATGGTTTGATCGTCGCCGCCCGTGTGAATGCCGGTGAAAGGCAGAATTGAAGACTGTTGCGTGCCGCCGGAATTAAAGAAGTTGATATCGGTATTGCCCGCCTGTGTTTCGGCGACGTCGGCGACGCCGGTTGCCGCCGCGGCGTTGAATCCGAAAACGTTGGTGGCGCCGACCGTATTGACACGGAAGCGGCTGCTGTTTGAGCTAGTGATGATTAGATTGACGCCATCATCGGTAACCACGAGCCCGGCGGCGGCCAGACTGGCGTTTCCGGCGATCGCGGCGTTCAAGCCGGTGCGGGCATCGGCGAGGGTGGCGCCAGCCGGCGTAACGGAGATTGAGATGGTGGGGCCGCCGCCAATGGAAAACTCGAGTGTCTCGGCGGATGCGGCGAATGTGCCGGCGGAGCCGGTGACGGTGGGGTAATCGAAGGTTCCGACGGCGCCTCCGGAGCTTCGGAAGCTGCCGAGACCGAGAAGGCCGTTCAAGTCTCCGGAAGCGAGGACCTCGAACCGCTCGCCTCTGGCGCTCGTGAAAACCAGCGGCGCGCCGGGTGCCGCGGTGCTGGCGGTGATGCCGGCGGCCTGGAGCCCGCTGTTGCTGGCGATCTGGGAGGTAAGGTCGGCAATCGCCTGGTCGATGGTGGTAGTGGCGCTCACGGAGAGTGCGATATCGACCGGCGCGGACATGCCCGCGCCCTGAAACCGAACCGTGACGGCGCCGGCGCCACTGGCGCCAAACGCGGTGGCCGCGGCCGCAGCGCTGGAGCCGCCAGTCACCGTGTTTGCCAGAGTCCGTCCGGCAGGGTTGGACGCCGAGGTCACGTTTCCAAGCAGTGCATTGGACATCCGGTCTCCGGCTGCGACTTGAAACGCGGTGGAACTGGAACTGAAGGCAATAGACTTCTTCCCGTCGGAGGCAGTGACGACGGAGGCGCTGATATTCGCATTTTGGAAGGCTGTGGCGGCGGGGCTGACCACAGTCCCGGCGCTCTTGATCGCGTTGTTTACGGCCGTTACGAGGTTATCGACCGTGGTGACTCCGGAGAGGTTAACGGCGACTTTGATGCGCTCGGAATCTCCGAATCCGGGGCCGCGAAAATAGAAATCGGTGAAGCCTGCCGCACCGAGAGAGGCAACATTGGAGGGGTCTCCGACGATTGCCGATACGCTGGTGGCCGGCGAACCGGTGCCAATGTCGGTGGCGGTGACGCCCTGGGCCTGGGCGCCCTTGAGGCCGAGGCTTTTGGCGTCGACCGTGGAGTTGCTCAAATCGACCTGGGACGCTCCATTCTGGATGGAGGTAATGCCCCCAGAAGACTTGCCGCCGCCGATGAAAACAGACAAGGACTTTGCGAACTCGCCACCGGCGTTGAGGCCGATCGCTTGCGCCTGCCGATCGATTTCGGTGATGACGCTGCCGAATTCCGAGTTCAGCACATCCCGGCTGCCGATGAAAGTGCCGGAGGCCGACTGCGTGGCCAGCGTCCGGGCGCGATCGAGCAGTTTGCTGATGTTGTTAATGCCGCCGTCGATCGTCTGTAACGTGCTGAGCCCATCGTTGGCGTTCCGGATACCCTGTCGCAGCACCGCCTGGTCACTGCGAAAACTATTGGCGATGGAGAGTCCGGCGGCGTCGTCTCCACTCGATAGAATCCGAAGTCCCGAAGTAACGCGGCCGATGGTTTTCGACTGATTCTCGCTGGTGTTTCTCAGATACTCCTGGGATTGCAGCGAAGCGATGTTTGTATTGATGCGGAAGGACATGTGGGCACTCCTTGGAAAGACACGGGTCCTCCGGCGCGCCGGAGAGAACCATGGCGGCGGGGATGACCGTTGAAGATAGGTGTAGGGAAGTGCGCCGTTGAGGGAGGGGCCTCGGCCTCAATCTAGCGCGCGGAAGGTGGTTGGTTAGTTACGGAGTATTCGACTTTTTACTGTCGGGTAAAACTACAGCGGGCGGTTCGGGGGAGGCGATTTCAATGGCCGGGACATTTTCCCTGAGTTGTTCCACCAGTTGGGTGAGGATGGCGGGGTCCCGGGGTTGCGCGGAGGCGGCACGATTCACGTCTCGTGTAACGCGGATCTCCGAACGAAGGACGGTGACTTCCTTTGGCGCGGAGATTCCGAGTTTCACCTGGGTAGGGGAGGTCTCGAGAATTTCGATCTCGATATCTTCGCCGATGACGATGGACTCGCCGCGACGTCTGCGAATTATTAGCACTAGACCTCCGCGAGACGATCCGCATTGCCCTTCAAAACGGGAGAAGAGTCGGCGGTGTTCCGCTCCGTGGTTCCCTGCTGCAAGGGAGTCAACGCCGAATACCGGCAATCGTCCCGAACCGCCTGGACACCTCTACGTGTTTCTCGCGAGAGTACCACGGGACCGAGCAGGTTTGCAGTGGGCGTGCCGTCCGACGGCAGGCAGACAATGGCGAGACACGCAAGGCTTTGCTCCCAAGACGTGGCTTCTTCCGAAGCCAGACCAAGCACACTCCGCTCTTCCGCGGCGACCTCCAATTGATATCCGGGATCGACGGATCGAGCCGGCAACGTGATGAAACAGAGTCCGGAATGCTCGACGCTCTGCAGGAAAACGACCGGCCGCAGGGCAGGACGTTCGATACAGAGAAAGCGGCGTTCCGCTTCAAAACCGGGCAGGCCGTTCGGGAATTCAAAGATGTCTTCTTCCGCGAACTCCACGATGCCGAACTGTTTGGTGCTGATGGATGGCATATTTCCTTGGTATCTACCGGGGATAAGGTCTCCCGGTAATTTCCTTGCTGCTGATCTATCGGACAGTGTAGGCGCGGACTTCATACGATTCAGAATAATCTGACGGCAATTGGGTTACTGTTTTTGCGAAGTATGCGGCGGCCGATCGGCGACCGCGTTTGAACGGGCGCGTCCGGCCGCCGATTGGTAACGCCGCCATTGCGTTTCCTGCGCGGCGGCATTCCAGCCGAGTTCGACGGCCATGGCCTCCAGCGCATCTGGCGCGACCGCGGCGCCGAGGTCCGGCGCGAAGGCGAATTCGGTGCGACGGAGCAGGAAATCGTCCAGATTCCGGCAGAATTCCCGATGTATAGCGAAGCGGGCTTGCGCGCCAATGTCGCCGCAGGGCCCGGAAAATGCGGCGATTTCCGGGGCGCGGCTGCCATAAAGGGCGCCTAAGCCGTTGGATGGGGCCGCTCCGCCGCCGGGCAGGGCCTGGCTCGCGGTGCGGCAACCGGCAGTTATCCCAAGGCGTCGCGCGACCGCGTCCGAAGCCTCTTCGGCGATGGCGCGATAGCCGGTGATTTTGCCGCCCAGGACCGAAAACATGCCGGGCACGGTCTCTTCCACGCGGTGAACCCTGGAAACGGACGACTCCGAACCCTCCTGCCGCACCAGCGCCCGGACGCCGGCGTTGGTGGAATAGATGGGCAGGGATCGGACCGCTGGAAAAAACGGCTCAACCGAGCGCAGCAGATACTCAATATCCGCTTCTTCGGCCTGAACGCCTGTAGGGTCGCCGGGGAAATCGGTATCGGTAGTGCCGATCCAGGTTTTGCCTAGCAGTGGAATCACGAAAAACAGGCGGCCATCGAGCGGAGAGAACAATACGTTCGCCTTATTGACCATCGGCCCGCACGTGAGGTGAATGCCCTTGGTGGTGCGAAGGCGGCGGCTGGCTGTGCCGGAGACGGCCGTTTGCACACGATCGAACCAGGCGCCAGTGGCGTTGACGAATACTTTGGCGCGCAGTTCAGCTTCTTCGCCGGTATCCACATCGCGGACGAGCAGGCTCTGCACGCCTCCGCTCTTCAGATCCGCCGACCGAACCTCGCAGTAGTTTCTTACGCTCGCGCCGTGCGCGGCGGCATCGATGAGGTTTTCCAGGCAGAGCCGTTCGGGCATGCGGACTTGCGCGTCGAAGTAGCTGCCGGCGCCGTTGAGTCCATCTCGCGTCAGCGCGGGTTCGCCCGCCAGAGTCTCGGCTGTGTCCAGAAAACGGTGTCCGGGCAAAGAACGGTCATAGCTCAGTGCGTCGTAGAGCAAAAGCCCGACGCGCATTTTGGCCCGAAACCATGCCGTTTGCTTCACGAATGGAATGCGAAACTCCAATGGTTTGACCAGATGCGGGGCGATGCGAAGCAGGATTTCGCGCTCGCGAAGATCCATGCGGACCAAGCCGAAATCGAGCATCTCCAGGTACCGCAGGCCGCCGTGAATGAGGCGTGTGGAGCCGCTGGTGGTTCCGGAGCCGAAGTCCCCCTTTTCGACCAGCGCGACGCGGGCTCCGCGCAGGGCGAGGTCCCGGGCGATACCTGCGCCGATGATGCCGCCGCCAATGATGGCGACGTCAAATTTGCCGGAAGAAAGCTCGGCGAGATTAGGCATGATCTGATTCAATTATGACCCGGTGACGGCCTGGTACACATCGCGCTTGGACAGTCCGCGCTGGCGGGCGACGTGTTTGATTGCGTCCATACGTTCCATCCCGCTGGCGATGGCGTCGGCCACGGCTTGCGGGATGGGGCGATCATCATGCATGGTGGCTTCGCCGCGGCCGATAAGAATCACCATTTCGCCTCGTGTGTTGGCCGAGTGGAGCCCGGCGCGGAGTTCGGCGGCGGTTCCCCGCAGGAACTCTTCATGCATCTTGGTGAGTTCGCGGGCCAGAACAACTGGCCGCGACCCGAGCACGGTGTCGATATCAGCCAGCGCTTCGCGGATGCGGTGTGGCGCTTCGTAAAACACAAGCGTTGCCGGGGATGCCGACCAAGCCTCCAGGGTCTTCCGGCGCTGGATTTGTTTAGGGGGCAGAAAGCCGCCAAAGACGAAACTATCAGTAGGGAGACCGGAGGCGCACAGAGCCGTGAGAATAGCCGAAGGGCCAGGCAATGGGACGACCGGAATTCCTTCGGCGGCGGCAGCGGCGACCAGCCGGTACCCGGGATCGGAAATGAGCGGCGTGCCTGCGTCGCTGATGACGGCGATGCGTTCACCGGCGCGAAGAGCGTGCAGCAACTCGTCGCCGCGCTCCCGTTCGTTGTGTTCGTGGAAACTGACGAGGGGCTTGGATATCCCATAGTGATCGAGCAGTTTGCGGCTGTGGCGTGTGTCCTCGCAGGCGATGCGGTCCACTTCTTCTTTCAAGATACGGAGCGCGCGGACGGTGATGTCCTCAAGGTTCCCGATCGGGGTGGCGACAAGATAAAGTGCGGCTGGCACTAATCGTAACTATACTTGAATAGGAAATCGCACACGGAAGGAGACTCCAGGATTGCATCCTGAATCAGGTACGGCCACGTCCCCGTTTTACGTCTGGAAGCCGGCGGAGAAGCCAATCTCCGTCCATATCCATTTCGACGTAGTCGATCGGATCTTGTTGGAAGTGATGCGAGGATTTGGCGCAGTGCCGAAACGCGGCGCCGAGGTGGGGGGCATTTTGCTCGGCACCACGGAGACCCAGAACGGACGTATTGTGGTGAATGTCGAGGATTTTGAGGCTGTTTCCTGCGACCACGCTTCCGGGCCTTCCTACATCCTGTCCGAAGACGATCGCGCCGACTTCGTGGCGGCGACGGAACGGTGGAAACGAGCTCCGGAGCGCCGAATCTACGCTGTGGGCTATTATCGAGGCCACACCCGCGACGGGATCTGTTTGGCGGCTGAGGACCTGGCGATCCTGCAGGATCTGTTCCCGGAGCCCTCGGCCATAGCGCTCGTGGTGAAGCCTTACGCCACGAAAGTCAGCATGGCGGGCATCTTTTTCCGCGAAGACGGCCAATACAAGGCGGACGCCTCCCACCTCGAATTTCCGTTCCGGCGGAAGGAGTTAGGTGGCGGATCCTCCGGCATGGAGCGGATGGCGAACGCGGCCCGCTTTGGGCAGCGAACGGGGGAAGATCCGCGCCTGAAGTACCGGCAGCAGGAACTCGACGACGCGCCAGCCCCTGCGGCGCCCTTGCCCGCGCCGTCGTTCCAGAGTGGCATTTCGGAGTCTGCAGCGGCTGCGCCAGCGCGAGGGAAAGGCGTTCGCGGCGGTTGGGTGTGGATTCCGTTGTCGTTCATCTTCATGCTGTTGGGCGTTGTCGTCGGTTTTCAGATCGCGCTCAGCATGAGGCCAAAGCAGCCGGCCAACCCCTGGCTGGAAGCTTGGGATATGGCACTGCAAGTGAAAAAGACAGGTGAAGAATTGACCGTCACCTGGGACCCGCTGGCGCCGCCGGTGCGCAATGCGAGCCGGGGGGCGTTGATCATCCAGTCCCGCGAGGAGACGCGAACTATTGACCTGCGCGGCTCCCAATTGCAGGGAGGCAGTGTGATTTACCGAGGCGTCCCGGACCGGGTGATCTTCCGGCTGGAAGTCTATCCGCGGGAGCGCGTGGTGGTCTCCGAGATCGCCGAGTTCAAGCGGGAGCCGTAGCCGCGCCCGCCTGCGCTATTTCTTTTCGGCCAACGCCTTCATCTGCGCCAATCCCTTTTCGAAATCGCCGCCGACGGCCTTATCCATGCCCCCCATGGCGAGCATGAACCCCTTCGTAATGAAGTCGTTTTCCCCGCTCATGGTCCATTCGATGGTGGTGGCGGACGTCTCCCCGGCCGCGGGCTGCATGGAAAAACGCGTGTTGGCGACGGACGCGAACGGTTTAATGAACTCCAGGCGGATCAGGACCTGTTTATCCGGCACGCTCTCGGTAATCGTCATCCGGCCTTCCCCAACGTCGTCTTGCGCGCTCTCCCAATGGTAGACCGCGCCCGTACCTGCCGGGCTCCCGGAATAGTGTGTCTTCATATTGGGATCGAGCTTCGCCCAAGGGGACCAGCCATCCCATTTATGAAAATCGTTTACCAACGCGAAGATCTCCGCCGGTGCGGCGGAGATCTTCGCGGTTCGGGAAACGGAATACGTTGCCGGTTGCAGTGCGACAACTCCGGCTAACGCCAAGACTGCGGCGACGGCTATCAAACCAATCCTGGTCAACATAAGCCACGGGTCCTCCGGCGGTAAAGTGGAACAGCCAGTATCAGAGAATAGCAATACCGAATGCCCAATGGGTGGCCGGCCGTGGCGAAAGGCGTTTACGAACCCTGGCTGGCGGCGCTGCCCATGGAACTGGCGACTTTGGAGAAGATCTGGCTAATATTCTCCGAAACACCGGGCATAATGGCGCCCGCCGCGACAGCGACGAAGCCCGCCATCAGCGCATACTCAATGAGGTCTTGCCCCTTGTTGTTCTTCCAAACTTGAACGATTCCAATCAAATTCTTTAGTCGATTCATACTCGCGTTCCTTTCCCAGTCAATGGCGCCGTTTCTACGGCTAGGTCGATAGTACCCTGCATCGAAAAAGTAATGGATTAGGCAAAGGCCTGATATGAACAGGGTTTTCTACCAAGGAATATTCCCAGGTTAGCTAGGACTCGTCTGGGGGGGCGGCAGGCGGTAGCCGATTTCTACGAACGTTTCTGCTCCAATAGCGAGCGGTCTTTCCGCACAAACAACGGCCCCTAAGCGCTCATAGAACCCGCGCGCCGGATTGCTGGCGAGTACCCAGACGGCTGCCGCGGGCGCGGCGAGCGAAATCATCACGGCGGTCGCGAGTCGCCGGCCGAGACCGCGCCCTTGGGCTTCCTCCAGGAGATACAGCGAATAGAGTTCGCTATCCAGATCAATGGCCCGTGTGCGATGCGGCCCGCCAGAAGCGAAACCACAGATTGCACCGTTGTCCCATTCAGCGACGAAAACCCGGATGGCCGGATCGGCCGCGGCCAGGCAGTCCGTCCAAAATGCAAGGCGGGCGGCGTACGTCCGCCTTGTGATGTAACCGGCAGGCAGCAGGCCCGTGTACGTCGACTTCCAACTGGCCACGTGTACGGCTGCGATGCCGGCCGCGTCGTTGGGGACGGCTCGCCTGATTTGCGCCATTTCCCAATTCTAGCGGCGAAATCGGATACACTTCCCCCGTATGCCGCTTACTCGCCGTTCTATATTGCTGGCCGCGGCCGGCGCCGATCCGAAGCCGATTGATACCCACATCCACCTGTTTGACCCGAAACGGTTCCCCTACCATCCTACGGCGACCTATCAGCCGCCGGCGGAGACTCTCGACAGCTATGCTCCATTCGCCAGCGCCGTCTTGAGCCACTCGATCATCGTGCATCCGGAGCCCTATCAGGACGACCACAGCTACCTCGAATACTGTTTTTCGAACGAGCCACGGAAAGGATTTTTCAAGGGAACCTGCCTGTTCGACGCGCTCGACCCGCGGACGCCGGTGCGGATGGAAGCGCTGATGAAAAAGTGGCCGAACCGGATTGTGGCGTTACGCATACACGCTACTGAGCGCAAGGCGCGAACGGCCGGAGCGATTCGGGACCGGGACCTCGGCGACCCCCAAATGGCGAAGACCTGGGCGGCGGCGGCGCGGCTCGGGCTGGCAATCCAGATGCACATGATACCGATGTGGGCGCCGGCCGTTGGACGGCTGACCCAGATGACCTCGGGTGTTCGCGTGGTAATCGATCACCTATGCCGGCACGGGCAGGGCACCGCCGCCGAGTACGAAGAGGTGTTGAAACTGGGGGCAAACAAAAACGTTTACATGAAGTTCTCCGGTCTCAGCTACAGCTCAAAGCAGCCGCCTCCCCACGAGGATCTACAGCCTGTGTGCCGAAGAATACACCAGGCGTTCGGAAGTGGGAATATCATCTGGGGCGGCTTGGGAATGAACGCGACCGCGCATGAAGAGCAGCGGGCGGCGTTTGAGGTCAACTGGAGTTTTCTCCCGCCGCTGGACCGGCAGCGGATTCGTGCCACAAACGCCGCCGGCCTGTACAGGCTGGGCTGAAGCTACTGGCCGGAGTGCCGCAGCGCAAGCACGGCATTCAAGCCGCCGAAGGCGAACGAGTTGGAAATGGCGGCCTCGTGCGCGAACGGGCGCTGCTCGAGGCAGACCGGGACATCGCACTCCGGGTCCGGCGCCTGGAAGTTGGCCACGGGAACCACGCATTGATGGTGTAACCCGAGTACAGTGGCCACGGCTTCCAGGGCGCCGGACGCCCCGAGGGCGTGGCCATGCATCGATTTCGTGGCGCTCACCAGCAGGCTGGATAAGTTTGCGGCGAAAACCTCGCGAATGGCGGCGGACTCGGTGACATCGTTGGCCGCTGTCCCGGTGCCATGCGCATTTACAACGCCGACGGCCTCCGGCGCCAAACCGGCGTCGGCCAGCGCGAGCCGTATGGTTCGCGCCGCGCCTTCGGCGGAAGGCTGCGTTAAGTGGTGGGCATCGGCGCCCATCCCGAAGCCGGCGATTTCGGCCAGTATTTTGGCGCCTCGCGCCACGGCGTGGTCCAACGGCTCCAGCACCAGCATGGCGGCGCCCTCCCCGATCACCATGCCCGTTCGTCCTTTCGAAAAGGGCCGGCAGGTATCGGGGCTCACGACGCGAAGCGCTTCCCAGGCCTTCATGGAACCATAAGTGAACGGGGCTTCGCTGCCGCCGGTGAGGGCTACATCGGCAAGTCCATGGCGCACCAGCCAGAACGCCTGGCCAATGGCGTGATTGGCCGAACTGCACGCGGTAGAGACGGTCCAGACGGGCCCTTGCCAGCTCAGTTCCAGCGTCAGCGCGCTGGCCCCGGCATTGGCCATCAAACGCGGAATGGTCATCGGGTGGACCCGCGACTGGCCGTCGCGATAGATGGCGCTGAACCCCGCGTCTTCACTGGTCTTGCCGCCGTAGCAGGAGCCGGTGACAATGGCGGCGCGTGTCCGCTGTTCCGGCGTCAGTTCCAGCCCGGAATGGGCGAGCGCCTCGCGCGCGGCAACGACGGCGAGTTGAGCGAAACGGTCAAGCGGGATGAGTTGTTTATCGTCGAAGTGACGGGAGGCGTCGAAACCACGGGCCTGTGCGCCGTTCTGGAAACGAATGCCGGTCATATCGAAGCCGGAAAGCGGTCCAATGCCGCTCTTTCCCGCCAGACAGGCGGCCCAGAATTCGGCGGCCGTATTGCCAAGAGCCGAAATGCACCCGATGCCGGTGATTACTACGCGGCGCGTCATGCGGCGGGCGCCGGGGGCGCGGCCTTCTCGTTAATCAGCTTTTGCACGCCTTCGGCAAGCTGGCGGATATCCCGGACCAAGCGCGCCGATTCGTCCGGAATGTTGATGTCGAACTCGTTTTCCAGCGCGAACAAAATGTTGATGCCATCCAGCGAGTCGATACCGAGATCTTCGAACGTCGAATCGGCGGTGACTTTTTCCAATGGCAGCTTCTGCGTATCGGCCAGGGTACGCAGGACGCGCTCCAGGACATCGGGAGAAACGGACTCACTCATTTCTCCAGGATGGCAGAGACGGACGTTACGGACAAATGCTTAGCGTGAAGTTGTGGCAGAATTTCGCGGACAGCGTCAAGTGTTGCGGAGATATTCGGGTTTTCGAGCAGCACCCGTCCGTCATGCAGACAGAAAATGGCGCCGTCTTTGGCCGCGCGAAGGAGCCGGCGCGAGACCGACGGCGCAGGAAGCGTCCAGTCTCTGCCAATTACGGTCCACATCACTCCAGTCAGCTCCAATTCGCGTTGTACGTCGCCAAGGCCAAACCAACGAACACCGTACGGCGCCCGGAAAAGGCGCGGAGGCTTTCCGGTTAATGTGGCGATGGTCTCCTGTGTACGGCAAAGTTCCTCCCGTATCTTTGCCGTGGGCATGAAATCCATCCGCGGATGCGACCACGTGTGATTACCGATTTCGTGGCCCGCGGCGGCAATGGCGCGAACGACTCCTGGAAGGCGGGCGGCATTGCGGCCGCAAACGAAAAACGTCGCCTTTGCCCGATTGGCGGCCAGAATTTCCAGCAACTCCGGAGTGGACTCGCTGGGTCCGTCGTCGAATGTGAGGGCGATACGATTCCTGCCCGGCATCCCGCGCCACGCCGAGGGAGCGAAGACCTGAGCGCTGCGGCCGCGCGCCGCCCAGGCGAGGAATCCCGCTGCTCCGGCGGCCGCGGCCGTCGCCTCCATCCACATCGCGCTACTCCTTCTTTGGCTGCTCGGCCCAGGCCACGCTGTGGTCCGAAGTCACCGCATGAGTCTCCGGGGGCGAAATGAGCGTGAAATAGGACCAGGGGCCGGGTTGCCAAGGATATCTTTCAATGACGGATTCATCCACCTCGATGCCCAGGCCAGGGCGCCTGGGCACTACCAGATCCCCATTCTCAATCAGCAATGGCTCGGCGAGAATCTCGGCGGCCAATGGCCACTCGTACATGAATTTCTTGCCCGGAGTGGTATAGCACGGCGCTTCCAGCCACTCGACCACGTTTTCGGGCCAGCATATGCCGGCATGGGCTGCGGCGATGAGTTCCAGGTCCGTTCCCCAACTGTGAAAGGCAAAGCGCAGGTTCTCGTTGCGGATCTCGCTGAACAAGCGGCGCCCCATGGCGTAGCCTCCCTGGCAGACGACATCCATTTGGATGTAATCGGCACAGCCAGTGTGGATGAGGTCCAGAAAACCCGCCTCGGTGTGCTCGTGTTCGCCGGTGGCAATTGGAACGTGGCCTAGTGCGCGCAGTTCCCGGTAGGCCGCGTGATCGGCGGGCGGTAGCGGCTCTTCCAGCCAGGTGATGTCGTACTCCCCCAGGGCGCGCGCCAGTTCCGCGATGGTCTGGGGGGAGTAGCTGCGGTCTCCCATCCGCCACCAGGAGTGGGCGTCCACCATGATGCCGAAATCCGGGCCAGTGGCGGCGCGCATCTGGCGCACGGCTTCCAGGTCAAGTTCCGGTCCTGCGGCCGGCCGCATTTTATAGGCGGTGAATCCTAGTTCTTTTGTGAGCGCCGCCTCACGGGCGTACTCTTCCGGCGGTTGATACATGCCCGCGCTGCCATAGAGCGCAATGCGGTCGCGTACTCTGCCGCCCAGCAGTTCCGCCACCGGCAACCCCTGCGCCTTCCCCAGCAAGTCGTAAAGCGCCACTTCAACGGTCCCATAAACATGACTCGTTTTCATGTCTTTTCCGGGTCCGGTCTGGAATAAAACTCGCAGTGCATCAGCGTCCCGCAGCACGCGGCCTTCCAGCCACGGCGCTATCGTGTTGCGGACGATGTATTCCGCAGCCTCACTGCCCTCGCCCGGCCCATATCCCACCAAGCCGTTATCGGCTTCCACCCGAATCAGCATTGCGTCCCGCTTCACTACGCGGCGCACGCCTCCATAGTAGTGCAACTCCACAGGATGCGGGAAAACATACGACAACAGGAAACACCGGACGGATCGAATCTGCATGATCTTTCAGAATACTCGCAAAAAAAAGCCGGATGTCTTTGCGACATCCGGCATCGAGAGAAACCGCAAATCCCTCGGAGGCTGGGATCTGCGGTTCCGGAGGAGGCTTTGATTCTATATCAGGAGACCGCCATGGCCCAAACTCGCCACTTCCCAGCCACTCATGCGGTAGCGGGCCAATAGCGGAGGCAGAACAATATCAAGGACGTTCTTCTTGGCCGAACGGTAACAGCCAGGCGCCGACAGGATCGGAATTTCATCCTTGTATCCAAGTAGCATCAGGCTGCCAGGCTCCACCGGCGCCAGAAATCGTTCAATGTGGGTCCCCAGCCGCAGCATAGCCCGTCCAACAACATCTTCCGGGCCTTGCGGCGCCGTCGTGGAGGCGATCAGAATCACCGCCGGCTTGGCGCGCAGCAGATGCTGCAATGCGCGGCAAATCGCGTTCTCGTCTTCCAGCGCGCTTAGAACGTAATTCTGTTGCACCCCCATGCTTTCCAGCCGCTGGCGCATGATGTTATCGAACAGTTGCCGCGCCCTGTCGCCTTGTACTGGATCCGTATAGAGAACCGCGACCTGCGGGTCCTGCAGCGGGCGGGCCTGCAGAATCGGGCCCCGCTCGGTAAGAATGTTCCGCACCGCTTCCACTTCGCTTGATGAGACCGCGAATGGCGTGCTCTTGATTGTCGCCACCCGCTGGCCCGCTTGCACGAAGGAGAAGTTGGAGCCCGTGGCGATCACCACGCTGGCGGTACAGTTGATCTGTTTCAGCAGTTCATCGTCCACGAGCAGGCAGCAATCTTCCGTGGCAAACAGATTGGCTCTCCCGCCCGCCGCCGGACGCAATTCTAGGGAGCCGCATCCGATGCGAGTGGCGATCTCAAGGACCGCTTCGTCCTCGCCGATCTCGCCCTCCTCCAACTGCGTGACCCAGACCTCCTGCATCCCTTCCGTTTCGAGTACCCGTACGTCCTCGTCATTTAGGATGTGGCCCTTCGCGAGAAGTTTCTTCCCGCCGGGCCGAAAAATCGTACAGCAGAGAATTCTGCCTGTCGAAGTCTTCACATCTACGGTCTGCGCGCGCATTTGTGCTCTCCTGTCGCGCCAGTAATGGACCTCAAAAATCCATCCAATATTTACTGGTTTGCGTTGATTATACAAATTGGTCAGCGCACCGGCGAAAAATTCTCACGACTTCCGCACACTATTTTGAGGGTAAACACTTTGGTACCGAACCGCTTTTGGGGGACCACCCCTCCCGTGAGGTGTAGTACTGTTACTGACAATCTTTTTAAGAACAACAACTTAGATTCCAGTACTAAAATTCTAGTGTACCCGCAAACGGGGGTCCACCTTACCCGCATTAGGGAGGTCCTAGTACAGACGCTTCCTCATGGCTATTTCGTCGCAGGCTTGGAACTTGGGGCAGCGCAGGCAGTCCTTCCACGCCTTTAGGGGGAGCTCCCCCCGCTCAACAGTTTCGTACCCCATTTTGCGAAAAAAGCCCTCTACATACGTAAACGCGAAGAGGCTAACTAGCCCGAATTCACGCGCTTCCTGTTCCAAAGCCTCCACCATCTTCCGCCCTAATCCGTGAGACTGCCAGCCGGGGTCCACGGCCAGCGATCGGATCTCCGCCGCCGCTGGAGAGTAAATATGGAGGGCGCAACAGGCCACCAGTCCGCCGCCACCTTCAATTACTACGAAATCCCGAATATTTTCGGCGAGTTCAAACTCCGTACGCGGCAGCATTATGCCCTTGGCAGCGAAGCTGTTGATGAGAGTCAGAAGTTTTTGAATATCGCGCAGGTTGGCCTTGCGCACCTCCAGCGGACCAGCAGTGTATGTGGTGGCAGGCGATGCCTGCGGGACGTGCAACGAAACGAGGGTGCCCATAGCCGAAATGGTCCTTTCTGGAGTGAAGGCTGGTTAGCCGCGGACGAAGCGTGTGCCGGCGGCTTCGCCGGCCAGCAGACGAGCGACGATGGAAGGCGCCGCGCC
The DNA here is from genome assembly GCA_016789905.1 of Bryobacterales bacterium. GTDB lineage: Bacteria > Acidobacteriota > Terriglobia > Bryobacterales > Bryobacteraceae. The sequence goes on along the minus strand of JAEUQC010000213.1, from coordinate 89,672 downwards.
GGGAGCGATCACCACCTCACCAACGCCTCCCAGTAGCGCCTCCGCCGCGGCGTTCAGTTTGGCCTGCATACCGCCGGTGGCGATGCCGTCTTCGATAAGCAGACGGCTTTGAGCCAGTGTCAGCACCGGAATCACCTGGCCGCCGGAATCCTTTACGCCGTCCACATCGGTTAAGAACAACAGACGGTCTGCTTCGAATCCGGACGCGCAGGATACCGCCATCTGGTCCGCATTCACGTTGTAGATGCGCCCTTGGCGATCACCCGCGACGCAGGCCACAACAGGCAGAAACCCGCCGCCGATCAATGTTTCAAGCAACGCCGGGTTGGAACGGACGGGTTTGCCGACGAAGCCCAAATCCGGCCGTAGCTGTTCGGCTTCGGCCAGGCAGGCGTCAATTCCGGTAATCCCGACGGCCGGAGCGCCAGCGGCCACCAGCGAGGCCACCAACTGGTGATTCACACTGCCGGCAAAGACTTTCAGCACCGCATCGAGGACTTCTGGTGTCGTAACGCGCAGACCTTCTACGAATCGGGATTCGACATTCCGCTCGGTCAGGAACCGCGTCATTTGTTTGCCGCCGCCATGCACCACAACGGTCTGTGGATTCGCCTGTCGTGTCTCGGCCAGTTGGCTCGCCATCCGCTGGCGTGTCGTCTCGTCGTCCAGCAGCGTGCCGCCGAGCTTAATTAGAATTTTCATAGCAACCCCTGGGTTTCCGGCAGTCCAAACGCCAGGTTCATGTTCTGCACCGCCTGGCCGGCCGCGCCTTTCCCCAGGTTATCAATCGCTGCTACTACCACCGCGCGGCCGGTGGCGGCGTGCAGAGTCACACCGATATCGCAGAAGTTTGTACGGGCCACGCTCAGAAGATCAGGCGACTTACCGGCGTCGTAGATGCGCACGAAGGGTTCGCCGGCATAGCGCTTTTCGTACAGTTCCACCAGCGCCGCGGCCGAAGGCACGCCCGCCGCACGAAAGTAAATGGTTTCCAGAATACCGCGATGGACTGGAATCAGTTGCGCTGAAAAGCTGAATTCCGGCTCCGTGATGCCGGTGTTCAGCAGCACTTCGGCCACATGCCGGTGCTCCAGAATCGAATAGGCCGAAAAATTCTCCGTCACTTCGCAGAAGCTGGTTTTCAGGCTTGGTTTACGCCCGGCGCCGCTAACGCCGCTTTTCGCGTCGCATACAATGCCGGCGCCGCGGTCCACCACCCCCGCCTCCACCAGCGGCGCGATGGCCAGGCTGGCGGCGGTGGGATAGCAACCGGGATTGGAGATCAGTTTCGCCCCGGCAATCGGGGCCCGGTTCAATTCCGGCAGTCCATAGACGGCACTGGCCAGGAGTTCGGGCTGTGTATGTGGCTCCTTGTACCAGCGGGTGTAGTTGTCCACCGTGCGCAACCGAAAAGCGCCGCTCAGGTCGATGACCTTCGCCCCGGCCTCCAGGAAACCCGGCGCCAATTCCATGGACACCTCCGGAGGCGTGGCGAGAAATACCACGTCCAGGCCGGCCGCGCCCGCTGCCTCCGCCGTCGCTGGAATGCGCGCCGGTCCTCCGGCGCCCCGCGGCGTTGGCCGGTCGCCGGCGTCGGCGCGGTGCTCCATCAGGTATACCGTTGCCGCGCCGTGGCGCTCCAGAATTTGAATGAGTTCGGCGCCGCTATAGCCGCGGAAACCGACAATACCCGCTTTGATCATCTTTTGTTCGCTCTACGTGGTGAGTAATTATTCAGTACTGTGAATAATTATAACACGGCACACATGCCGATAGACGCGAACGCGACACTTCCGTTACCGGCAAATTACTGCCGCGGCTATCCCCGGCTGGAGGACTGCTCGGCGACGGAACGTTCCGCCAATTCGCCCAGAAACGGAAGCCGGATCGTTTCGCCAGCCGAGGTCTTGAACAGCATGTAAATCCATCCGCAGAGGATGGAGAGCTTTAAACTGCCGGTGATAGCTCGGCGGGCCGCTACGCCGGCGAATCCGATAAAGACGCCAATCGCGATATCCACCAGTAGCCAGGCCACGCCAAGATACAAGCCCTGGAACGCGTGGAAGCGAACCTGTTGGTTATCCCGGAAGCGATGCGAAGCAAGAAAAACAAGCGCGGCCACCCAACCGGCAAAGGGCACGTAGCAGAGCGTACTAGCCGTGGACGGCGAGATGGATTTCAGATAGTCCTCGCCTGGTTCGCCCCTCGGCGCCTGGGCCGCGTGAGCCGCGCCGGGTTGCCGGGCGCCGCACGTCGCGCAGAAAGAAGCAACCGGCTCCACCGAAGTTCCGCATTGGGTACAGAAGGGCATGGGTTCTCGATTCTCCTTAGCATACGCAACTTTGGCTTGCTATGTTCCCCGTGAGTTGAGTAGCATGAGTGCGCATGAAGCCGATTGTGTTCGCCCTAGGGATGCTGCTCGCCGCCGTAACGTTGCCGGCGGCCGAAAAAACGCTGGATGTTTACTTTATCGATGTGGAAGGGGGCCAGGCGACGTTGCTGGTGACTCCGGAAAAGCAGTCGCTTCTGATCGATACAGGCTGGCCCGGCTTCGGCGACCGTGACGCGGACCGGATTGTAAAGGCGGCTAAGAAGGCAGGCCTGAAAAAGATTGATTACCTGCTGATTACTCACTACCACCGGGATCACGTGGGCGGGATCACCCAACTGCTAAGCAAAATGTCGGTGGGCACGTTTGTAGATCATGGCCCGAACCGCGAGACTGGCGCGGCGGCCGATCAACTGATGGAATCCTATACCAAGGCGGCGAGCAGCGGCCAGCGGTCCAGCGTGAAGCCCGGTGATCGCGTGCCGTTGAAGGGAGCCGAAGTCGTGGTGCTCACCTCCGATGGGAATGCAATTGACCAGCCGCTCTCCGGCGGCGGACAAGCCAATCCGCTTTGCGCCAATGCGGCGAAAAAAGCCGACGATCCCACGGAAAACGCCCGCAGCCTGGGCGTGCTTGTCACTTTTGGCAAGTTCCGTTTCATCGACATCGGAGACCTGACGTGGAACAAGGAGTTGGAATTGGCGTGTCCCATGAACAAAGTAGGTCCGGTGGATCTGTATGTCACCACGCACCACGGCATGGACGTGAGCGGTCCGGAGGCGCTGGTTCATGCGTTGCGGCCGCGCGTGGCCATCATGAACAACGGATCGCGGAAGGGTGGCTCGCCGGCCGCCTGGAAAATCGTGAAGTCCTCGCCGGGTTTGGAAGATCTCTGGCAACTCCACTTCGCCAACGCCGGCGGCCAGGAACATAACGTTTCCAACGTATTTCTAGCCGATTTGAATGATACGGGCGAAGGCAACTACATCAAAGTGAGCGCCACGAAGGCTGGTGCTATGACCGTCTGGAACTCGCGCAACAAATACACGAAGACGTATCCGGCAAAATAGTAGCTGTTGCCGATGCATTTCATCCATACCGCCGATTGGCAGATCGGCATGAAGGCCGCCAGCGCTGGAGGCGCGGCGAAGGCCGTCCGCCAAGCGCGTCTCGATGCGGGCGCGCGTGTGGCGGCGCTGGAAGCGGATTTCCTGCTTGTCGCCGGGGACACGTTTGAAGACAACACCGTTGACCGTGCCCTGGTGCAGCAAACCGGTGAGATCCTCGCGCGTTTTCGCGGGCCAGTGTTTCTACTGCCTGGTAATCATGATCCGCTGCAACCTGGCAGTGTTTGGGAACACCCCGTGTGGCGCCAGTTTCCCAATCTGCATGTCATTCGGGAGGCGGGGGCGTTCCCGGTTCCCGGCGGCACTCTGCTGGCGGCGCCCCTGCGCGAAACACACTCCCGGCGCGATCCATCGGCCTGCCTGGCGGACATACCGCGCCCTGCCGGGCCCGTTGTCGCCATGAGCCACGGCACCGTGGAAGGCGTCGACCCCGGTACCGAGCACCACCCAATCTCTCGCAACGCCTCTTCGCGCGCCCGCGCCGATTATCTGGCGCTTGGCCATTGGCACTCCACCGTTCTCTATCCCGACGCCAACGGCGCCATTCGCATGGCCTACTGCGGCGCCCACGAAACCACCAAGTTCGGCGAACGCGACAGCGGCAACGCGCTGCGTGTCCGTCTGGGCGCCGTGCCGGAGATCGAAACGGTTCGGACCGGACTGCTGCGCTGGCACTCGCTGGAAGAAAGCGTTCGGGCTCCCGGGGATATGGCCGCGCTGCGGGACCGGTTGGCCGGGCTACCCGAAGGCTCGCTGGTGAAGCTGCAAATTAGCGGACTGCTCCACGCGGGCGAACTGGACCTGCTGCGCCAGATGGAAGAAATGCGCGGGCGTTTCCTGCATCTGGCCATCGATGGCAGCGGGCTCCGTCCGGCGGCCGGAGAGGGGTGGGAGGAGCTGCTGCCCCCGGGCGCGGTCCGCCTGGCGGCGCGCCAATTGCGGCAGTTGGCGGCGTCCGGAGACGCGCTGGCTGGCCAAGCCTTGTTCGAACTCGAAGCACTGGCTGCGCAGGTGGGTCCATGATCCTGCGTTCGCTCGAAGTGGAGGGTTTCCGTTGCTTTGACCGGACGGTGCAACTGAACGGAATCTCCCCCGGATTGAACGTGGTATCGGGCCCGAATGGAGCCGGGAAAACCACACTCCTGCGTGCCCTGCGTCATGTGCTGGTAGACGCGCACGGACTCACCGGGGCGGTGGTGAAGCAGGCCATGGCGCCCTGGGGCCGGGCGCTTAGTCCGCGGATCTGCGTAACCATTGAACATGGCGGCGAACAATGGCGGCTGGAAAAGCGCTTTCTCTCTGCCACGTTCACGCGGCTGGAAAGGCTGGAGCAGGGGGTCTTTCGGCCGCTAGCCGAGGGCAAGGAAGCCGAAGCCCGCGTGCGAGCCATGTTGCAGGCCGATGCCGCGGCGAAAGGTCTGGCGAGCGAGAGCCACTTGGGCTTGCTCCAGGTACTTTGGACACCGCAAGGCCCTCCACTACTGCCCGCATGGAGCCCCGGTGTGCGGACTACGCTGCAGGAAGCATTTGGGGCAGCGCTCAGTTCTCGCGCCGCCGCCGAACTAGCGAAGCGCATAGAAGCCCGGTTTGATGAGTATTTCACGCCAACCGGACAAGTGAAAAAGTCCTCTCCAGTGACCCCTTTGCGTGCCGAGGCCGCCCAACTGCGGGAGCAGCATGGAAATCTGTTGTCGCAGTGGCAACTGGCCGGCCAGAATCGCGACGCCATCGCGGAACTTCGCCGCCGCGTTGAAGGCGAATCGGAACGGCTTGCCGCGTTGCTGCCGGAGTTGGAACGTGCCGGTGCCCACCAGCGCCAGGTCGCCGAAGCCACCAGCGCGGAACTCCGCGCCCGCCAGGCCTTTGACGCCGTTGAAACGCGCCTGCGGCAATGGCGCGAGGATGTGGCCGCGGAACAGCGGACGAAACAGCTAGCGGCCGAAACCGCTGCCCGCCATGCACACTTGGAAGAGGAACTGGCTGCGGCCACGGCCATGCTCCCGGAAATCCAAGCATTGGAGGACGAACAGGCTGCATTGCGCAAGGAAGGTGATGACGCCCGCGAGTGGCCCGCTGCCACGCGTGCCCGCCAACTCGCCGCCGAACGGCAAACGCTCTCCGCGCACCTGGCTGCCATCGCTGTACCCGCCGATATCGCCGTCATTCGGCGCTTGCGGCATCAATTGGATCTGAAGCGCGCCGCGCTTTCCGCTGCCAGTCTGAAATTGACCATCCAGGCCGAGGCGCCGCTGACAATGGAATCGGAAGGCGCAACGGATGAACTTGCTGAAGGATCGACCCGCGAGTGGGTCAGCCCGTTGCGCGTTTCGGTTCACGTTGCCGGCGTTGGCCGCATCACCGCCGCCAGCGCCAACGCGCAAGCAGCCGGATTGGCGGCGGAGGTGGAGAAGTTGTCGGCGCAGTTGGATGCCATGCTCCGCGGCGACACGATGGCTGATGTTGAACGGCGCGCCGAAGAATGGGAAAGGGCTCGCCGGGAACTGGAACTGCTGGAGGCGGAGGCGCGGCCGTTGGAAGCGCTTAAGGCTGAGTATGCGGACCTGCTGGCGCGTCATCCGGATTGGGAACGCACGCCGCCGGACCTTGCCGCGCTCCGCGAAGCCTGGAAAAGTCGCAAAGAGATAATCGAAGCCAAGCGCACCCGCTACAATCTGCCCGCGCTATCGGCCGGCGAGGCCAGTGCGCGCACGTCGTTGGCGGAGTGCAAGCGCCAGTTGGAACAGATAGCCGCGCGCCTGGCTCAGCACGCCGCCGCCGGGCCGTTCGACGTGTTGGAATCGACCCACAAAGAAGCGGGACTCGCCCTTGCCGCCGCCCGCGCCCAATTGGAGGCCCTTCGGCTTGCCGTGCCAACGAATCTGGCAAGCCTTGAGGATTCCGTGCAACGGCTGCGCGCCAGTATGGCAGAGGGCAAGGAGGCCGCCGCCCGCCTTGAGGGCGAACTCGCCGCGCAGCAATCGCGAAACCTCTACACCCATCTGGCGGAGACCGAGGAACGTCTGGCCGAATGCGATGCCGCCCTCGACCGCGAATCCCGGCGCGCCGCGGCGCTTGAACTCCTCCGGTCCACGCTGCGCAATGCGCAGGCCGAACTTACCTCCTCCCTCCCCAGCCAGATCGCCGAACAGGCAACGCTCTTCTGGCGCCGCATCGCCGGCGCGGAGGCCCCCTCGATTCGTGTTGATCAATCTTGGACGCCGGCCGGCCTGCAGGTGCCCGGAGCCAGCGCTGCCATGGAAGAGCTTTCCGGCGGCGAGGCCGAACAGGTTGCCTTTGCCACCCGTCTAGCCCTCGCCACCCAGCTTGCGCGCGGCCAGCGAATGCTGGCCGTGTTCGACGATTCTTTCCTGGCCACCGATCCGGCGCGCGCGCATCGCGTCCTGGAACTGCTCTCTGAAGCTGCCGAATCGCTGCAGATCGTGGTCCTGACATGCCACCCCGGCCGCTATGAGAACCTCCCCTGCGTGCGCCATTTCGACCTCGAAAAACTGAAACAATAGGGCAATGGAGGAACGGGACTATTACAACGAAGCCCCGGCCACGCGGCCGGCGCAGCTCACTTGTCCATATTGCCGTACCGCGCAACAAATCGAACTGCGGTGGCTGATCCGCCGTAAAAAAGATCGCCTTCCTTCGGGTGGTGACGCACGGGACCGCGCCCGCTTCGATAAATGCCAAAGTTACATGGTGCTGCTGGACGATAGGGCGCGCTGCGGAAATCCCCGTTGCCGCAAGAGTTTTGACGTTTCCGGCATCAAAACCACCGCGTTCCTCGCTGAAGTATGACCGTTTGAAAGAATTTGCAGAAGTCTAACTCACTGTAAAATCAATAGGTTAGGTGGCCGGCAGGACTGATCGTCTAGGCCGGTACTACCTCTCGTAGAACCAACGTAGGGCTATTCACGTATACAGGAGTGGGATAGCCTGATCGTGTCCAGGGAATAGCGAGGTGCAAGTCGCTCTTCCGCGGTTCAAGAAATTCCTCCGAATGCGAGCCGGAAGCCTGCTTCCGGCTCATTTTTTTGGCAGAATCGAGGAATGCCAACCTTGATCGCCGCGCCCTCGCGGATTGAAGCGGCCGGAACCAAACCGAAGTTGATCGACGAGTTCGTGGGCCGAGTGAACACCGGTACGGAGCGGCTCAGCGTGGCGCACATGCGCAGCCCGAGTGGTTGGGTGGAGCCGGGGCAAACCCCCGAGTTCGATGAATACACCGTGGTTATCAAGGGAGAAGTGCATGTGGAGCACAAGGCGGGAGCGTTGACCGTTCGTGCCGGTCAGGCTGTGTTGACACATGCCGGGGAGTGGATCCGCTACTCAACCCCCGGCCCGGAAGGCGCCGAATACATCGCCATTTGCCTGCCCGCGTTCGCGCCGGCCACCGTACACCGGGACGCCGAGTAGCGGGCGACGCGCGATTTTCGCGCTGGCCATGATAGAATTAGAGGTTGGCAACCCGCCCCGAAATACCTTATTGTCTCTTCAACGCGCACATTCCGGTTTTTGGGTAATGCTCTACGAGGCGCAGGCGTGTACTTTGCCAAAATGTTCAATTCAACTCCAAGGAGCAATGCGTGGCTGAAGGTTTGCGTCACATATTTACTTCGGAATCGGTCACCGAGGGCCATCCCGATAAGATGGCGGATCAGATTTCCGACGCCGTTCTCGATGCCGTTTTGAAAGATGACCCGACGGGCCGTGTGGCCTGTGAAGTGCTTGTCACAACGGGTTTGGCGGTGGTTGCTGGTGAAATCACCACCAAATCAATTTTTAATGTTCCCGACCTGGTTCGTGAAGTAATCGCCGATATCGGGTTCACTGATGCGGCGATGGGCTACGACGCCAAGACTTGCGGCATTCTGAACGCCATTCAAACCCAATCCCCGCACATCGCGATGGGTGTGGATACAGGTGGCGCCGGCGACCAGGGTCTCATGTTCGGTTATGCCTGCAATGAAACCGCGGAACTGATGCCGCTGCCCATCATGATGGCGCACAAGCTGGTGCAACAGCTTTCGGCTGTCCGTCGCGCCGGCACCGTGAACTGGCTTCGCCCCGATGGCAAAAGCCAGGTGTCCGTTGAATATGTGAACGGCGAACCCAAGCGGATTGACGCCGTGGTGATCTCCACGCAACACGCACCGGAAGTATCCACCGAAGAACTCCGGGCGCAGGTGAAGAAGCTGGTTATTGACCCCATCATCCCCTCCGGCATGGTGGACAGCGGCACGAAGTATCACATCAATCCTACCGGCCTCTTTGTCATCGGCGGACCCCACGGTGACACCGGTCTCACTGGCCGCAAAATCATTGTTGACACCTACGGCGGCATGGGCCGTCACGGTGGCGGTGCCTTCTCCGGCAAGGACCCGACGAAGGTGGACCGTTCGGCCTGCTATATGGCCCGCTACATTGCCAAGAATATCGTGGCGGCCGGTTTGGCCACCCGTTGCGAAGTCCAACTGGCCTACGCGATCGGCGTCGCCGAGCCTGTTTCGGTCATGGTGGATACGTTCGGCACGGGTCTGGTGGACAGCACCCGGCTCACGGAGCTGGTTCGCGCCAACTTCGGCCTCACGCCGCGCGCCATCATTGATGGCCTGCAGTTGCGCCGTCCCGTTTACCGCAAGACCGCCGCGTTCGGCCACTTTGGCCGGAACGAGGAAACCTTCACCTGGGAAGCGACCGACAAAGCTGAGGCGCTCCGCGCCGAAGCCGGCGTGGCCGCTGCCGCTCGCGGTTAACCTCCGCGCCATCGCATTTCCCGCATTGCAGGCGCGGAGCTAAACCCTCCGCGCCTTGTACTTCCAAATCACTCCCTCTGAAACACTTTTTTTCCCATGGCACTCCTCGAAGGCTGTAAGCACGAAATTGAACTGGTCATCCCCGTTGAGGAGATCGACAAGGAAACGGCACTGGTTGTCGAAGACATTCGCAAGAAGGCGGCGCTGCCCGGTTTTCGCCCCGGAAAAGTCCCCGCATCGCTCATCCGCACCAAGTTCGCGAACGAAGTGCGGCAGGATGTGCTGGAGCGGATCATCCCCAAAGCCTTCCGCAAATACGCCGATGGCGAAAAGATCCAGGTCGTGGGCACGCCCTCTGTTGTTGACATGCACTACCACGCCGGCGAACCGTTGAAGTTCAAGACGCAGTATGAAGTGGCGCCGGAGTTTGAACTGCGCGACGATTATCGCGGCCTCACCGTACCCTACCGCGAGCCGGTGGTGAGCGAGGAGGATATTGAAGCGCGTCTCCAATCCCTGCGCGCGCAGAAGGCTGAGTACATCAATGAAGATCCCCGTCCGGCGACCGGGACCGATCATGTCTTGATCGCGCTCCGCAGCCTCTCCGGCCTCGACGGGCCGGAATTGAACGAAGACGATGTTGCCCTTGAACTTGGCCATGCCGACACGATGGCTGCGTTTACCGACAACATCGCCGGCATGGAGCCGGGCGATGTCAAGGAATTCACCATTGCCTACCCGGAAGACTACGGCGCGGAGCGCCTGGCAGGGAAGACAGTGAATTTCTCCTGTACCTTGAAGACAATCCGGCGCAAGGAAATGCCGGAGTTGAACGACGAGTTTGCTCAGGACCTCGGTGACTTCAAGAGCCTGGATGAGTTGCGCGACGCAGCCCGGAAATCGATTTACGCGGAACGCGACATGACCGCCCGTCAGTCGGCACACACCGCGATTCTTGATTCTTTGGTTGACCTCTACGATTTTCCGATTCCGCAGAGCTACGTCGATCAACAGGTGGAGTCGATTATCGATAGCCGGCTGCGCAGTCTGGCCAGCCAGGGCGTGGACCCGCGCGGTTTGAATCTGGACTGGGCCAAGCTGAAAGAGTCCCAGGCGCCGCGTGCCCTCAAGGACGTTCGCGCCTCCCTGCTGCTGGAAAAGGTGGCCGATCGCGAAGCAATTCATGCCACGCAGGAAGAAGTTGACCTCGAAGTGCAGCGCATCGCCCGGCAGGACCGCGAAGCCGTTGCCAGTGTCCGCCGCCGCCTGGAACAGGACGGTACTCTGGGTCGAATTGCCGGACACATTCGAACCCAGAAAACGTTGAATTTCCTCTTCGAGCAGTCGAACAAAGTGGAGCCCCCGGCGGCTGAACCCGCAGCCACGCCCGAATCCTAGTAGTCTCAATGTAGGTGACTACCGTTGACCCCGAGTTCGCGCCACGGCTTCGAGTGGCGCGAGCAGCACAAATTTGGCGGCGCAGCCGTTGGGCTGTCTTTCTCTACGCCATCATTTTTGTGCCAATAGGTCTCGGCACTCCGCTCGCTGCGGAGCGCCCGTTTGTGTTCGGTGGCACGCTGTTCATATTCATCGCCACCGGTGTGCTGCGGTGGCGATTGCTCCTGTCGGGCAGTCCGCCGTCCACTCCGCCGGAGGCCACCCGCTGGATTCGCGACTATGGTTTTCATACCATGCTGTCCGGCCTCATCTGGGGCGTTTTCGCCGGTTATATTCAGGTAGCCTACCGCGGGCAGTTTCTCCAGTTTGTCATTCTCCTCATCTCCGCCGGCATTGGCTGCTTCGCATTGGGCGCCTTCGCTGGCGATCGCCGGCTCTCGCTTGCCTACCTTGGTTGCGCCATGATTCCGACCCTAACCGGGCTCGTCCTGGGAGGTGACACGGAATCGTTCCTCCTCAGTGCGTTAATGTTAATTTTTCTGGCCGCCGTCGGCTATCAGGTTTTTGAAATCAACGACTGGTTCGTTCGCTCCACGATTGAGTCGCTACTGCTGGAAAAAGCCCGCACCGATGCCGAAATGGCCGCGCGTGTGAAGAGCGAGTTTCTCGCCAACATGAGCCACGAACTGCGTACGCCTATGAACGGCGTGATGGGAATGCTGGAACTGCTGCTGCAAAGCGGACTGGACCGGGAACAACAAGTTCTGGCCCGCACCAGTCACCGCTCCGCGGAATCGCTGCTCGACATTCTGAACGACATTCTGGATTTCTCCAAGATGAGCGCCGGGAAGCTCGATTTCGCCCGTATCGATTTCCAGCCGCGCAACGCCATTGAGGATGTGTTCGACGTGCTCGGCCTGCGTGCCGTCGAAAAAGGCCTGGACCTCGGCTACTCCATTGACCCAGCCATCCCCGAATGGGTTCGCGGCGACGAAGGCCGCCTGCGCCAGGTGCTGATGAATCTGGTGAGCAACGCCATCAAATTCAGCTTTGGAGGCGAGTGGCCAAACGGCGGGAACGTATTTGTGCAGGCGCGACTGCTCCAGAACGGCCCCGGTTTCGTCCACATGCAATGGAGCGTGGCCGATGACGGCCAAGGGATGAGCGATGCGACCCGAGAGAAGCTCTTCAAGCCCTTCATGCAGGCCGATACCTCCACCAGCCGACGCTTCGGCGGCACCGGCCTTGGCTTGGCGATCTCTCGCCAGTTGATTGCCGCCATGGGGGGAGAGATCGCGGTGGAGACCAAACAGGGCGCAGGCTCGCGCTTTGTCTTCGACATCAAATTGGAGCCGGCGGCGGCCCCGCGCTCCACCAGTCCTGCCGCCAGTTCTTGCGCCGTGCTGGTCATAGAGCCGGCCCCCCGGTCCCGCGCAACTATTGGCGAACTGCTGGTGCGCCACGGTACATCGGTCCAACTGTGCCAGTCCGTTGATGAAGCCCTGCGTTACCTGAATTCGAAACGGTACGACTGCATCGTCGCGGGTTCTTCTCCAGGGTTGCCAACGCCCACCATCCGCGCCCGGCTGATTCCGGCGCTTGCCACGCCGCCCCCTCCCATTTTCCCGCTCACTAACCGGGGGGAATCGACCGACGGTTCTGCCGCTTCATCCTTCACGCTCACGCGCCCGGTCCGCGCTTCGCAGATCGCCGAACTGCTGGTAGCAGCCGATTGCCTTCCCCGCTGCGATGTGCCAACTCCTGTTCGTCCGCCTGCCCGCCTTGCCGGTCATGTGCTCATTGCGGAGGATAATGCTGTGAACCAGATACTCGCACAGCGCCTGGTAAACGCGCTTGGGCTGACATCGGAAGTGGTTCCCAACGGCGCCATCGCCCTGCAAGCCATTGCCGAACGGAGCTTCCAGGCCATTCTAATGGACTGTCAAATGCCCGATCTTGATGGCTATGAAGCCACCCGCCGGCTTCGTCAGAACCCCGCTACGGCTGCCATTCCTGTCATCGCTATGACCGCCAATGCCATGAAAGGTGACCGGGAACTTTGCCTGGCCGCCGGAATGAACGACTATGTGTCCAAGCCCATCCGTCTGGACCGTCTCCGCGAGGTGCTGTCCCGGTACCTCGACGCGGCGCCCAAGGTGACCTCCGTTGATCCGTCTAAGTAGGAAGATTGCATTTGCGGGAACGCCAGAAGGGCTATAATGAAGGCGGAGCGTCTATGGCGTTCCGGATTCGAAAGTCTATTCCACCAGGAGATCCCGCGTGAAGCGTTCCTCGTCGGACGAGTCTCTGCGCTGTTCGTTTTGTCACAAGAGCCAGGATGTCGTCGGTAAGCTGATCTCCTCCCCGCTCAGCGATTATCCGCGCTCCTACATATGTGACGAGTGCATCGCCGTATGCAATTCCATTCTGGAAGATGACCGGAATGAACAAACCTATTCCGCCCCTCATAAACTGCCCAAACCGCTCGAACTGAAGGAGTATCTGGACCAGTACGTCATCGGGCAGGACGCTACGAAGAAAAAGCTCGCCGTCGCCGTCTACAACCACTACAAGCGCATTCAAATGAATAAACAGCGTGGTAGTGATGTCGAACTCGGCAAGTCGAATATCCTGCTCATTGGCCCGACCGGCACCGGTAAGACCCTGCTGGCCCAAACGCTGGCCCGCATCCTCGATGTGCCCTTCGCCATCGTGGACGCTACCACGCTCACTGAGGCCGGCTATGTCGGTGAAGACGTTGAGAACATCATTCTCCGTCTGCTACAGAATTCCGATTGGGATGTCCAGCGCTGCCAGACCGGCATCATCTACATCGATGAAATCGACAAGATCTGCCGCAAGGACGAAAACCCATCCATCACCCGCGATGTTTCCGGGGAAGGTGTCCAGCAGGCGCTGCTAAAGATTCTGGAAGGCACCGTGGCGAATGTTCCGCCGCAGGGCGGGCGCAAACACCCCCACCAGGAGTTCACTCCGGTGGACACCTCCAACATTCTCTTTATATGCGGCGGCGCGTTTGTCGGTTTGGACAAGATCGTTGAACGCCGCGTCGGCCGCCGGTCTATTGGATTCAATGAAGGGGAAGAGAAGGATTCCGTCCGCCCGCGTAAGACCGCGCCGCGGAAGGAAGAGCAACTCATCAGCCTGATTCAGCCCGTTGACCTGATCCGCTACGGCTTTATTCCGGAGTTCATCGGCCGGCTGCCCGTTGTCGGCGTGTTGGAAGATCTGGACCGCGACGCGCTTATCCAAATTCTCTCCAAACCGAAGAACGCCGTCATCAAGCAGTATCAGCGGCTGTTTGAGTTTGAGAATGTTAGACTCAAGTTCAGCGACGACGCCTTGGAGGCCATCGCCTCGCTCGCCATGGAGCGGAAGGTCGGCGCCCGCGGTTTGCGGATGATCCTCGAAGACCTGATGCTCGACCTCATGTACTTCCTTCCTTCCCACAAGAAGATCCGCGAATTCCTGGTCACTAAAGAGATGGTCATTACGCAAAAGATCAATCTCGCTCTATTGGAAAAGGCCGGTTAGGCTCCTCAGCCGGCCCTCTTCCCCAAACCATTCCCAGAAACATTTTGCCCTCCGCTGTACTCCACTCGTGAATTTACGAGCATTTGGAGTCGCTTCTCAGGGTTCCAGAATCAAACTAAGTCTTAGGTCAACCCACGCATGAGCACACGAGAACGTATTGAATCCAGGCGTCTTCCCATGATGCCGATCCGGGACGTGGTCATCTTCCCTCACATGATGACCCCGTTCGTCGTCGGCCGCGATTCGAGTGTGCGAGCCCTCGAAGAGGCCCTCTCCGCCGATAAGAAGATCTTTCTTGCGACCCAGCACGACGCCTCGGTGGACGATCCCCGTCCCGACGAGATCTACTCAGTTGGCACAATCGCCAACATCGTCCAGAGCCTGAAGCTATCGGACGGCAACATCAAGGTTCTAGTGGAGGGTGTGGAGCGGGCCCGCGTCGTTTCCGTCGCTAACGAAGAGGGATTCTTTCGCGCCACCGTCCGCACATTCGCTTCGCGCATCGACGCCGGTTCTCACCTGGAAACCCTCACCAACCGCGTGACTACGCTTTTCGAGCAGTACGTCAAGCTGAGCCAGAATCTGAACTACGAGACGATGATCGCCGCCATCAAAGTGGACGATCCCGGCAAACTCGCCGACACCGTTGGCGCCAATCTCCAGTTAACCATCGAAGAAAAACAGGAACTGCTGGAGATCTTCGACCCGGTTGACCGTTTGACGCGTGTGGCCGAAATGCTCGATATCGAGATCGAAAAGCTCTCCGTCGATCGTTCCATTCAGGGCCGTGTGAAGCGCCAGATGGAGCGGGCGCAGAAAGAGTATTATCTCAACGAAAAGATCAAGGCCATTCAGAAGGAACTCGGTCGCGGCGAGAAGAGCGAGTTCGATGACCTGAAAAAGAAGATCGACGCCGCCGGCATGTCGAAGGACGCCCAGGAAAAAGCCCATGCGGAACTCAAGCGGCTGGAACAGATGCCCCCCATGTCGGCCGAATCCACCGTGTCGCGCAACTACCTGGAATGGCTGCTGGCGGTGCCGTGGAAGAAAAAGACGCGGGAAATTCGCGATTTGAAGTTCGCCCACGGCGTGCTCGATTCTGATCACTACGGCCTGGAAAAGATCAAAGAGCGCATCCTGGAATTCCTCGCTGTTCGCCGGTTGGTGAAGAACCCTAAGGGATCTATCCTCTGTTTTGTCGGGCCCCCTGGTGTCGGCAAGACCTCGCTCGGCATGTCGGTTGCCAAGGCCACCGGCCGTAAGTTTGTCCGTCTTTCGCTCGGTGGTGTGCGGGACGAAGCCGAAATTCGGGGTCACCGCCGCACCTACATCGGTGCCCTGCCCGGCCAGATCATTCAGAGTATGAAGAAGGCGGGCACGAAGAACCCGGTCTTTATGCTGGACGAGATCGATAAGATGTCCACCGATTTCCGGGGCGATCCGTCGGCGGCGCTGCTTGAAGTGCTGGACCCAGCGCAGAACTTCATGTTCCAGGATCACTACCTCGACGTCGAATACGACTTGAGCGAAGTGTTCTTCATCGCCACCGCAAACGTGCTGCACACCATTCCCGGTCCGTTGCAGGATCGTATGGAAGTCATCCGGCTTTCCGGCTACACGGAGCTGGAAAAGGCGGAAATCGCCAAAACCTTCCTGATTCCGAAACAGAAAACGGCAACCGGTTTGGACGATGCGCAGGTGGAGTTCACCCCCGAAGGGCTCGGCGCACTGATTCAGGGCTACACGCGCGAATCCGGCGTCCGGAACCTGGAACGTGAAATCGGAAACGTCTGCCGGAAGATCGCCCGGAAAGTGGTGGAGGTCTCCGCCACCGATACGCCGGAAGAGATCGCCAAGGCCGGCGAAGTGATTGAAGACGCCCCCATTGCCAAAAAGAAAAAGGGAAAGAAGAAGGACGACAAGCCGGTGGAGGAAGCCGCCTCGCCGGAAATCGAAAAAATCGAGAGTAAGCTGCCTTCCGTCTCAGTGAATCTGGCTACGCTCACGGAACTGCTTGGTCCCCCGCGCTTCCGTGACTCGATCGCCGACCACAAAAACGAAGTGGGCGCCACCGTTGGCTTGGCCTGGACTGAAGTGGGCGGCTCCATTCTCACCACCGAAGCCGCCGTCATGGAAGGCCGCGGAAAATTGACGCTCACCGGCAAGCTTGGCGACGTGATGCAGGAATCGGCGCAGGCCGCGATGAGCTACCTTCGGACGCGGTCCCATTCGCTGGGTCTGGCTCGCGATTTCTATCGCCACCTCGATATTCACCTGCACGTTCCGGAAGGCGCCATTCCGAAGGACGGTCCCTCGGCCGGAATTACGATTGCCACTTCCATTACGAGCGCGCTTACCAATATCCCTGTTCGCGGCGACATTGCCATGACCGGGGAGATCACCGTGCGCGGGAAAGTGCTGCCAATCGGCGGGTTGAAGGAAAAGATGCTCGCCGCGCACCGAAACGGCATTCACGAGCTGGTGCTGCCGAAAGAGAACGAGAAGGACCTCTACGATATCCCGGAAGTGATTAAGAAGGATATGAAGTTGAACTTCGTCGAGTCGATGGATGAGGTGCTGAAGATCGCGCTCGAACGGGAGGTCACTCCCCTGCCGCTCACTCCCGCCGCCGTTCAGACGGAGACCCGGCCCGTGGACGACATGACGCACTAGGGGCCCCGGTTCGGGCCCCGGCCCTCCAGCCTCGCTTTTTTATGTCCACCCCCAAAGCGGACGCACAGTTTATACTAAGTGCTACAAGCCCAGCGCAATTCCCAAACCTCCGGCTCCCGGAGTTTGCGTTCCTGGGTCGCAGTAATGTTGGAAAATCCAGCTTGCTGAATGTGCTGGCCGGCGTCAGAAAATTGGCCAAGGTCAGCGCCCAGCCAGGCCGGACGCAAGCGGTAAACTTCTTCACCATCGGCGAGTCTGTTACGTTCGCCGACCTGCCTGGCTACGGCTTCGCAAAAGTTCCCATACATGTTCAACAATCCTGGAAAAGCCTCATCGAGGCTTATCTCGTTCAACGCGAACAACTCGTGCTCAGTTTTATCCTGCTCGACGGCCGACGCGGCTGGATGGAGAAGGATTTGGAACTCCGTGACTGGCTCCGCCATCAGGACCGTCCCTTCTTAGTAGTAGCCACCAAAGTGGACAAACTCAATCAATCGGAATTACACCGCGGCATGGCCGCGATTCGCCGGGAATGCGACGGATCAGAGCCAGTGCCGTTCTCGGCCGTCACCGGCCAGGGAGCGAGGGAAATTTGGCAAGCGATCAAGACATCAAAGACCCGGTAACGCCCGTCCCCAACGACGAACCCGCCTCAACCGCCCCGGAGGCCCCCGCGCCCCGAACCCTTCTGGAGAGCCGCCCCCGCGTCCCGCGGCCCAAACCCGCCAGCGAACCCGCCGTCCCCGTCGCTGAACCGGCCGATCTCGCCGGCGCGCGCCGCGATGGCACGCTTGATCTGGTGGAGCTCAAAGACATGTCGATCGTGAAACTGAACACGATTGCCAAGGAACTCGGCGTCGTCGGCGTCGCCGGTCTGCGGAAACAGGAGTTGATTTTTAAGATCCTCCAGACGCAGGCCGAAAAGTCGGGCCTCATATTCTCTGAAGGCGTGCTCGAATGCCTGCCCGACGGCTTCGGCTTCCTCCGCGCCCCCGAGTACAACTATCTGCCCGGTCCGGACGACGTTTACGTATCCCCATCGCAGATCCGCCGTTTCGATCTTCGCACCGGAGACACCATTTCCGGCCAGATTCGCCCGCCCAAGGAAGGCGAACGTTATTTTGCCCTTATTAAGGTGGATGCGATCAACTTCGAGCCGCCCGAAGAGGCCCGCAACAAGATTTTCTTCGACAACCTAACGCCGCTTTACCCGCAGGAACGCATCAAGCTCGAAATCGGCAAGGACAATTTCTCCGGCCGCGTCATGGATCTGTTGACGCCCATCGGCAAGGGCCAGCGCGGCTTGATCGTCGCCCCGCCCCGCACCGGCAAAACGATGTTGTTGCAGGCCATCGCCAACTCTGTCACCACCAACCATCCGGACGTTACGCTCATCGTCCTGCTCATCGACGAACGGCCCGAAGAGGTCACCGACATGCAGCGTTCGGTGAAAGGTGAAGTGATCAGCTCCACCTTCGACGAACCCGCTTCGCGCCACGTCCAGGTGGCCGAAATGGTCATCGAAAAAGCCAAACGGCTGGTGGAACACAAACGCGACGTGGTGATTCTGCTCGATTCCATCACTCGCCTGGCCCGGGCCTATAATACCGTCGTGCCGCCTTCTGGTAAGGTCCTCTCTGGCGGCGTCGATTCCAACGCGCTCCAGCGCCCCAAGCGCTTCTTCGGTGCCGCCCGCAATATTGAGGAGGGGGGCTCGCTCACCATCATCGCCACCGCCCTCATCGATACCGGCAGCCGCATGGATGACGTTATTTTTGAAGAGTTTAAGGGCACCGGCAACATGGAAGTCCATCTGGACCGCAAGCTGGTCGACAAGCGCGTCTTTCCGGCCATCGATATCAATAAATCCGGCACGCGCAAGGAAGAGCTCCTTATGCCGAAAGAGGAACTCACGCGCGTCTGGATTCTGCGAAAAGTGCTGAATCCGCTCTCGCCAGTGGAATCGATGGAGCTTCTGCTCGATAAGCTCGCGAAAACTCGATCGAACGCGGAGTTCCTGGCATCCATGAACGGCTAGTAGTACCAATTTTGGTTGCGATTTCCGCTGCGAAGCGTAATACTAATCGCCACTCCCCCATAACCTTTTCAGTTAAGATGTCGTCATAGCTGTTAAGAACCCCTGCCCGCATGGGCAAGCGCCCCGCGGCGAGGAGTGCAACTGATGTCCTTTCCACAATCCGACACGAATTCCGGCTTAACCCTCAATCCGATGCAGATGTCGGGCGCCAGTCTGCCGAACCTGCAGCCGTCTCCCGCGGCGCCCTCCGGCGCTGGCCCGCAAGTTGTTGCACCGCCTGAGCTTCCGCGACGCGGATCGAAGATCTGGATCTGGGGCCTCGCGCTCGGGGCCTTGGCGGCGGCGGGCTACATGACTTGGCAAAAGCGGCAGCAGGAAGCCGCGCAAGCGAATGTTGTTGCCGTTCGCACCGCCCCCGCGCAATCGGCTCCCATTGCCAAGACCCTCCGCCTCACCGGTGTCACTGCGGCGGAGAAATACGTTTCTTTGATCGCGCCCTCCCTTCGCGGCGGCCGTGGCGGTTCGGGCGGCACGGTTTCCGTCCAAATGTCCGGCCGTGGCGGCGTGACGGTTACAACCTCCGGCGGTGGTGGCGGTTCCAGCAATAGCGGCGGTTCTTCTTCTTCCACTTCGCGTTCTTCCGGCTCGACTTCTTCGGCTTCCGCCGGTACGGCGTTAGCCAGCACGTCCGGCGCCGCTTCCGGCGGTTCCGGCGCCAGTTCCGGGTTCTCCGGTGGCGGCGATACGCTCGCCTCTTCGGCCGGCAGCAGTAGTGGCGGCGGGTTACGCTCGGCCAGAACCGCGTCCGGCGGCGCGGCGCGTGTCAGTACCGCTGCCCGTTCCACGCGCACCAGCGGGGCCTCCAGTTCCTCCACTCTCGGCAGCGATGGCCTCGGCTCCACTTCCGGTTCCATTCCCGGCGGCGGCGGTGGTGGAGGTGGCGGCGGAACCGGTGGCGGCGGCCGCGGCGGCAGCGACTTTATGATGCAGTTGCAAATGCTGGCCCCGAATGGTTCCCGCGTCGCCAAAGGTGATACCGTGGCGGAGTTTGATCGCCAATACATGCTGCTCCGTCTGGACGATCAGAAGGCAAACGTCGATCAGTCCGAGAACTCCATGAAGGCCAGCGTGGCCAATCTGGAAGTTACGCGCAAATCCTACGATCAGCAGATCCTGGCGGCCAGGAATCTGGTGGAGAAGTCCGAACTCGATATGAAAACGCTGCCCGTCCGCAGCGCCATCGATTCCGAACGGCTGCGCCTTGCCCTTGAAGAGGCAAAGGCCAATTTGAAGCAGTTGCAAGAAGCGGCCCGCTATGTGGATATCGGGGAACGCGCCACCCTGAAGGTGGCCGATCTGGAGCTCTCCGCCTCCAAACTGGAACTGCGCCGTGCCCAGGCCAATGCGGACCGTATGGTGCTGAAAGCGCCGATGGACGGTCTCGTCGTTGTCCAAAACACATTCCGCGCCGGCGATTTCGGTGCCATTCAGCAGGGCGATCAAATCTACCCCGGCATGATGTTTATGCAGGTGGTTGACCCGTCGTCTATGATCATCAACGCCAACGTGAACCAGGTGGATGTGCAGAATCTCCGGCTCGGCCAGAAAGCAAGGATCCGCTTCGACGCCTTCCCTGGCCTCGAACTCCCCGCTCATCTTGTCACCATCGGCGCCATCACCAAGTCTGCCGGTACACGCGGCAGTTTCAAGAAGGATGTCGCCGTCAGGCTGCGGCTCGATAAACTCGATCCCCGCATCATTCCGGACCTCAGCGTCAGCGCCGACGTCGTCCTGGAGGAAGCCGACGCGGCCACCGTCGTCCCGGCCGAAGCCATTATGTTGGACACTTCTCTGGCCGGCGCCGCGCCGAAACCCTTTGTTATGGTTCGTAACGCCGCTGGCGGCTGGGATCGCCGTGACATCGAACTCGGCCTGCTCAGCAACACCCATGCGGCCATTCGCGGTGGCATAAAGCCAGGGGAAGTGGTCGCGCTGGAGCCTCCCGCCACGGCTGCGCCTCCAGCCTCCGCCGCCAGCTAACCGTTTTCCGTCAAAAAATCTGTTTGGAAGGTCTATGTCGAAAGATATCAAGCCAAAAGTGCGTCTCGGGCAGTCTGCGTCCGGAAACCGGCGCCGATTGATAACGATGGTTTTGTCGCTCGGCATCCTTGCCGCGGGTGGCTGGGCGGCCTATCGCTACACCGGCCAGACCAAAGTTGAGGTTCCCGTGGCCCGCGTCCGCCAGGCGGAATTCGTCATATCGGTGAAAACCCGTGGCGAAGTTCGCAGTTCGCGCTCCGTTGTTCTCTCCGCCCCTCAGATTCCGGACCCCCGTATCGTGTTGCTGGCCGAATCCGGCAAACCGGTCCGGAAGGGCCAGACGGTGATCGAATTCGACGCCGCGCAGCAGGAACAGTATTACCTGGACCGTGCCACGTCGGTTCGTACGGTGGACAAGGAAATCGTACAGATGCAGGCTTCCCACCGCATCACAAAGGAAATGGATGCGATGAACCAGATGACGGCCGGCTATAACGTCGACCGCGCCAAACTGGAAGCCTCCAAGGCCGAAATTCTTTCTGAAATCGAAGGCAAGAAGAACCGGATCGACGTTGGCACCGCCGAAGGGGACCTGGAACAGGTGAACGTAACCGTGAAGGCGCACAAAACCACTCAGCAGGCAGACCTTGATCGACTGGACAGCAAGAAGGATAAGACCGTCCGTGACGTCGAACGCGCCAAGGGCTACCTGTCGCGCATGAAGATTGTCGCTCCCATGGACGGCATCGTCAATATTCTCCCCAATACGCGAACCGCTGGTTCGTTCGGCTCCACGCCCCCTCCGTTCAAGGAAGGCGACCGCGCCTGGACCGGCGCTGCTATCGCCGAAATTCCCGATCTCTCTCAGATGCGCGTGGAACTGAAGCTCGATGAAGTGGATCGCGGCAAGCTCCAACTCGGCCAGGCGCTCCGTGTCCGCGTTGACGCCATCCCTGAAGTCGAGTTCAACGCCGGCCTGGATTGGATCAGCCCCATCGCCGCCGTGATTTTCAAAGGCATGGGACTTACAGAAAAGACGTTCCCGGCTCGTGCCACGCTGGCGAAAGTCGATCCTCGCCTCCGGCCCGGCATGAGCTGCAGCGCGGAGATCATCATTGAAAGCGAGCCGAACTCCCTGCTCATCCCCTCCCGGGCGAGCTTCATGAACAAGGGCAAGCCGGCCGTCTGGGTGCAAAAAGGGGAAGGCTTCGAAATCCGGCAGATCGAAGTCGGTAAGCGGAACGACACCGATCTGGTGGTTCTTAAAGGTCTGAAGGCCGGCGAAGTCATCGCCATGGAAGACCCCAACGAAGTCGCCAAACGCGCCAAGAAGCTCTAACTCCGTATAGGAAATCCCGTGAAGAAAATCATCATCCGTCTCTTCCTGCTCGTTCTGATCGTTGGCTTGGGCTATGGCGCGTATCGGTACATGCCGCAGATCGGCGCCGAACGCCAGCAAACGATCGCCACCGCCAAAGTGCAGCAGGGTGAGGTTGTGGTCCGGACGTTCGCCCGCGGCGAACTGCGCGCCGTCCGATCGGCCACCCTGACCGCGCCCAATCTCTTCGGAACCGTGCAAGTCACCCGGTTGGCGGAAGTGGGTTCCTTTGCCAAGGAAAAGGATCTGGTCATCGAATTCGACGATGCCGAACTCGTTTCCAGCGTGGAAGAAAAGCAGTTGGAAATCGATCAGATCGACGAGCAGTACAAGAAATCGGAAGCCGATCTGGCCATTCGCAACAATCAGGACCAGGTGGAACTGCTCCGCGCCCGTTATTCGGTTCGCCGCTCGGAACTCGAAGTAAAGCGCAACGAACTGCTTTCTCCCATCGACCAGAAAAAGAACCAGTTAAACCTGGAAGAGGCCAAGCGGCGCTTAAGCCAGTTACAGAGCGACATCAAGTCCCGCCAGGAACAGGCCGAAGCGGAACTCGCCGTTTTGCGCGAACGGAAACAGAAAGCGCTGCTGGAAATGGCCCGTGCCCGTTCCCGCCTGAATCAGGTGAAGGTGCTTGCGCCCATGAGCGGGCTGGTCGCCGTTCGACAGAACAGTTCCAGCCGTATGGGTTTTGGTTTCGACGTGCCCGATATTCGCGAAGGCGATCAGGTGCAGCCCGGTATGCCCATCGCCGACGTGCTCGACCTGTCGGAACTCGAAGTCGTTGCCCGCGTTGGCGAATTGGATCGCGCGAACCTCAGCGAGAACCAGGAAGTGATTCTCGGTCTGGACGCCGTTCCGAACGAACGATTCCGAGGCCACATCAAAACCATGTCGTCCACGGCCAGCGCGAGCGTCATGTCCTCGGACCCGGCCAAGAAGTTTGACGTTGTGTTCACCATCGACATGAAGGAGTTGCTCACCAAGCTCGGCGCCAAGCCAGATCAGATTCAGCGAATTCTTGCTACCGCGGAAGCCAACCGGAAGAAACCCCCGGTCACCTCCATGGCCTTTGGTGGCGGAATGCCTGGCATTCCTGGAATGCCCGCCATGGGAGGCGGAATGGCCGGTGGCATGGGAGGCGGCATGGCTGGCGGTATGGGCGGCGGTGACGCGCAGACCGGTGGCGGTGGCCAGCGAGGCGGCCGAACCATGACTTTCGCCGGTGGTGCCGGGGCTCCCGGCGGAGCGGGCGGCGGTTCGGGCATGTCCCAGGAAGATCGCGCCAAAATGCGCGAAGCCATGCAGGCCGCTCTCAAGGGTCGCAGCATGCAGGATCTTTCCGCCGAAGAACGAACCAAGCTGATGCAGGACGTAATGGCCAAGATGGGACGCACTCCCGGTGCCGGCCGTCCCGCTGGTGCCAAGCCCGATCCCTCCAAGCCGGAGACGGCGCAGGCTGGCGGGGGCGAAGGCCGGCGCAGACGCGGAGAAGGCGGTGGTGGCGGCTTCCCGGGTATGGGCGGCGGTTTCCCGGGCATGGGTGGCGGCTCCGGCCGTTTCTCCGACGCCGACCTGAAGAACGCGAAGCTTCCCCCTCCCCCCGATCAGGACTCGACCCTTGATGTACTTCTTCGCCCAGGCCTTTTGGCCGACGTTGAAATCATCGTCGAAAAGATCCCCAACGCCATTCACATCCCGGCGCAGGCCGTTTTTGAAAAGGAAAACAAACTCGTTGTCTACGTGAAGGAAGGCCAGAAGTTTGTTTCGCGTCCCATCAAGATCGGCAAGCGAAGCGAATCCACGCTCGTCGTGCTCGAGGGCATCAAAGCCGGCGAAATCATCGCCATGGCCAACCCAGAAGCCAAACCCGGTACCAAGCAGAAGAGTGAGGATAAGGGCGGCTCCGGCGGCCCCATGAACGCTCTGCCTGGCGGGAAGTCTTAGTCTTTAGAATTACCGAGGAGCCTGAATCGAATGTCGATGTTTGCCGACATCTTGCCCGAAATAAAAATGGGCTTGGCCAGCTTGTTAGTCCACAAGCTGCGTAGTTTATTGACCATGCTCGGCATGATCTTCGGCGTCGGCGCCGTGGTGGCCATGTTGTCCATCACCGCCGGTGCCCAGAAGGAGATGATGAGTTATATCGATCTGCTCGGGGTCAATAACATCATCATCGAAGCCAAAGAAGCCGTTGACCGCAACGAACTCCAGGCCCGCCGCGCCATATCGCCCGGCATGTCGTTCCGCGATTTCCGCTCCATTTCAGAAAACGTGCAGGGCCTGGAAGCGCTCACCCCCCGGAAGCGATTCAAGCCGCAAAAGGTTTTGCCAAAGACCGGCGCCGAACCGCCCGTCCTCATCGGCGTTCTGCCAAACTACATGACCATCAACAGCTTGAAGGTTGTGGAAGGCCGGTTCTTCAATGAAGACGACAACGACCGTTCCGCCCCCGTCTGCGTCCTCGGCGAATCGGCCAAGGTGAACCTGCTCGGGTTCGATCCGGCCGTTGGCAAGTTCGTCAAGATCAATGACACCTGGCTCCAGGTGGTCGGCGTGCTCGCCGCTCAGGCCACCGCCGATTCGGTCGAGGGCCTGGAGGTTTCCTCGGGCAACAACCTGGTCATCGCGCCTCTCAATACCGTCATGCGCCGCTTCGAAGATTCCAACTCCTACCTCAAGGACGAAATCGACGGCATGTACATCCGCGTCAAAACCGGCACCGATTCGATTGAAACCTCCAATATCATCAACGCCATTCTCACCGCCACCCACAAGGACGCCGGCGACTTCGCCATCACCGTCCCCGCCGGTCTGCTCGAACAGCGCCGCCGTACCGGGTTCATTTTCAACGTCGTCATGATCTGTATCGCCGGTATTTCGCTGCTCGTTGGCGGTATCGGCATCATGAACATCATGCTCGCCACCGTTCTGGAACGTACCCGCGAAATTGGTATTCGCCGCGCCATCGGCGCCAAGCAACGCGATATCATTCGCCAGTTCCTCACCGAAGCCGTTCTCATTTCCATCATGGGCGGGTTGCTGGGGATCATCTTCGGCGTTACCCTCTCTCAGATCATCGCGTCCGCCGCCGGTTGGTCCACCGTTGTCACCACCTCCTCCATCGCCGTCGCCTTTGGTGTCTCTTGCGGTATCGGCCTCGTATTTGGTATTTACCCGGCCATGCAAGCCGCCCGTCTAGACCCCATTGAAGCGATCCGCTACGAATAACAACGAGAAGAATCTCCACAATGAAATCGCAACGCCAATTGCTCTCTCTGGCTCTCGCCCTCCTTGTTTGCCAGTCCTCATTCGCGTGGCAGGCGCCCGCCGGCGCCTCCATCGGAGTTATCCCCAACCAGGAGCGGGCCTTCACCCACACGAACAAGAAGGATCCGGACCTCCTCGACGCGCCCTACTTCCCGCGCCAGAACTGGTTCAAACGTCATTTCGCCGAACCCATGCCCTCCGTCGAAATGCGCGGTGTTTCCAAGTTCGACGATTTTATTGTCGATGGCAAGCTCGAACTCTCACTTCGCAGCTATCTCCAACTCGTCCTCGCCAATAACGTCGACATCGACATCCAGCGGCTTAACGTGGAAATCACGCGGAATTCCATCACCCGCGCTTACGCGCCGTTTGACCCCTTTTTCACCGGCAGTTTTACCTCCACCCGCACCAAAACGCAGTCCACCAGCCAGTTGGAAGGCGCCAACACTCTCAATCAGCTCGTGCAGCCGATGAACTTCGCCTTTACGCAGACCCTCGATAGCGGCCTGCAATATACCGCCGGGTTCAACGCCAACAAGACTTCCACCAACAACTCCTTCAACTTTTTCAACCCCGCGCTCAACGCACAGATGTCCGGCAGCTTCGTCATGCCGCTCCTCCGCAACCGGGGCAGGGAAATCAACCGTCTCCCCATCACCATCGCTCGTAGCCGCCTGAAGGTCTCCGACGAGAACTTCCGCAACACGTTGCTTACCCTCATGTCGAACGCCGAAAACGCCTACTGGGATCTGCTCGGCGGCCGCGAAACGCTGCGCGTCCAGGAAAAAGCGCTCGAACTCTCGGCCGAAGCGCTTAAGCGCTCAAAGAAGGAACTCGAACTCGGCGCCATCAGCCCGCTCGACATTTACCAGCCCGAAGCCAACTATGCCTCTTCGGAAATCCAGGTGCTGCAGGCCCGCTATCGCCTCCAGCAGTTTGAAGATTCGCTACGCCGTCAGATGGGCGCCGATCTCGATCCGAAATACCGCACCATGCCCATCGTCCTCACCGAAACTCCCCTTCCTCCCTCCGACGACAAGGAAATGGATCGCGAAGCCATCGTGACCAAGGCCCTCCGCTTGCGGCCGGACCTTCGTGCCAACATTGAGCGCATCGGCCAGGACGATCTCATTCTGAAACAGTCCTCCAATGCACTCCGCCCGGACCTCGGCCTACGCGGCTCCTATACCTCCACCGGCCGTGGCGGCGATTTCTTCTCCCGCAACGGCTCCGATATCGTCGTCACCCGCGGCGGCTTCCCCGACGCTCTGGACCAGGTCTTTGGTTTCAACTTCCCCATCTACCAGTTTGGCCTCACGCTCCGACTGCCCATTCGTGACCGCGCCGCCGCTGCCAACTATGCCGACGCCGTTCTAACCAAGCGCCAGGACGTGCTCTCCCGCCGCTCGCTGGAACAGAACATCCGCCAGCAGGTGCTCAACGCCGTCAGCCAGGTGGAATCCTCAAAAGCGTCGGTCAAGTTGGCCGCTGTCGCCCGGGATCTTGCCCAGAAGCAACTCGACGCCGAACAGAAGAAGTACGACCTCGGTACTTCCGTCATCTTCTTCGTGCTCGACGCCCAAACCCGCCTTGTCAACGCCGAAGCGCAACTTGTCAACACCACCATTCAGTACCGCCGAAACCAGATCAACCTGCTTCGCGTTTCCGGCGATCTGTTGGACGATCGCGGCATTCAGGTGCAGTAGCTATTCCGTCGCTGGCGTCAGATGCCGTCGCGTGACGGCATCTATCTCCAACAAGCGGTTCCAAAACCCGGCCAACTCCGATAACGGTAGCGCGTTCGCGCCGTCCGAAAGAGCTTCGGCCGGGTTTTCGTGTACCTCCACGAATAGTGCGTCTACTCCCACCGCCACCGCCGCCCGCGCCAACGGTTCAATGAACTGCGGCTGCCCGCCGCTCTGCGTGCCTGCCGCGCCCGGCATCTGCACGCTGTGCGTCGCATCGAACACCACCGGAAAACCAAAGCTCCGCATGATGGCCAGGGACCGCATATCCACAACCAAGTTGTTGTAGCCGAACGTGGTTCCGCGCTCGGTCAAAAACACCTGGTCATTTCCCGCCGCCACCACCTTATCCGCGGCGTGGCGGATATCCCAGGGCGACACGAATTGGCCCTTTTTGATGTTCACGATTCGCCCGGTCTGCGCCGCCGCCACCAGCAGGTCTGTCTGCCGGCAGAGGAACGCCGGGATCTGCAGTATGTCGCAAGCTTCGGCGGCGATCTCGGCCTGCCAAGGCTCGTGAATATCGGTCAGCGTCCGGTAGCCCTCGTCGCGCAAGCCTTCCAGAATTCGCAGTCCTTCCCGCACGCCCGGCCCGCGGTAGGATTGCCCGCTCGAACGGTTAGCCTTATCGAACGATGCCTTGAATACAAACTCCGGCCCCACCGTATCCCGGATCTTTCGCGCCAAAAAGTGAACATGCGCTTCACTTTCAATCACGCACGGTCCAGCGATCAGCGCCAGCGGTTTGCTAGGTAGCATGGCTCAGCAGTTCGGCCGACGTACCTGTCCGCCGCAACCGCTCCTGATAAGTGGCGCCCACAAACGCGGCGAACAGCGGATGCGGCTCCAGCGGCTTGCTCTTGAACTCCGGATGGAACTGGCAGCCCAGGTACCACGGGTGGTCTTCGATCTCGCAGATCTCCACATATACGCCGTCCGGCGTCTGGCCGGTGATCTTCAATCCGCCCGCCACCAGCGGCTTCTCATATTCGCGGTTGAATTCAAACCGGTGGCGGTGCCGTTCGTTTACTTCGCCTTTTCCATAGGCCGCGCGCGCCGTCGATCCCTCCGCCAAACTGCACGGATACGCCCCCAGCCGCATCGTCCCGCCCAGTTCGTCCACGCCCTTCAACTCGCGCAGCTTGTAGATCACTCGCTGTGGCGTGGCATTGTCGAACTCGGCCGAATCTGCCTGCGCCATTCCGCACACGTTCCGCGCGTACTCGATCACCATCGTCTGCATGCCCAGGCAGATGCCGAAGTACGGCACTTTGTTTTCCCGCGCGTAGCGGATGGCTTGCAGCATTCCTTCCACACCGCGCTTGCCGAACCCGCCCGGCACCAGAATCCCATCGAACTGCGATAGCCGCTGTGCGCACTCCGGCCAGTGCAGGTCCTGCGCCTCAATCCAATGCGTGTTTACCTTCAGCCGGTGCGCGAAGCCGCCGTGCAGCAGCGCCTCTTTCAGGCTCTTGTAGGAGTCTTCATACTCCACATACTTCCCCACCAGCGCAATGTCCACTTCGTCCACCGGGTTGTGCAGCCGGTCCAGCATCTCTTCCCAGCGCGCCAGGTTCCGCGGCGCCGAGTCGATCTTGAACTGCTTCAGAATAATCTCGTCCACGTTCTGCGACGCAAACCCCAGCGGCACTTCGTAGACACTCTTCGCGTCGCAGGCCTCAATCACGGCTTCCGCCCGAACATCGCAAAACAGCGCGATCTTCTCCTTGATATCGCCAATCAGCGGTTTCTCGCAACGGCAGATCAGCATGTCCGGCTGTATGCCGATCGCCCGCAATTCCTTCACGCTGTGCTGCGTCGGCTTGGTCTTCAATTCGCCCGCCGCAGCAATCCACGGCACCAGCGTCACATGCACGAAAATGCAGTTTTCCCGCCCCTTTTCATGCCGCACCTGCCGGATCGCTTCCAGGAACGGAAGGCTTTCAATATCGCCCACCGTGCCGCCGATTTCCACCAGCACCACGTCCACCCCGGCCGAGACTTTTTCGATATTGGCTTTTATCTCGTTGGTAACGTGCGGAATCACCTGCACCGTCTTGCCCAGGTAGTCGCCCCGCCGTTCGCGGGAAATGATTGTCTCGTAGATGCGCCCGCTGGTGACGTTGTTGCTCTGCGTCAGCGGCGCATAGGTGAACCGTTCGTAGTGCCCCAGATCAAGGTCGGTCTCCGCCCCATCGTCGGTCACAAACACTTCCCCGTGTTGAAACGGGCTCATCGTACCCGGATCCACGTTCAAATACGGGTCAAACTTCTGCAGCGTAACGCGCAGTCCCCGGCTTTCGAGTAAGCACCCGATTGAAGCCGCCGCGATTCCTTTTCCAAGCGAACTGACTACGCCGCCCGTTACGAAGATGTACTTGGCCATACCCCTCTGGTTCCAAAAAGCTGTTCGACCCGTGCCAGGTCTTCCGGCGTGTCCACGCCCAATGATTCGTACTCGGTCTCGGCCACCTTGATCTTGTAGCCGTTCTCAAGCGCCCGCAGTTGCTCCAGTTTCTCCACCTGTTCCAACGGCCCCACCGGCAGCGACGGGTACTCGAGCAGGAACTCCCGCCGGTAAACATACAACCCAATGTGCTTGAAATACACTGCGCCCCCGCCCCGGTCGTACGGAATCGGCGAACGGGAAAAGTACAGTGCGCGCCCGTCCCGTCCCATTACAACCTTCACCGCGTTCGGGTTCGTGATTTCGGAAACATCTTCTATGCGCTTGGCCAGCGTGCCCATCGGCGCCTCATCATCGTCCAATAGCGCCAGCACCGCCGCGTCGATCGCCGCCGGGTCTATCAGCGGCTCATCGCCCTGAATGTTCACCACCAGCTCGTGCGGATACGCCGATGCCGCCTCCGCCACCCGGTCGGTTCCCGATGGATGGTCTGGCGATGTCATCCGCACCTGCGCCCCGAACTTTCTGGCGACAGTGGCAATCGTATCGTCATCTGTAGCAATCAGAAGGTGCTGCAGATACCTCGCCTTGCTCGCCCTTTCCCATACATGCTGCAGAATCGGTTTGCCGTGTAGAGGGGCGAGTGCCTTGGCGGGAAAACGGGTGGAGGCGAGTCGTGCCGGAATCACTCCGAGAACTTGCTGTGGCACGTTTGATATTACCACGAGAGGGCTGTTACATCACTTGCCGCCCCGGCATTTTTGGCTATGAAAATTCATATGCGTGATATCATTCAGGTAGATTTCAGCCGAGAGAGGTCTACTCTGGCCATGAGAACATTTTCCCTCTTCGTCGGCGCTGGACTTCTGCTGGCAGCGGTAGCCCTGGCCGGAGACGAAAAGACTCCGCAGGCGCGTCCGGGCGACGCGAAACCCTCCGTGTCCTCGCAAGGGCCAAACTCCAAGAGCACCACCACCGTCGCCCCGCGCCGCAAGACCGCCGCCGAAGAGCCCGACGAAGCCGCTGGCCGTCCCGCTTCCATACGCGTCGATACCAACCTTGTTCTCATCAACGTCACCGTTACCGACCCGCTCAATCGTTTCGTCACCGGATTGGAAGCCGAACACTTCAAGCTCTTCGAAGACAAATCCGAACAACGCATCGCCACCTTTGCCAGTGAAGACGCTCCGCTCTCGGTGGGCCTCGTCTTCGACGCTTCCGGCTCCATGGGCGCCAAACTCCAAAAGGCGCGCCTCGCCGCCGCCCAGTTCTTCAAAACCGCCAATCCGGACGACGAGTTCTTCCTGGTCCAATTTAACGACAAGCCGGAAATGGTGCAGCCCTTCACCACCAATACCGAAGAAATTCAGAACCGCCTTACCTTCACCAACGCCAAGGGCCGCACCGCCCTGCTCGATGGCATCTACATGGCGCTCAATCACATGAAGAAGGCGCGCAATACCCGCAAAGCGATTCTCGTGCTTTCCGATGGCGGGGACAACTCCTCCCGCTACACCGAATCGGAAATCAAGAATCTTGTCCGCGAAGCCGACGTGCAGATCTACGCCATCGGCATCTTTGAACCCGTTTCTGCCCGCTCCCGTTCGGCCGAAGAACTCGCCGGCCCTGGCCTGCTAAACGAAATCGCCGAGCAGACTGGCGGCCGCCACTTCCCAGTGGAAAATCTCAACGATCTCCCCGATGTCGCCGCCAAAATCGGTATCGAACTGCGAAATCAGTACGTCATAGGGTATGTGCCGAATAACGCCAACCGGGATGGAAAATATCGCCGCGTGCAGGTGAAGATCAATCAACCCCGCGGACTCCCTCCATTGCGCCCCTTCTGGCGCCAAGGATATTATGCCCCAGCTCAATAGGCGGGCCTTCGGACTGTTGTTAGCCAGTCCGCTCCTCGCCCAGGATAATCAGGAGGATACCGGACTCACCTTCCGCTCCGATACCCGCGAAGTCTTGCTCCATGCGACGGTTGTCGACCGCAAAGGCGCCTTCGTTACCGACCTTCCTCGCGAGGCCTTCAAGATCCTTGAAGATGGCGTGGAACAGAAGATTAAAGTGTTCCGCCGGGAGGATGTTCCGGTATCGATGGGGCTGATCGTCGATAACAGCGGCTCCATGCGCCGCAAGCGGAAGAAGGTGGAGGATTCCGCCATCGCGCTCGTAAAGGCGTCCAACCGGCAGGATGAGATTTTCATCGTGAATTTCAACGATGTCGCCTACCGCGATGCCGACCTCACCAGCGACCTTAAGAAACTAGAGGAAGGCCTCTCCCGCATCGATGCCAAGGGCGGCACCGCCATGCGCGACGCCCTCACCCTCTCCATGGACTACATCCTCGCCAAAGGCAAGAAGGCGAAAAAAGTCCTGCTCGTCGTCACCGACGGCGACGACACGGCTTCCAGCGATTCCAACACGCTCGAAAAACTACTCGCCAAGGCCCAGCGTAGTGAGGTGCTCATCTTCGCCATTGGCATCTTGAACGAAGAGGATCGCCGCGCCGCCAAGCGTGCGCAACGCGCCATGGAACTGCTCACCAAGCAATCCGGCGGCATCGCCCACTTCCCGAAGGATGTCGAAAGCGTCG
The DNA here is from genome assembly GCA_016789905.1 of Bryobacterales bacterium. Taxonomy (GTDB): domain Bacteria; phylum Acidobacteriota; class Terriglobia; order Bryobacterales; family Bryobacteraceae. The sequence continues at coordinate 57,345 of JAEUQC010000213.1, read as the reverse complement.
AAGACGTCGCCCTGCAGATCGCCAAGGAGATCCGCAGCCAGTACATCATCGCCTATTCGCCCACCAAGCCCGATGACGGCTCCTACCGTCAATTGAAAGTCACCGTGAAGGGCAACGGCCTCACCGTCCGTACCCGCACTGGCTACTACGCCAAGGGCGACGAGAAACGCTCCGCGCTATGATCGGCTTCCTCTGGCAGGCCAGCCGCGGTTACCGGCTCATGCCTTGGCGCAGTCCGTACATTCTCTGGCGCATCGAGACCTACTGGGGGCTCCATGCCGATCGGATCGGCTTCACCGAATTCTGGCGTTTCGTCTGGACACGCCGCCGCGAGCTCTATCGCTTCCTCCAATGGGCGGAGCGCATGCGCTGGACCACCACCGCTTAACGCTCCCTACATCGTCCGCGTTACCTTTTCCAACGCCCGCGGCTGATCCGGATTTAGACCTTTCTCTTCCGCCAAACAGGCCGCCAGAATCTGCGCTGGCACTATGTACGGCAGCGGCGTGTACAACTCCTCCGGCACCGCCGATTTCCTGTGCAGCGAAGACGGCAGCACAATCGCGCGCGTACCCTTCATCGCCGCCGCTTCCTTGTTGCTCTGGTCGGTGATAATGAGCGTCTCCGCGCCCAGCGAATGCACCCGCGTAATCATCTCCCCGATCGACGGCCACGTCACCCCGGCCGGCGCGAACAGAAACACCGGGAAGGACCGCTCCACCATCGCAATCGGGCCGTGCAGGAAGTCGGCCGACGAAAACCGTTCCGCCACCACGTAGCACGTCTCCATCAGTTTCAACGCCCACTCAAACGCGTTCGCGTAGTTCAACCCGCGGCCCACCACCACCGCGTTCTCCATGAACCGGTACCGCCCGGCCTTCTCGCGGATTTCGTCTTCCAGTTGCAATGCGCCCGCCACCGCCTCCGGCAACGCACGCAGTTCATCCAGCGATACCGGCGCCCCCAACGCGTAGGCCAGCATGTACATCGAAAGCAGTTGTCCCGTATACGTCTTCGTCGCCGCCACGCTCTTCTCTCGCCCCGCGCGCACCAGAATCACGTGCTCGGCGATTTTGGCCAGCGTGCTCGATGCTTCGTTGGTAATGCCCACCGTGAACGCGCCGCACTCCCGCGCCCGTTCCAACACCAGATTCGTGTCCGTCGATTCGCCCGATTGCGATATCGCCACCACTAGCGCCCCGCTGTAATCTACCCGCGCTCCATACAATGTGAATATCGACGGCGCCGCCAACGACACCGGAATGCCTGTGGCAATCTCCAGCAGGTACCGGCCAAACTGCGCCGCGTTGTCTGACGTTCCCCGTGCCGCCAAGATAATGAACTTTGGCCGGTTCTGCGCGAACAGCGCCTTCAACTTCTCAATGCCCTTCAGTTCGGAGCGGAACGTGCGTTCGAGAGCCGATGGTTGCTGCCGGATCTCTTCCAACATCTTCGACATAGAAATCTCAGGATAGCAGGCCCCTCCGCACCGGTGCCGGAACCACTGCCGACCCCGCTCCTAACAACGCCACCACTCCGGCCAATCCAAAGAACAGCACATCATACGATCCCGTCCGCGCCAGCGTCTCCGCCAGCAGCAACGGCCCCACCGCGCTCGCCACCACCGTTGTCGCCTGCGCGCACCCCTGTATCCGCCCCAAATGCGTCCGCCCGAACACCTGCCCCCATACGCTAAAAAACACGACCGTCACAATTCCCCCCGCCGCCCCCATCGCCGCCGCGTATAGGTCCACATGCAGAGCCGTTCGCACCAGCGGCAAACCGGCCAATGACGCCGCCAGCACGCCCATCCCCACCCCCACAAGCCGCTGCATTGGCCACCGCTGCCCCAGCCATCCCGCCGCGAAATTACAAACCAATCCCGTCATCGTGCTCACCACCAGCGTCCGGTGATAGGTCTCCGCCGAAAATCCGCGCAGTTCCAGAATCGATTGGTTAAATAGCGCGATCCCGGAATACACCAATCCAAACGCCGCGCTCGCCAGCGCGAACAGCCAGAACGCCGGCGTCCGCAGCGCCTCTTCCAGTGTCAGGTCCGACGGCTGCGACGCCAACGCTTCCACATCCCCGTCCTCGCTTGTCGCCCTATCTCTCACTAACAGCCACGCCACCGGCCCCAGCGCCAACACCGAAATCCCCACCCACAGCCATGCCGCTCTCCACCCGCTCGCCACCACCGCCGCCCCCACCGCCGGAAACGCCCCAATAAACCCTATCGCCACAAGTAGCGCGAAAATCCCCATCGCCAATTGCAACCGCCGCGCGAACCATTTCCCCACCAGTGCCAGGCTCACCACGCTCAGCGCGCTCTGCCCCAGCGCCCGCGTCAGTGTCAACAGCGCCACCAGCGCCCACAATGTCCTCGTCTGGCTCATCGCCACCACCGCCCCGCCCAGTCCCAGCGCTACAAAAGCGGTAACTGCCCGCGGCCCCCAGCGGTCCGTAAACCGACCCACCGGCAAACACAATATGGCGCCAAACAACGTGGCCCACAAATTCACCGTCGCGAACAGCACCCGGTCCATGCCCCAATCGGCCAGCAGCGGTTCGGTCACCAACCCCAATCCTTGTGTCCGTCCTGGCAGCGTCGCCACCATCGTCGCCGCCGCCGCCACCAGGTTTACCCATCCGTAATGAAACCCGCGCCGCGCCAAAACCATGCAGTATTGTAGCCTGTGCCTAGCGTGATCCTCTGGACCATCCGTCTCGCCACACTCTGCTACGTCATCGCACTGGCGCAACTCATCCGCCGCCGTCCGGCCCGCCTCTGGTGGCTATTGGGCTGCGCGCTCTATCTCGCCCACGCCGCCGCCGCCTTCCTCATCGCCTATCACTGGAGCCATGAAATCGCCGTCCGCGAAACTGCCCGCCAAACGCAAGCGCTCTTCGGCCTCCATTGGGGGGGTGGCGTCTGGTTCAATTATGCCTTCACCGCCATCTGGACCGCCGATGCTTTCTGGTGGCTGCTTTCCCCCCATACTCGCGCGCAACGTCCGCCGTGGCTCTCCCGAAGCATCCACATCTTCCTCGCCTGGATGTTTGTCAACGGCGCCATCGTTTTCCCGCAAGGCCCCACTCGCTGGGTCGCCGCCGCTCTCGCCGTTGCGCTGCTACTGCTTTGGCGTGCGGCGCTTTCGCAGGAACGCCGCTAACAGCAGCCCGCCCCCGGCCAGTGCATAGCTCCCCGGCTCCGGCACCGCTTCGAACATTTCCAATGCGTTATCCGGCAAAGATCCGTAGCCAAGCCGTACCTTCGGCCCCAGTTGTCCCAGCGTCACCCATTCCGTCGGCCGCGCGATCCAGAACGTCGCACTCGTATTGATCAACGGCCGCGCCGCTGCCAACCCCCCCGATGTGACGTTCGACCCCGCCGCGAAGATCCCATAATCGTCCCCATTCACCGCGCTTCCGCTGAACCCGTTCAGCCCGCCGCCCACCGTCGAGATTCCATACCGGTACAGAGAATAGTCCACCCCGCTGTTGGCGATTCCAAACGGTCCGTTGGAAAGTTGAAATGTACCATCCGACGAGGTGTTCGCCACCGCCGGCCCCAGGTCCACATTCGTCACTGTCGTCCCATTCGCCAGCACCACTGCCGGCGCCACACCGTCGAACCCTGCCACTCCTGTTGGCAACGCGCCCACGTCCGACGGAAGCGTGAAGAACACTCCAGTGATCAGGTTGCCCCGCAATAGCGTGACGGGCGCCATGTTGCTGATCGTGATCTCCACCGCGTTCACGTTCCCGCTTCCAAAGTTGTGCTGCACGAATTCAAACGACACTAGGCCCGCGATCGCCTGCCCGCTCGTCCCTGTTCCCGAGCCGGCAAATATCAACTGCGCCCCGAAAACCGGCGTCAACGGCGTTAACGCCAATAGCAGTGCCGCAATGGGCAATCGGTGTCTAAATGTCTCTATATATGCCGCTAACCGGAGCATTGGTCCAGCTTAGCACTGGCGTCTTCAAAGACAACAAAATAAGATACTTAGTCATACGTAGGGAGCCAGTTCCTGCGTCACTCGCCGCGCTGGTACTCCGTCTTGGTTAGTTACAGATGCAATCTCTCGAATCTAAGCGCTTCGCATTAGAGTCGTGACGCAAAGTTATTTAATCCACCCACTTCCTAAGGGGATCACTTTCTGATTGACGGGCAATTCCCCGCTTTGATATGCTCCTGCTGCTTCGGTTGTATCCCTTTGTGGCGGTCTTTTAGGATTCCGCTTCCCGCAACTAGATAAAAGAGGATTCATTCTATGTTTGCCAAACTCGCTCGCACGGCACTCCTGCTCGCGATGCCCGCATCGCTTTTTGGGCAAGGACTCACCGGCAATCTCTCCGGTTCCGTCGCTGACCAGTCCGGCGCGCCTATCGCCGGCGCCGAAGTCGTTCTCACCAACGTCGCCACCAGCCAAACCCGCACCACCCAATCGGACCCCTCAGGCGACTTCATCTTCACCCAACTCCTACCCTCCACCTACAAAGTCCAGATATCCTCCAAAGGCTTCAAACGCTACGAGCAAACCGGTATCGTCCTCACCGCCACTGAACGCGTCGTCCTCAAACGCGCCGATCTCCAACTCGGCGAAATCAACCAGACCATCGAAGTCACCGCCGAAACCGCCCGCCTCCAAACCCAGTCCTCCGAACGCAGCGGCCTCATTTCCCTCGAACAAACCCAGAATGTCCCACTGAAAGGCCGCGACTACCTCGGCCTCGTCAAGCTGCTCCCCGGCGTCATCGACACCGCTAACCGCAACGCCCCCGGCTGGAACAATCTGGGCGGTATCACTATCAACGGTAATCGCGGCGGCACTATCAACCTCACGCTCGACGGCATCTCCTCGCTCGACACCGGCTCCATGGGCGGCCCTTACCTCGCCCCCTCGCTCGACGCCGTCGCCGAAGTGAAAGTGCTCCTCACCAACTACCAGGCCGAGTACGGCCGCTCCTCCGGCGGCACCATCAATACCGTCATCAAGAGCGGCACCAAAGAGTTTCACGGCGGCGCTTATTACTTCAACCGGAATGAAGCCTTTAACGCCAACGAATTCTTTCGCAACCGCGATGGCCTTCCCCGTCCCCGCTATCGCTTCAACTATCCCGGCTACTTCATCGGCGGCCCTGTTCCCATGGGTAGCTTCAACAAGAACCGCGACAAACTGTTCTTCTTCTGGAGCCAGGAATTCCTGCCCCGCAACTATCCCTCTTCCCTCCAGCGCCGCACCTTCCCCACCGCCCTGCAGCGCAACGGCGATTTCTCCCAAACCTTCGATACCAATCGAACCCTCATCCCCATTTGGGATCCGCTCAACAACCGCACGCCTTTCCCCGGCAACGTCGTCCCCCAGAATCGCATCGATCGCAACGGCCAGGCGCTGCTCAACATCTTCCCCCAGCCCAACGCCGTTGACCCCACCAACAACTTCAACGCGCTCATCCAAGCCCCCATCACCCAGCCCCGCCGCGATAGCATCCTCCGCGTCGATTACAATCTCGGCCCTAAGACGCTCTTCTACTGGCGCGGTATCCAGGACTACGAAGCTTTCAAAGGCGACTTCGATTTCGTTCTCGCCTCCTCCTCCTGGGCCCAACTCCCCATCAACTATCAGATCCGCTCCGTCGGCATGGTCTCCACGTTGATCCACACCTTCAACCCCACCACCGTCAACGAGTTCACCTTCGGCATCAACCGCGCCAAGCAAACCGTTGACCCCCTCACGCAGGAAGGTCTCGACCGCAACAATCGTTCCCGCGTCACCCCCAACCTGCCCCAGTTCTTCCCCCAGGCCAACGCTCGCAACCTGGTGCCGCAAGCCAATTTCGGCGGCGTCCCCAATGCCGGTGTTCTCAATATTGAACAGCGATTCCCCTTCTTCGGAACCAACAATATCTGGAACTGGTCTGACAATCTTTCCAAGATCATGAACCAGCACAACCTGAAAGCTGGCATCTACATCGAAAAAACAACTCGCAACGCCGCTCGCGGCTCCGCCTTTAACGGCACCTTCAATTTCAATCGCGATGTCAACAACCCCTTCGATACCAACTTCGCGTATTCCAATGCTCTGCTCGGCAGCGTGCAGAGCTACACCGAGGCCAACAACAAGCCCGACGGCCATGCCCGCTACTTCAACATCGAGTGGTTCGTGCAGGACACCTGGAAAATAAACCGCCGCTTCACTCTTGATGCCGGCGTCCGTTTCTACGTCATCCAGCCCACCTCCAGCGCCGGTGATGAACTCGCCGCTTTTGATCTCGCCGCTTATGACCGGAATCGTCAGCCCCGGCTCATCCAGCCGTTCCGCAACGCCGCCGGCGCTCGCGTCGGACGTGACCCGGTTTCCGGCCTGGAAGTCTCTCCCGCCTCCATAGGCCAGTTCGCCGATGGCGTCGCCCCCTTCCAGGGGATGACCGTCTATAAGGAGCACCTCCAGAACCGCCCGCCCATTCAGGTCGCGCCCCGTCTCGGCTTTGCCTGGGATGTTTTCGGCAACAGCAAAACCGCCATTCGTGGCGGCGCCGGCATCTTTTACGATCGCTTCAATGACGACCAAGTCTTGATCCATCGCGAACTGCCGCCCAATACCATCACCCGCACGGCATTCAATACCACCATCGCCGATCTCCTCCGCAGCCCCTTCCGCATCAGCCCCCCAGGCGTCACCTCCATTCAGCGTGACTTCCAGCCGCCCACGGTCTACAACTGGAGCTTCGGTATCCAGCAGAACGTCGGTTTCGGAACCGTGCTCGACGTCGCCTACGTGGGCAACGTTGGCCGCCACCTGATGCAACGCCGCAGCTTGAATGCTCTCCCGTACGGCACCCGCTTCCTTTCATCCAGCATCGACAGCACCACGAACAGTCCGCTGCCCGATAACTTCCTTCGGCCCCTTCCCGGCTACGCCGACATTCAGTACATTGAACTCGCCGGCACCTCTAACTACCACTCTCTGCAAACCCAGGTGAACAAGCGCTTCACCAAGGGCTTCCAATTCGGTATCTCTCACACCTGGTCGAAGGCCATGACCATCGTTAACGGCAATGGCGATTCCGTCAATCCCTATCTCGACTACCGCATGCGCAACTACGGCCGGGCCAGCTTCGACCGCACGCACAACTTCGTCCTCAACTATCTCTACGATCTGCCCAAGCTCTCCAGCGTCGCCAACAATATGGTGGTCCGCTCCGTATTCGACAACTGGCAGCTCTCTGGCCTCACCAGCTTTACCAGCGGCGCTCCGCTCGGCATCGGTTATTCGCTTGTCAGCGGCGCCGATCTGGTTGGAGCCTCCGGCGCCGGCATCGATAGCCGCATTAATGTGGTATCCAACCCCATCATCCCGAAGGGCGAACGCACCCCGGCCCGCCACTTCGATACGAATGCCTTCGCCCCGCCCACCCGTGCGGAGTTTGGTATCGGCAACGCGCCGAAAGATGTTCTCCGGGGACCTGGCATTAACGTTTTCGACGTAACGATGATCAAGAACATCCCCATCGGCAAGTCCGATGCCCGCCGCCTGCAACTGCGCTTTGAGTTCTACAATTTCTTCAACCATGCCAGCTTCCAGGGCGTCGACACCACGGCTCGGTTCGACGCGCAGAACCGGCAAGTTAGCGGAACGTTTGGTCAGTACACTTCCACCCTCGATGCCCGCCGCATCGTGCTCGGCGCGAAGTTCTATTTCTAACTCGCAAAGCACCATCATGGGAGGACGCAGGCGCTACGTCCTCCCATTTTTTGTTCTCTCCCTCGGCGCCATCCCCATCCCCGGCACCCGCTCCTGAGCGAAGGCGCGCAAGTCTCCACCACGGCTACGAATCGTGTCTCACCCGCCTTCAAATCCTTGGGTTGATAGACCGTCGTGCCGCCCTGTTGTTCGGTTCCGCAGCCGGTGGCCAGGCTGTGCTGTCCACAGGCCGCCACCGCCGCGCAGTCGTTATCGGCGCAATACTGGTGTTTATTAATTGTTGGCTTTTCAATAAAGCATCGTTTTAAATCGATAAATCGTCCGTGATCGGTGTTAATATACGGAGGAACAGCAGTACCCAAAGCGATCAGTATCTGCCGCCGGCCTCCTGTCGTTCGCGATTTCCAGCGAGTCATTTTCCTCCACGCAGCGGGAGATGAGACAAAAATGAAACGAATAATGTCACAAAGTGAATTTCTATTGTTTTGGGGGCTGTTCGGCGTGGCCTGCGCATTTGGCGCTCCTACCACCACAACATTCTCCCTAAATACAGGGGTTGCAGGCGTAACGACCGGGACCCTTCCGAATGGACAGGGCGGCCTTTCCAGCATTTCGGATTTGACCGGTGGCGTCACGACGCGTTCCTACGCGGCGCAGTCGTTCACTCCAACCGTTACAGGCACGTATACGTTCGGGGTGGGGTCTGCCACCTTTGATGCCGTTCTGGTCCTCTACAACGGCACGTTTACCGCCTCCACGCCTGGTGCCAATGCCATTTCCGTCAACGACGATAGTGATGGCCAGCCGCCTTCCGGCAGTACTGTGACCATCCCGGGCTGCGCCGGTACGCCTGGCTTATGTCCAAAGTTGACGGCCACCTTAACGGCCAATACCACCTATACGGTAGTGGTCACCACGTTTGGTGCCAGCCCCGGCTTCTCCGTTGTTCCGGTGGATTTCTACGTCTACGGAGAGCCCGTCGCCGTAGGTGCGCCATCTCATCCGGTCCCGATTCCGACCCTCGGAGAGTGGGGCATGATCGGTCTTGCCGGCCTGCTCGTCCTGTTTGCCTGGCAACGGCTTCGAGCTCCGGACTCGGCTGGGGTAGCGTAACGGGCCGATGGGCGCGTTGAACCGGTCGCAGCGATTCTTTTTGCTGTTTGTCGTCTCGGCGCTCGGGATGTTCATACTATTGCTGTCAGCTCCGGTGCGCCCGCTGGTCGAGGGGTTCTCCGGAGTCCTGGCGGCTTCCGCGGGATGGATAATCCGCCTAGGTGGCGGCATTTGCGAGCAGCGCGAGGCCGTACTGAGCAGCCCTTTGCGCGGGTTTGCCATGGAAGTTCGTGACGGGTGCAACGGCGTGAACGTGGTGATTCTCTTGTGGGCCGCGATCCTTGGCTATCCAGCCGCTCCGCGGAAGAAGTTGTGGGGCCTGGGCGTGGGCTTGGGCGCTATTGAACTGTTGAACCTTTTGCGCATCATCTCTCTGTTCTATTTAGGGCAGTACTACCGGTCGCTGTTTGATTTCGCGCATCTGTATGTGTGGGAACTTCTGATTATTCTGGATGCGATGGTTGTGTTTGCGATGTGGGCGCGACGGGCACAGCCGAGATGAAGTGGCTGGTGCGTCGGCTATCGGCGGTTTCGGTGGTGACACGGGCTGTGCTCTTGTTGCCCCTGGTGATGACCGTGTGGTGGTTTCTGTTGAAGGGGCCGTCTTTGTGGTTGTTGGCAAAGCTCTCCTTCATCCCGTTGGCCTTGTTTGTGTCGCCGCCTGGGCAGGCTCCGGTCCGCGTTGAGGATGGCACGCGCGCCTGGACGTTTCAGGTGGAGGTGAACACCTACGGCCGCAATAGCAGTACCAATGAGGGGCAGTATGTCGAGACGCTGGCCTTTACGGCGGAAGAGGATAGCATCGCCTTTTTCGCAAGCAGTTGGTTTTCCTACCTGGCGTTGGCGCTGGCCGCTGGCGCCATTTGGGGCGGGGAGCGGCGGCAGGTTTTGCAAGGGTTGGGCATTGAGACAGCCCTCAATGTCGCCTCTGTTGTGGCTTACGCCTATATCAACGGATACGGGACGGTTCTGAAGACGGCGGCCGGTGGCGGCGGCGGAATGTGGACCCTGCAATATGTGTACCACCTGATCTATTTGGTGATTCCCTTCGCTGGGCCGTTTGTTGTGGCAGTCGCGCTGCACCGCCAATGGCGCACCTACATAGGGTTGGCCGCCCCAGTGCGCATGGAAATGCCGAAGCGGAAGTAAGGGGCTTCCCGTTACGATGAAGTTCGTTCCGGTTTTCCGCCAACCATGCTCACCGCACTCGCCATCGCTAATTACCGCTCACTGCGCCACGCCGTCGTTCCGTTGCAGCGGTTGAACGTGGTGACCGGTGCCAACGGCAGCGGCAAGTCGAATCTTTACCGTGCCCTGCGCCTGCTCGCTGACACGGCGCAGGGCCGCATCGTCCATTCGCTCGCCGCCGAGGGCGGCCTGTCGTCCACGCTCTGGGCCGGCCCGGAAGCGCCGTCGCCGGCCGTGCGCCGAGGCGAGATGCCGCTCGAAGGAACCCGCCGCAAACAGCCTGTCAACTTACGGCTCGGCTTCGCCAGTGATGAGTTCGGCTATCTCATCGATCTCGGTCTCCCGCCCCAGTCTCCCGAAACACCTCCAGCCTTCAAGCACGATCCCGCCATCAAACGCGAGTGCATCTGGCACGGCGCCGTACAGCGTCCCGCGTCAACGGTCGTCGACCGTGACGGCCCCATCCTCCGCGTCCGCGACGCTGCTGGCGAGTGGGCGGTTGCCGATGCCGAACTCTCTAGTTTCGACAGCATGTTCTTCTCGCTCGCCGACCCGGCCCGCGCCCCGGAAATGTGGCGGCTCCGCGAAGCCATCCGCAACTGGCGTTTTTACGATCACTTCCGTACCGACTCCGACGCGCCCGTCCGCGCGCCCCGTATCGGCAACTTTACTCCGATCCTGTCCAATGACGGCGCCGACCTTGCCGCCGCCATCCAGACCATTCTCGAACTCGGCGACGCCGAGTCGTTCCGATCCGCGATCAACAACGGATTCCCCGGCAGCGAAGTCGAAGTCAACACCACCGCCGGACGCTTCGAGTTAACGATGCGCCAACCCGGCCTGCTCCGGGCGCTCTCCATCGCGGAGCTATCGGAAGGGACGTTGCGTTACTTGTTCTGGACCGCGGCCCTGTTGACGCCGCGTCCCCCAGCGCTGATGGTGCTAAACGAACCCGAGACCAGCCTTCACCCGGACCTGCTGCCGCCCCTCGCCGCTCTCATCCGCAATGCCTCCCGCCGCACGCAACTGGTCGTTGTGACCCACGCCGCGCCACTCGCCGCCGCGCTCGCCAACGACAACGCAATCCACCTGGAAAAGCGCCACGGCGAAACCACTGTCGCCGGCTTCGGCACCACGCCACCCTGGCACTGGCCCGCGCGGTGAGCCCCGAGCCAAAATAGAAAAGTGCCGAATGCAATTGTCCGCGATCCCGAAATCATGCACGGTGTGCCCGTTCTCCGCGGCACGCGAGTCCCTATCCAGACGCTTATCGACTACCTGGAAGGCGGCGAGACATTAGAGGATTTTCTTGCCGGCTTCCCCACCGTCTCTCGCGGCTTGGCACTGCAAGTGCTCGAAGAAGCGACGCAACAGCGGCGCAATTCGGCTGCGCCGGTATAGACAAGACCCGCGTTCGATGGGGTCAATATTCGCCAGCCATCTTGAAGGGTAGTCTCGCGTGTCGAGGCTTCGTCGTCACCTGCCGAAACACGCCATAGGCAACGCGGAGTGCTTCACAACCGCGTCGATTCACCGCTCTCATGATCCGCCAGCGCCCGCTCAACCAGCTTGTCCAATCGCCCGCTCTCCGCATCCGCAGCAATCTGCGCGTCCCACGAATCCCAATCTGTTTCCTTAAGATCTTCCACGAGCACTCCCCTACGGAACCCAAATCCAATAAGCCGCCAAGCACAACACCGCCCCCGCCCCCAGCGTAACCAACCCCGAAAACAGCCGTTTCTGCAAATAGAAAACCAGCACCAGCCCCGATATCGAAACCAGCGTCATCAGCACCGCCGAAATATCAATCACCCACGCCCACGCCCGTCCCGAATCGCGCCCCTTATGCAGGTCGTTCAACAAGGCCACAAACCCCATCCGCGTCTCCGTCAAATCATAAGCCCCGCTGACGCGATCCAAAAACACATCCGCCGTATACGCCGGCCCCTTGAACGATATCGAGCACTGTCCCTCATCAATCCGGAAATCGGATAGCGCCCCGCCCACCCGGTGCGTCTTCCGCAAATGCTCCACAATTTCGAGCTTCGCCACCGTCCCCTTCACCAGCGCAACGTCCACCGTCCCCTTCACCTGCACCGTCCGTTGCGCACCCGAGAACCAATCGGTATGGTTCAGCGTCAGGCCGGTAACGGCGAAGAAAAACAGCACCCCGAAACTCACCATTGACAAGTAAATATGGAGCCAGCGCGCGAGCGTCGCTAACTGCCGCTTCCACTTCGGCACGCGCCGAGGCGCGCTAGTGTCCAGCGGCTTTTCTATAGTCGATAGTTGCACTGAGAATCTCGAATCCACCCGCCACCGTAAACTGCTTCGGCCCGCCAGTCAAGTCCACTTCCTGCTTCAACAAATCATACGACCCATGTTCGCGCACGCCCTCGATGTACACCGTATACTTCCCCGGCTTCACCGGCACGCCCTTGTTGTCCTTCCCGTCCCATTTCATCGTGTACTTGCCCGCCGGCCGCGTCGCCGAAGTCATGCTCGCGACAATGTCGTTCCCCTCGGCCAGCAGCCGCAAACGGTCCCCGCGATACCACGCCCGCAGGTCCGGCAGCCAACGGTCCTTCTGCAGCCAGAGCGCCACCGTCCGCACCGGAAACTTGTCCTTGTCCTCAATCCAGACGGCAACATACGGACGCCGGTACCGCTGCCCGTCAATCCGCGCCAATTCGAAGTTGATCACAACCTCAACCGCTGCCACTTGTGCCAACGGTGCCAGCAAAAAGCCTGGGCTCTTCACCACCCCGCCGCCCTTCCGCACCAGCAGGTATTCGACGCCCGGCATCTTCGCCGCCAGCGCCCGCGATTCTTCCACCGTCAACACTGTGAACGCCGTCGCCAGCGCCCCGGCGTCGGTCGCCCGTGGCGCCACCACCGTCGCGCTTGCAATGTGCTGTGGCCGCGTCCCCGTCCGCGGGTCGACAATGTGCGCCCCGCGCCGCGAATTGCCCGACGTCGCCACCGCCTGCCCCCGCACCGCGATATGCGCGAGCGGCGCCGAGTTCTCCGTGTCGTCCAACGGATTCGCCACCTGAACCTGTTCCGTCAAACGCCCCTTCACCACCAGGTCTCCGCCAATATTCACCACCACGCCATTCGCGAATCGCATCGCCGCGTCGGCGGCCTTGTTAATCACGTAGCTCTTCGTAAAGCTGTTCAACATGAGCGGCGCCGTCGATAAATGCGTCGCCGTGCCATTCGCCCGATCCAGCGCCCAGTGCGGGCTGCCATTCGCCACCGCGAACGACGCGCTCACCGCTCCGCCCGTCCTCACGCGCCACTGGTCGTATAACCCCAGTACTTCCAACAGTTCCGGCGATACCCGCACTGCCTCGTTCCGTGTCCGTGTCCACCGGCTAAACTCGCTCCCGGCATCATAGGAACTCAAGATCCCCGCCAGCCGGTCAATCTCCGCCAGCGCCGCCGCCTCGGCCCGTTCCGGCGTCAACGAGTCCAACCGCAACTCCATCGAAGTTCCCAAAACATTCTCATGCTGCAAAACGGTCGTCGCCGTCCGTCGCGGCGCCAACGGGGCCGCCGCCATCGCAAACAGGTCTCTGCGTCGCATTACTCTCTCCGTCTCCCGCCCATCTGGCTCAGCTCTTCCTTGGTCACAAAGCCGTCTTTGTCCGCGTCCAGCCGCTCGAACATCTCCGCCATCCGCTCCGGCATCTCGGCCTTCGATAGCTTCCCGTCTTTATTCGCGTCGTTTTCTTCGAACAGGTGGTTCACCATCTCTCGCGGATCACGCCCGCCGCGCATCGCCGGCCGGATCTCCTCTCCGCTCAACACCCCATCGCCGTTCTTGTCCAGCGTCTTCAGCGCCGCCACCGCCCCGGCAATCTCCGCTTCCGACAACGCTCCATCCCGGTTAGCGTCCAGCGCCCGTGTCAACGGATCCATCGGCGGCCCGCCCTCTCCCCCGCCGCGCCGCTCCTGCCCCGCCGATGCTTTCGCAATTTCTTCGCGAGTCAATTGCCCATCTTTATCCGCATCCGCCCGCGCAAATATGCCTTGCATGCGCTCCGGAACCTCTTCTTTGGTCAATTTTCCGTCCTTATTCGCGTCAAAACTGAACAAAGGGCCAGCAATATCCACCGCCTGGCCGCCATCCCTCTCCGGCATCTGCGGCCGTACCTCTTCCGCCGCCAACACCCCATCCCCGTTCTTGTCCAAACTCTTCAACGCCGCAGGCGCCCCGGCAATCTCCGCCGCCGAGATCGTGCCGTCTTTATCGCCGTCCAGCGCCGTCATCACCGGATTCGGCCGCATCATCCGGCCGCGCCCCCCGCCCGGCGGCTGGGCCCATACAACTCCGCAAGCAACAAGGGTGAAAGTTAGAATTTGGGTTCGCACAGTAGTAAGGTACCGGATTCCGCCGCAAGGTTTCGCGTTCTTTCCAGGACTTAACCAAGCTTTACGAATGCGCCTCTGCCATAGTGGGAACTGTATGGACCCCGAAGACGACGTTATTGAACTCCCCATCACCGACGTTTTCGACCTCCACACCGTCCCTCCACGCGATGTCGAAGGCATCGTGGAGGCTTATCTCGAAGCCGCCCTCGAAAAAGGGTTCGTCCACCTCCGTATCATCCACGGGAAGGGAATTGGCGTCCAACGCGAAACCGTCCGTCGTGTTCTCGCCCGCACGCCGTTTGTCGAATCCGCTTCCACCGCCCCCGAAGGCGCCGGCGGGTGGGGCGCCACGCTCGTAACCCTTAGGCCAAAATAGGTTTCCACGAAATGGCGGCGGGAGGCGTCATTGTTTGTGTGAAGGGTTTATTGGCATTGGTGTCTCTGTTCGCTTTCAGCGCTTTTGGCGCCGATGTCGACTTGGCGCGCGTCCTCAAGGCGGTGGAAACTCGCTACAACACAGTGAAAACGCTGGAGATGGACTTTGAGCTAACCTACATTGCCCCGAACAAAGCCAGCCGCACCGAAACCGGCCGCCTCTACCTGCGCAAGCCCGGCCGCATGCGCTGGGAATACTTGAAGCCCGATGGCAAACTCTACATTTCCGACGGCACTGACTACTGGTATTACTCCCCCCTGTCGAACCGGGCCGAAAAGATGAAGCTCAAAGAGGCCACGGACCTGCAAGCCCCTATGGCCTTCCTGATCGGGAAGCTCGATTTCCAACGCGATTTCGGCAAATTCATCGTCAAGCCCGAGGGCGCGCTCGTCCGCATCACCGCCGAACCACGCAATCTGGAAAAGGCGCCATACCGCGAAGTCAGCTTCCTCGCCACGCCGGACGCCCGGATCGAACAACTCATCGTCCGTGGCCAGGACGCCTCCACCATGGATTTCCGCTTCCGCAACGAAAGCCGCAACCCCGCGCAGAAGGATTCACTCTACAAGTTCACGCCTCCCCCCGGCGTGGAGGTCGTGCAGTGAGCGAGTTTAATCTCAAATACGCCGACGCCCGCGGCCAAATCAAGCAGGAAGTCGTCGACGGCAACTCCGAAAACGAAATCCGAGACCGCTTCGCCGCCCAGGGCTTCCTGGTCTATTCCATCAAGCCCAAAGGCAAGTTCGACGCTCTCTCCACCGGCGCCGGCAAGTCCCGCCCCAAGAAGATCGATCTCGAAAAATTCCTGATCTTCAACCAGCAGTTTGTGACCCTCATCCGCGCCGGTCTGCCGATCCTCAAATCGCTCGATCTGCTCGCCACCCGCCTCACCGACGAAAAGCTCAGCCCCTTCGTCACCGCCGTCCGCGACGAAGTCCGCATCGGCACCTCTTTAAGCGACGCGTTCCAGAAGCAGGGCGTCTTCCCGCCCATCTATATTTCCTCCATCCTCGCCGGCGAAAAGTCCGGTTCGCTCGTCGACGTGCTCGATCGCTACGTCAGCTACCAGCGCCGCAACCTGGCCGTGAAGCGCAAACTCATCGGCTCGCTCATCTACCCTCTGCTGCTCATCGCCCTCGTCATCCTGCTCGTCGGCTTCCTGGTGGCCTATGTTGTCCCCCAATTCGCTCAGCTCTACTCTTCCATGGACGCGAAACTGCCGAGCTTAACCATCTGGCTCATCGCGATTGGCACCGCCGCCCGGGACTACATTTTGCTGGTCATCGCGATCGTCTTTGGCGGTGGCGCGGGCTTCTATTTCTGGAGCAAAACGGAGGCCGCCCAGTCCACGCTCGACCAAATCAAGCTCCGCACGCCCATCGCCGGCGAGATCTGGGTGAAGTACCAGGTCGCCCAGTTTTCGCGCGTTCTATCGACGCTCCTTTTGGGCGGCATCCCGCTCGTCCAGGCGCTCGAAACCGCCGCGCAAAGCGTCGGCACCAAGCTCCTGGAGCGCTCGTTGACAAAAGTCCGCCAGTCCGTCCGCGAAGGCAACACCCTCTCCAGTTCGCTCACCGACACCAAAATATTCCCCGAACTCTCCATCGACATGATCGAGGTCGGCGAGTCCACCGGCGCGCTGCCAGCCATGCTCGGCAGCGTCGCCGAATTCTACGAGGACGACGTGCAGACGCGCATGGCCGCGGTGCTGTCGTTGATCGAGCCAGCCATCATGGTTTTCATGGGCATTTTCGTCGCTTTCGTCCTGGTGGCCCTCTACCTGCCGATATTCTCGCTCTCGGATTCCATTGGGGGAGGAAGTCGTTAACATGGCCACTGAACGCGCCAATCTGATCGATCCGCAAGTCGAAATCACCAACGCCAAGGCTCTCGCCGCCCGCTACCGCGCCGGCTATCTGGATCTCAAGGAAGGCAAGGTCGATCTCGAACTGCTCCGCCTGGTCCCCGTGGACATGATGTTCCGCTACAACTTCGTCCCCGTAGCGATGGACAAGGCCCCCGGCGGCGCCGAAACGCTCGAAATCGCCGTCGCCGATCCACGCAATCTCCAACTGATTGACGAACTCTCGGTGCTGCTCAAACGTCGCCTCCGCGTCCGTGTCGCCGCTCTGCATCAGATCACCGAACTGCTCAAAAAAACCGAGCAATCCCAGCGCGTGCTGGAAGAGGTCACCGAAGGCTTCGCGCTCGACGTTGTTGGCGGTGACGACGAAAACCCCGACGAGACCCTTTCCATTGACCGTATCTCGGCCGATCAAGACGAAATCGCCCCGGTCATCAAACTGGTCGATACCACCATATTCAACGCCCTCGAACGCCGCGCGTCCGATATTCACATCGAAACCCGCGACGGCGAAGTCGTCATCAAATATCGCATCGATGGCGTGCTCCATTACGCCATGCCGCCTATCGCCAAGGACTGGCACTCGATGATCATCTCGCGCATCAAGGTCATGAGCGAACTCGACATCGCCGAACGCCGCGTCCCTCAGGACGGCCGCTTCCGCGTCCGCTATAAGGGCCGCCTCATCGATTTCCGCGTCTCCATCATGCCCACCGTGCATGGCGAGGATTCCGTGCTCCGCGTGCTCGACAAAGAGTCGATGTCGGAAAAGTTCGCCAAGCTCACCCTCGATGTCGTCGGCTTCTCCGATCACGACGTCACCCGCTTCCGCCGCTACATCAAAGAGCCCTACGGCATGGTGCTTGTCACCGGCCCCACCGGCTCCGGAAAAACCACCACGCTCTACGCCGCGCTCAGCGAAATCAAGAACGACGAAGACAAGATCGTCACCATCGAAGACCCGGTCGAATACCAACTCAAGGGCATCACCCAGATCCCCGTTAACGAGAAAAAAGGCCTCACCTTCGCCCGCGGTCTGCGGTCCATTCTCCGCCACGATCCAGACAAAATCCTCGTCGGCGAAATCCGCGACCAGGAAACCGCGCAGATCGCCATCAACGCCGCTCTCACCGGCCACCTTGTCTTCACCACCGTCCACGCCAATAACGTGCTCGACGTCATGGGCCGCTTCCTCAACATGGGCGTCGAGCCGTACAACTTCGTCGCCGCCATGAACTGCATCCTCGCCCAGCGCCTGGTCCGCGTCATCTGCGATCACTGCAAGCGCCCTATTCGCGTCGAAGAGCAGGAAATTATCGACAGCCGCCTCAACCCGGACGACTGGCGCGACGTCACTTTCTATGAAGGCGCCGGGTGCTTCGAATGCGGCGGCACCGGCTATCACGGCCGAAGTGCGATTCATGAACTGCTCGATCTTTCGGAACGGATGCGCGAACTGATTCTCGAAAAACGCCCGGCCTCGGAAATTAAACGCGTCGCGCGCGAAGAAGGCATGACCACCCTCCGCGAATCGGCGCTCGAACGCGTCAAAGCCGGCATCACCACCCTGCGCGAAATCAACAAAGTGACCTTCATCGAGTAACCCATGGGATTCGTCGATTCAATCAATGGCCTGCTTGCCGATCCGCCGCCGGACTTCGGTTTCGAAGTCACGGAGGCGGGCCTAGCCTGGTCCTCGGCCAAGGGCAAGGGCTTCACCGCTTTTGACCCCAATACGCTCCGCGTCTCTCCCTCCGAAGAAAACATTCTGCGGCCTGATTCCATTGCCCGCGCTGTCCGTGAAGTCACCGGCGAAGGCGCCAGCCGCAAGCGCCGCACCGCCGCCGTCATCCTGCCCGATTACGCCGGCCGCACCACCGTTCTCGATTTCGATTCCTTCCCCGCCAAGCCCGAAGAGCAGGAAACGCTCGTCAAATTCCGCCTGCGCAAAGCCGTCCCGTTCGATATCGATTCGGCTTCGGTCAGCTACTTCCCGCAACCCCGCCATGGCTCGAAGAAAATCGACGTCATTGCCAGTTCCATTTCGCTTGAAACCCTCGCCCGCTATGAGGCCCCCTTCCGCGCCTCCAGCCTTCACGTCGGCTTCGTCACCACGTCCATGATGGCCACGCTCAACGCCGTTCCCACTAACGGCTGCCGCGTCGTCGTCAAGCTCAACGGACTCGTCCTCGCGCTCGCCGTCACCGATTCGGGCGCCCTTCGCCTCCTGCGCACCATTGAACTGCCGGAAGCCTCTCCCGATTCGATCGCCGAACACCTCATCCCCACCCTCACCTATCTCGAAGACGAATGGGGCAAGCAGCCCTTGGGGGTCTACGCCGTCGGGTTCGATCCGCAGTGGCTCGCCCCGGAAGTCACCGCCGAAGCGCTCCAATCGCCGCTTGGCGCCGCGCAGGCCCACAATGCCGGCCTGCTCGGCTGGCTCGCCGCTGGGGGACGTCTATGACGCACATGCGCTACCCCATTAACCTCGCCAGCGAACCCTTCCGCCGCAACCGCGCCATGATCGTCGCCTCCAGCGTTCTGGCCGGCCTGCTCGTGCTTACGCTCGGCCTGCTCGTTCTGCTCATCGTCAACGAACGCGACCAGAAGCGCGACGTCCGCGAAGCCACCGCCCAGGCCGAAGAGCAACTCGCCAAACTCGCCACCGAACAGGCGGCCATCGAAGCCTCCATGCGCAAGGCCGAAAACGCCGACGTGCTTGAGCGTAGCGTCTTCCTGAATACCCTCATTGCCCGCAAAGGCGTTAGCTGGACCAAGCTCTTCGGCGACCTCGAATCGGTGATGCCGCACAACGTCCGCCTTGTCGCCATCCGCCCGCAAACGGACCCTAAGAACAACATTCAACTGGAAATGACCGTCGGCGCCCAAAGCGTCGAACCCGTCGTCGACCTGCTCAAAAAGATGGAAGGCTCCGGCATCTTCAGTGTTCCCAGCGTCGCCAACTGTCTGCCGCCGTCGCAAAGCGAGCCCCTCTACCGCTGCCGCGTGAGTGTGAACTATGCCCAGAAACTTTAACGTCAACGCCATTCTGGGCCAGTTGGGCCTGAAGAAAAACGACCCCCGCACCACCGCGCGCGCCGTTCTCGGCGTGCTGGTAGCGTTAAACCTGATCGCCGCCTGGTTCGTCTACAGCCCGCTTGGCGGCTCCGCCGAACAGATGGAGCTTCGCCTCACCGATCTCCGCCGCGATGTCGGCCAAAAACAGGCCATTCTCACCCGTTCCAAACAACTCGCCGCCAAAGTCGACAAAGGCCGCACGCAGGGCGATGACTTCCTCGGGCGCTACTTCCTAAGCCGCCCCACCACCTACTCCACCCTCGTCGGTGAACTCAATCAACTCGCCAAGGCCGCCGGTGTCCGGCCCAAGGAGCAGGCTTTCAATGAGGAGGAAGTCGAAGGCTCCGACGAACTTGGCATGGTGAGCATCCTTGCCGCCTACGAAGGCAGCTATGCGGATCTGCTCCATTTCCTCCGCGAACTCGATAAAGCCAACCGCCTCGTCATCATCGAAAGCCTCGCCGCTTCGCCCCAACAGGGCACCGGCGTCCTGAACATCTCGCTGCGCCTAAATACCTTCATTCGCGAAACGCCGCTGCCGCAAGTGGCCGTGGTGACGCCCCCAGCCGGAGGCGCCCAATGAAACTCGGTGCAACTCCCAAACAAATCGCCATCCTCGTTGGCTTGCTCCTGCTTGCCCTGGTCCTTCAATTCACCGGCGGCGATGATCGCCCGCCGTCCGATTCACAACGCCGCGCCCAGTCGCCAACGCCCGCCGTCTCTGGGGCCGCCGGCCCGCGCGCCCCCATCACCCCCGTGTCCGCAAAGAGCGCCGCCCCCAAGCAGCAGAAGGGCACGCGCCAGGCTACGCAGGAGTTCAAGCCGATCCTCCGCCCCCGCCGCCTGGAAGACCGCATCGACCCCACAACCATCGATCCCACGCTCCGCACGGACCTTCTCGCCCGTCTCGGCAATGTTCCCATTCAGGGCGGCTCCCGTCCGCTGTTTGACTTTTCCGCGGCCCCCCCGCCCAAGGCACCAGACCCGGGAAAAATCATCCCGGCTAAGCCCGTCACCATGGCCAAACCCGTCGGCGCCCCTGTCATCGCTCCTCAGCCCGGCGGCGTCCCGCCTGCCCCTGTCAAGCCGCAAGCGCCGCCTATTCCCTTGAAATTTTACGGCTTCACCGGTGCCCGCGCCGGTGTGAAACGAGCCTTTTTCCTGGAAAATGAAGATGTGTTCGTCGCCAACGAAGGCGAGACTGTGAAGAAGCGCTACAAAGTCGTGCGCATCAATCTCAATTCGGTCGTCATGGAAGACACAGAATTCAAACAGCAACAAACGCTCCCCTTAGTGGAAATCTCACAATGACCCTTCGCCGCCGCCAATCCGAACGGGGCTATGCGCTCATCTTCGTCTTCGCCATGTCGGCGATGATGGCGCTCATGCTCTATTTGGAAATGCCGCGGCTGGCGCTGGAAATGCAACGCAATCGCGAGGAACTTCTCATCGAACGCGGGGAGCAGTACGTGCGTGCCATCAAGGTCTTCACCAAGAAGAACAAGAAGTATCCCCAAACCATCGAAGAGCTCGAAAACTTCAATGGCGTCCACTTCCTCCGCCGGCGATATCTGGACCCCATGACCGGCAAAGACGAGTGGCGCCTTATTCACACCGATGGAATGAAGCTCACCGATTCGCTGGTCCAGAAGCCGGCCGACCCCACGCAGGACCCCACCCGTTCGGGTGAAAAAGCCGCCAATACCTTCGTCAGCGAAGGCGCCAGCTTCGGCTCCACCGTTGACCCCAACGCAAGCGGCCGCGTCGCCCAGGCGCTCAATCGCCGCGCCAGCGAGCAGCCCGGCGCCCCCGGCGCCCCGCCCCCTCCCGGCGCCGCCAGCAGCCCTGTCGACCCCACCAGCGAACCGCTCCAACAGCAACAGCTTCAGCAACAGCAATCGCTTGTGCCCATCATGGGTCCCAACGGCCAGCCCATCCAGCGCATCCCCGGCCTGCCCGGCCAAATGGGGCAGTATCCTACCCAGGCGGCCAACTCCCAGACCGGCGGCACCGCCTCCCCAACCAGCGGCGGATACTCGTTCGGCAGCGGCTACGGCGGTCAGCCCCCCACCAGCCAAACCGTCAACGCCTCCCTTCCCGGCCAGCCCTACCCGCCCGGTTCCCCCATGCCCCCTGGCGGGTTCCGCCCCGGCGGCGGCTCAACCAGTTTCGGCAGCCCTCCTCTCCCCGGCGGCATGCCCGGCGGCGTCAATGTGAATCCCGCTACGGCGATGATTCAGCAAATTCTCACCCGGCCCAATCCGCAAGGCCTGGCCAATATCCAGGGCGGCATGAACGCTGGCACCGGCATGGGTGGAGGCATCGCCGGCGTCGCCAGCAAATACGACGCCGAGGGCATCAAAATCTACAAGGAAAAAACGAACTACAAAGAGTGGGAGTTCGTCTACGATCCAACGAAGGATCAAAAGGGCCAACAAGGCCAGATTCCCGGCCAAATCCCGGGACAAGTCCCCGGCCAGATCCCAACAGGCCAGGGCGCCGGTCCAACAGGCGGTTTCGGTACCAGTCCAACCGGCGGTTTCGGCGGCCAGCAGGGCGGCTTTGGCCAGCCCGGCGGCATCGGCACCCGGCGCTAGCGCTACTCCTCCGGCTCGTCCGTCAACTCATCGGCCACGCTCGACCACTGCCGCAGCGCCTTCACCGTCGCATTCGACGAAAACCCGTTATATCGCAGCTTCCGGTAGGCAGACTGCAAATGCTTCGGATCCTTGAAATATTCCGCCGGGTCCGCAATCCGCAGTTTCCGCTTCAAAAAAGCCACTGCGTGCTCCACCTCGTCCACTTCGGAATAGGCCTGCGTCACCGCCGCCTCTGCCACCAGTTTCGGCACCTTCCGGTTCGACAACTCCCGCAGCACCCGGCCCTTGCCGAATCCCGCCCCGTCCCGCCGCGCCGCCGTATAGCTGTCGGCAAACAGCCGATCATTCAATACATGCATCTGCTTCAATCGCGACAGCACATCGTCCACATCGCCCGCCGCCTCCGCCCGCCCCGCCAGCTTCTTCCGCAACTCCCCAATCGTCATCGCCCGCCCGCTCAAAAGCCGCGCCGCGTAATTCCATAGCTTTTCGTGGTCCAGCTTCGGTGGAACGCGCGGTGACATGCATTGATTGTGGCAACGCACGGCCCGCCTGGCAACATCTAAAGGGTGTAACAGGCTTTGCGATGTACACTAGAAACGAGGTAACTCACAATGGAAGACGATAAGCGCATTTCCTATTTCTGCCTTGGCCTGGGTATTGGCGTGGCCGTAGGCATCTTGTTCGCTCCCAAGTCCGGGGAAGAGACCCGCCAGCTTCTCAAGTCCAAAGCCGATGAAGGCAAGGACTATGTAAAGCGCAAGAGCGAAGAATTGAAGGAGTCCGCTGTCGAACTGGCCGACAAGAGCAAATTCGCCTTGCAGCGCCAGAAGGAACAGTTGGCCGCCGCCGTTGACGCCGGACGCCAGGCGTACAAAGAATCCGTCCTCGGCGACACTGGTAACGCTGCCGGGGCCTGACGCGCCGGTATCTCTCAAAGGGTTTACGGAATGAACGCCGACACCACTCTTATTCTCCTTACGATATTCGTCGCCATGACGGCCGTTTCGTTTGCCGCGCAAGCGGTCGCTATGATGCGCCTCGCCAGGACTACGAAGGAGATGAAGGAGCGCGTCGACGCCTTCCTTCCCAAGGCCGAAAAACTCATCCAGACGGCCGAAACCACCCTCGTCGAAAGCCGCGCCCAGATCAACGAAATCACCGCCCGCGCCAACGACATCCTCGCCCTCACCCAAACCCAGATGTTGCGCGTCGATGAACTCGTCGCCGATGCCTCGTCCCGCGCCAAAATCCAGTTGGATCGCGCCGAAACGGTGCTCGAAAACACTCTCACGCGCGTCAATGACACTGTCAGCTCGGTCCATGGCACCATCCTGCGGCCGATCCGCGAAATCACCGGCGTCGCGGCCGGTGTGAAGGCCGCCGTAGGCCATTTATTGAAGGGCGCACCGGCGAATGTCGCACAGGTCACCACTGACGAGGAGATGTTTATTTAGCTTGCCCCTGGCAGGTGTTTCGCTTGCCCAGACGGCGCCGCCAGGGAAACCCGCCGCCGCCGTCGCCGCGGCGTTGAAGGACGTCTCCTTCGACCCCGAACGCTGCTGGCGCGTCCGCGATCTCTCTCTCGCCAGGGAGGATCTCAAACTCTACCTCACCGACGGCTTCGTCCTCCTCTCCAAACCCGTCGCCGGCGCCCCCATCGCCGCCCTCTTCTGGGCCGAAGTCGATGGCGGCGATGGCGAAGTCCTCCTCCTGCCTCCTTCCGCCGGCGAACGCCAGTCCCTTGCCCGCTTTACCGAATCCCCCAATCTCGATGAGCACTTCAAATCGGCCATTCTCATCTTCACCGATTCCACTGCCGCCGAAATCGACTCCTTCCTTCGCGACGGCGCACCCAAACCCGCCCCGGAGATGGGCGCCCTCCTCGCCGGCCAATTCTCCACCACCCTCCGCAATCTCATCACCAGCTTCGAAGCCCGCATCACCCAGGACATCGCCGGCAAAGTGATTCCCCAGTTCGGCCTCTTTTTCGCCGCCCTCGCCGGCACAGGCCACGGAAATTTCGACGTTATCTACGATCCCCAGGCTACCGATCAACTCGTTGTCGCCCAGCTCCAATACCGTGAAAACCGGTCTTACTACAACATCTGGACCAGTTTCCCCTCCCGCCGCGTTCGCAAGGATCCATCCCAAGGCCCGCCCCTCCGCGAGTTCGAAATCGAACACGTCGCCATTGAGGCCACCCTCGGCGCCGATCTCCACCTCTCCGCCACCACCACCCTCCGCGTCCGCGTCCCGGAATCCTCCCGTATCCGCGGCCTCCTCAATACCCTCGCCTTCGACATCTCGCGCCGTGTCCGCGTCCCCGAAGCCAGTGTCGACGGCGTCCCCGCCCAGGTCCTCCAGCGCGAAAACCTCCGCTCCTCCCTCCTGCGCGGCAGCGAAAACGAAGTCTTCCTCCTCGCCCTGGAAAGCCACCTCACACCCGGCCAGCACTCCATCGTCTTTCGTCAGGAAGGCGACGTCATACTCCCCGCCGGCAACGGCGTCTATTTCGTCAGCGCCCGCGGCACCTGGTACCCCCACCACGGCCTCCAGTTCGCCACCTACGATCTCACCTTCCGCTGCCCCAAGCACCTCAACCTCATCGCCACCGGCGACCTCATCGACGAGCAGGTCGACGGCGACACCCGCGTCACTAAACGGCGCAGCTCCGTCCCCCTCCGCATCGCCGGTTTCAACCTCGGCGAATACAAGAAGTCCAGCGCCAGCCGCGGCCCCCTCCGTGTCGACGTTTATGCCAACCGCACCGTCGAGGCCAGCCTAACCCCCCGCCGCGACGTCCTGATCGCCCCCCCCCCCCCAACCACCGGCCGCCAGCCCCGCCTCGCCGCGCCCCAACCCGTCCTTGTCTCCACTCCCGCCCCGGACCCGGCCGCACAAATCGACCTCCTGGCCGCTGAAGTCGCCGAGGCATTTGAGTTCCTCGCCGCCCGCCTCGGCCCCCCGCCCCTCCAGACTCTCGCTGTCTCCCCCATCCCCGGCACCTTCGGCCAGGGATTTCCCGGCCTCATCTATCTCTCCACCCTCGCCTATCTCCCGCCCCGTGACCGGCCCAACTTTGCCAATCAAGGTCTCCTGCCGGTCTTCTTCACCGATCTGCTCGTTGCCCATGAGGTGGCGCATCAATGGTGGGGCAACACGATTACCACCGCCGGGTACCGCGATGAGTGGATGATGGAGGCCCTCGCCAACTATTCCGCCCTGCTGCTCCTGGAGCGTAAGCGCGGCCTCCGCGCCCTCGAAGACGTGCTCGACAACTATCGGGATCATCTGTTGCAAAAAGGGGTCAACGGCCAGCCCATCGACGCCGCCGGCCCAATCCTCCTCGGCGCCCGTCTGGAGACCTCTGAGACGCCCGAGGCCTACCGCGCCATTGTCTACGAAAAGGGGACCTGGGTCGTGCACATGCTCCGCCGCCGTCTCGGCGACGCCCAGTTCTTCGCCATGCTGCGGGAACTCCATTCGCGCCACTTGCGCGGCCGTGTCACCACCGCCGGCCTGCTCGCGCTGGCTCAGAATTTTCGACCCAAGGGCAGCCCCTCACTCGATCAGCTTTTCTCCGCCTATGTTGAAGGCGTCGGCATCCCTCAACTTCGTCTCCAATGGAAAGCCCGCCGGGGCGGCCTCACACTCGACCTCGAACAGTCCGGCGTCGGTGAGGATTTCTCTGTCGATGTCCCCATCGAACTCGACTTTGGCCGGGGCAAGATAGAGACCCGCTGGCTCCGTACCGACGGCGCGCGCACCACCGCGGAATGGAACCTGCCTGTCGCCCCGTTGCGTGTCGTGCTCGACCCTCGCCATTCGCTTCTAGCCCAGAAGAAGTAGTTCCGGAAAACTCGCAACGCCCAACGTCACTCACTTCCCACCGCTGTGCTCCCAGTCCAGCCCGCCAGCGATCTAAGCATCGCCGTTAGCGAGGCAAGCCCCATTCGACACCCCAGGCGCCGCGACCTCGGCTACGCTCCTCCCAGCGGAGTCCGCGCGCCAGCCCTGCGCAAGCTTGCCAACGATGAGAACATCGCCGTCAGCGAAGAAACGCCACCAGATGCAGTCGCACGCGAACCCAGGTTCTGCTGACGGCTTGCCCGTGAAGCTCACGGCCTCCGTCCCACATGCCGCCACATTGCGCCATCCGCTTCCGCCCGATCCAGCAATCCAAATCCCACCGAAATCAGTTCTGGACGCCGCACGCCGCGCGGGAACGGATGCGGCGTCCAGATCTCTCTCCTATGTTCGGAGTCCTGGGCAGGACAACCGGCCGGAGCAGTTAAGCGGTACTCCGCCGCGAACGGAATCCAAGCGATCGCGCCACGGAATACTCAATTGGCATTTGCTCGATGGTACAAAGTATCGGAAACATTTTCAATAGAAAATGTTTCAAGCAACTGGTGCCAGCACCAGTCCGCCCAAAAACTCCAGACCCGTAATGTAACCCTTTGGCGTAGGGTTTTGATACCGCACTGTTGCTGAGCCGGAGTTAGCCGGCGTCAGACTCAGTGCCACCACTGTCCTTGGCTGGCAGCGATACTTCAACAGAATCCGGCATCCACTCTTGCTAACGTCCTGTGCTGGCACCACTTCGAATCGCTCCCGCCCCTGTTCGTCGACGTAGGTGACCTGCAATTTCTTGTTCACGCCGGCCCGCGGACTGCGGCGTTTTTCGCTGGACATATGACAGCAGTATGCCTTTGTTGTCCGTTCCGGTCAATTCACTCCTTGGAGGGGTGGTAGTAGGTAGGATCAGAAAAATCCTCCCCGTTTGCGGGGAGTGGATCCCCGCAAACGGCTAAAGCCTTGGTCGTGTTCGGTCGAAAGAGTGGGTGTACGCGGAGAACCCACTGTGGAAGACAACGAATTAACCAAAGAGTTCCTGATCGAGACGAACGAAAACTTGGGCCGCCTGGATCAGGAAATGGTCCTTTTGGAGAAGCACCCGAAGGACGCCACCTTGCTGGCGAGTATCTTCCGGGTTATCCATACACTGAAAGGAACCTGCGGATTCCTGAATTTCTCGACAATTGAGGGGGTTACCCATCACGCCGAGACAATTCTGGGGCAGGTTCGCAATGGCGAAAGGGATCTGACGCCGGAACTGGTCTCTCTGGTCCTTGAGTCAGTCGATATCGTCAAGGCGGAATTGGCGGCCATTGAGGCCACCAACCGCGAGAGCGGCGTCACCTACGAAGATCTGGTCGCCCGTCTAAGCGCCGCCGCCGAACGAAAATCCGCACCCGCGCCTGCTATGGCACCCGCGCCTGCTATTGTCCCTACGCCTCCGCCAGTCGCCACCGCTCCGCCCCCGGTCGAAGCCGCTGAGCCGGAAACCGCCCCCGTGGCGAAGCAGAACGACGCAGACGCCAACTCCGCCGCCAAAAGCGGTTCGGTTGCCGATTCCACTATCCGCGTTGATGTCGGCCTTCTTGACAAGCTCATGAATCTGGTCGGCGAACTCGTGCTGGCCCGCAATCAGGTGCTTCAGTTTACGTCCCGGCTAGAAGATGCTTCCCTCACCGCCACCAGCCAACGGTTGAATCTCATCACCTCCGAACTCCAGGAGGGAGTCATGAAGACCCGCATGCAACCAATCGGAGTTGTCTGGAACAAACTTCCGCGCGTCGTTCGCGATCTTTCTTCCCAGTGCGGCAAACAGATCCAACTAGAAATGGATGGTGCTGAAACCGAGCTCGATAAAACCATCATTGAGGCCATCAAAGACCCCCTAACCCATATCGTCCGTAACGCCTGCGATCACGGCATTGAGGGACCGGAAGCGCGCATGCGTGCGGGCAAGCCCGCACAGGGACGCCTGATGCTCCGCGCTTTCCACGAAGGCGGGAACGTCAATATCGAAATCGCCGACGACGGCAATGGCATCGATGGCCAGCGTGTGAAAGCAAAAGCGCTAAGCCAGGGGATCATCCGCGAAGATCAGGCGGAACGGATGACCGAACGCGAACTGGCCAACCTCGTGTTCCTGCCGGGGTTCTCCACCGCGAAGGAAATCACTAGCATTTCCGGCCGCGGCGTCGGCATGGATGTTGTCAAAACCAACATCGAAAAAATAGGTGGCATGGTGGATGTGCTTAGCCGCCGGGGCGCGGGCACCACCATCCGCATCAAAATCCCCCTCACTCTCGCTATCATTCCGGGCCTGGTAGTCAGCGTCAGGCAGGAACGTTTTGTCATCCCGCAAACCAGCCTTCTCGAACTCGTCCGTCTGGAGGGCGAGGATACACAGAGGCTCATCGAGTGGATCGGCAATGCACCGCTCTATCGGCGCCGTGGCAACCTGCTTCCGCTGGCTTTCCTTGATCGCGTACTCCAACTCGATGACGGCTCGGGCGGCGTTCCAGATGTGCTGAATATCGTCGTCCTGCAGGCCGAAGATCGACAGTTTGGTCTCGTCGTTGATCGAGTGAACGATACCCAGGAAATTGTCGTCAAGCCTCTCGGCAAACAGATGAAGGGAATCAGCGGCTATGCCGGCGCCACCATCATGGGCGATGGTCATGTCGCGCTCATCCTCGACGTCATGGGGATTGCCCAGCGGTCCGGAGTGCTGGCTGAGGGCCGAACCTCCGGCCGCGGAGATGACAAATCCTCTGGAGACGCCATCGTCGACGCCCGGAATTCCATGCTGCTCTTCCGTGCCGGAAGCTTTGAACGGTTGGCCGTTCCTCTGGCCCTCGTCGCCAGGCTCGAAGAAATCCCCCGTGAACGGCTCGAGTACGCCGCCGGCCGCCCTGTGGTGCAGTACCGGGGCCAACTCCTTCCGCTCGTCGGGCTCGACGGACAGTCCGGCGTCGATTCCGTCGGTGACGCAGACGCGCCGGTACAGGTAATCGTCTTCGCCGATGCCGATAACCGCATCGGTATGATTGTCGACGAAATCGTCGATATCGTCGAAGAAGAAATTCACATTCGCCGCGGCAGCACGCGCCCTGGGATCCTCGGTTCGGCCGTAATCGGCAACCAGGTGACAGACGTGCTCGACCTGCAGGCCGTTATTAGCGCGGGCGATGTCGGCTGGTTTGAGAAAACGAAGGATGTGCGCGTCCTCCGCGTACTCATCGCCGAGAGTTCTGCCTTCGGCCGCGGCCTGCTGCGCAGTTCGCTCGAAATGGGCGGCTATGCTGTCTCCGAAGCTGCCGACGCCGCCGATGCGCTCGCCAAGCTCAGCGCCACCCGCTTCGACCTTGTCCTGGCCGCGCTCGATCTTCCCAACGACGGTGCAATCCGTATTCTGGAATCTGTCCGAGGCCAGCCCGAAACCGAGCACCTTCCAATCGTCGCCATGCAGCCAGTCAGTCACATCGACTCTCCGGCAAGAATCGCTCACCACGGTTTCGCCGCCTCGCTGTCCCGCCTCGATCGCGAAGGTATGCTCCGCTCGCTCGGGCAACTCGCAAAATCCCTCGATAACGAACAGCCCGCTGTGTCCGGTTCCCGCGGAAATTCCGCTTTGTATCAAGGTTCGAAAAGAATGGACAACTAATCGTGACTGCTCCAGATACCACCACCGGCTTGAACCGCCAATTCGCTACCTTCTTCATGAGAGACCTCTTCTTTGGCATTGAAGTACACAAGGTGCAAGAGGTTCTACGCTCGCAGGAGATGACTCGTGTTCCTTTGGCCCCGGCCGTTCTCCGTGGGCTCATCAACCTTCGCGGCCAGATCGTCGCCGCAATTGACATGCGCCAGCGGCTCTCCCTCGGTCCGCGTACTGCCGATCAGGAACCCATGAACATGATCGTGCGCGCCGAAGACGGGGCCGTCAGCCTCCTGGTTGACGAGATCGGCGACGTCATTGACGTTGTTTCCGAATCCTATGAGCCGGTTCCGGAAACAATGGCGCCCCACCTTAAGCAACTCGTCGAAGGCGTTTACAAGCTCGACGGGCGGCTGCTGCTCGTTCTCGATACCGAACGCACCTTGCAGTTACAGTAAGCGTTCTTTTCACCAATCTTTTGTTCCACCGGTTGTCTGATGCGCCACCGGTTCCAGGTTACCGATTAACGTTTAGGAGAATCAAATGAAGAATGCAGTTTCCACCCGTGGTGCGTCGAAGTCGTCGCCCCACTCGACGGCCGGTCTATTGGACGCTCCGTCCGCGTACGCTGAGCCGCCCGTTTCCAGCGGCCCCGTTTCCAGCGGCAAGGACAAAGGCCTCGCTCAGATGCAGAAAACGGCGCTCGCCATGATCGAGAATGCCCCCATTAACGTGATCATGTGCAATCGCGACTTGATCATTACCTATGCCAATCAGGCTTCCTATGAAACCCTTAGCAAGGTGCAGGATCTGCTGCCGGTAGGCGCCCGTCATATCGTCGGCCAGTCCATCGATATTTTTCACAAGAATCCCGCCCATCCCCGGCGCGTCTTGAGCGATCCGCGCAACTTGCCGCACCGCGCCAAGATCAAGCTTGGTCCGGAGACGCTCGATCTGCTAATCTCGCCGATTTTTGACGCCAATAGCAACTATGTCGGCCCCATGCTCACCTGGAGTGTCGTCACCGATCAGGAACGCCTGGCCGAAGAGGCTGCGCGCATACAGTCGATGATGGAAAACTCGCCGATTAACGTTATGTATGCTGATCGCGACCTCGTTATCCGCTACATGAATCCGGCCTCCACCCGACAACTTCGCGCCCTCCAGCAGTATCTGCCGGTTTCCGTAGATAGCATGGTCGGTCAGTGCATCGACATTTTTCACAAGAACCCAGCGCATCAGCGGGCCGTTCTCGGAGACGCGAAGAACCTTCCAAGAAAGACTGTCATTCGCGTCGGGCCGGAATCGCTCGACCTGCTCGTGAGCCCGATCAACGATTCAAAGGGCACCTACATCGGCGCCATGGTCACCTGGGAGGTCATCACCCAAAAACTCGAAGCCGAACGCCGCGAAAAGGAACTCATTGAGCGTGATCGCGCCACGCAGGAAGACCTGAAGGCGAAGGTCAATAGCATGCTTGGTGTCGTGCAGCAGGCCGCCCAGGGAGATTTGACGCAGGAGGTCACTGTTCGCGGGTCCGATGCCATCGGGCAGATGGGCGAGGGTTTGGCTTCGTTCCTCGTGGCCATGCGCGACAATATGTCCGAATTGATGCGCAACGCGCAGGCGCTTGCCAGTTCTTCGGAAGAGTTGACGGCCATCAGTCAGCAACTCGCTGGCAACGCTGAAGAGACCGCCTCCCAGGCCAACGTGGTCTCGGCCGCCTCCGAAGAGGTCTCAAAAAATGTCTCAGTTGTCGCCACCGGTAGCGAAGAGATGCTCTCCTCCATCCGCGAAATCTCCAAGAGCGCCAATGAAAGCGCGCGCGTGGCCAAGAGCGCTGTGGCCGTCGCCGAATCCACCAATCAGACCATCTCCAAACTCGGTGAGTCGAGCCTCGAGATCGGCAAAGTCATCAAGGTCATTACTTCCATTGCGCAACAAACCAACCTGCTCGCTCTGAACGCCACTATTGAAGCGGCTCGTGCCGGTGAAGCCGGCAAAGGGTTCGCCGTCGTGGCCAATGAAGTGAAGGAACTCGCCAAAGAGACCGCCAAGGCCACCGAGGAGATCGGCCAGAAGATCGAGGCGATCCAGGGCGATACCAAGGCCGCCGTCAAGGCAATCGGCGAGATCAGCGCCATCATCAATCAGATCAATGACATTTCGAATACGATTGCCTCGGCGGTGGAAGAACAAACTGCCACGACAAATGAGATCGGCCGAAATGTTAGTGAAGCGGCGAAAGGCACCGGTGAGATCGCTCGAAACATCACCGGCGTCGCCACCGCGGCCGAAAGCACCACCAGCGGCGCCACTGATACGCAGAAAGCCGCCATGGAACTCAGCCGGATGGCTAACGAACTGCAAAGTCTCGTTTCCCGCTTCCGCATCTAGCGCTACACCCTGCCGCTCGTGCTGGTGCCGGTTCGCCGGCTCCAGTACGAGCGGAACCCTGACACCTATGCCCACCCTTCACGCCTACGGCATCGACCACTCTCGAGCCTCCCTCGAAGTCAGGGAGGATCTCGCTTTCAGTGAATCCGAACTAAACGAGTTGTTGCCCAATTTCCTCACCGGCGCCGTGCGGGAGGTGATGCTGCTCAGTACCTGCAACCGCACGGAAGTCTATCTCGTAACGGAAGGAAGTCCCGCCGGGTACCCGCTCGAACCGCTCCGACAGTATAGGCCTCAGGCCAGGGTCATGGACGATCTGTGCCTCCGCTACCATTGGCAGGGCGACGCAGTGACAAAACACCTTTTCGCCGTGGCTTCCTCGCTTCGATCTGAGGTTCCGGGTGATACGCAGATCGCCGCCCAGGTTGCCGCCGCCGCGCGTATTGCTCGCATGTCGGGCACGCTCGGGCCAGTCCTTGAACACATGGTCGCCGGTGCTCTGCGCACGGCTAAACGGGTTCGCCGTGAAACCGGCCTTGCCGCCGGAAGCCCTGGAACCGGACCCGCGGTCCTGCGTTCGTTGCGCCGCCTCATTCCCGCTTCCAGAAAACGGGCCAAGACTGCAAAAGTTCTCCTCTTGGGAGCTGGCGTCATGGCCGAAGAGGTTGCCAGTCACCTCTCGCGCTCTGGTCTCCACGTGCCCGGCCGAGGCGCGGATGTTGCCGTCGCGACGCCTTCGGTCGCCCTTGCCGGCGTCTGGGCTCGCGATTGCCATAAATCCTCCCGCTTTGCGGCCCGCTTTGGTATTCGTTCGTTTTCATTGGAAGAGGCCGCTTCCGAGCTCGCTTCTGTTGACGCCGTAATTGGCGCCTGCCGTGGACGTGTGCCGCTTCTCAGCCACCCTGCGCTATCTCCCGTTCTCGCTGGCAGAGCCGCTCCGCTGGTCGTTCTGGACCTTGGCGTTCCCCGTAACCTCGACCCGCTTCTTGCCGCTTGCGACGGCCTGCACGTCGTCTTTCTCGATCAGTTACACGGCCAGATTCGGGAGCAATCGCGCCTCCGGCGCGGAGCTCTTGATTCCGCCGAACGGATTGTCGAAGCCGAAGCCAGTCGGTTTGAACTGTGGTGGCGCCAATGGCCTCTCCGGCCGATTCGGGCCGATGTCTATTCCTCACTTGAATCGGTGCTAGGCCGGTGGCGTGCCACGCAGCCGGGCGCTGTCAAGCACCTGCGCGTGGCTTTGCACCAGACATTGGAAAAGGCCTTCGGGTCGTTTTCAGTCCCCCTGGGGCCGAATCCCGGCAATTAATCGATAAGGTCTCCCGGTATTCGCCGATAAGACCTCTAGACGGGTCCGTCTCTCAGCGTTTTCCCTCCGCGCCAATTTGGGATGCGCATCAGCTACGAACCCAACAACTTTAAGAATGGTGAAATCCATGGGCACTGCTTTGGTTATTGATGATTCACGGGCGATTCGGATGATCCTGGGCCGGACGTTGAATCGATTCGGGTACGAAGTCTGCTCGGCCGCCAACGGAAGGGAGGCGCTCGACATGATCGGCGAACAGGAACTGGACCTTTCGGTCATCCTAGTCGACTGGAACATGCCGGAAATGAATGGCCTGGAGTTTGTCAAATCCATCCGGTCCAATCCAAGGTACAGCGAAGTGCCACTTATGATGGTCACGACCGAAACTGAGATCGAACAAATGTATCGCGCCCTGGAAGCCGGCGCCAACGAGTACGTAATGAAGCCATTCACCGACGATGTCATCGCCGACAAACTCCGCCTCCTAGGGGTTCTGCAGTAGGCCCTGGGCCTGAGGTCCGCCTCCGTCTGCCAGCGAAAAATCGCAAGGAGTTCCAATGTTGAGTGCTCAGATTCCCGAATCCGTCGTCGCGCCTAGAATCCGCGTCCTTGTGGTGGACGACTCTGTTGTGATGCGAAAAATCCTTTCCGACAAACTGCGGGATGCCCCCGATATGGAAGTCGTCGGCATTGCTTCAAATGGCATCATTGCGCTCCAGCGCATTCCTCAGGTTAGTCCGGACGTCGTCA
Source organism: Bryobacterales bacterium (assembly GCA_016789905.1). Taxonomy (GTDB): domain Bacteria; phylum Acidobacteriota; class Terriglobia; order Bryobacterales; family Bryobacteraceae. Next base: position 23,005 of record JAEUQC010000213.1, on the reverse strand, counting down.
CGCTCGATATCGAAATGCCGGAAATGGACGGCCTCGCCACACTCCGGGAAATCAAGCGGCTCTACCCAAAAATCCGCGTCCTGATGTGCAGTACTCTCACCGAGCGCGGCGCCAGTATTTCAATCGAAGCGCTCTCGCTCGGCGCCGATGACTACATAACCAAATCGTCGCGTGCCCAGGGGGAATCGGCCATCGAGGCGTTTCACGATCAGTTACTCCCCAAAATCCGCCAGTTCTTCCGCGATCGTGGTCCCTCTTCACACCGGAATACCCGTCCCGCATTGGCTGCACCTCCCGTCGCCAATCCCGCTCCAACGCTTGTCCGCCCAGCCACTGCGCCCCGTCCCAAAGTGGGCCGTCCCAAGGCCGTTGCCATCGGTGTTTCCACTGGCGGCCCAAACGCCCTCGCCGTTGTCATCCCAATGCTGCCCAAGGATTTTCCCCTCCCCATTTTCATCGTGCAGCACATGCCGCCCATGTTCACGCGGCTGCTCGCCGAACGCTTGCAGTCTCAAAGCCTGGTGAAGGTCGTCGAGGCACAGGAAGGCATGGTCGCCGCTCCTGGCCACGTCTACATTGCCCCAGGCGACTACCACATGTGTGTCGCACGCAAAGGGAACGCCATCGTTCTCCAAATGAACCAGGAGCCCATGGAGAATTCCTGTCGCCCGGCGGTGGATGTTCTCTTCCGCTCGGTCGCAAGTGTTTATGGCGGTAACACCATATCCGCCATTCTCACCGGTATGGGACAGGATGGGCTTCGTGGCGTCGAACAACTTCGGTCGCTCGGTGGATATGTGATCGCCCAGGACGAGGCCACCAGTGTCGTCTGGGGCATGCCGGGATTTGTGGTCCGTGCTGGTTTTGCCGACAGCGTTTGCGACCTTAACTCGGTCGCTCCGGAGATTGTCCGCAACCTGTGATGAGCCGGTCTCGTTGGCTCACTACTGCACTTCAGAACGCAAATACCCAAGGAAATAGAGACCGCGTATCCATGAAATTGAAAACGGAGTACCGTCTGCTCGGAAAACGATATGCAAACAGTCTTAGCTGAAAAGCAATCCATACAGTCTTCGATCACCGCCGAAAACTATGCGTTTCTCCAGCGCTACATCTACCAGGAGTCTGGTATTGTCATCGACGCAGGGAAAAATTATTTGCTCGAGTCGAGATTGCTGCCCATCGTAAAGCAAGAGAATCTCTCCACGCTGAACGATCTTTGCAATCTCCTGCGAGCCACCGCGCCGCTTCCGCTTAAGAGCAAAGTCGTCGAATCGATGACCACCAATGAGACGCTTTTCTTTCGCGACATCGCCCTCTTTGACGGCTTTCAGAAAAACGTTTTGCCGGAGCTAATCAACGCCCGCCGCGACACCAAGAAGATCAGTATCTGGTCTGCCGCTGCCTCCAGTGGCCAGGAAGCTTACTCCATCGCCATGATCCTCAAGGATATGGGTTTGGAAGGCTGGCGCATCCAGATCCTTGGCACAGACCTCAATCAACAGATTCTCGACCGCGCCGCCGCCGGCAGATACCTCCAGATCGAAGTCAATCGCGGGCTCCCGGCAAAATACCTCGTTAAACACTTCACCCGTGTCGGCCTCGATTGGCAGATCAACGACTCTCTTCGGTCCATGGTCTCGTTCCAGAAATTCGACCTCCGCTCCTCCATGCGCTCCCTCGGTCCGTTCGATATCGTCTTTTGCCGCAATGTACTGATCTACTTCGACGTCGAAACGAAAAAGAAGATCTTGAGCGAAATTCAAAAAACCATGAATAGCCGTGGCCTGCTCGCCCTCGGCGCCGCCGAGACAACCATCAACCTAAGCACCACCTACAGCCGCGTCGCCTATGGCCCGGCCACTTTTTACCAAGTTCCCTGAGGATCCCATGAGCAATTCCATACTGCACGTCGAAGCCTACGACACCGAAGTCTGCCGGATCGTTCAAGACGTTCTGATGACCATGACCCAGTACCCGGTTGCCCCCGGTTCCGCTCACTACACTGGTGAGCCCGACATCACTACCTGCGCTGTATATTTTGCCGGCGAGTGGAGCGGCGCCGTACTGGTCGAGTGCCCCCTAGCCATGGCCTTTGAGTTCACTGCCCGATTCATGCGCATCCCCAAGCCGCTCCAATTCGACAACGATGTCTACGATGCCTTGGGTGAACTGGCCAACATGATCGGCGGCAATCTAAAGTCCGTCCTCCCGCGCGGAGTCAGCCTCTCCATGCCCTCGGTCGTCGAAGGCTCCAAATACTCTGTCCGCGTTTGTGGGGCAAACCGCAGCAATCGCATGTCCTTCGAAAGTCCCGACGGCCCTTTCTGGGTCACCCTCGTCGAAACGGATTCCCCTCAGCGCTCTTCTTAACTCCCATAGGCGTAGAACACCGTCAGCAACCCGATCACTGCAGCCAAAAACACGCTGTGCCGCAACGTGAACCGGAATAGCTTCGCCTCATCGGCGGCCTTCATCCCCGTCGCCGCCGCCGCAACAGCTATGCTCTGCAGGCTGATCATTTTCCCCATCACGCCGCCCGCCGAGTTCGCCGAAGCCATCAGCACCGGGTCCAGCCCCAGCTTGGTCGCCGTCACAACCTGCAGATTTCCGAACAGTGCGTTCGCCGAGGTATCGGAACCAGTCAAAAATACCCCGAGCCATCCCAGCAACGCGCTGAAGAATGGAAATGTCTGTCCAGTCGACGCAAACGCCAAGCCCAACGTCGCCGTCGCCCCCGAATAGTTCATCAAGAACGCCAATCCAAGCACACTCGCAATCGTCAACAACGGCTTGGCTAGCTGCGAAATCGTCTGTCCAAAAATCCCGCCAAATCGCGCCGGCGAAACCCGCAGTAGCGCCGCCGCCAATATCGTCGCGAGCACACATGCCGTCCCCGCCGCCGATAGCCAACTGAACGCGTACATCGCCCCGTATGGCGACGCTTTGCTCACCACCGGCGGTATCCGCTCCACCAAATTGTGCAGTCCCGGCCACGGAATGTTCTTCGTGAACGTGTTCAGATGAGCCTTCACGCCCTCATTCCCCCACACCAGCACAAACGCCACCAGCAGCAGATACGGCATCCACGCCCAGAATAATTCGCCCGGGCTGTGCTTCTTCAACACCGGCGCCTCCGTTGACTCGCCTTCCAAATGAAACTCATCCGACGGTTTCCACAACTTAAACAGAATCACCAACGACGCAATCGCCGCCAGAGAACTCGTAATGTCCACCAGTTCCGCGCCCACATAATTGGAAACTAGAAACTGCAATCCCGCAAACGAACCGCCGCAAATGATCGTCGCCGGCAGCACGCCGCGCAGCGCCCGCCAGCCGCCCATCACCAGAATCAGATAAGACGGCACGAAGAACGAAAGCGGCGCGCAGATCCGTCCCACCGCCGCGCTCAATTCCTTCACCGGCAAACCCGTCGTAATCGCCAGTGTTGTCACCGGAATTCCGATCGATCCAAACGCCACCGGCGCCGTGTTGGCCAATAAACAAATCCCCGCCGCGTAGAACGGGGAGAACCCAAGTCCCGTCAGCATCGCCGCTGCCACTGCCACCGGACTGCCAAACCCCGCCGCCCCTTCTATGAACGCTCCAAATGCGAATGCGATCAGCAGCGCCTGCAATCGCCGGTCCGGCGTCAGGCTCCCTACCGAATCTTTGATCACTTCGAACTTACCTGTCTCCACCGTCAGCCGATACAGCAAAATGGCCGAAAAAACAATCCACCCAATCGGCAGCAACCCAAATGCCGCGCCAAACAATGTCGCGCTCAGTACAGTTGACGCCGGCATCCCGTAGCCAAACAGCGCCACCGCTGCCGCCGCCCCCAGTCCCGCCAGCCCCGCTACCCACGCCGGCTTTCGAAATGCGCCGAGCATCAAGAGCAGGACCGCGATCGGTAGCGCTGCCACCGTTGCCGAGAGGGCGAGGCTGTCGCCGATTGGAGTGTAGTTTTGCTGCCACATGGGAACCTAGCTATGTTACTCCTCTCTCGGGCCTTTGCAACACATCCCCGTCCAATTGCGTCCACAATAGGAGAACGGGAATCGGCCGTTCCCAAAGGAGAACCCATGGATCATCGTAGACCCCTTGTCCTTTTTTTCGCCTCCCTCGCCCTCGCGGCTCAGCCGCCTCAGTCCTCCAAGCCCGATCCCGACGTCCCCATGGCCGTCTTTAAAGTCGACGTCGTCGCCAAAACCGCCAAGGCCATTAACTATCGTCATCGCTCCGGCGCCACCAAAGTCGATTTCAAAGGCACCGCCAACCTCCCCGCTGCCAAAGGCGAGGCCAAGGTTGAAAGCAAACAAGGCTACATCGAAATCGAAGTCGAATATCGAAATCTTCAACCAGCCAACATGCACGGCCCCGAGTATTTGACTTATGTCCTTTGGGCCATCACTCCAGAAGGCCGCGCCACCAACCTCGGTGAAATCCTGCTGAACGGCGCTAACGGCAAGCTCAATGTCACCACCGAACTCCAGGCCTTCGGCCTCATCGTCACCGCCGAACCGTACTTCGCCGTCACCCAGCCCAGCGACGTCATCGTCATGGAGAACGTCGTCCGTACCGACACTCTCGGCAAGGTCGACGAAATTGACGCCAAGTTCGAACTCCTCCAACGCGGACAATACTCCACTCTCGCCGGTCCCCGCGCCGTCATTGACCCTAAGGTCCCCCTCGAACTCTACGAAGCCCGGAGCGCCATCCACATCGCCCGCGCCGCCGGTGCAGAAAAGTACGCCGCCGACACGATCAAGAAATCAGCCGACCTCCTCGCCCAGGCCGAAGGCTACCAGGCTCGCAAAGCCGGCAACAAGCCCGTCAGCATGATCGCCCGCGAAGCTGTCCAAACCGCCGAGGACGCCCGCGTTCTCACCGTCAAACGCCGGGAAGAGGAGCGGCTCGCAAACGAACGCGAAGCCGCCGCCGCCCGCGAAGCCGCCGCCCGTGCCCAGGCTGAAGCTGAAGCCCAGCGTGCTCGCGAGTCCGCCGAGCGCGCCCGCCTCGAACAGGAGCGCCGTTCCCTCGCCGAAAAGGCCCGTGCCGAAGCCGAAGCCGATCGCGCCGCCGCTGAAAAAGCAAAACGCGAAGCCGAAGAGGCCGCCGCCCTCGCCCGTAAGTTAACGGCCGAAGCCAACCTTGCCCGCCAGGCCGCTGAAAAGGCCAAGGCCGAAGCCGAAGCCGCGCGGGCCGCGGCTTTAGCCGAAGCAGAGAACGCCCGCCAAGCCACCGCGGAAGCAAACCGCCTCCGCCAGCGCGCTGAAGACGAAAAAACAGCTCTCCGCAAACAGCTCCTCGACCAGTTCAACCTCATCCTCGAAACGCGCGACTCAGCCCGCGGCCTCATCGTCAACATGTCCGACGTTCTCTTCGACATCGGCAAATTCACTCTCCGCCCGGAAACCCGCGAAAAACTTGCCAGAATCTCCGGCATCGTCCTCGCCCACCCCGGTCTCCGGCTCGATGTCGAAGGCCACACCGATTCCACCGGCAGCGACGAACTAAACCAAAAACTGTCCGAGAACCGCGCCGCAGCCACCCGCGAGTACCTGCTCGCCCAGGGCCTCAATCCAGATTCGGTCACCACGCGCGGCCTTGGCAAAACGCAGCCCATCGCCCCCAACGACACTGCCGCCAATCGGCAGAAGAACCGCCGTGTCGAAATGGTGATCTCCGGCGAAATCATCGGCACTAAACTTTCGGTCACCCTCGCGCCGGTTATTCCAGCGCAGCAAAACTAACCCGCCCCGCGAAAACTCGCCATGGCGAAGCCAGCGGCGCCAAGCTAAGAACAAGCCTGGCGCCGCTGCTCCCGCCGTCATGGGAAAACTAAATCCTCCGCAGCGCGTGCTCCAGCGCTTCCACAAAGAAGTGGTCGCCCCACATCACGCTCTCGTTTACGCCCAGGTTTTTGTGCAGGTGGTACACGCCGCCCTTCAATATGCCTTCCCACTCTTTGTCCTTGTCCGCCAGGTGGTTTTGGCATAGCGTCCGCAGTATCCGCACGCCCGTGTTCCAGTAGAAGTGGCCCTTCACTGGGTCGTGCAGCAGGCGGCCCAATCGCAGCATCGCGCTCGCCGCAATCGCCGCCGCGGAAGTGTCAATCTGCTTGCGTTGGTCGGCCGGCGCGTTGAAGTCCCACGGCGCCATCCCGTCCCCGTTCGCGTGTGTCACATAGTAGTCCGCGCAGTCCTCGGCCGTTTCCAGGAAGTGCGGGTCGCGGCTGTATTCATAGGCCGTGGAAAATCCATAGATGGCCCAAGCCAGCCCGCGCGCCCAGCAGGAATCCGCCCGATAGCCTTGCTGCGTCGCTTCCCGCAGGAACTCGCCCGTCTCAATGTCAAAGATTCCTTCGTGCGCCGTCGAACCATCCCCACGCACCAGGAACCGCCGCGTAGTCAGCGAATGGCGCGTCGCGATCTCGCGCAGGTTCTTGTCCCCTGTCGCCCGCGCCGCGTAGAACACCAGCCCCACGTTCATCATGATGTCGATGAACAACGAATTCTCCGCCACGAACGAACGCAGATAGTTGCCTTTGTCCCGGTATCGCAGCGCAAGCGTCTTGCCCGCTTCCACCACAATCTCTTCCAGCTTCGGGTCCCGGTCCACCTGAAACCAGCGGTAGTAGGAGTGCTGGAAAACGAACCCAAGGTCGTGCACATCCTTGTCGCTCTTCCTCTTCTCCAGGGGCTTGGTGTAGTCAACGGCTTTCTTGTACCAATACTCCGGATCTTTGCCGCCCGTCTCGGCTTCAAACCGGCGGAACAGCCACATCATGCCCGGCAGAAAGCCATCGCACCAGCGCGTCCATGCCGGGCCGTCGTGCTTCCATTTGCCGTCTTTCGTGTACATCGGATAGAAGCCAGGATTATTGTCAATCACGCGCTTCACCTGTTTCTGCGCAAAGCGCATCGACTTCTCAAACAGGGCTTTATCGGTTTCTAGAGTGAACTGGATCACGGCTTTTTTGCTCCGGAACCCCCGCCTTTTGTCGTCCGCCACTGCAGCAGCAGACCGCGCGGGAGATCAAGGGTTTCCTTTCTAACGTAAAAAACATCGCGGTGCCGCTGCACTCCTCGCGCCAATTGCGGCGGGCGCTGGTAGATGCCTCGGCTGCTGGATTCGTTAACCGGAATCGCGCCGCCTGCTTCCAATTGTCCCTCGAATGGGCCCGCTTTGCCATCGAAGGTTATTTCGCGCCATTGGAACGCCACGCTGTGCATCCGCTGCCCTCGCGGCTCGTATCCTGATTCCAACAGCGCGATGTTCCCTTTCACGATCGCCCCTTTCGGCACCACCACCGCGCCTTTGCGCTTGGCGTCCCGCACCACGCGGCCCTCAATCTCATCGCCAATGGCACTGCCGGGGAACTGCACCCGCGTCAATAATTCGATGGATAAGTCCAATCCCGCCGGCAGCGAGATTGCCTCCGTCAACGGAGCCGCCGTTACCTCTCCCGCCGGCGCCTCCTCAAAACTCAGCGTCGATTCGCCCGCATATTGCCGGCAACGCGAAAACGTAATCGCGTTCCTGCTCTGCGTACCGTCGAAATCCTCCATGGTCATCTCCGAGGATTTCGGCAGCAGAAAAGTCGAATCCCCAATCGCCTGCCGCTCGTACCGCATCGAGTCCTGTGTCCCGCGTAGTGGCAGGTGTGGCGGAATCTCTTTTGCAATCACGTCCAGCCGCGCCAGGTCCAGTGTCTCCACATCCGCCCAAAACGAACCGTAGTAGCCGACAATGCCCTCTATGGTGCCGATCCGGACGCGATAGCCGCTGCGAAACTGGGGCACGTCGAAGTCGTAACGGGCCAACTTTCGCCCATCAATCGTCTCTTCGCCGTTGTAACGAATCGTCGGCGAATTCGACAAAAACACGCTCCGCGCGTGCAGTGCGAAACTCCCATTGCCAATCGCCCCTGTTGGCGCCAGCTCGCGGATGTCCCGGTCTCTAAACTCCCGTTCCCCCGGCCAGGAAAACAGTTCCTTGCCGTCCACCACTGCCACTTCCAGGTGCAGCGCGTCCAATAGCCGGAATCGCTTCCCGCGCGCCGTCCGCTGTGATCGTTCAATGGTCTCTACGCACGTATAGTTGGGCTGCCGCGCCAATACGAGTCCCATGTGCTGCTTGATCCGAGCCAGCAGTAGCACTTCCGGCGCCAGCGGCTGCGCTCCGCTAGCCGCCGCCATCAATAAACTGGCGAGAATTCGCCGCATGTGTTGATTGTAGCCGCCCTTCAACTGGTACCATCTTCACGATGGCAACCAAAGTAACTGTTAACAACAACGGACCCCTTCGCCTCGAAGGCGATTTCACTATCAACGATCCTTCCGGCAAAGAGTTCGGTCTTGCCGGCCGCACGGTGATATCCCTATGCCGTTGCGGCGCTTCGGAAAACAAACCCTTCTGCGACGGCGCGCACAACCGCGCCGGTTTCCAGAGTGTCTGCGAAGCCCGCGACCTGCCCGCCCCCAAGCCCAAGCCCTAACCAAAATCGGTGTCAGGCACCGATTTTTCACGCGGAAGTAGCTGTGTTTTCAACACCGGAACAGGCCGCCGTACGCGGCCTGTTTTACACCCGCCACGGTTCAAATCTCCCGCGCTACCACAAACCCATCCGCCTCAGTAAACCCCGCACAGCTCACCTGCACCGGCCGCGCCAAAAAAATCGGTGTCAGACAGTGCCCCGATTTTTCGCGCGGAAGTGGTTTTGTTTTCAACACCGGAACAGGCCGCCGTACGCCGCCTGTTTTACGCCCGCCGCGGCCGAAGCCGCTACTCCCCTTCGCTCAATACGCAGATATCTTTCAACCCGCGATAGTCCTCTGCAAAGTCCAACCCATACCCCACCACAAACTCATCCGGAATCGTAAACCCCGTGTAGCTCACCTGCACCGGCCGTAGCCGCCGGTCCGGCTTATCCAGCAGCGCCGCAATCCGGATACTCCGCGGCTTGCGGTTATGCAGCAGCCCGATCAGGTAGCTCAGCGTCACGCCCGTGTCCACAATATCTTCGACGATGATGATATTGGACCCCTCAATGGACGTGTCCAAATCCTTCGTCACTTTCACTTCGCCCGACGAACTCTTCCCCTTCCCATAGCTCGAAATGCCCATGAAATCCATGCGCACCGGGCGGTGAATCGCCCGTGCCAGGTCGGCGACAAAGATAAACGCGCCCTTCAAAATCCCAATCAGGATCAGGTCTCCTTCCGGGTATTGCGCCGTGATCTGCGCCCCGATTTCGGTCACTCGCTTCTGAATTTCAGCGTCGGAGATAAGTACGCGTAGCTGCGGATTATTCATTTCAATTAATCGGTAAATCGAACCCGGGTGCTTGGCGGGCCCATGTGGATGTGCGGCGCGGTCGCCTGCCCGCGCACCGCCGTGCGGAAGGCGAAGAACGGGATTCTTCGCTGCTCCAGATAGCGCATCAGCCACCGCCCCTCCACCCCGTCCGGGCTCAGCGCCACGTCCACACGGCCTCGATGGTCGAACCCCATGGCCCGGTGCAACGCCGTTTCCCCCCGCGCGCTCACCGGCAGCTTGCGGTCGAACTTCCGCTCGAACTCCAGCACCACCTGCTTGAACTCATCGTTGCCGAACTTGTTCTCGCCCACAAACCGCGTAATCCGCGCAATGGCCCCGTCGGCGATCGACGGCTGCTCCGGCGCCTGTTCGCTCAATTCCTGCTCGGCGCGGATCATCGACGCGATCTCGGCCAGGCTCCGCGCCCTCTGCTCCATCGCATCGGTCAAGCGCCGTGCCCTTTCCAATTCTTCTTCCAACGGCACCAGCGATGTCCGCGGCGCCACACCCTCACCCACCAATTGCGCCTGCCGCGCCAACTTTTCCCTCTGCCGTTCCAGCCTTCGCGCCGCCGCCGCTGTCGCCTCCGCGGACTGCTCTTCGGTCAGGTCTTCCAACTCCACTCGCGTCGCCAGCGTCTCGGCGATCACCGCGTCGTCCTGCGCCTGCTGTAGCGTGCTCTCCGCCTGACGCACTCTCGTGTTGGAAACCGCTCCAACCTCCGCCAGCTTTCGCACATGCTCCAGTTGTTCCCGCGCCTCGCGCACCGCGGCCGTCTCGGCGGCCGTCATGGCGCACGCGAGCAGCAGGGAGACACACGTCAAGCCACAGATCCGCACTATACTTAGTGTAGTACGACATTGTTACAGGAGCAGTATTTGCCGGTTCGAACCACAAGCAAGAAGACCACCGCAGTAAAGAAGGCCCCGACCGAAAAGAAGGTCACCCGCAAGAAAGCGCTTCCCGCTCCGCCGCCTGAGCCCGTTGAGGAAATCATCGAGGCCTCGAACGAGGACCTCAATACCACTTGGATCACCGCCTGGCGCGCCGCCGACGAAAAGCAAGCCGTCGACATTCGAGCTCTCGACCTGCGCGGCATCACCGCCATGGCCGACGTCTTTTTCATTTGCCACGGCCGCAATAACCGTCAGAATCAGGCCATTTGCGACGAAATCCAAAAGCAGTTGAAGGAGCAGCACGGCGAACGCGTCCTGGCCATCGAAGGCCAAGGCAACGCCGAGTGGATTCTCATGGATTACGGTGACCTGGTGATCCACATCTTCACCGAAGCCGCCCGCGAGTATTACGACCTCGAACGGCTCTACCGCGACGCCCAACAGCTCCAGCCACCGCCAAAATAATTGGTGCCTGGCACCAATTATTTTTTTGCCGGCGTCGGCGTCGTCGCCGGTTCCTTCACCGCCGCCGCCAGATCCTTAATCTCGCTCACTGCCTTCCCGTCCAGCACGTAAACCTCCGGCTCATTCGCGCGCCGCGCGAAGTACTTCTCGCCCTGCTGGTTCACCACCACCGTCTCTTTACCCACCACGTACTCAGCGACAATCGCCCCCGGCCCCGTGTCGGCAAACCCCGTCGCCGTCAACTCCCGCAGCCGGTCCACCACCTGCTGCACTTCCCCTGGTTCAACCGTCTTCCCATCGCGCTTCCAATCACTACCCGACTTCTTAAACGCATACACCGCGCCGCCCTGCTTCACCTCCACCGTATCCGGCTGGTTGAACCCAAACTCAAACAGCTTCTTGTTCCGGAAGTCGTCCAGCTTCTTCGCCAATCCATCGCCCAATTCCGCCGTAGTCTTGAAAACGCCCTCCACGGCACTCGACCGCGCGTAGTAATCGTTCTCCTTGCCCTTGCGCACTTCAATCTGCATCGTGCCCTTGGCATCGGTCACCTTGGCAATCCCCACCGGCGTCCCGGCCGCGAACTTCGCCGGAAAGCCGGCCTCTTCCTCGGTATCGTTGGTCACTTCCATCTTCGCGTCCTTCAGCTTGCGCACCAACTCTTCGGCGGCGAAGTTATCGGCCCGCAGCGCCTTCGGCTGCACAATCGTCCACGCGTTGCCGCTATTCTTGCCGAACGCAATCGCGCCAAGCTCCACCCGCGTCACCTTCTCCGCATCGAACGGCAGCAATCGCTTGTCGCGCAGGTCGCGCCATGTTTTTTCCAACGCCGCTCTCGTCGCCGAGGGCACCAGAAACAGCCGCTGCTCGCCCTCCACTCGTGCATAGGCTGCCGCGCCGCTCGGCGCGTTATCGCCCAGGTGCAGCGTGTGCGACTTGCCATCCGCCCGGCCAACCACCAGCGACAGAATCGGCGCCGCCAGCCCATACGGCTTGAAATCGGCCGCTTTTTCATCCACCAGCCGTTCGGATGTCAACACCGCCAGCGTTGCCACCATCGCGTTCACCGCGTCTCCATCGGCCGGCAGTTTCACCGGCGCCGCGATTCCCCATCCCGCGCCCTTCGTCAGCACAACCGGCTCGGCGCCCATCCTTCGGATCTCGATCTTGTTGATCTGATCCTGCGGAATCTCCAAAACTTTCGGCGCGTCATCGGGCGACGCCGCCGGCTTCTGCTCCTGCTTGTTCGACCACCAAAGGGCGCCGCTCAGCCCGATCAGCACCAGGGCCGCAATCATCAATCGCTTGGGATCCATACCGCTATCTCCGCTTCAGCCACACCATGATGCCAGCCGCCAACACACCCAGCGCCGGCAGGAAGCTGGTCACATACAGCACCCAGAACTGCGCCGGCTTCACGTTCAGCCGCCGGTCTTCCGGTTCCTTCGGGCGAATGGAGATCAGGTCCTCATCGGCCGACAGCCAGTTCACCATGTTCAGGAACAGGTCCCGGTTTCCATAGCGGTTCAACATCGCCGCGCTCGCCCAGTCAACAGAGCCAACCACGACCACCCGGCCCTGCTTTTTAATATCCCCGCCGCCGCCAACCGTTGTCGCCGCGCCCAAGACAAACGGGCCGTTACCGTCCTTGGTCGGTCCGGCCTGCAACTTCTGCAGGTCCAGCGTCTTCGTGCGAAACGCGTCAGGCGAAGAACCGAACAGCTTCTCCGCTCCGGTCTTCACCTCCAGGCTCCGCGCCAGCGCGATGAGCGCCGGCAGGCCGCGCATGTCGCGCACAATCGGATGCTGGCTGAAGTCTTCCACTGCCAACACACCAGGTCCGGCCCCATCGAACAGCAGGTCGTTGTTCACCTGCACGTTCCACGTCCCCAACAGCGCCACCAGTTTCGCGTTCTCGTCCACTTCTTCCTTGGCGCCTTTGATCGCCGGCGTCAACAGGAACATCGCGTCCCCGCCCTTTTCCACAAAGCCCTTTATCGCCGCGATCGCTTCATCCCCATAGTCGCGCCGCGCGCCCGCCGAAAGCAGGATCGTACACGCCGCCGGGATCTCCGCTTTCTCCAGCATCTTTACGGTCTGGGTCTTGTAGTTATTGCGCTCCAGTGCTTGCTTGGCGGAGCCGAAGCTCCCCGGGTCGCCGCCCTCCAGCGCCCGCTCCCCATGCCCGTCCAGCGAACACAGCATCTGCTCGCCGGTCTGTTGCATGCGCGCCATCGCGCCCGTGATCTCCTGCTCGGTCACCGCCTTGGCTTCTTCCCGCCGCGTGCCGTTGTCCAGAATCAGAGTGCCGTAACTCCGCGCGCCAAAGGCCTTCGCCTTCGCCGGGTCTTTGTCCGGGTCCACGTACTCGATTTTGAACTTGTTCGAAATGTTGGAGTAGCGGTCCAGCAGCCCCTTGGCCGTCTCGAACCGGCTCGTCCGGTCGAAATAAACCGCCACCACCTCGCCCTTTAGTCCGGAGACGATTTTCTCCGTCTGCTCGGACAGCGAGTAGCGCTTGTTCGCCGTCGTGTCAACGGACTTATTGTTCCGCTCCGCCAGCACATTGACGATCACCAATCCGGCGATAAAGATCGCCGCGTACAGGCCCGTATAGGCCGTGAATTTCGTTTGCCGGGATGCCATGCGGGTTATGCCCTCCACCGCAGAGACTCAAGCGAACGCGCCGTCAGGAAGATCCCCAGCACTATCACCGAGACGAAGAAAATAACGTCCTTGGAATCGATCACGCCCCGCGCGAACGCGCCAAAATGCGCCGTTAGCGACAGGTACGCCAGCACCTTCGCCCATCCATCAGCCTTGAACGTCGTGGCCCAGTCGAAGGTCCAGAACAACAGCGCCATGCCGAACGTTGTTGCGCCGGCTACAATCTGGTTCTTGGTCGTGTTTGAGATGAACATGCCAATCGCCAATAGCGCGCCCCCCTGCAGGAACATGCCCAAATACGCGGTGGCCAGCGGCCGCCAGTCCGGGTTGCCGAACATAAACACGAAACTAAGGCAAAACAGCTTCACTAGCAGAATGCTGGCGTACATGCCCATCGCGCCCAGCCACTTGCCCAGGATGATCTCCAGATCCGTCACCGGCGACGTCACCAGCAGTTCGATCGTGCCCGAACGCTTCTCTTCAGCAAACAGCCGCATCGTAATCATTGGGATCAAAAACAATGACAGCACGCCCGCGTTGGAGACCACCGGGGCGATCACGTACCCGTTCAAATCCGCCGGCCCGCCCTGCGGCTGCATCGAAATCTCAATGAAGTTAGCGATGGCGATCAACGAGAACCACCCCGAAATCAGCGCATAAATGGCCAGCAGCGCGTAGGCGATGGGCGAAACAAAGTAGCTCTTCAACTCCTTCTGGGCAATGGCGAGTATGTTGCTCATGCGGCTTCTCCCTTCTCAGATTCGGTAGCGGTCAATTGCAGGAACACATCTTCCAGGCTCATCCCAGCGGCTTTCAGTTCTGTCAGCGAGAATCCGCCTTCCACCACCGCCCTCGCCAAATCGGCGCGAATGCTGCGGCCCTGCAGGCTCTCCACTTCAAACAAAGCCCGGTTATTCTTCTCCTCGCGGAGAATCACTTTACTGACTCCGGCCACCTGCTCCAGCCGTTGCTGCGCCGCCTTGGTGTCCAGTGCGCCGTCCCGGCCTTCCACCTCCACGCCAACGTTTTCCGCCCCGCGCATCCGGTGCGTCAGGTTGGCCACCGTGTCCGTGGCCACCAGTTTGCCCTTGGAGATGATCACCACCCGCTCGCAGGTCGATTCCACTTCCGGCAGAATGTGCGTGGACAGAATAATCGTGTGGTCCCCGGCCAGCCCCTTAATCAACTCGCGCGTCTCCAGAATCTGCTTCGGGTCCAGGCCGGAGGTCGGCTCGTCCAGAATCAGTACATCCGGGTTGTGCAGCAAAGCTTGGGCCAGCCCCACGCGCTGCTTGTAGCCTTTGGATAGCTTGGCGATCAGCTTCGCCCGCACATCACCGATGTTGATCTTATCGCTGACTTCGGCCACGCGCTTGGCCAGGTCGTTGCCGCGCAGGCCCTTCAGCTTGCCGACAAAGTCCAGGTATTCGCCCACCTCCATGTCCGGATACAGCGGCGGCGTTTCGGGCAAGTAGCCGATTCGCCGCTTGACCTCCATCGGTTGGTCCACCACGTCAAATCCGGCCACGCTGGCCTTGCCTTCCGACGGAGGCTGGAAGCAGGTCAGTATTCTCATGGTCGTGGTCTTCCCGGCGCCGTTGGGCCCCAGAAATCCCACGATCTGACCTTTCGCAACCTCGAAGGAGACGTTATCGACCGCCGTGAAGCGGGCGTAGCGCTTGGATACACCTTCGACTTTGATCACTGTGATTCCTCAACGTTGAAACTCAGAATTATAAGCCCATGATCTGGTACCCGGAATCCACGAAAATCGTGTTCCCGGTCACACCACGGCCCAAGTCGCTGGCGAGGAAAACAGCCGTATCGGCTACCTCGGCCGTCGTGCAGTTCCGGCGCAGCGGAGCTTTGGCGGCAATGGCATCCAGTATCTTGCTAAAGTCTTTAATACCACGAGCGGCGGCCGTTTTGATAGGTCCGGCACTGATGGCGTTTACTCGAATGTTGGCCGGCCCCAGGTCGCCCGCAAGATAACGGACCGATGCCTCCAGCGCCGCCTTGGCCACACCCATCACGTTGTAGTTTTCAATCACGCGCTGCGCTCCCAAATAGCTCAGCGTCAGGATCGTGCCGCCCTCAGTCATCAGCGGACGCACCGCGTTCGCCAGCCCAACCAGCGACCACGCGCTGACTTCGGTGGCCAGCTTGAAGCCGTCCCGCGAGGTCTGCACAAACGGCCGGCTCAAGTCCTCGCCATTGGCGAAGGCAATCGAGTGGACTACGATATCTATCTTCGGGAACTCCGCGCCCAGCACCGTCGCCAAGTTCGCCAGGTCCTCGTCCTTGGAGACATCGCACTGGAAAACCTTGGCCGCACCAAGCTCTTCTCCTATCTCGGTCAGCGCCCGCTGCAGCCGCTCCGCCTGATAGGTCAGCAGTACCGTGGCCCCCTCCCGCCGGAACGCCTGAGCAATGGCGTAGGCAATACTCCACTTATTGGCGACCCCAGTGACCAGAGCCGTCTTACCTTGTAGCAAAGAAGACATAACTTTCTAGTCTACCGCTTAACCTTGACGGGCTTGCCGCCCTGCTCTTTGCTCTTCTGCGCCGCGTCCATGAAGGCGAATAGCTCCATCGTCTCGTCCTCGTTCACCGGGGAAACGCCGGTTTGGAAGAACTTGACGATCTCCTTCAGCATCGGAACATAGCTCACCTTGATCTTGCCGCTCTCAATCACCTTCTTGTCCGTGTAGGCCACCGCGCCAAAGTCGCCGTAGGGGCGTAGAACCTGTATCGTGCCCACGCGCCCGTCGGACCACTTGCCCACCACAACGTCGTTATCGGAGGCGATACGCGTGACTTCCACGCAACCCGTGCCCATCAGCGCATACAGCATCTCCACCGGGTGAATCGCGTACCAGCTCAGGTCCAGGTAGTGCGACTTATCAATCGGGCCCGGTCCCCATACCGTCACGCTCTTATTGGCGGGGCTCTTCATCGTGCCCATCTGTTCCGCCCAGCGCAGGCTCGACGAACTGAACCATTTCACGTTCGCCGCCTTGGCGGCCTTGGAGATCGCGGCCGCGTCGGCATAGGTCGCCGCCAGCGGCTTGTCGATGAACATTGGCTTGCCGCACTTGAACGCCGCCTTGGCCTGCTCCAGATGCTTGCGGCCGTCCACGGATTCAAGCAGTATGGCGTCCACCTTGCCGCAGAGGGCATCAATCGTGGGCACGATCTCCACCTTGTACTTTTCAGCCAACTCCTTGGCGTAGCCGTCCACGCGCTTGTAGCTGGACTCAATATCGGGGCTTCCGCCCTTGAATGCCGCGACGATCTTGGCGCCGGGAATGTGATCGGGGCTGGTCGGGTCGTTCAACACCTTGGAGAAGGCGGTGACATGCGAAGTGTCGGTGCCGATAATTCCCAGACGGAGGTCGGCGGCGGTGGCGGCAATGGCACACAATAGTAGGAGGCTTACAGGCTTCATCAGGGGAATTGTATCGCGCGTGCAACTGGACACACCGCTTGTTTACGTAAAAGGAGTCGGGCCCTACCGGGCGGAGATGCTCGAGGCCAAGGGCCTCGTCACCGTCAATGACCTGTTGCATTACCCCCCTTTCCGCTACGAAGACCGCTCGAACCTGAAGCCGATTGACCGTCTGGCCCCCGGCGAAATGGCCACCGTCATCGTCGAAGTTCGCGGCGTCCGCATGCCCAAATTGGGCCGGAAGAACGTCGGGATGTTCGAGGCGACATTCGGCGACAGCGGCCGGAACACGCTGGTGGGTAAGTGGTTCCACGGGGCCTATCTGGCCAACGTGCTCACTGAGGGGATGCGGCTCTCTATCTACGGCAAGGTGGAGTTTGACCCCTACAAGGGCGACCTCTTCATGATGCATCCGGAGTTTGAGACGCTGGCCGCTGACGATGAGGACGGCGACGCGTCGCTCCACACCGGCCGCGTCGTTCCCATCTACGAGGCCGCCGGCAAAGTGACCCCAAAAATGATGCGCGTGCTCACGCGGCGCGTGCTGGACACCGTGGCGCCCTTGGAGGAGTTCCTGCCGGCCGCCTTCCGCGCCCAGTTGAAGCTCATGGACCGTTGGGCCGCCGTCCAGGCCATCCACTTCCCCGCCGAAGACGCCGACCTGCGCCTGCTGAATAGCTTCCGCTCCCCGGCCCACCTGCGCATGATTCTGGAGGAGTTCTTTTGGCTGGAGTGCGGTCTTGCGCTAAAACGAACCAAGGCCAAAGCCGTTGAAGGCATCGCCTTCTCGCTCAACGAGCAGGTCCGGGAGAAGATCAAGGCCATGCTGCCCTTCAAGCCCACCGGAGCGCAGAAGCGCGTGCTGGGCGAGATCGCGAAAGACATGGCCGAGCCCCACCCGATGAACCGGCTGGTGCAAGGCGACGTGGGTAGCGGCAAAACGCTGGTCGCGGCGGAGGCGGCCATCATCGCCATCGAAAACGGCTACCAGGTCGCCGTTCTCGCGCCCACTGAGATACTGGCCATGCAGCACTACGCCTACTTCAAGAACCTGTTTGAGCGGCTGGGCTACGTGGTGGTGCCGCTGGCCGGCAGCTTTAAGCCCAAGGAGAAGGAGAAAATCCGCGGCTACGTCGAACAGGGGCTGGCCCATGTCATCGTAGGCACCCACGCCCTTCTGGAGGAAGGCGTCCGGTTCCAGAATCTGGGCCTTGCCATCGTCGATGAGCAGCACCGCTTCGGCGTGATGCAGCGGCTGAAGCTAATGGAAAAGGGCGAGCGTAAGCCGGACGTACTGGTCATGACGGCCACGCCGATTCCGCGCACGCTGGCGCTCACCATGTACGGCGACCTGGACACCTCGGTGATCGACGAGTTGCCACCCGGCCGCAAGCCGGTCCATACGAAGCACGTGCCCTCATCGCGGATCGAAGAGGTGTGGAGCTTCGTGGGCAGGGAAGTGGCCGATGGGCGGCAGGCGTATGTGGTGTACCCGGTAATTGAGGAGTCGGAGACGACGGGCATGAAGGCGGCGGAGAAGAGCTACCTGCACCTGCGGGACATCGTGTTTCCACAGTTCGCGGTCGGGCTGCTGCACGGAAAGCTGCCACAGGCGGATAAAGAGGCGGTGATGGCCGAGTTCAAGGCGGGACGCGTGCAGGTGCTGGTGGCGACTACGGTGGTGGAGGTAGGCGTGGACGTGCCGAACGCGACGGTGATGGTGATTGAACAGGCCGAGCGTTTTGGCCTGGCGCAGTTGCACCAGTTGCGGGGCCGGGTGGGCCGTGGCGGAAACCAGAGCTACTGCGTGCTGGTGACGGAGAAGTTGAGCGAGACCGGGCGGGAGCGGATCAGGACAATGACGGATTCTAGCGATGGGTTCTACATAGCCGAGATGGATTTGCGGCTGCGCGGGCCGGGCGAGTTCTTCGGCACCAAACAGAGCGGGATGCCGACGCTGCGGTTCGCCAATATCATCCGCGACGCCGAACTCTTGGAGGTGGCGCGGAACGAAGCGGAGGCCTTCATCCACCATCCGCCGAGCGAGGAGGAGTTGCGGCGGGCGATCCACTTTATCCGCGAGAACTGGCAGCGCCGTTACGGCTTGGTGCAGGTGGGATGATGCGCGTCATCGCCGGAGAGTTTCGAAGCCGTAAGCTGGCGAGCGTGCCGGGCTGGGATGTGCGTCCAACGCCGGACCGTATGCGGGAGACCCTGTTCAGCATCCTGACGCCGGTGATTGCTGGGGCCGTTTTTGTCGACGCCTACGCCGGGAGCGGCTCGGTGGGGATTGAGGCGTTGAGCCGAGGAGCGTCGCGGGGCATCTTTATTGAGCGCTCTTCGACGGCGCTAACCGTGCTGCGGGCCAACCTCGCAAGCCTTGGGCTGCAAGGGCGGGCGAACGTCATTCGCGGCAAGGCGGCCGGGGCCTTGGCGGGGTACCCGGCGGACATCGTGTTCCTGGACCCGCCGTACACGGACCCGGAGGAGTACGCAGCGTCCATGGCTGTGGTGAAGGCGCCGCTGGTGATCGCGCAGCACGCCAGCCGAGAAGTGTTGCCGGACCAGTACGGGAAGCTGGTGCGCTACCGAACGGTCAAGCAGGGGGACAACACGCTGAGCTTCTATCGGCTTACCGACGGTTGATGGCGCGGCCGCGCTGTGTCAGCGTGGAGGCAGGTTATGAAACGCTCGCTGCTCGCTTGCCTGTTCCTGGCCGCCGCGTTTGGCCAGACGCCCGCGTCCAAGTTGTTCGATCAGTTCAAGGACCCGCCGAGGACCTATACGGTGCGCCCGTTCTGGTTTTGGAATGACAAAATCGAACCCGCCGAAGTAGACCGCCAGATCCGGGAGATGGTGTCGCAACACGTCTACGGCGCCTACGTTCACAACAGGACCGGGTTGCAGACCCCATACCTCAGTGATGAGTACTGGAGCGTGGTGAAGTCGGGGCTGGCGTCGGCGAAGAAGCAGGGCTTCCTGTTCGGGTTCGTTGATGAGTATGAGTGGCCGGGCGGCGAGGCGCGCGACCCCTGGCGGCCGGGGCTCGGGAGCCGTGTCATCGAGCAGAACCCCGAGTTCCGCATGCGGAGCTTGTGGTTCCGGTCCTTGGATTCCGCGGCGGCGGGGCCAATGGAGATACGGGATGTGACGAACCTCCAGTTCGCGGTCGCTGGGCGGCTGACGAAGGAAGACACCTTGGACCCGGAGTCATTGACGCTGATCGAAACCGCGGCTGGCGCCACGTCGGTGACCTGGAATGCGCCAGGGACGAACTGGCGGCTAATGGCCTACTTCCTGGAGCCGAGCCAGGGCCGTGACGGTGGGCTGGTGGATCTGATGAACAAGGACGTGACCGCCGCGTGGCTGAAGCTGGTTCACGACCGCTACTACGCCCTGGCGCCGGAGATGTTCGGGACGACGGTAGACTCCATCTTCACCGACCACGAAGGCGACTACGGACGGCGGATCGCCTGGACGCCGGCGCTGATGGCCGAATTCCGCATGAGCAAGGGCTACGACCTGCGCAAGATGCTGCCCGTGTTGAGCTACGAGGCCGGCAAGCCAACGCCAAAGGTCCGCTGCGACTACCTCGACGTGGTGAGCGAACTCTATGCCAACCACTACATGAAGCAGGTGGCCGAGTGGTGCGAGCGGCACAACATCAAGATCGGCGGCCATGCGTGGGAAGAGAACCTGGTGACCGAGGCGTTCCATGTGGGCGACCTGCAGCGGGTTTCACGGGCGTGGTCGTGGCCCGGGGCGGATTCGCTGCACGACATGGGCCGCTCGCCGCGGGACCTGAAAGTCACGGCGTCGGTGGCGCACTTCCGGCAGACGCGGTACCTGGTGGAGAATCAGGCGCTGCAAGGCTTTGACACGTATCAGGACATCCAGAAAATGCGGCTCGGTACGAATATGCTGGGCGTGTGGGGCGCGTCGGTGTTCGTGCCGGCGTCATTGAACTACCACCCCACGCGGATCGAATACCCGCCCGACTGGTTCTACCATCAACCCTATTGGCGGTTCTTCCACCACTATGCCGACTACGCCCGGCGGATCGCCTTCATGAACGACAGCGGCCGGCACCATGCCGATATTCTGCTGTTTCAGCCGACGGAGACGGCGTGGGCGAACGCGCAACCGAACTACGCTCCCAAGCCCGACTGGAGCACGAACCCGCTGCCGTTGATAAACCTTTACTACGGCGACATCATGAACCGGATGGCGCAGGAACTGCGGGATTTCGACGTGGCGGACTCGTTCTATCTGGACTCGGCCACGGTTCGGGACGGGGCGCTGCATATTGGCCCGGAGTCGTTCCGGGTGCTGATCCTGCCGCCGTTGACGGCGGTGCGGCGTTCGACGGTGAAAAAGATCGAGGAGTTCTACCGCGCCGGGGGGGTTGTGATCGCGTTGAGGCAGTTGCCGACGGATTCGATGGAGGATGGCCGCGACGACCCGGTGCTGGCGGCGGCGTGGGGGCGCATCTTTAGCAAGAACGGCCGGGGGAGCGAGAACGGCCCGGGGCGGGCGTACTTTGTGGCGGATGGCATTGAGCCGCTGTTCCCGTTGCTTGACCAACACCTGCCGCGGGATGTGGAAGCTATCGGCGGCTCTCGCCAGCATTGGGGGGCATCCCATCGTTCAAAGGACGGATTGGATTGGTACTGGATCGTCAACGACTCCGCCGAGGCGCGGGAGCAGACGTTCCGACTGGGCGTGCGGGGCACGCCGGAGAAGTGGGACGCGGCGACCGGCGCACGCGAAGCGCTTGCGTCGAAGCAGACGGCGCAGGGCACCCAGGTGAGGCTGCGTTTCGCCCCGTGGGATGCCTTCTATGTGGTATTCGGGAACCCCGCGGCGCGGGTGAAGCCTCGGGAGGCGCCGGACCCCGCGCGCCCGGCGGCGTTGAAGGTAAAGGGCCCGTGGCGGCTGACGCCGGTGCGCAAAACGTTGGAAGCGCCGTATGGGATGCGTTACCACCGGGCATGGGATGGGCTGGGAGAGACGAACGGCTTTGCCCGGAAGGGGTTCAATGACGAGCGTTGGGACGAAACGTGGCTTTCGCGCGAGAAGTGGACCATTCGCGACTGGTGGATTGTTGGGCCGTTCGACAACAAGGACCATGCCGGTTGTTACGGAGCCTTTCCGCCGGAAACGAACCCGGATGAGAAAGCCAGCTACGGCGACAGCAAGTGGCACCGGTATGTGGCGCCATCGATGGCGGTGGACCTGTATTCGGCATTGGGTATGCCGATCGGTTCCGACGGCACTGCCTACGCGATGACCTACGTCTATTCGCCCGGTGCCCGGCGGGTGCAACTGCGGGTGGCGGCGAACAACAATGCGCACCTGTGGGTGAACGGGCGAAAGCTGCTGGACTGGCACCTGCACCCCTGGTATTACGAGATGCGCGAGGCGTTTGCGCTGACGCGCGAGGCGGAGTTTCAGGCCGGCTGGAACCAGGTGATGGTGAAGGTGTCGCGATTTCGGCGCGGCACGTTCGGGTTCATGGTGCGGATTACCGACGGGGATGGGAACAATGTTGACGACCTGACGGTGAGTCTGGACCGCGCGTTGCGGGCGCCGGGCAGCACGTTCTACACGCTTTGGTACCGGGTGGCGGTGCCGGCGACGGCGATCTCCGTTCGGATGCCGAAGTTCCGCAAGCCGGTGCAGGTGTTCTACAACGGCGTGCGCGTGGAGATGGGCGCCGGGGGCGAGGTGCGTTTGCCGGCGGCGGCGGAGGGCGCGGGGAATGTGTTGGCAGTGCTGATGCCGGCCGATGAGGAGTTGCGGGCGTCGCCGGTGTTTACGTTTGGGTCCGCGGCGACGGTATTGGGCTCGTGGGTGGAGCAAGGCTTGCCGTACTTTTCGGGGGAGGCGGCATACGAGACCGAGGTGGACGTTCCAGCGGGTTTCGCGGGGCGGAGATTGACACTCGATCTCGGCGAGGTGGGGGTGGTGGCCGAAGTTCATATGAACGGACGGAAGGTGGGCGAGCGGGCGTGGCTGCCGTTTTCCTTCGACATCACGGAGTTCGTGAAGCTAGGCCGGAACGCGTTGAAGATCGTGGTGGCCAACACGATGGAGAACGAACGGGCAGTGCTGGAGCGGGCCGGTAAGCTGCCGAAACTGCGGCATAGCGGGCTGATTGGGCCGGTGCGGATAGTGCCTGGCGCGAGGCGTTAAGAAAGGGGGG
>JAEUQC010000198.1 GCA_016789905.1 Bryobacterales bacterium | reverse complement strand
CTACGGCGCCCAACTCCCGCCCGTTATCCACCCGGTGCCGTTCGCCGAGTTATCCACTGCCCACCAATACACGTTCTTCGATGTACCAATAAAGCTGCCCAATTTATTGAACCGCAGTCCGAGGGTAACATCGCTCGCGCTTGCCGTCACACTGCTGAACGCGCCGTCAATCGAGCATTGGCTGTTCTGGATTGTCCCGCTCGCCCCCGGCGTCACGAATCCCGTCATCAGCGCCGACACGCTATCGTTGAACAAATACACCCGGTTCGTCGCCCGGTCATAGAACCCATGGCACGAATTCGCCGGCACCGAAGCCGTCGAGTTCAACACGAAGTAGATCCGGCTGATATCGCCCGCTCCATTCCCATCGCGCGCCGTCATGCTGAAGGTTTGTGCGATTCCCGCCGCCACCGATGGAGAAAGGTTGATGATTATCGGCGCCACATTGGCCACACCCGTTCCCCACGCTGCCCCTTGCTGCCAGCCCGTACCCAGTCCATCCTGGT
Organism: Bryobacterales bacterium; assembly: GCA_016789905.1. GTDB lineage: Bacteria > Acidobacteriota > Terriglobia > Bryobacterales > Bryobacteraceae. Next base: position 2,065 of record JAEUQC010000198.1, on the reverse strand, counting down.
CCACCGCCCAGAGATACAGGTTCACAGCGGCCGAAGCATATGTGCCCAATTTCGTCATCGGCAGCGCCAGGGTTAGATCGTTACCCGATACAACCGCCGTCATCCCGGTCCCGCTCACGCGACACCGGCTATTCTCCGCCACCGCCGCCGCGCCAGGTATCAGCGGCCCTTGCACGGCGTTCAACGCGTCGTTGTAGACAAACACCGCGTTCGCCTGCCGGTCATAAAAGCCGTGGCAGCTATTCGGCACCGCCGCCGCCGAACTGTGTAGCGCGAAATACACCCGGCTCAAGTTCGTCGCGCCATTTGCGTCGCGAATCACCGCCGTAAACGTCTGCGCTGTCGTGTTTGTCACCGTCGCCGGCGTTACGGAAACCACAGTAGGCGCCACCGGGCCGCCGCCCGTTCCAGCCGTCCACGCCGATGTCTCCACCCATCCGGTTCCATTCCCTTGCAGGTCCGTGGCCCACACGGCCACCTTCTGCGTGGCCGCCAGCGAAGAGCCCTTCGCCGTCAACCGCAGCGTGAACACCAGGTCGCTTCCCACGGCCGAAACCACCGGCGATGCCCCCACGTCCAACGAGCATTGCCCGTTCTGCATCACCCCTGCCGCTCCGGCCACTATCGGGCCCGCCACCGTAGTCAACCCGTCGCTGTATAGAAAATACGCGTTCGTCGCCCGGTCATAAAAGCCATGGCACGTGTTCGCCGGTATCGTTAACGTCGGATTCACCAGGAAATAGATCCGCGCCAGATTCGCCACTCCATCCGTATCCCGCACCGTGAAGGTGAACGACTCGGTCAACGCCGTCGATGTCGCCGGCGTTCCGGACACAACCGCCGGCGCCTGATTCGCTGCCGCCGATGCCCACGTCGCCGTCTGTACCCAGCCCGTGTCGTTTGTCTGGTTGTCCCGCACCCAGGCATAGAAGTTTCTCGATCCTGTCGCAAAACTGCCCAAACCTCGCAGCTTCAGGTTCACCACGATATCCGTGCCGTTCGGCTGCGAAACTGTCGTCGTCGCACCATCAATCTCGCACTGGCTGTTTTGGATTTTCGCATTCACGCCAGGCGTCAACGGCCCGGCCAGCGCCGTCAGCGCATCATTGAATAGGTACAGCGCGTTCGTCGCCCTTTCGTAAAACCCATGGCAAGAATTCGCCGGCACGGTGGGCCCGCTGTTAGCCACAAAGTAGATCCGGTAAATGTCCGCCGCGCCATTCGAATCCCGCCCCCGCAGCGTAAACGTCTGCGTCAGCCCGGTCAACGCCGTCACACCCGTGGTCACCACCGTCGGAGCCACACTCAAGGATGGCGCCACGGACCACACCCCGGTGTTCCTCCAACCCGTCCCGCGTCCCTGCGCATCCGTGATCCACAGGTAGTGATTCCAGTCCCCCGTCAAATAAGGCCCCTTCATCTCCAGCCCAAACGTGACATTCAGATCCGTCGCCGACGCCACCGCCGAGGCCGATGTCGCCGCGTGTAACTTACAACGGCTGTTCTCCACAGTCCCCGCGCCCCCAGGGCTCAATGGCCCCTGCGCCGTCGCCAGGGAATCGGTGTAAAGCCAAAAACTGTTTGTCGGCCGGTCATAGAACCCGTGGCAGCCATTGGCCAGGTCTATCGTATTCGCGCCAATGTGGAAATACAGCCGCGCCAGGTTCGCCGTCCCGTCCAGGTCTCGCGCGGTGAACTGTAGCGCCGCCGCCGCCGCTGCTGGGTTCACCGGTGTCGTCGTCAGCAGCGTTGGCGCCGCCGATGCCGTCCCGCCCGCCTGCGTCACCGTAAACGTCTGCCCGGCCGCTGTAATCGTTGCCGTGCGGCTCAGTGCGTATGGGTTCCGGTCCGCAACGAACAGCACATTGCCATTGCTCATCCCAAACGTTCCGGCCGTGATGCGCAGCCATGTTGCCGACGACGACGAGGTCCAGTTACAAGTATCCCCGCTCACCACTCCCAGCGTGCCGCCTTCCCCGCCTGCCGCCACAGCCGCGCTCGTACCGCTCAGTGTCGCCGTGCAGCCGCCCACGCCGATGTTAGGGATGATTCGGTGAACGAACAT
>JAEUQC010000189.1 GCA_016789905.1 Bryobacterales bacterium | reverse complement strand
GCCGCCACTAGATGCGTGAGGAGTCACAACATGGCCACATCCGCCCCAGCAGTTTCGGTTTCCCGCGAGATTTTTGACCTGATTCGCGGGCGAGAGAGCAACTTTCCGTTTCCGGTGAAGAAGAGAACGGTGACCGTGGGGACGTTCGACGCGGCGACGGGGAAATTCAGCTATGCCGTGTCGAAGTATACGGAGGAGGTGGACCTTGGGAACGGGAAGCCGCCGAAGAAGCTGACGGGCGGGCGGACGGCGGTGTTGAACGCGGTGGAAGTGGCGTTGCAGTTCAAGTTCAAGAACCGGACAGGGGAAGTGGTGCTGGCGATTCGAGGGAAGGCGCCGTTGCGAACATCGTCGGACTCGATCACGGTTTCGATTGGGGCGGCCGACCAGGTGCTGTTTACGATTTCGAGCGGGGCGAGGAAGTTCACGAGCGAATTGCCGCTGGAGGTGGCGCGGACGATGGCCGCGGCTGGGGCGTTTGAGATGCCGGCGTTTCCGATCGCGATCATCTATGCGCCGCCGGTGGACGAGGGGCGGCGGAACGCGTCGAAATGGACGGTGACGAAGAGCACGGGGAACACGACGAGTTTTTCGATTGGGAAAGAGACAGGGACGACGAAGCCGGTGACGCCGGATTTTGACAATGTGAACCTATTGGCGACCGAGATGAAGGCGACGGCGAAGGCGCTGGAGTTGTTGAACAAGACGAAATCGTTTGGCGGGGATAAGACGGTGGCGGGAGTGATTGAGGGGTTGACGGCGATTGCGGGGGCGCTGGGGACGGCGAGCGCGACGGAGACGGACTCTGTGTCGACGGTGACGGAGACGAGTATGACGCTGTCGATATCGCGGGAGCAGACGATATCGACGACGGCGGCGAGCGGGGGGCCGGGGCGCGGGGACCTGATTTATTACTTGAAGAACGCGAAGCTGGCATGGTTTGCGACGAGCGTGGGGCGGGTGAAGGTGACGGTTTTTGGGCACGACGGGTTGGGGGTGACGAGTGTGGGGTTCTTGAAAGACGGAGGGGAGACGGATTTGGACGCGGCGACGGTGGAGGAGTTTTTGAAGCTGGACCCGTTTGTGGCGGGGGGGCCGGGAGCGGCGCTGCCGGCGGAACGGTATGTGTATCTGGACACGATTGACCTGAATGGGGGGGAGATCACGCAGACGGAGAGTTATTCGATCACGCGGACGGACGCGAAACGGACGGTGCGGACGAATTCGCGAGTGCAGAAGAATACGAAGGGTTTGTTGGGTTTTTTGGGGCTTGGGGTGACGGACGATACGACGACGGAGACAAAGTTGACCCATAGCAGTGCGGTGCAGAATGAGGTGTCGCAGGCGATTAGTAATACGGTTTCGCTGGCCGCGCAACCGGCGGAGCGGTATAGCGTGGAGGTGTATTGCGATGTTGTGTTTGGGACGTTTGCGTATCGGGCGGTTCCGAGCGGGGGGACGCCGTCGTTGACTGGGACGGTGGCGGGCGGGGCGGGGAAGTTGGTGACGCTGATGAGTAACGGACGGAAATTTACGACGCGGGCGGACGGGGAGGGACGGTATGCGTTTCATGCGGCGGCGATACGGCCGGGGCGGGCGGAGTTGATTGTGGGCGGCGTGACGAGGCAGTCGTTTGTGTTGGAGGCGGGTGGGGCGCGGCGGGATTTGTAGGGGAATACGGTTGTCGCACGGTAAAAAAATCTAGTGTCTGACACCGATTTTGGGTGGGATGAGGTTTGGGTGTAAGGTGTGTGGTGTCAGTAGGTTAGAGGTGGTTCGGGTGGGGTGTGCGAGGGAATACGAACGTCGCACGGTAAAAAAATCTAGTGTCTGACACCGATTTTTTTATTGGGGGTCGAGGCGGAGCATGGAGAGGGTCACGGTGAAGACACGGTCGTCCGGCGGGAATTGCCAGGTCGGCGTCGCTTCGATTGCAACGTCATAAAACGGGGCGTCGGGGAGGTCGGCCTCCAAAATGAATAGGCCTGTCCGCTCCATTGTCCAGGTCCGCAACGGGGCACCATTGATTTGGATCGCTATCTGCGGCGCCGGGCCGGCGGCGAACCAGTTTGCGTGAGCATGGCCACGTACACGGAGCTTCTGTGGCTGCTTCCGGATATTGGTCAGCTTCGCCGTCGCCCTGGCTCCGATCCAACGATACTTATTGCCATACTGCCCCTCCAGGTCCGACCAGCCTTCGCCCAATTGCTTGGCGTGGGCGGGGAGGGAGAAATCTATCACGTCCTCGCGATCGCCAGGGTAGAGCTCCTTCTTGTCGGCGCTTCGCAGTAAATTGTAGACGTTGCCTTCAATCGGGGCTTTGTAGGGGCATTGCTGGCAGTAAAGGGTCTGCTCTGGGTCGAGGGCCATTTTGCCGCCACAATCGGGGCATTGGAGACGGGACTCAAAAGGAGCGGATGGCTCGACAGCCTGCGCCGGGCCGGCTTTCTTGCAGGCGGCGGCTAATGTGCCGCCCAGGAGACGGGCGGGTACCCAGTCCGAGCCGTGCTTATCGATCTTGCGGGCAATGTTCTTGACGACTCGCTCACCCCAGCCGCGCTCGGGAACGAAGAGTTCGAATTCGTGCTCGCCGAAGTGGCGGACGATGAGAGCGTGCCAGTCCTTTAACTCCATGGAATGGTTCTGGCGGATACCGAACCCTTCCTCCTGGGCGGCGCCGATGACGTCGCGGACGAGATAGCCGAGGAGTCCCCACTCGTAGAGCTTACGCTCCCAGGGCTTCATGGTATCCCAGTAGGGGCAACGGTAGAGGCGAAGCGAGAGTTTGCGGCGGAGCGGCTCTTCGGCGAAGAGGAAGACGCCGCCAGGGGCGAGCACGCGCTTCACTTCGAGGAAGATGGCTTCAATGTTCATGAACTGGCTGAGCATCTGGAAGGCCATGACGCAGCGGAGCGAGTTGTCGGCAAAGGGGAGATGCAAGGCGTCAGCAGTAATGCGGACAGGGGCTTTCTGCAGGCCCCACTTGTCCATGAGGACGATGCCGTGACGGAGCGAATCGGCCGAGATGTCGCTGGCGAAACCGTCGGCGCCGAATTCGTTGGAGAGCATGTAGCTGGAATGGCCGGCGTTGGCGCCGATTTCCAGGTACGGCGTCATGTCGCCGAGGAATTCCAGGTGGTTGCGGATGATGGCGCCGCGACGGACGTTTTCTTCGGCGTAGACCCGCAAAGCCCGTTCGGGTTCGCCGAGGGAGGCAAAGTTGTGGAATTCCACCTGGGCACGCTTGACGGCCAGGGATTGAGCTTCTTGATTCATTTAGGCGAGGATTTCTTCGAGCGGGCAGTCGCGGAGATCGGTCAGGAGGAAGTCCGGTTGGAGCAGCGCTAGAGCGGATGGAAGCGAGATGCCGGTGGCGACGGCGACGGAGCGGATGCCGTTGGCCTTGGCTGCCAGGATATCATTCTCATGGTCGCCGAACAGGGCGATTTTGGAATTGCGGGTGATCCAATTTTCGCGGCGGGCGCGGGCGATGGCACGGCGGGCGAGGGTGGCGCGGTCCTTGCCCTCTTCGGCGAAGGCGCCGAAGGCGAAGTGGTGCGCGATGCCGGCGTTTTCAACCTTGGTCCAGCCGATTTGGGATAGATTGCCGGTGACGAGGCCGGCCTTGATTTGGCGGCGGGAGACTTTTTGGAGCAGGGCGCGGACGCCTGGGCAGACTTTGCGGCGGAGGTCGGGGCAGCGGGCGGTGTAGAGGGCCTGGGCGTGTTGGACTACTTGGGGCATGGCCTGTTTGATTTTGGAGGGAGTGGCGCCGGCGTCGCGGAGCATCCAGGCGAGGATGTCGCGGTCGAGCATGCCCTGGACGGGGATGTGATCGGTGGTTGCGTCGAGGCCGGTGACGAGTTTGACAGCGTCGACGAGGACTTGCCGGTGGAGGGGGCCGGACTTGCGCATGAGGGTGCCGTCGATATCGAAGAGGAGGAGGGGAGGGGAGGCGGGCACTCCTTCTATTGTATCGGGACGGAATATGCTTGACCTTTTATGGATTTCGTACTAATTAATTAGTATGAGGCCACGGGCAAACGTATTAACCGAGCAGGAACTGGAGATTATGAAAGTGGTTTGGGGGCGGGAGCGGGTGACGGTGCGGGACGTGTACGAGACGCTGCTGGCGAGGCGGAAGGTGGCGTACACGACGGTGATGACGATGATGCGGATATTGGAGGAGAAGGGGTATTTGGTGAAATCGGACGCGGGGAAGGCGTACGTGTATGAGGCGGCGGAGGCGCGGGAGCGGGTGGAGGGGGGGATGGTGAGCGAGTTTTTGCAGCGAGTGTTTGATGGGGCGGCGAAGCCGTTGTTGCTGCATTTGGTGGAGAACAAGGAAGTGTCGGCGAAGGAGATGGAGGAGATCGCGGCGATTTTGAAGAAGGGGAAGAAGTCATGATTGGGGGGCTTGGCGGGGGCGGATGGTTGGCGGGGACCGCGGGTGAGGGGGGTGGGTGCGCGCGGATGGTTTTGGGGGTGTTGAGGTGGCGGAGGTGTGGCGGAGTGCTGACGGGGCACGGATGGATGGGCGGGGCTTCGAGAGTAGACGCATTGAGGCAGGAGACGCGGCGATGATGCTCGATAATCTGTGGAGTTATTGCTGGCAGGTAGCGGGGTTGATTGCGGGCGGGTTGGCCGTTATCCGGATGCTGCGCGTGGCGCGGCCGCTACTGTTTTTGCAGGTGCTGTTGGGCGTTGTACTGTTGCTGCCGGTGCTGCAACGTTGGGAGCGGCCGATGATGGTGCTGCCGGCGGGCCCGGTGTTTGCACCGATGGCGGCGCCGGCGGGCGATTGGGTGCGGGTGAACCAACCGGCGGTGAATTGGCCGGTGGTGGTGATGCTGGTTTTGGGGTTGGGCGTGGCGGCGCGGCTGATATGGGTGCTGGTTGGGCTGATGCAATTGCGAAATTTGCGATGGGGGGCGGAGATGGTTACCGGGGATTTGGGCGTATCGGCGGAGGTGGCCGGGCCGGTGACCTTTGGCTGGCGGCGGCCAGTGATACTGGTTCCGCCGGCGGTGATGGCGATGCCGTCGGCAATGCGGGAGGCGATCCTGGCGCATGAACGGGCGCACGTGCGGCGGCGGGACTGGGTATTTGCGCTGCTTGAAGAAGTGATCCTTTGTGTGTTGTGGTTTCACCCGGCGGTTTGGGTGCTGGTGGGGCGGATCCGGCTGGTGCGGGAACAGGTGGTGGATTGGGAGGCGAGCCGGGCGGCGGGTTCGCGGGAGGTTTATGTGGACGCGCTGCTGGCGGTGGCCGGGGCACGGATGCAGCCGTACTTTGCGCCGGCTCCGCCGTTTTTGCGGCGGCGGCAGTTGGCGTCGCGGATTCAATCGTTGGTGGAGGAGGGGGATATGTCTCGATTTCGATTGCTGATTTCCTATGGCGCGGCGGTGGTGTTGACGGCCGGGCTCGGGTATTTCATGACCACTTCGTTTCCGTTGGCGGGCGCGCCGCAGATACAGCGCCAGGGCATCACCGTGCATGGGGCGGAACTGGTTTTCGGTACACCGGCGGTCTATCCGGCGACGGCGCGGCGGGCGGGCGTGGAGGGACCGGTAACGTTAGAGGTGACGATTGCGGGGAATGGGGAGGTGGCGGATGCGCGCGTGATCAGCGGGGCGCAGGAGTTGCGAAAGGCAGCGCTGGATGCGGTGCTGCAGTGGCAGTTTAAGGCGGGGGGCGGCGTGGCGCAGGTGGTGATGGAGATGCGGGCGCCGGCGGAGGATGTGAGGCGGCCGAAGACCAAAGTAGTGGCGATCACAGTGAGTCCACTGATTACGGGGCCGCTGGCGGAGACGCTGCGGACGCGGCTGGCGCCGTTTGTCGGGCAGGAAGTTACGACGGAGATGTCGAACGTGGTGCGGCGGCTGGATTCGACGCTAGTGACTGGCATCGAGGCGAAGCGGGCAGGGGACGAAGTGGAACTGCGGGTGACGGTGGAGCGGCCGGGGACCATGGGCGGGGGGATAAGCGTACCGGGACGGATTCGAGTAGGCGGAGCGGTTCAGGCGGCAAACCGGATGGACAGTACGCAGCCGGAGTATCCGCCGCTGGCGAAGCAGGCGCGGATACAAGGGACGGTTCGGTTCAACATTGGGATCGACCGGGGCGGGGGCGTGGTGGCGATGGAAGTGGTGAACGGGCATCCACTGTTGATACCGGCGGCGTCGGAGGCGGTGAAACAGTACCGGTACAAGCCGACGATGTTAAATGGGCAACCGGTGGAAGTATCCACGCAAGTTGATGTAATATTCACTCTCTAATATTCCTTTCCCAATCCGATGAGAGGAATATGCAGGCGTTGGAAGCAGTCCGAAGCCCCCTGACCGTATGTGTGGAGCACCTCCAACAAACGGCGGGACCTGCCGCGATGAGCGAAAACGCGGTGGCGCTGGCCACGAAGTTAATGACCGACCGCAGTACGCTGCAGGCGTGTTCGCAGATTATTCTACAGGACTTTGGGCTGACACTGCGTCTGCTGCGGATTGCCAATTCGGCGATGTTTAACCCGGCGGGGAAGACGGTGACCAGCGTGACGCACGCGTCGGCGTTGTTAGGGACGGACGCGTTGGCGCAGATAGTGGACACGGTGCCGCGGTTCAAGCTGGCGCATCCGGCGCGCGAGTTAGTGGCGCTGAGTCATATTGCAGGCGTGATGGCGCGAAACCTGATGGCGCGGACAGAGCCGCGGTATTCGGAAGAAGCGTTTATTTGTGGACTTTTCCGGAACATTGGCGAGATCTGCTTCGCGCTCGATTCTCCGGACGAGTACCAGAAAATACTCGGCGGGAGTCACCGGAACCTGATCGGGCTGCGGGCATCGTGCCAGATGCATTCGCATTTTGACTTCGATGAGCTATCGGCAGGGTTGCTGCACCACTGGGCGTTCTACGGGCCGCCGGTGCTTTCGGCGCAATCGACGCCGGACGCGCTCTATGCGCAGCACGGAAATCCCGAAGCCGATATTGCCTTGGTGGCGAGCCTGGCGCACACAATTGTGACGGCGCATTTCCGGGCGGAACCGGGCGAGCGGGAAAAGCTGATGCGCCATAGCTGGGGCGCGCTGGTGAAGCTATACAACATGCGAGAGGCGCAGGTGGAGAGCCTTTCGGCGGCGTGCCTGGAGGCGGTGGAACCGCTGCTGAAGCGGATGGACCTGCACAAAGAAAACTTCAAATTGAAGGACTGGGTGCCGGAAGAGGAAGTGGAGAAACTGAGCAAGACGCCGGTGGTGACGTCGACGACGGGCGTGACGATGGCGGAAGTGCTGCGCGGGGCACTGCACAAGGGAGTGGACCGTGCGGCGTGGCTGCCATATGCCGATCCGGACGTGAAGTTGGGCGTGGCGGTGGGGAACAACTGGCCTTCGGAAGGAGCGGGTGTATTGCCTACGCTGATCCACCACCGGAAGCCCCCGTACCTGCTGGCATTCGCGCAGCGGCAGGATGTGTGGATCGACTTTGGGAAAGACAATCGATTCCGGGAGGCGCCGTTGGCGGTGACGATGCAGCCGGCGGCGTATTTCCTGCTGCCGGTGTGCGATGGGCGGAAGGTGCGCGGGTGCCTGTACTTCGACTGGGTGACGCGGCGGGAGTTTTCGCCGGAAACGCTGATGCCAATTCTGTCTTCCGTTCGCGACTATGTGACTACGAACTTCGCTGCACTGTAAAGAGCAGCGCGCGCGGGACGTGGAAGATGCCTTTGTATGGTCCACCCTTGAGCGGGGTGGCGACGTGGCCGCGACGGTCGCAGTAGCCGAACCACTCACCGTGATTGGAGTCGGCGAAGACGCGGAACGAGTATTCGTCGACCTTGCGCCACCAATCGAGATAGCGCGGGTCGTTGGTCTTTTTGTAGGCAAGTGCGCAGGCGTAGATGGCCTCTGTATGGGACCACCAGAGCTTCATGTTGGCTTCGAGGGCGACGGGCGGGCGGCCATCGAGATCCTGAAAATAGGTGAGACCGCCGAACTCCTTATCCCAACCGTATTCGAGGGCGCCGAGGATGGATTCGAGCAGCATCTGCTCCATGGTGGCGTTGGGGTATTTCTCCAACATGTGGAGAAAAAGCCAACAGACTTCGAGGGAACTGCCGGTGCAGATCATTCTGCCTTCGGGGAACTGGCGGAAGGCGTGGGCGTCACCGAGGGCGGCGTTTTCCATGAGGAGTTTGTGTTCCGGATGGAAATGGGCCATGAGGCGGTGGAGGCAGTTCTGAATGACTTGGGCGTAACGGGGATCGGCGTGAACCTGATCGAGTTCGAAAGCCAGCCAGCCGGTGACGTAGAGATCGGCGAGTTGGGTGAAGCCGGGACCGCTGCCGATGGAGGGGCGGCCGAGGAGATCGGGTTTGCGAATCCACTCTTCCATGCGCCAGAACAGGTCGATGGCTTCGGCGAGGTGGGCGGCATCCTTCGAAATTTTCGAGTATTCGACGAGGGCGAGGGCGACGAAGAAGGCGGTATAGGGCTTGCGCTGGAAGAAGACGGGTTTGCCGTCTTCGGTGAGAGTGTGCCAGCAGCGGGGTTCGTTGTGGCGGGCGTGTTCGTGAACGAACCGGAAGATGAGTTCGGCCGCCTCTTTGTATTCGGGGCGCGGATCAAAGGTGTTGTAGAGCCGGGCGAACATCCAGGCGCCGCGGCCCTGCATCCAGACGTGTTTGCGGGTGTCGTAGACCGCACCGGCCGCATCGAGGCAGTTGAAGTAACCGCCGTTTTTGCGGTCGAGCGCGTGCCGCAGCCAAAACGGCAGCACGCGCCCGGTAAGTTCTTCGCGGTATTTATCGACGAGGGTTTTCGGCACGCGGGCCTAGACCTTGGATTGGGGACGGCCGGGCTCTGGCCAATCGAGGTGATAGGCTTCGCCGCGGGGTTTATCGGTGCGTTCGTAGGAATGGGCGCCGAAGTAGTCGCGCTGGGCCTGGAGGAGGTTGGCCGGGACGGTGGCGGCGCGGTAGCCGTCGTAATAAGAGAGGGCCGAATAGAAAGTGGGCGCGGGAATGCCGTGGGTGGCGGCGAGGGCGATGACCTGGCGCCAATTGGCCTGGGCGGCGTCGATTTCGGCTTTGAAGAAGGGATCGAGAAGGAGATTGGCGAGCTTGGGCGCGCGCGTGTAGGCTTCGGTGATCTTCTGCAGGAAGCCGGCGCGGATGATGCAGCCGCCACGCCAGATTTTGGCGATTTCGCCGAAGTCGAGAGCCCATTTGTACTCGATCTGGGCGGCGCTCATGAGCTGGAAGCCCTGGGCGTAGGAGCAGATTTTGGAGCAGTAGAGGGCGTCGTGGACGGCCTGGACGAGCTGGGCGCGATCGCCGGTGAAGGGGAGGCTGGGGCCGGTCAATTGCGTGGAGGCGGCGACGCGCTCCTCTTTGACGGCGCTGAGGCAGCGTGCGAAGACGGATTCGGCGATGGTGGGAGCGGGGACGCCCATATCGAGGGCGTTGACGCTGGTCCATTTGCCGGTGCCCTTTTGGCCGGCGGCGTCGAGGACGATGTCAACGAAGGGGGCGCCGGTTTCGGGGTCGGTCTGCTGGAGGATGTCGGTGGTGATTTCGATGAGGAAGGAATCGAGCTTGCCTTTGTTCCAGGCCCCGAAGATCTGGCTGAGTTCGGCGGGGGTGAAGCCGCCGAGTTTGCGGAGAATATCGTAGGACTCGCAGATCATCTGCATGTCGCCGTATTCGATGCCGTTGTGCACCATTTTGACGTAGTGGCCAGCGCCATTGGGGCCGATGTGGGTGGTGCAGGGGACGCCGCCAAGGACGGGTTTGCCGGGCGTCGCGCCCATGAGGGGCTTGCCGGTGGCGGCATCGACTTTAGCGGCGATGGCTTCCCAGATAGGCTTGATTTCGGCGTAGGAAGAGGGGTCGCCGCCGGGCATGAGGGAGGGGCCGAAACGGGCGCCTTCTTCGCCGCCGCTGACGCCGGAGCCGACGAAGCGGAAGCCTTTGGAGGCGAGATCTTTTTCGCGGCGAATGGTGTCGGTCCAGAGGGCGTTGCCGCCATCGATGACGATATCGCCGGGGGCGAGGAGAGGGAGGAGGCTATTGATCACCGCGTCGGTGGGGCCGCCGGCCTTGACGAGGATGATGATCTTGCGGGGCAGCGAAAGAGACTGAACGAACTCTTCGAGGGATTTGGCGCCAACGACGCCGCCCGGCGTGTTCGGATTTTCGGCGATGAATTTCTCCATCGTCTCCGTGGTGCGGTTATAGACAGAAATCTGGAAGCCGTGATCGGCGACGTTGAGAGCGAGGTTCTGGCCCATGACGGCCAGCCCTACGAGCCCGATATCAGACAAGGGTTTCGGCATAAATTTGCTCCTTCAGTGTATCTTTTCCGTGGATAACAAGCGACGGTAGAGGGCGGCCTGGGTGAGGCCGATCTGGTCCCACCCGTAATTTTGTTCGGCGGCGAGGCGGGCGGCGGCTTCGAGGGTTTTGCGCTCGCTGGGATTGTCGATGAGGCGTTCGATGGCTTGGGCGATTTCGGCGCCGGTGGAGGCGATGAGGAGTTCTTTATTGTGGGTGAGGGTGAGACCGTTGATGCCGGCGGGAGTGGAGACGATGGCTTTGCGCATGGCCATGGCCTCCATGATTTTGATGTTGGTGCCGGCACTGGCGACGAGGGGGGCGATGATGATGGCGGCTTGGAAGTAGGCCTGGCGAACGTCGGAGACGAAGCCGTCGAGTTGGATGTTGGGGTCGTTGAGGTCGAGTTGGACGCGGTCCTGGTAGCGGGCGAGGAAGTATTCGTGGCGCTGGCCGGCGATGACGTGGAGGGTGGCTTTGTGGCGGATCATTGGCCAAGCGTCTTTCAGGAAAAAGTGGAGGGCCATGACGTTGGGGAGGTGGGCGAAGGAGCCGATGAATAAGATGCGATTGGGTTCGGGCTCGACGGTGGAGGGGGTGAAACGGGAGAGATCGACGCCGTTGAGAATGGCGTGGGCGTTGGGAGTGGTAATGGTTTGGCAGTCTTTGGCGGACATGGCGACGACGGCGTCGACATCGCGCCAGGCCTGGTTTTCGAAACGAACCCACTTTTCGTATTGGTGGCGGGTGTCGTAGTCCTCTTTATCCTGCAGGAGCTGATTGTAGAGGTCGAGCGTGATGTCGTGTTCGACGAGGATGGTTTTGGCGGGGCGGCAAGCGGGGGCGTAAAGGCCCATTTGGGTGAATTCGAGCTGGACGATTTGGGGGCGCCATTTTTGGAGAGTGGCGGCGAGGGCGGCGCGGAATTCGGGGCGGTCGTGTTCTTCGACGACGTCGGGGCGGGGGCTGGAGGGGAGGAGATGCGAGCCTTCGCGGCGGACGAGGATGATTTCGGTGCAGATGGCTTTTAGTTCAGGGGCGGGCGGGGCGAGTTCGTCGACGAAGGTGAGGAGGATTTGGTTGAATTCGCGGGCGGCTTCGCGCATGAGGTTGAACATGCGGACGGCGCCGCCGTGGGAGAGGGGGAAGGGGAGGTACGGGGCGGCGATGAGGATGGTGGGTTTGCCGGCGGCGGGGGCGCAGGGGAAGACGGCGACGGCGCCGGAGCAGAGGGCGAGAGGAGAGTCGTCGCCGGAGGCGGCTTGGGGCTGGCGGAAGGGTTCGAGCCAGGCCGATTTGAGGGCGTTTTCGGCGGGTTTTTCGGGGACCTGTTTGGCGGCGAGGAGGTTGACGCGAGCGATGGCTTCGCGCCAGATTTGTTGGGAATTGGAGCCGGCGGCGAATTGGAGGTAGTTGCGTTCGAGGGCGTTGGCGAGGTCTTCAGGGGTGAAGTATCTGGTGGTGGTGGAACGGTGGAGGTGGAGGAGTTTGGCGTTGGCGGCGAAGACGGTGGGCCAGCCCTGGCGCCAGGCGCGCCATCCGATGTCGAGATCTTCGACGTAGGCGGGGGTGTACTGTTCGCCGATGCCGCCGAGGGATTTGAGTTTTGCGGTGTCGTAAAGAGTGCAGCCGCCGGAGCCGTAGAGGACCCAGGTGCCGTCTTCCCCATCGAGGGGCGTTTCGCACCAGAGCGGGAACTGGCCGGTATTGTTGCGGTGGTACATGGCCTTGCCGGTCTCTTCGCGGCGGGTGTGTTCGGGGAAGAAGATTTGGGCGGTGGCGGCGAAGAGATCGGGGTTGGAATGGAACGGCTTTTCGAGTTCGGTGAAGAAGTTGGGTTCGAGCACCATATCGTTATTGAGCAGGCAGGTGCGGGAGTGGCGGGCCTTGCGAATGCCGCGGTTGACGGCGGCGGCGAAGGAGAGGGGGTGTTCGCTGTGTTCGACTTCGATGTGGGGGTATTCGCGGCGGAGCCAATCGGCGGTGCCGTCGGTGGAGCCGTTGTCGACGACGATCCATTGGGCGGGAAAATAGGTGCCTGGCACCAATTTAATGTTTTGGAGGAGGCGGGCGAGGAGGGGGCGGCCGTTGCGGGAGGGGATGACTACGGTGATGCCTTGTTGCAGCGTTTCCGTCTGTTCGAGGAGGGGGGCGGGGGGGCGAGGGGCCAGGCGTCCGCTCCAGAGCGCGAGGCGATAGGCGAGGGGGCGGCGGAAGGCCCATGGATGGGCGAGGCGCCAGAGAAAGGTATAAAGCGTTCCGCCGGGGCGGGTCTCCCAGCGGACGAAGTTCCTGGCGCGCCAGTAGAAGTGCCTGGCGATGACAGGAAGGCTGCGGGGGCGCAGCATGAAGTGATCGAGGTTCTCGTTAAAGACGATGAGTTGCCAGGGCCAACGGCGGGCGGCGGCCCAGCGCATGGACCAGAAAGGCATGCGGGGCTGGAGGATGATGCCGGCCAGGACGACCTGTTTGCCTTGGACGGCGGCGTCGATGCGGGCGGTGTTATCGGCAAGCGTTTTGGCGGGAAACCAGCGGATCCAGGGGTATTGGGGCGGGGGCGGGAACTCGCTGATGACGTGGAGCGGAAGGTCCGGATAGAGACCGCCCATTTTGTCGAGGAGGGTGGGGATAAGGTCGTCCGACCCTGAGGCGAAGGCGAGTTTGATGGGCTCGGCCACGGGTTAGATGAGGTCAGCGAGTTGGCCGTGGAATTGGCCGCGTTGCCAGTCGCTCCACCATTGCATGGCTTGCATGCAGAAGGCGGTGGAGACGGGGTTCATGAAGGGGAGGTTTTCGCCGTCGCGGGTGCCGAAGCCGTACCCGCCATCGATGATGGGCGGGCCGCCGAAGCGCTGGTGGGATTGGCAGCGGGCGGCTTCGTAAGTGGCGGCGGAGACATCGAGGGGGACGGCGCCGAGGGAATCGGCAAGGAGACGGACGCGGAGGAGTTGGGCGCAGACGTCGGAGCGTTCGAAGCGTGGGCCGATGTGGCGGAGATAGTGGGCGAGGCGGGCGATGCCGGTTTCGAGCGCCTGGCGGACCTCGGGGCGGTGGGGGCGGGCGAGGAGGGCTTCGAGGAAGTAGGAATAGGCATGAAGGCGGTCCATGACTTTGCAGCCGTCCGGGTGGCCGGGGAGAAAATCGAGATGGGTGTCGAGGGAATAGCGAAGGGCTTTTTCGAACCAGGCGGTGAAGGGCTCGCCGGGGTAATAGGGGGCGAGGCCGGCCCAGGCGAGGGCGGACTTGAGTTGGAGGCAGCCGGGCTCGCGGGACCAGCGTTTTTCGTAGGGCCAGGGCGTTTTGGAAGGCAGATCGAGGATGGGGTGGAGTTCGCCGGCTGGGGACCAGAAATCGCGGCCCATGTGGAGGCCGATGGCGCGGGCGGTGTGGAGGTATTTGTGATTTCCGGTGGCGCGGAAGGCGGAGAGGAGGCCGCGGACGATGATGCCGCAATCGAAGAAGTAGGCGGGCGGGAGCGGATCGGCGAGTTCAAAGGGCATGGCCTGGATGGAGGGCTGCCAGGCGGAATCGGTGAGCCAATCGGCGGCGCGGAGAGCGTCGTTGACGGCGCCGCCCCAGATGAGGGCGCTGACGGCGTAGCCGGTGATTTCGGTGGACAGGGGCAGATTGCGGGCTTCGGCGAGGAGATGGTAGCGGGAGACGCCGCCGCAAGGCTCCTGGATGCCGGAGCGGGAGAACCACGCCAGGGCGTGTAAAGTTTGATCGGTGAGAGCAGAGTGGGGCAAAACGCACATTGTAGCAGCAGTAGAATATGGGACATGTTCCTGCGAGCAATTTGGCTGTTGCCGATGGTGGTTTGTGGGGAAGAGGTGGCGGTAAGTGTTGCGTCTGGCTACATCAGCGACATACAGCCGGCGAGCTTTTTGTTGCGGACGGTGGCGAACAAGGAGTTTCGGTGCACATATGACCACCGGACATGGTTTGAGCAGAGCCGGGTGCGCGTGCCGCTGAAGGCGTTTCAGCCGACGGACCTGGTGGAGATTGTGGCGGACCGGCGGCTGGCGGATGGGACACCGTGCTACGTGAGGACGGTGCGGCTGGCTGATTTGGCGAAGAAACAGAATGGGCGGCTGCGGATAACGTATCGGGGTGTGACGGAGACGATGTATCCGCGTGGGGAGTACCAGTGGGCGGGGACGGTGAGCGCGTTGACGGAAGAGACGATGGTGTTGCGGACGCGGACGGATGGGTACAAGACGGTGGCGCTGCGGGGAGATACGCGGTATCTGGAAGACGGCGTGGTTTCCGAGCGAGAGCGGCTGCGGCCGAATACGCGGGTGTCGATACGTGCGGGGCGGAACTTCGAGGGGAAAGTGGAGGTGTATCAGATAATTTGGGGGGCGGTGACGCCGCGGTGACGAGGATGCATTGTTAAAAAGTAAGGGGAATTTGTACCCCGGTAAGGGATTGCCTGCGTCGCTGGTATACTGAAAGTTTGCGTAATGACGAACCTCCGCGTTAAGTACCTAGTGTTGTGGGTCGCCAGTGTGGCCATCGCTCCTTCGGCTGAATTTTACAGCGGGCAGGCTGCCCGGCTGATTATCGGTCAGAAGACATTTACGGCGCAGGCGCCGGCGACGACAGTTGACCAGCTTGGCGGCGTGGGCGGGTTGGCGTTTGCCAACAACATGCTGTTTGTGGCGGACTCGAATCGGGTAGGTTCACTGCCGTTGAACCACCGTGTGTTGATCTACCGGAATCTGGACCAGATTGCGCTGCCGGTGAATGCGGCGATACCGCAGGGGAGCCGTTGCCCGGCGTGCCGCGGCGCGGCGAGCACCGTGCTGGGGCAGGCGGATTTTGACAAAAACGTGCTGCCGCAGGTTCCGACGGCGGCAGCTATGCGCAGCCCGACGGCAGTGGCCTCCGACGGGGTGCGGCTGGCGGTGGCGGATACGGATAACAACCGGGTGCTGCTGTGGAACTCGATTCCGAGCAACAACAATACGCCGGCGAATATTGTGCTGGGCCAGGAGAACTTCACGTCGTCGGCGGCGCCGCGCGGAATTCCCGGGCAACGGATGCGCGGGCCACAGGGCGTTTGGATTCAGGGCACGCGGCTGTTTGTGGCCGACAGCGGGCATAGCCGGATTTTGATTTGGAACAATATTCCGACGCAGAATTTCCAGCCGGCCGATATTGTGTTGGGGCAGCCGGATTTCAACACGGCGATTGAGCTGGACCTGGCGCGGACGACGATTGACCCGAAGGCGGAGAACATGGTGAACCCGGTTTCGGTGACCAGCGACGGGCAGCGGATGTACGTGGCCGACCTGGGGCAGAACCGGGTATTGATTTGGAATTCGATCCCGACCCGGAACGCGCAGCCGGCGGACCTGGTGCTGGGGCAGCCGGATTTTGTGTCGGCGAACGCGAACAACAGCCCCAAGGTATGTGCTTCGAACGGGATAGGGTCAGATGGGAAAGAGGGCTTTCCGCGGACCTGTCTGGCGACGCTGGATTTCCCGCGGTTCGCGCTGAGCGACGGGCGGCGGCTGTTTGTAGCCGATGGCGGGAACGACCGGGTGCTGGTTTATAACACGCTGCCGGTGAAGAATGGCCAGGCGGCCGATGTTGTGCTGGGGCAGGCGAGCGGGGACACGAACCGGTCGTCGGACAGCGCGTTTCCTCTGTTCCGTTCGTCGGCTGATTTGCTGCGGACGCCGATGTCGCTGGCATGGGACGGAACGAACCTGTATGTGAGCGACACCTACAACCGGCGGGTTGTGGTGTTTTCGCTGCACGATCAGCCGCTGCCGTTTACGGCGGTGCGCAATCTGGCGAGCCGCGATGTGTTCGCGACGGGGTCGATCACTTTCGACGGGACGATCAAGGAGGGTGATGAAGTAACGATCACCGTTTCCGGGCGGACCTATTCCTACAAGTTTATTCGGGACGACACGTACGCGAACATTCTGTTGCAGTTTGCCTCTAAGATTAATGGCGATGTGGATGGGACCGTGACGGCAAGCGTGATCACCGATTTGCGCGCGCTGCTGTTGACGGCGCGGACCGGCGGCGCGGATGGAAATGCGATTGACTTCACGACATCGAAGACGCCGGATACATCGACGATTTCGCTGACGACGAGCGGGGCGGTGCTGGTGGGCGGGCAGGACGCGGCGCAGGTGGCGGCGGGAACGCTGATTACATTGTTTGGGGATAATCTGGCGCCGGCAACGGTGTCTGTTCCGGCTGATGCGAAAGAGTTGCCGCGGACGCTGGGCGGGGTGCGGGTGTACTTTGACGGGATTGAGGCGCCGCTGCTGATGGTGTCGCCGACGCAGATTAATGCGCAGATTCCTTGGGAAGTGGCCGATTCGACGAGTTCTAACGCCTACGTGCGCATCGAGCGCGGGAACAGCGTTGTGACTACATCGCCGGTGGCTGTGCCGATCATTCCGCAGAACCCTGGGATCTTCGCGGTGGAAGGATTGGACCCGCGGCCGGGGATAATCACGCACTTCTCCGACCGGGCCACAGGAACCGTATCGGTGGACGGCACAGCGAATGCCGGGGATATTGCGACGGTGGTGATTGAAGACCGGGAGTACGCCTACACGGTGAAATCCGGGGATACGCTGGCGACGATCCGGGATGGAGTGATCGCACTGATTAACGCGAATGCGGATGAGAAAGTGGAAGCATTCTCAGCTGGGATCTTTACCCGCATACGGCTGCGCGCGAAGGCGCCCGGCGCGAGCGGGAATGGATTGACCTACACGGCTAAGACGAACGAAGGCGGACAGGTGATTATGACGGCGACGACGCCGGCGCTGTGCTGCGCCAATACGGCGGGGGCGCTGATTACCGAGGCCAATCCGGCGCTGCCGGGCGAGACGATTGTGGTGACGGCGACGGGGCTGGGCAAGCTGAAGAATGCAGACACGCAAGCGCTGGTTCGCACGGGTGTCGCGTTTGACGGGGATCCGCTGAATGAGCCGAATGAGTTTGTAAGTTCGCTGGCAGGCGGGAAGACGGCGAACGTGCTGTATTCGGCACTGAAGCCGGGCGCGATTGGGATCTATGAGGTTCACTTGGAGCTGAACTCGGATTTGCCGACGAATTCGAAGACGCAGGTGACGATCGCGCAGGATATTTATGTGTCGAATGTGGTGACGTTCGCGCTGAAGAATCCGAACGATCCGGTTAATCCGTAATGCTGACGCGCCGGAGGTTTCTTGCCGCCAGCGGGCTGGCGAAGAAGAACCGGCGGCCGAACATCCTGGTGTTTATGACGGACCAGGAGTCCGCGCTTTTGCCTGGGCCGGTGAGGCTGCCGCATCGCGAGCGATTGGCGGCCGGGGCGACGCACTTCACCCATGCATTCTGCAATACGCCGCAGTGCTCGCCGGCGAGATCGAGCCTGTTGACGGGGCTGGAGCCCCATCACACGGGCGTGCGAACGAATGTGGATGGGGGCTCGCTGGGCGCGTCACTCTCTCCGGAGACGCCGAACGTAGGACGGGTGTTCCGCGATGCCGGGTGGGCGACGGGATACTTCGGGAAGTGGCACTTGAGCCCTGGGGGCGGGAAGAATCTCGACAAGTATGGATTCTCGGCGCGGGCGGATGGCAAGGACGAGCAAGTGGCGGCCGCGGCGGCGGGGTGGATTCGGGAGCAAGCGGGGCCTTGGCTGGCGTGGGTGAGCGTGCTGAATCCGCATGATATCTACCATGTCCGGGAGGAGTTGGCGCGGACCGCGATCCGGCCTGGTGTGCGGGCTCCAGAGACGACACTGGAGAACTTACGGGAGAAGCCGAGCGAGCAGCGGCAGTTTGTGGCGGAGGACCAGGGGAAAATCACGGCCGATTTCGACGCCGAGCATTGGCTGCGGTACCGCAGCTACTATTTGAACCTGATCGAGAAGACCGACGCACTATTGGGAGAGGTGCTGGCGGCCGCGGGGGATTTGTCGAACACGATCGTGATTTATACCGCCGACCATGGCGACCAGTTGGGCGGGCACGGGTTGCCGTTCAAGGGGCCGTTTATGTATGAACCGCTGGTGCGGATTCCGCTGCTCGTTCGGGCACCGGGGCGGATGAAGGCGGGCCGGCGCGACGACCTGGTGACGCAGGCGGACATTGCGCCAACGCTGGCAGAGTTGGCTGGGCTGAAGTGGCCTGGCGCTGTTGACGGCACAAGTTTGGCGAAACCGATTTCGCGGGACGCGGTGTTTCTGGAGTATTACGCGAAGCAGAAGTGGGTGAATCCGATCCGGACGGTTCGCACGCGGCGCTGGAAGCTGAACATCTACGAGCGCGGGAACCGGGAGTTGTATGACTTGCGGACGGACCCGGCGGAGCGGCGGGACCTGTCTAAAGCGCCCGAACACGAGGCGACGATGCGGGCGCTGGAGGGGCGGGTGGCCGGATGGTGGGGGCACTAGGCCGGTAGGGCGGGTTGTGGCTTGTAGCCGTGTTGTTCGATGAAGGTGCGGGCTTCGGGAGCCTTTTCGATGAGGACGTAGAAAAATGCGCCCGTGCGCTGGGTCTTGAAGAGGAAGCCGCCGCTGTACTCGTCGGGCTCAACGTAGTAGTCCCAGCCGGCTTCGGTGAGCAGTTCTTCCAGGGCCTGGGCATCGGCAAGTTTTTTGCCGATGTAGATCAGGTCCATTTCGCGGTCGTCGAAAAACTCGGCGTCCTGACGCATTATTTGGCCAGGATGGCGCGCATGCGGGCGCGGAAAGCATCGGCGGCGTTGGGATCGTTGCGATTGATATAGGCGGCGTAACGCTGGGCAACCGCTTCGAGGTTTCTGTAGGCGCCGGGGTTCTTGAAGGCATCGCGCAGTTCGCCGAGAAAGGGCTCCAGGCGAATGAAAACGAGGAACAGTTCGCCGCCGCTTTGGAAGTACAACTCCTCGTTCAAGACGCCGCTGGTGATGAAACTGGCGACCATTTCGTAGTAGGACGAGACTTGGCGGAAGGCGGCGTTGGGGTCGCTGCCGGCGGGGCAAAGCTCGCGGAATTCGGCGAGGGTATGGGGGCCGAAGTGCTCCATGTACCACTTACGGGCGGCGCGCATTTTGTCTTCCCGGCGGAGTTCGTAAAGGCGGAGGATGAGATTGGCGTCGTCGTAAGTGGATGGAGTTGGCATAAGCGAAACCTTCAGGGTAGCGCAAACTAGGAGAAGAAGCGGCGGAGGGGGCGGACGTGGTCCCAGACCATGGCCGCGAAGCGGTGCTGGATGGTGAAGCCCATGGACTCGTATAGGCCGATGGCGTTGCGATTGGAGGCGGTGACGGTGAGGCTGACCTGGCGGCAGCCGGCGGCCTGAAGGCTGTTGAGGCTGTGGGCAAGCAGATGGCGGCCAATGCCTTCGCCGCGGCTGGAGGCGCCGACGCAGAGTTGGGTGATGTGACCGGCGTCGGCGGCGACCATGCTGGCGAGGGATGCGGCGCACATGCGACCGGTGTCGCGACGCCAGGCGAGCCAGGAGGCGGGGGCGTGGAAGGAGCCGCAGCCTGGGTATTGGACGATGTTTTGCAGAAAGCGGCGGGCGCCGGCGACGCTGCGATATTGATCGTTGATATGACCGTCGATGTGGCCTTCGTAAGCGTTGGCGATGAGGGTGGCGGCGTCCTCCTGGTAGCGTTCGTTCCAGCCATCGATATCGAGGGCGCTGGAGGGGCGTAAGGGCCAGGAATGTGTTTTGCGGAGGTCGCAGACCATGAAGCAGCGTTCGAAGAGGCGGAGATCCGAGGCGCGGGCGGGAGGGACGGGCCGGGGGTGCTGGAGGAGTATGACCTGCGATTCGATGCGGCGGACGCCGGCGGTGCGGTAAAGGGTTTCGACGGTGGCGTTGAGGAGGAGGTCCTCCATGGCGGCGGAGGCGAATTGGCGGAGGACGTAGAGATCGCCGATGAGGCCTTTGTCTTCGTCGGTGACAGTGTAGGTGTAGCCGATGACGCGACCGTGGTGGAGGAGGGCGCGGCCGTTGAGGGACTGCATGTCGGCGAAGCGCTTGACGAGAGAGGCGGAGGCGGAAAAGTCCCAGGCGAGTGTTTCGCGCCAGCAGCGGGTTTCTTCGTCGAGGACCTCATCGAGCGATCCGGCAGCGAGACGCCGGAGGTCAACAACTTCGGTAACGGGCGAATCGGGCCGGGCCGCCATACTCGCCACAGTATACAAAATTAGGGGCTACGCAGCGCGGGGGCAGTTGTGTTCGCAAGTGTAATGCGCGAACGGCTAGGTGAGTTGTGTGGCGAGTGTCGAGTGGACGATTGGCGGGCATTTTGAAGGTCAAGCAATCGTCGTACGGTAAAAAAATCTAGTGTCTGACACCGATTTTGGGGTGGAATGGCGGGGCGGGGCGTTGTGTATGCAAGTGTATTGCGCGAAAGGCTGGTTGGGCCGTCTGGCAAGTGTAGACCTATCGATTGGCGTGCATTTCAGGGGGCAGACAATCGTCGCACGGTAAAATATTCTAGTGTCTGACACCGATTTTGGTTAGTCGGCGCGGAGGGCGTCGAGGGGGTGGACGCGGGTGATGCGGCGGGCGGGCAGGTAGCTGGCCAGGGC
The DNA here is from genome assembly GCA_016789905.1 of Bryobacterales bacterium. Taxonomy (GTDB): domain Bacteria; phylum Acidobacteriota; class Terriglobia; order Bryobacterales; family Bryobacteraceae. The sequence continues at coordinate 40,715 of JAEUQC010000189.1, read as the reverse complement.
GGCGGCGGTGAGCAGGGCCACGACTACGGCACAATATGTGAGTGGATCGATCGGGCTGATCTCATGGAGCAATGAGGCCATGAGACGCGATAACGCCACGGCGGCCGAGAGGCCCACAGCCGCGCCAATTGAGCCCCAAAACAGTCCCCCACGGACGAACATCCACTGCAATGCAGACTGGCGAGCACCGAGAGCCAGACGGATGCCAATTTCCCTGGTGCGCTGGGCTACGCTGTAGGACACTACCGCGTAGATCCCTATGGCGGCCAGCAGCAACGCCATGGCACCGCTGATGGCGAGCAGGGTCAAGGTGAACGCCGTGCGGGACATCGACTTGCTGTAGATCTCCTGCATGGTCCGCACTTCGGTGACTGGCAGACTTGCGTTAACCCCCCAGACCACCTTGCGTATCTCGGCGGTGTAGCTGTCAGCGCCGGCGCGGGGGCCGCGGAGCAGGAACGTGAGCGAACTGGCCTCGCGAAGGGGCCAATAAACGGAAGAGGGCGCAGCCCTGTCGACGCCGTCGTGACGGAGATCGGCGGCGACGCCAACGATCTCGCTCCAGGGATCGTTAGGATTGGAGCGAATCTGTTTGCCGATGGCTGCCTGCGCCGATCCCCAGTACTCGCGGGCGAAATTTTCCCCGATGATAACGACGCGACGCTCCTGCTGGATCTCGTCCCAGGTGAATTCACGGCCGGCGCGTAGAGGGGCGCCGAGGGTTTGAAACGTTCCGGGCGCGGCGGTGTGGAAACGGCGGAGGGGCGGAATCTGGTTGTCGGCGTACGTCCGGTCACTGGCCATGATGGGATCCTGCGAGCCGTTGCCGGTGAGCGGGAGGCCGCCCATAAGGCTCGCCTGTTGAACGCCGGGAATGGCGGCGAGACGTTCGACGAGGGTCTGCTGGAGACGGCGGAGATCGGCGGGTTTGGGCGCGGCGGGGCGGGGGATGGAGACGCGGAGGGTTTGAAGGGAATCGGGCTCGGTGAAGCCGGGGTGGACGCGGCGCATAGATTGAAACGTCCGGAGCATGAGGCCGGAACCGATGAGCAGCACGAGCGCAAGGGCTACCTGCGCGACGGTGAGGGCGTTGCGGGCGAAGTGCCGTTCGCGGCCGGCGCTGGCTGTGCGGCCGCCGCCGCGGAGCGAATCGACAAACCTGGCGCCGCCGTGTTTCAACACCGGAATGACGCCGAAGGCGAGGCCGGCGAGGAGGGAAACGGCGAGAGTGAACAGAAGCGCGGAGCCATCAATGGAAATCTGTTCGAAGCGCGGGAGGCGGGCCGGCGTCATGGTCAAGACAAGCCGCAGAACGGCGGAAGCGAAAATGACTCCCAACGCGCCACCCAGGCCGGCGAGGGTTAGACTTTCGATGAGTAATTCCCGCGCGATCCGGCCGCGGCTGGCGCCGAGCGCGGCGCGGACGGCGAGTTCCTGAGAACGGCCCTCGGTGCGGACGAGCAGTAGATTGGCGACGTTGGCACAGGCGATGAGCAGGACGATGCCGATGGTGGCCATGACGACCCAGAGACTGTTGGCAATGGTTCCCAACAGATCTTCCTTGAGCGGACGGACGTTGGGAGCGAGGCGCGCGTCTTCCATCATTTTCGTGGTCATCCCGGGGGGAGGGGGAAAGTTGCGGAACTCGATAGGGATCATGCGGGCGATGTCGGCATTGGCCTGGGCGAGGGTGACGCCGGGGCGGAGGCGGGCAATGCCCATGAAGTTATAGCCGGCCAGGCGGATGGTGGCGCGATCGAAACGGATGGGAAGAACCAGATCGTGGCCCTGGTCCATGAACCAGAAGCCCTGGGGCAGGACGCCGATGATTTCGCGTTTGGCTCCATCGGCCATGATGCGGCGGCCGATGACGTTGGGGTCGCCGCCGAAGCGGCGCTGCCAGTAGGCGTGGCTAAGCATGGCAACGTCGGGATTGCCGGTGGCGTTGTCCTTCTCCGTGAAGGGACGGCCGAGGGCGGGCTGGACACCGAGCAGGGGCAGGAACCGAAAGGTGATGGAAATGCCTTCGACGCGTTCGGGATCAGCGAATTCGGTGACGGTGACGGCGCGGCTACTCCAGATGGCGACATCGGCGAAAGTTTGCGCGTGTTCGCGGTAGGTGATGTAGTCCGCCAGGCAGGCGTTGAGATCCTTGATGTTGACGCCGGGGGCGGATTGCCAGACGCCGATTAGACGATCAGGCTCGGGGAAGGGGAGGGGCTTCAACAGGACGCCGTTGATGACACTGAAGATGGCCGTATTGGCGCCGATGCCGAGGGCGAGGGTGGCGAGCACGGCAATAGTGAAGACGGGCGTGCGGGCCAGGCGGCGCAGGGTGTGACGAATATCGCGAATGAGATCCAACAGGCGCGTTTCCTCCGGATAGAGGTAGTACGCGCCTGTTGCCGAATCGTTCCGTGGAAATTGCGGGCGGGCCTAATCCTTGAGGAACTGTTTGATGGCGCGGATGGCCTGACGGGTGCGGTGGGCGTTTTCGATGAACGAGAAGCGCACGTAGCCTTCGCCCATGGGGCCGAAACCGATGCCGGGGCTGACGGCGACCAGCGCCTTCTCCATCAGTTCCTTGGCGAATTCGAGCGAGGTCATGTGCGCGAATTTATCGGGAATCTTCGCCCAAAGGAACATGGAGCCTTTGGGGCTCTCAACGGGCCAGCCGGCGGCGTTCAAGCCTTCGACGAGCACGTCGCGGCGGGCCTGGTACATGTCGCGGATCTTGACCGTTTCCTCTTCACACTCGCGGAGCGCGACGATGGATGCGATCTGGATGGGCTGGAATGTGCCGTAATCGAGGTAGCTCTTGATGCGCGACAAGGCGTAGATGATCTTCGCGTTGCCGAGGCAGTAGCCGACGCGCCAGCCGGCCATGTTGTAGCTCTTCGACATGGAAAAGATCTCGACCGCGATATCCTTGGCGCCGGGCACTTCAAGGATGCTGGGCGGCTTGTAGCCATCGAAGCCGAGATCGGCGTACGCAAAATCGTGGACGACCCAGGAGCCGTGCTCCTTGGCGAGAGCGACGATCTCCTTCATAAAATCCAGATCCACGCAGGTGGTGGTGGGATTGTGCGGGAAGGAGATGAGAATGACCTTGGGCTTTTTGGGGCCGTTTTTGTAAAGATCGCGCAGTGCTTCGAGGAATGCCGCCGGCGTGGGCATTGGCAGCAGAATGGCTTCGCCTTCGGCCATGATGACGCCGTACTGGTGAATGGGGTAGGCGGGGTTGGGGGAGACCACGGCGTCACCGGGGGCGATGATGGCGAAGAGCAGATGGGCTATCGCGTCCTTGGCGCCGATGGTGACGATGGCTTCTTTGTCGGGGTCGAGCGTGACGCCGTAGTTCCGCTTGTAGCGTTTGACGATTTCATTGCGCAGTTGCGGAATGCCGCGCGACATGGAGTAGCGGTGGTTCTTCTGCTGGCGGGCAGCTTCGACGAGTTTATCGACGATGACCGCGGGCGTTTCCCCGTCCGGGTTGCCCATGCCGAAATCCACCACATCCTGCCCTGCTGCCCGCAGTTTTGCCTTCAGTTCGTTGATGACTGCGAAGACATAGGGGGGCAGCTTGGCGATGCGGTAGAACTGATCGGTTTCAGACATGGGTGTAGTGTTTATCCTCTTTGGGTTATTAGAAAGGGCCGGGCGTTATGCGGGTACTGCTTCCGATTCCGGGAGCGGCTCTTTGAATTTGCATTCCTTGTTGGGGCATTGCGCGAAAGCGCCGGCCTTGAGGAATTTTTCGATGAGGTGGGAACTGCCGCAGTCGGGGCACTTGCGGTCAATGGGCTTACCCCAGGCGACGAATTCGCACTTGGGATATTTGTTGCAGCCGTAGAAGGTCTTGCCGCGTTTGGAGCGGCGTTCGATGATGTCGCCGTCGTGGCATTCGGGACACTTCACGCCCACGGTTTTCTGCTTGACGTATTTGCAGGTTGGGTAATCGGAACAGGCGGTGAATTCGCCGAAACGGCCGGACTTCATGACGAGGTTCTTGCCGCACTGGGGGCAGGGTTCGTCGAGGGGAGTGTCGGCTTTCTTTTCGGCCTGGCCGAGTTGGCGTGTGGTCTTGCAATCGGGGTAGCCGGTGCAGGCCATGAACTGGCCGAAGCGGCCTTTCTTCAGCACCATGGGGCGGCCGCAGTTGGGACAGTATTCGTCCTCGCCCTGTTCGCCCAAGTCTTCGCTGGCGGTGGTGGGCAACTCCCGGGTGCTGGTGCATTCGGGATAGCCGGTGCAGGCGATGAAGCTGCCGTGGCGGCCCCACTTGATGACCATGGCTTTGCCGCACTTGTCGCAGATGAAGTCCGTGGGCTTCTCCATCCGCTTGATGTCGGTCATCTGGACGGCGGCGCGTTCCAGATCGACGGAGAACTTTTCGTAGAACTCGCCCATGGCGGCGCGCCAATCGATTTTGCCGTCTTCGATATCGTCGAGTTCGCCTTCCAGGCGGGCGGTGTAGAGTACGTCGAAGATGTCACCGAAGGATTCGAGCAACAAGTCCGTAACGACGGTGCCGAGTTCGGTAGGGGCGAATTTGCCGCCCTCCTTCTTCACGTATTCGCGTTCCTGAATGGTGGAAAGAATGGAGGCGTAGGTGGAGGGGCGGCCGACGCCCTTGGCTTCCAGTTCCTTCACCAGCGTGGCTTCGGTGAAGCGGGGCGGCGGTTCGGTGAAGTGCTGTTCGGGATCGATGGACTTGAACTTCAGTTCTTCGCCCTGGGTGACGGCGGGCAGTTTGCGGGCGGCTTCGTCGTCGTCTTCGTCCTTGGCGTCTTTGCCCTCTTCGTAGACCTTGAGGAAGCCATCGAATTTCTCGACGGAACCGGTGGCGCGGAAGAGATAGCCGGCTTTGGATTTGCCGGGAGAGACAACGTCGATGGTTGTCTGGTCAAACAGCGCGGAGGTCATCTGGGAGGCGACGAAGCGCATCCAGATGAGCTTGTAGAGTTTTAGCTCGTCTTCCTGCAGGTATTGCGCGACGGATTCGGGCGTGCGGAAGGCGCTGGTGGGGCGGATGGCTTCGTGGGCATCCTGGGCGTCCTTCTTGCCCTTATAGACATTGGGCTTTTCGGGCAGATACTGCTGGCCGTATTTTTCGCCGACGAAGGTGCGGACTTCGGCCAGGGCGTCGTCGCTGACGCGGACCGAATCGGTACGCATGTAGGTGATGAGGCCGGTGGCGCCTTCGTCGCCCATCTCCATGCCTTCATAGAGACGCTGGGCGAGCGCCATGGTGCGCTTCACGCTGAAGCGGCACTTGCGGGAGGATTCCTGCTGGAGCGTGGAGGTGATGAACGGCGGGACGGGGTTGCGCTTCTTTTCCTTGGTGCCAACGGATTGGACGGTGTATTTGGCGTTGCCGAGATCCTTGAGGATTTCGTTGGCGCGGGCTTCGTTGGTGATGGCGGGGTTTTCGCCAGCCACCTTGGCGAGGCGCGCTTTCAGCACGGGGGCTTTCTTCGCGTTGAGGGAAAGATCGATGGTCCAGTATTCTTCCTTGACGAAAGCCTGGATCTCGCGTTCGCGGTCCACGATGAGGCGGAGGGCGACGGTTTGTACGCGTCCGGCGGAGAGGCCGCGACGGACCTTATCCCAGAGCAGGGGAGAAATCTTGTAGCCGACCAAACGGTCCAGCACGCGGCGAGCCTGTTGGGCGTCGACGAGGCTGGTGTTGACCTGCAGCGGACTTTCAAAGGCTTTGTTGACGGCGTTTTTGGTGATTTCGTTGAACATCACCCGGAAGATCTTTGGACCCTTGTCGCCTTTGGACTGCAACTCTTCCTGGAGGTGGTAGCAGATGGCTTCGCCTTCGCGGTCCGGATCGGCCGCGAGGTAGATGTTGTCGGCGCCTTTGGCGGCCGCCTTCAACTCGCCGATCAGCTTCTTCTTGCCTTCGATGACCTCGTAGGTCGGCTCGAAGCCACGGTCGACATTCACCGCCAGATCGCTCTTCGGCAGGTCCTTAATATGACCGAGCGAAGCTTTGACGACGAAGCCTTTACCGAGATATTTTCCGATTGTTTTCGCCTTCGCCGGCGATTCGACGATGACGAGGGATTTGGACATAGTGACTCGTTCCAGTTTAACCGCTTGAAAAGAAAGGATTGCTACCAGACCTTTACGAACTGTTTGCCGGGGAGCTGACGGATCAGGCCCAGAAGCTCGAGTTCGAAGAGCACGGCGACAATCTCAGACGAGGAATAGTTTTCCAGACAACCTAACAGCGCGTCAATATGCAATGGTTCATCAACCCTTAACTTGGCGAGCAATAAATCGCCCAGAACGGAGTTCGGACCGAGTGGCAGGGTGGCCTGTTTTGGCGAAGAATTGGTGTCGTCCTTATTGGATGCGGCGCTGCCGATTTGGATGCGGCGGCGGACCTCCGGGGTGAGTTCGTTGACTATATCCTGGGCGGTGGAGACGAGCTTTGCACCTTGGCGAATCAACAAGTTAGGCCCCCAGGAGGCCTGGCTGGTAATGTTGCCTGGCACGGCGTACACATCGCGCCCCTGGTCCATGGCGAGGCGGGCGGTGATGGCCGAGCCGGAGTACTGCGCGCCCTCCACGACAAGCACCCCGCAACTCATACCGCTGACGATGCGATTTCGTATTGGAAAATTTTGTGGATAAGCGGGGGCCCCCATGGGAAATTCCGACAGCGCGAGCCCTTTCGCGGAAATTTCTTCGTGGAGGCGGCGGTTCTCCGAAGGGTAAACCATGTCCACACCGCAGCCGAAAACAGCGGTGGTTTTGCCGCCGGCGGCGAGGGCGGCTTTGTGAGCGGCAGTGTCGATGCCGCGGGCCATGCCGGAGATGACATTAAGCCCGGCGGAGGCCAGATCGCCACCTAACTTTTCGGCGACGGCCATGCCGTAGGGGGTGGGTTTGCGGGTGCCGACGACGGCGATGCCGGGGAAGTTGAGGAGGGCAAGGTCCCCGCGGGCGAAGAGGGTCAAGGGCGGGTCGAGAATGTCCTTGAGCATTTCCGGGTAGAGCGGATCGTGAAAGGTGATGAGGACGGCGCCGCGGGCGCGCATTTTGTTTTGCTGGTCGACGGCGTCGTCAAAGGTACAGCCGGAGGCGACCGAGCGGGCGGGGCCAGGCGGGAGCCCGGCGGATTCGAGATCGGAAACCGAGGCGCGGAAGACGAGCTGGGGTGACTGGAACCGCTCCAGGAGTTGCACGACGCGGCGGGTTCCCAAGCCGGGCACCAGGCGCAGGGCGAGCCAGTGTAATTCATCTTCGGGCGTGAGCCGGGAGGTGCTGGTAGCGGCGGCGTGCATGGGGGTCTCTTATGTAGGTAGTGGGTGAGGGAGGCGATTCCTCTCAAAATGCCGCTACAATTTCGATATGCCCATTGTCGTCGACGCTCCCAATCAGCCTTGGGAGCAACGGACTATTGCCCCCACCGGGGATCCCGTTTTCCGGAAAAATCTCTACGCCGACCCGGATACGGGAATGGAAGTGCGGCTGGTGAAGTACCCGGCCGGGGTAATGAACCCGGCGCACACACACCCGTGCGCGCACGGGATGTACATACTGGAAGGGACGCTGGAGACGGGCGGGGGCAGCTACACGGCGGGCCAATTCGTGTGGTTCCCGGAGGGCGAAACGATGCGGCACGGGGCGACGGCGGCGACCGATGTGACGGTGGTTTTTATTACGAACAAGCCGTTTGAAATCCATTACAAATGACACGTTGGTTGACGTGGACCGTAGTGGTGCTGGCGGGCTGCGGCACCGGGCGGGGGTTGCCGGAACTGCCGGTGATGGATGCTGAAGAGCGGAGCGCGGCGGTCCGGGAGGCGTATGCGGCCGCGGCGGGCGGGGCCAACGACGCGGCCGTGGTGGCGCGCCTGGGCAGGACATTGCACGCGCATTCACGGTTTGCCGTGGCGGCGCGGGCGTATGAGCGGGCGGCGGCGCTGGACCCGGCCACGCCTGCGTACAGTTATTTGCGAGGGGTGGCGCTGGCTGCGGATGGACGCGCGGCGGAAGCGGTGGCCCCATTGCGCGCGGCGCTTGCCGTGCAAGGGGCGCGGGTGCGGCTGGGGGAGACATTGGTGGGGGCGGGGCGGCCGGCCGAAGCGCGGAAGGAGTTTGAGGCCGTGTTAGCAACCGATGCGAACAACGCGCGGGCGCGCTACGGCCTGGGCCGGTGCCTGGAAGGGGCGGCGGCGGCGGCGGAGCTGGAAAAGGCGCTGCAACTGTTTCCCCGGTACGGCGCGGCGCGCGCGGCGTTGGCGGAGGTGTACGGTAAACTGGGCCGTGGCGGGGAAGCCGAGGCGATGATGCGGGAGTACGAACTGGTGCGGTACGCGGCGCCGCCGATGCACGACCCGGCGATGGCGGAGGTGATAGCGCTGGCGGCGAGTTCGGGCGAGACCGCGCGCGCGGCGGCGGAATTCGAAAAACAGGGAAAGACGGCGGAGGCGGTGGCGCTGCTGGAGCGGGCGCTGGGGGAGAACCCAATGCAGGGCGCGGCGTGGGCGCAGTTGATTCCGCTTTATGGGCGGTTGGAGCAGTTCGGGAAGGCTGAGGCAGCCTACCGGCAGGCGATTTCGCAACAGCCGCGGAACGTGGCGGCGCATGTAAATTTTGGGTTGCTGTGTGTACGGGCGAAGCGTTGGAAGGAGGCCCGGCTGGCACTGGAAGCGGCGGTGGAACTGGCGCCCGGAAACGCGGAGGCGGCAGCCGCACTGAAAACGATCCCGGCGCGTTAGCGGACGGAGAGCAAGACGCCCGCCTGGCTTTGACGGTTGGCGACGCGAACGGTGACGGGCAACGCTCCCGGCGGGAGTGCTTCGGGCAGGCGGGCGTTGACCTGCGCGAGGCCGATGAAGCCGGGAATTTCACCGGCGAAGAGGACCTGCGCCTGCTGACCATCGATGAATACCGCGGCTGGCTGGGCGAGCAGCGGATGGGGCGAGGGGGCGGGGAGGCCCGCGGCGGCGGCGGGCGACGTTGCGCCCATGCCGGTGCCGAAGAACACGACGATGGAGCCAGTGGAGGCTGGGTTGGCAGGGGTGTTGCGCGTGCCATTTTCGTTGAGCGCGAGGACGTTTTTCGTGAAGATGTCGTGGAAGAGTTCAGGCGCGGCGGCGACGATAGGCACGCTGGCTCGATTGGACGGGACGCCGCGAAAGAACACCTGCACGGTGGCGTCGCGGCCCGGCGTTAACGCGGGCGGGGCTTGGACGTTTATCTGGTATTGGCCGGCGAAGAGAATGGGCACTGGTTGGCCATCGAAAAAGACTTCCGTGCCGCCGAGTGTGAGGGGCAGGCGGCGAGAAGCGTCGAGGGCGCCGAAGGCGTCCGGCGTGGGGCCCATTTGTTCGATGTAGAGCGACAGCAACTGGCCAGGGGCGACGGGCGTGGCGGGGCCGCCGGCGGCGCTGGCGATGGCTTCCCTGCGAAGATAGCCGAAGCCGATAGGATCGCCGGTGACCCAGGAGAGCAGTGTTTCTCCCATGCCGGGCTGGCCACAGCGCCAGTCGCTAGTGAAGCGGCTGGGTTCGTAGCCCGCGGAATCGAGCAGCAGGGAGCCGGGGGTGAAGGTGGCGGCGGTCCAGGAGATGGCTCGATCATCGAAATCGTAGAGATTCTGGAAGACCGTGTCGGAGGCCGCGCGCGCGTCGGCCGGCAGGGCAGCGCAATCGGTGAGGCCCCATTCGCCGGCGTAGAGAGGGACGCGGCCGGGGAGAGTGCCGAAGGCGGCGAGAGCCGTGGCCGACACGGCGGGGCGGGCTTCGTAGATAACGCTTTCGCCGGGGAAAAGGAACTCCGGCGGGATGCCGGCGAAGGAGGCGGCCGAGAGCGCCACGACGTGGCGCGAGCCGGCGGCGCGGATGGCGGCGAGGGCACGCTCCATTTCGGCGCGCCAGGCCGCCCATTCGCCGGTGGCGCGAAGGGAAAAGAGCAGATTCGGCACGTCGCGCAGGGCGGTGGCGATGGCGGCGGCGAAGGCATCGTCAGCGTCGCCGGCGGCCAGTACGACGGCCAATTCGGCATCGTTCGCGCGGCGGACGGCGGCGGTGACGCGGTTCAGGTAGGCCTGGCCGTCGCGCCGCCAATCCGCCGCGTTGACGGGGATGCGGACCGAGTTGCCGTTCCAGCGAATGCGGAGGACGCCGAGGGTGGGGGCGGTGGCCGCGTCGAGAGTGGGCACGGCGGCGCCGCGCAACTGGACGGGGGCGCCGGCGGCGCTGAGCAGGCGCGCGCCTTCGACGCGGAACGGACCCTGCAAAACAGGAGCGATGGGAGCGTGGGCCCAGGCCGCGGCAGTGAGAAAAAGCAGCAGCCAGGGCATAGGGACTACGGCAGTGGCGCGGTGCAGGCCCCGGTCATGGTGTTGACGCGGGCGCCATCGCCGCCGATGCCTTGGAGCAGTTCTTCAAAGGTCTGGAGCGGGGCGGCGTGGCCACTGGCGCCCACTTCGGCGAGGCCGGCCCAGTTTTCCGCGGCGCCGCGCGGGAACTGCGGCACGAGGGCGGGAATCAATTGGCCGGGCTGGCTTTCGGGATGGCCGGTGGGTAAGCAGAGTTCGGGATGGTCAAACGGCGCGCGTTCATGGCGGACGCGATCGTCGGTGAGGGCGCGCATGAAGGCGACGATGGCGGCTTTCTGGGCGCCGGTGAGGTTGAATGGGCGGATGGCGTTGTTGGCGAAATCGCCGCCGCGGGCGTAGAAATCGACGACCTGATCGAGCGTGGCCTGGCCGCCGTTGTGGAAATAGGGTCCGGTGAGTTCGACGTTGCGAAGGCCAATGCTTTTGAAGGAGCCATTGCCGGAGCCGGCGTCTTCGGCGGCGTCGCGGACGCCGGTGCGCTGGAAGGCCCGATTGCCGCCCCGGCCATTGCCGTTGCCGCCGTTCGTGTAGCTGGCGGCGCTGAACTCGGGGCCGCCGTGGCAGGTGGTACAGCGGGCCTGGGTCTGGAACAGGCGCATGCCTTCCTGTTGCTGGGCGGTGAGGGCGCCGGCGTCGCCTTCCTGGAAACGGTCGAAGGGAGAATCGTTGGAGACGAGGGTGGATTGGTAGGCCTGCAGGGCGAGTCCCCAAAAGAGCGAGAAATTCTCCTCCATCTGGCCGGTGCCGCCGGACCAGTAGGCGGGTTGGAATGCTTCGTGAATCAACTCGGTATAGCTGTATTGCAAGCCACGCCCGCCGATGCTGGCCATGCGGCCAAGGACGCTATCGTCCGGGGCGACGCGTTGCAGGCCGAGCGGCGGCAGGCTGAGGAGTTTGCGGGCCAATTGGGGCCAGGAGCGGCCGGCGTAGGACATTTCGAGGTGGTCGAGGATGGGGCCGGTGCCTTGGGAGGCGAGGCTGGAATTGTTGAGCCGGACTTGCTCCCGCACGAGTTGGCCGTCGCGAAGCACCTGAACACCGGGCACATCGGCGGCGGCGCCGGCGGGTGTGAAACCGTTGAAGACGCGAGCGGCGCGGCCATCCCAAAAACCGGTGACGTAGTAGGCGGCGTTGATGACGCTGGGAGAATTGCGAGTGGTGACGCGGCGGACCTGCAGGCCGCCGAGAAGAAACGCGGCGGATTCCAGAGACTCCGTGCCTTGTTCGGCGGGCTGGCCTGGTTCAAGGCTTTGAAAGACACGCTGGAAGGTGCCGGCCGAACCGGCGCGCATCGCGGTGTCGCGCAGGACGGTGGAATTGCGGTTGGCGGGATCGGAGAGTTGGCGAAAGGGGAACTGTGCCAGGGTTAGCTGAAAATTGGCGGGGAAGGGATTGTTCGGGTCGGATAGCTGGTTCTGGCGGCGGTGGTCCGCGCCGGCGTGGAAATGGCAGGTGGCGCAAGCGGTGCGGCCATCGCTGCCGGCCTGCATGTCCCAGAAGAAGGCTTTGCCTAGAGCAATGAGGGTGGTTTTGTCGCGGACGTAGGTGTCGAGCCCGGGCACGTCGGGCACCGGGACCGTCTTCAGCGAACGAAGCGGCTGGGCGGATATGGCGGCGGCCAAGGCGGCGAATACGATGCGATAGATCATTCCGGATCCCCTTTACGGGGATGATAACCCGCGCGCGAATCGCTTAGTCGTGCCGAAACCCGCATTGTTAGCCTTATTTTACGATGGTTCGGGGCAGGGGGCGGCGGCGGCGGGAGAAAGTAACAAATGCACCCGCGAAGTGGTATAGAATCCCCACATGCAACGGAGACTTTTCTTAGGCGCGGCGGCGGGGCTGGCGGCGGCTCCATCCCGGAAAATTGGCAGGGTGGAGACGGTGTTCAAAACGCCCGGGCCGCACCCGAACGGATTGCAGGCCACCGACGAGGGATTGTGGATCATCGACCAGGCAAATAATTACGTCTACCTGGTGAGTTATACCGACGGGAAAGTGCTTCGATCGTTCCTGACGGAGGCCGACCGGGCGAGCGGCATTACGCACGATGGGCAGGCGTTGTGGCTTGCCTCCACGTACAACCGCGAATTGATCCGCACAGACGACAAGACTGGCAAGGCGATTTCGAAACACTTTACGCCCGGGGCCGGTGTGATCTACAAGATGCTGGGCGACCCGCCGGGCCGGAGCAGCCCGCTGGCGCATACGGTGAAACATGCGACGGCTCCCGCGCCGCCGAAACCGGCCACGCCGGCGCCGTTGAACACGGCCGGCACTGGCGCGCATGGTCTGGAATGGCGGGAAGGGAAACTATGGGTGGCGGTGCCGCCGGCGCGGACAATCTACCGCATCGACCCGAAAAGCTGGACGGTGGAAGCGAAGTTCCCCACCACGGCGAACCGCCCGCACGGGCTGGGCTGGGAGGGCAAGTACTTGTGGGCGGCCGATTCCAACATGAATGGCTTTTTCAAACATGACCCGGCGACGGGGGCGGTGGTGGAGCAGATCATACTGGCCGACAGCGACCCGCAGCCGCATGGGATGACCATCCGGAACGGCGTGCTGTGGTATTGCGACGACGTGGGCATCGTCTGCAAGTTCAAGCTGTAACGCCGGCCATTTCGGCGGCGAACTGGAGCGCCATGGCGCCGCCCCGCGGATCCTTGGCCAGGAGGGCTTCGCGGTTGTAGTAATCGGCGAGCGACTTCTGCTTGCCGGTGGATTCACAGACGTCGATCAGGACACCATCGCTTCCGGCGCGGCGCTGGATGGCGGCCCAGGCTTTCTTGACGGCGCCTTCGTAGGCGGGGCCACGCAACCACTTGTGCTGGAGGCCCCGGCGGAGCGCCCAGCCGATCATGGCGGTGCAGGTGAACTCCTCCCAGGCGTCTGGTTTGTCGATGACCTGGCGCCAGCAACCGCCCTGGGTTTGTTCTTGGAGCAGGCGAGCAGCGTGGAGGCGGAAAGCTTCGCGGAGGGGCGCGTGGGCGGCGTGGGTCGCGGGCAGAGCGTCGAGCGAAAGGGCGAGGCCCAGCAGCGGGAAGGCGTTGCCGCGGCCCCAGGCGGCTTCGTCGAGCGGAGAGTGGCGATAGAGGCCGTCGGGGCGCAGGCAGAGCTTGCGCATGAAATTGAAATGGGCGAGCGTGGCGTCGAACCACGCCGCGTCCCCGCTGAACTTACCGGCGGTGGCGAGCAGAGGACAGACCATGAAAACGGAGTCGCTCATTTCATTGTGGAGCGGGTTCTGTCGGGCCAGATTGGCGGCGGCGACGACGCGATCCTTGGCGCGCGTGTCGCCGGTTCGTTCGAAAAGAGCGGCAAGGGTGAGGTGGCCAGAGTAGTGGCTGGCGGTAGGCTTGGCGAGCGAGTCGACGCGGCCGTTGAGGAATGGCTCCAGTATCGGTTGCACCGCCGTCGCCTGGCCGGCGCGCAGGCGGCCCCAGACGCTGAAGCTGAGGGTGTAGACCATTTCGCGGAGTTCCTGGCCGTATTGGGCGGCGAGTTGTTCCATCCAGGCTTTTGGCGGGCGCGCCATGCGGGCGCGCTGATCGAGGTGGAGTTTTGAGGGCGCGGCCTTCCGGGGCGGTTCGGTGAGGATGGGCAGGCCGGCCGCGGCGAGACCGAAATCGGGGCCGCCGGGGGTGACGATCACATCCGGCGCGTCGATGAGCACGCGCCGCCAGAGGCGATGGGAAGGGCCATTTTCGCGATAGGCTTTGCCAGACGGAGGGAAAGCGTAGGGGCCGCCCTCGCGCAGGTCCACAGTCATCACGCGCGGCTTCGATTCCGCTGCCGCGGCTGCCAACGGCGCCACCAATAAGGTTCTCCGGGTTACCATACCGTTTGAGATTGTTTCATACTTGCGCGTGCCCTTCTTAACGTTCTTAACGGTACCTTTACCGGAAGATTGCAGTATCCCGTCTTCGGTGCGGGTACTGTGTAAGTAGCCCTGCCGATGAATCTGGAGAACCTAAAGAGCCGAGCCCTCGCGTCCTGGGCGACTGTTGGCCTGCTGGCGGTGCTTTGCCTGGTGCTGGCGGTGTTGCAGTATCGCTGGATTGGCGAGATCAGCCGCGCGGAACGGGCGCGGTTGCAGGGTGTGCTGCAGAGTTCGGTGCAGCGGCTGGCGCAGGATTTCAATTCCGAGTTGGGGACGGCGGTAACGGTGCTGCGGCCCACGGCGGAGAGTATTGAAGAACTGGGGCGGGAGGGCGCCTATGCCGGGCAATGGATACGGTGGCGCGAGAGTTCGGCGCCGACCGGGTTGATTAAGCGCGCGGGGCTGGCAGTGCCGGAGGGCGAGACGCTCACCATCCGGCTGTTCAACGAAGCCAAAGAGACGTTTGTAGCGGCGCCGTGCCCAAAGGAATGGGAGAGCCTGAGAGACGCGCTGCAGGCGCGGCTGCGGGAACGGCGCGGCGGGCCGCCGGCGCTGGGGAATTCCATGTTGCTGGAGGTGCCGCGTTTCGAGCGGCGAAACGACGACCAAGGGCCCGGAGTGGAACAGGAATGGCTGGTGGTGGAACTGGACCCGGAGTACATTCGCGGCACCTATTTACCGGCGTTGCTGGCCAGGCATGTTGGCACCGGCATGCCGCTCTACGCGCGGGTTCGCGACCGGTTTGAGCCGTCGGTGAC
The DNA here is from genome assembly GCA_016789905.1 of Bryobacterales bacterium. Classification (GTDB taxonomy): domain Bacteria; phylum Acidobacteriota; class Terriglobia; order Bryobacterales; family Bryobacteraceae. Next base: position 25,708 of record JAEUQC010000189.1, on the reverse strand, counting down.
GGTGTTCGAAGCCGGCGGAAACGCGGCGCCGGAACGACCGGCGGAGGCTTCCGTGGCGATGATGGAGGCGGGACGGTTCGAGTTTTTGCGGCGCGGCGGCGGGCCGCCGCTTGGCAAGCGAGACAAACGAGCAGGCGGAAAGGGGCCGGGGGGGCCGTCGTTCCGTAGCGGGCCGCCGCCGGATTTCAACCGCGGGCGATGGCTGCTGGAGGTTTGGTACGCTGATGGATCGCTGGACGCCATTGTGAGCCGCTTACGCTGGCGGAACCTGGGAATTTCGGCCGCGATACTGGCGCTGATGCTTCTGACGGCGGTGCTGCTGGTTCGTTTCTCCCGTCAGCAGCAGCAGTTGGCTGAGCTGCAGATGAACTTCGTGGCCGGCGTTTCGCATGAGCTGCGAACGCCGTTGACGGTGATTCGAACGGCGGCGTACAACCTGCGCGGGCGGGTGGCCGGGAATCCGGCGCAGGTGGAGCGCTACGGGAACCTGATTCAGGACGAGAGCGAAAAATTGACGGCGCTGGTGGAACAGGTGTTGCGATTCTCCAGCGCGAGGGCGGGACACGCCGTGGGCGATAAGGCGCCGGTGGCGGTGGAAAGCGTGTTGGATGAGGCGTTGCACTCGCGCCGCCTGGACGCCGCGGGCGGGCGCATTACGGTTGAAAAGGATTTGGAAGAAGGACTGCCGCTGGTAATGGCCGATGAATTGGCGCTGAAGCACGCGATACAGAATCTGCTGGACAACGCCGTGAAATACGGCACGGAAAACAGCGACTGGATTGGCGTGTCGGCGCGCAAGGTTGGCAGCGGGAAGAGCGAAGCGGTGGAGATTCGGATTGCCGATCGCGGCCCGGGGATCCCCGCCGAAGAGCTGCCCGACATATTCAACGCGTTCTTCCGCGGCAAGCGCGCGCAGCAGGACCAGATCCACGGCACGGGTCTGGGCCTGAACCTGGTGAAGAAGATCATAGAGGCGCACGAAGGCCAGATCCATGTGAAAAGCGAACCCGGGCGCGGCACGGAGTTCATAATCCATATTCCGGCGGCGCCGGCGGAGCTACAAGATGAATTCGCGAATACTGCTGGTTGAGGATGAGCCAGGGCTGGTGATGACCGTCTCCGACCTGTTAATGAACGAAGGTTACGAAGTGGACGCGGCGCGGGACGGCGAGGCCGGACTGCTGAAGGCAACGAGCGAACCCTACGACCTGATCATCCTGGACGTGATGATGCCGAAGCGAAATGGCCTGGACGTTTGCCGCGACTTGCGGCAGCGCGGCTATGACACGGCCATTCTGATGCTCACCGCCAAGACGCAGGTGCATGACCGCGTGGTGGGCCTGAAGTTGGGCGCCGACGATTATCTGAACAAACCGTTCGACCCGTCGGAGTTGCTGGCGCGGGTGGAAGCGCTGCTGCGGCGGGTGAAAAAAGAGGGGCGCGCGCAGGTGCGGACGTTTGCGTTCAGCGATGTGGTGGTGGATTTTGATAGCGGGCAGGTGGCGAAGGCGGGAGAACCGGTGGGGCTGGCGGCGAAGGAGTTGCAGTTGCTGCGGTATCTGGTGGACCGGCGGGGGAAAGTCGTGTCGCGGGAAGAACTGCTGCAAAACGTGTGGGAGTATCAGAGCGAGGTGAGTTCACGAACCATTGACGTCCACGTGGCGTGGCTGCGGCAGAAGCTGGAAGAAAACCCGCAAAATCCGAAGCATATTCACACAATCCGGGGCAAAGGATATCGCTTTGCCCCGTGAGCTGAATTGGTTGTTTAGGGGTCAACGGCGGCCGGGGCCGCCCGGGCCGCGGTCGCCCATGGCATCGTATTTCGCTTTTTGCTCGGTAGTGAGCAAGGCGTAGAACTTGGCATTGGCTTTGGCGCGGATGGCGGCGATTTGGCCCTGGATGACGCCAGTGGCGGCGGCCAGGCGGTCGAGTTCGGCGTCGGAACGGTTGCCTTTTACTGCCGTGGCGAGGGCTTCCTGCGCCGCGTCGAGTTGGCCACGCGCGGTTTGGGTGGCGGTGTCAGCCGCGTCGAAGATGGTTTTTGCCTGGGTCTTCTGCGCGTCGGTGAGCGAGAGATAGCCGGCGAGATATTCCAGCCGGGAGCCACTGCCGGCGCGGTTGTCAGCGAGGACGGGAAGCGCTGCCAACAAGGCCAGCGCGGCAACTGCAGAGCGTCGTTTCATTCTGTGTATGAAACCTCCTATACCGTTAAACGCCACCGCCGCTACACGGTTGCCGCCAAGGCGGTAAAGTGTCCATTACATCGGCGCGTGCTGAAATTGGTAGCCGCCGCCCCGCACCGTCAGCACGTGCAGCGGGGCGTGGGGATGGTCCTCCAGCTTCTGGCGCAGGGTGGCGATATGCACGTCCACAGTGCGCGTATTGGTGGAATGGTAGCCCCAGACTTCGGTCAAAAGCTCTTCGCGCGAAACCACCAGGCCGCGGCGCGCGATGAGGTACCGAAGCAGCACGAGCTCTTTGGTGGTGAGTTCCACGGGGCGGCCAGCCTTGGTGGCGCGGCCACGATAGAAATCGACGAACACGTCGCCGAAGCGGTATTCGATGAGAATCGCCGCCTGGGTGTGCTGCGTGCGGCGCAGCAGCGCCTGAATGCGCGCCAGCAGTTCGGGCACGTGGAACGGCTTGGTCACATAATCATCGGCGCCCATGCGCAGGCCGCGTACCTTATCGTCCGGCGCGGTGCGGGCGGTGAGCAGGAGAATCGGCATTTGGACGCCCTGGCGGCGCAGTTCGTCGCATACGGCGAAGCCGTCTTTATCGGGCAGACCAACATCGAGCAGAGTAAGGTCAAAGGCGCGAGCGAGCGCGCTTTCCACTGCGTGGCGGCCGTCGCTGGCGTGTTCGGTGGTGTAGCCCTCGGCGCTCAATGCGTCTTCCAAAACCAGCGCCACATTGGGGTCGTCTTCGACGATGAGAATTCGTTGCTGCATGGGGGTCCTGCCCATTGTGACGCCGCGTATGGAAACGCGCACGTTAAGCCATTGGAAAACCTCAGTTAAGAACGTTAAGCTATGGCCTTGCCCCCTATCCAAACCGGCTATTCGCACGTAGTCTTGTCAGTATGACGAACACGTCGCAACGCTGGTTTACTCTTTCGATCGGCATTGGATTCGCGCTGGCGCTGCTCATGCTGGGCAATTCGGTGGCGAACTACTACTGGGTGTCGCAGCGGATTGCGGTGGAACAGGTGCGGAAGGACCTTTCGGCGCAGGCGGTGGCGGTGGACAAGCTGTTGCAGAATGCGCGGCCGTCCTCGCCCGCCGAAGCCAATGAAATGCTGGAACAGATCCGTACGGGCAGTAACGGCCGCATTGCCTGGATTCAACTTCGCGATGGGCGGGACACCACGCTGGCCGGCGCTGGGCTGGATGTTGCGCCCACGTTTTCCGCCGAAGTGATTCGTTCCAAGATGCGTGGCCGCCAGGCGATCTTTGAGACGCGTTCCACGCGAGGCGGCAAAGTGGTGGTGGAGGCGTTTCCGATCCGTGTTCCGGCGCAGGCGCGGCGTGCTTCCGTTCAACTGGCGGGGTACGAACCGGCGGCTTCGGCGCGTGGTGCTTTCGGCGTCGTTGAAATTGCCGGTTACATGAACGGTGCGGGGAATGTGTGGCCGTTGCAACGCAATCTGCTGCTGAACTCTTCGGCGGCGCTGGCGCTGCTGGGCGCGCTGGCGATGATGCGCGTTCGCTTCCGGTCGTATGTGGCGGGCTTGCACCTGGCGAGTCAACTGGCCCATGCGCGGCGAGTGCAGCAGGATCTCTTGCCGGCGGCCCGCCAGGCGCGCGGCGATTTTTCCATGGCCGGGGAAAGCGCCCCGGCATGTGAGTTGAACGGTGATTTCTACGACGTGTTTCAGGTGCGCGGCACGGGCACGGCGGTTGTGCTGGGCGATGTGGCCGGCAAGGGCGTTCCGGCGGCGATGCTGGCGAGTGTGATGCAGGGCGCGGTACGCTCCAGCAGTTGGGCAGGCAGCGGACGGCGGCACGTGGAGGCGACGCGGCAACTGAATCAACTGCTGTGCGAACGCGCGTCGCGCGAGCGGTACGCCAGCATGTTCTGGGGCTACTTCGCACCGGAATCGGGCGTATTCCGGTATGTCAACGCGGGGCACCTGCCGCCGCTGTTGTTTTCCGCCACGGCGCCGGGAACGGTACACCGGCTGACTTCGGGCGGGCCGGTGCTGGGCCTGCTGAACGGCGCGCGATATGAACAGGGCGAGCGCGCGATGGCGAACGGCGACGTGCTGGTGCTGTATTCGGACGGCATTCTGGAGGCGGCGAACAAGGCGGACGAGCAGTTCGGCGAGGAGCGAGTGATGGCCGTGGTGCGCGAGCATATCTCCGGGACGACAGAGGAGATTCGCAACGCGATTCAGGCGGCGGTTGGCGCCTTCTCCGGCAACGCCGCGGCCACGGATGACCAGACGCTGCTGGTGATCCGCAGGACTGAAGCCTAGCGCTGTTGGGACGAGCCGTTCGGCGAGGAGCGAGTGATGGCCGTGGTGCGCGAGCATTTCTCCGGGACGACATAGGAGATTCGCAATGCGATTCAGGCGGCGGTTGGCGCCTTCACCGGCAATGCCGCGGCCACCGACGACCAGACGCTGCTGGTGAACCGCAAGTCCGGAGTCTTCTAGTGCCTTCGGGCGCCAGCGGCGCTACGGGGGAGTGTATTGACCGGATGCGCGACTGCGGATGGGTTGCGAAAGCCGTGGGCTTTGCTGGGGAAAGGTTCCTGCGATACGCTGGCGGAACGATGCTTACACGCCGCGCGTTTATGAGCCTGACCGGCGCCGCGCTCGCCGCGCCTGCGCGGAGGCCGAATTTGCTGGTGATTCTGGCCGACGACATGGGGTTTTCCGACATCGGCTGTTTTGGCGGCGAGATTGAAACACCGCACCTGGATGGGCTTGCCGCGAGCGGGCTGCGCTTTACGCAGATGTATTCGGCGGCGCGATGTATGCCCTCCCGGGGTATCCTGATGACCGGCTACTACGCCCAACAATCGGGCTTTGAACAAGCCGCGAACGTGAAGCCGCCAGCGTGGATCCGGTATACACCGCAGTATTTGAGCGCGCTGGGATACCGCTGCTACCACTCCGGGAAATGGCACGTGCCGGCGCCGCCCGTGGCCGGGGCCGGGTTTCACCAATCGTATCTATTGCAGGACCAGAACCGGTTCTTCTCTCCGCAACAGCACGCGCTGAATGATAAGAAACTTCCCGCTGTGAAGCGCGAGGAGGGTTTCTATGCGACGAAGGCGATTGCCGATCATGCCGTGAATTGGCTGCGTGGCCATCAGGCGGAAGCGCCGTTCTTTCTGTACCTGGCGTTCACTTCGCCGCACTTCCCGCTTCACGCGCTGCAACCCGATATCGAACGGTTCCGGAACAGATACGGCATGGGCTGGGACGCGCTGCGCCAGGCGCGTTGGGAGCGGGCCACGCAGCGCGGCGTGGTGAAGTGCAAGGCGGCGCCGTTGGAACCTGCGGTATGGCCGAGTTGGAATACATCGGCCGAAGAACTGACGCGGCAAGTGGGGCCAGGCGAGGTGGCGCGGGCCGTGCCATGGAACACACTGACCGCTGCGCAGAAGGAGTTCCAATCCTTGAAGATGGCGATTCATGCGGCGATGGTCTATCGCATGGATCAGGAGATTGGCCGCGTGCTGGAGCAGGTGAAGGCGATGGGCGCGATGGAAGATACGGTTATCCTGTTTCTTTCCGATAACGGCGCGTCGGCGGAGCAACTGATCCGCGCCGACGGCCACGTGACCGGTTCCGTGCCCGGTTCGGCGGACTCCCATCTGGGGTTGGGCCCAGGCTGGTCGAGCGCGGCGAACTCTCCGTTTCGTCTCCATAAATCCTGGGTGCACGAGGGCGGAATCTCGTCGCCGTGCATTGTGCATTGGCCGCGCGGGATCAGCGCCAAAGGGGAACTGCGGCATACGCCGGCGCACTTTATTGACGTGCTGCCAACACTGGTTGCGCTTGCCGGCGGAGCCAAACCGCCGACGCCCGGGCTGAGCCTGCTGCCGGCGTTCGCCAAGGACCGCACGCTGGAGCGAGAGGCACTGTTCTTCCATCACCTGGACAACCGGGCGATCCGGTTAGGCGATTGGAAACTGGTGACCAACGGCAAAGGTCCGTGGGAGCTGTACAACCTAAAAGCCGACCGCGGAGAAACGTTGAACCTGGCCGAACGGGAGCCGGCGCGCGTGAAGGCGATGGAAGCGTACTGGGAAAAGCTATCGCGCGAGTTCGCCGCTCAGAGAGTTCGCTGACCCTTCTTCACGATTTCGCGCTTGGACGCGGGGTCGTAGAGGCGCACGGTGTAGCTGCCCGGCGCGGGCACGGTGGGCGTGAAGGGCCCGGCGGGCAGGTGGAGCGCGTACACCAGTTCATTGGCGGGTTCGCTGAAGACTTCAATTACGCGGCCGCCCTGCACGGTGGCCAGGCGGTGCGGTGTGCGGGGCAGGCCGTTGTCGGTCTGTTTGATTTTCACCGGCCAGCCGGGGTACGGCTTGGCGCCAGGCTTGGAGAGGTCCTCCCAGTATGGCCAGTTGGTCATGGTGATTTCGCGCGTCTGGCGGTCAATGTCAATGCAGCCGAAGCCCACGGCGCGGTCGTACAACTCGGCGGGTTCGTGCCCGAATTTCGTTGGATTGGCGACGCAATGCACGGTGACTTTGTTGCCGAAGCCATCCGTGTATTCGCCGGAATTGCGGGGGCTTTGCGGGAGCGCGTTCTTGCCGGGCGCGGCGGGATACCAGCGGCGCGGAAAGATGTTGGAAATGGCGGGGGTGCAGATGCAGAACGCGCCGTCGTTCCAATCGTCGATGCCGTATTGAACGGTGCTGGCCAGGTGCTGGTCGCCGCCGATGTGAAACGCCAGCGCCTTGCGGAGCGAACGGAGAGCGCGATTGCGCGGGCGCTGCGGCCAGCCGTTGGAGTCATGATCGGCAGTGCGCATTTCGCCTTCCGGGTAGGCGCCGAGCGGCTGCACGGGGAGCTTGCTGGTTACTGAATCCGTGTTGGCCGGAGGCGGCAGAGTGGCAATGTTGGCAAAAATGGTGGCGGAAACGGCGGCCTTGATAAACGTGCCGTTGGACCAGTCGCGTGCCCACTCTTCAAGGAACTTTTCCTGGCGCTCGCCGAGCATTTGCGGGCCGTCGATGTTGCCGTCGGTGGCGGCGTTGAACTCCGGGTTCTGGATCCAGCCGTTGACGATTTTCGCCTTCGGCATCCATTCTTTCGGCGCGGATTTCCACTTCCTGTCTTCGAGAACGGCGAAGCTCATGCCGCCCCACTGTAGATGGCAGTAGTGGACCGTGATGCCTTGTTCGACGGGTCGCGCGTCCGGCGGATCGGGCAAGTGGCAGGTCTGCGTGCGCTGCACCATATTGACCCAATCGGCGGGCATCTTGTAGCCGCCGGAGTCCTGCCAGGCCTGCACGGTATCCGCTTTCTCGGCTTTGCGTCCGGCGCAGCCCCAAAGGTTGCCGTGGTAGACGTCGTGATCGTCCGGGATGCAGACGCACGGAGTATCGCGCGTCAACTCTCCCCAACTCCAGCCGAACAGGAACCACTTGCGCAAGTAGTCGAGCCGGGCGGCGGCAGGGGGTTCCATCTGGTTGCCGTAGTCGCCGGAGCGCTCATAAATCTGGTCGCCGGTGAAGAAGAGAATGTCCGGCTTCAGATGGCGCAGGTTACGCGCGATTTGCCCATGAGGAAACCCGATATCGTTTTGACAGGTTAGCGCGCCGATGCGAAGCGCGCGCTTCTCCATGGGGCTATGGGCGATGGTTCCGGACAACTCGTGCTGTTTGCCGTCATGTTGAAGCACGACGCGATACGGCGCGTCCTTGGTTTCGTCCCAGTTGGCAACGCGGAACTGCGCGACGCAGGCCATGGGGTCAACGGTGGCCCGCGCCACGGTGCGCCACGCCGTGCCTCGGCGCACGCGCAGTTCGGCGTGGTGCGCGCCGGCTTCGAGCGGCGCGCACTGGACGGCCATTTTGAGCGTCCCGCGGCTGACGGTGTACTGGTTGAACAATAGAGGCCCGAAGGCGCGCTCGCTATGAGTGGTGACGCCGGGGCCGGTAAGGGTGAGGTTCCGGAACCAGTAGCGCACTTTTCCCTGGCGCGCGATGTTTCGCCGGGGCGGGGTTTTGGTAATGGCGCCCGCATGGCAAACCAGGCCCACGGCACCTTGGAATGTCTGCCTGGCTTCGATGCGGCCAATCTCGACGCCGGCGGCGTTGTGGGCGGTAAGCGTTGCCAACCCGTTGGCGGCGGTAAGCGTCAATCGGGCGGGGGCCTCAGTCGCGCGGGGAGCGGATGGCGTTGGGGCGCCGATGAACAGACGCCCATCGGTGGTGATGCCCGCGTCGATGCCGATGCCGCGTAGGGCGGTATCTCGATAGTCCTTCCAATACCCTTTGCTGCCGGCGCGGAAACCGGCGAAGCCCGGGCCTTCGTTCTCGATTGCGCCGAGTTCGACGCTCAGCACGAAGTCTCCATTGACTTCGCGGGTCAGCAGGGAGACGTTGCGGTCCCCGCCGCTGACAATGCATTCGATGCGGCCGTTGGCCAGTTGCCAATCCTGCAGCGGATTGGCCCAAAAATCCCCGGAAATCCAGGGCCTGGTGACACCAGCGGGGAGGAAAGCGGTTTGGGCGGAGAGCGGAACGGCGGTGGCTATCGCGGCACCCTGCAAAAGAGAACGGCGGCGGAATCGCATGGGAGAACTCCCACGCTATCACGCCGCCGCTTGCAGCCCCAACGGGGGTGGATTACTTGATTTCGTTTTCGGTGTCGGAGATCTTGACGCGATGGGCGTCGTGGCAGCCCTTGCAACCGCCGCCGATCATTTTCATCGCGGCCATCTGCTTATCCTTGTCGGCCCCCGCTTCAACCAACGCGGCGGCGCCCTTGTAGGACTGACCGCAGGACTTGGAGGCGACTTCAGAGTTCCGCGTCTTCCAGAACGCGCCCACCAGCTTCAGCGTGGCCTGCATATCCTTGGCGTTCTTTTCAACATCGACGCCTTTCCGGATTGCGCCATTCTGCGCCGCCAGATCCTTCATCCACTTGATGTGGTCCGCGGAGGGCTTTTCACCCGCCATCGCCACAGCCGCTGCCAGGAACAGGCCAGCGAAGGTCACTTTCAATGTTTTCACCGTTCACTCCTTCAATTGAGATCGCTTCGCCGGAAAATCCGGCGCTCGTCTAGTATAAGGTGTTTTCAACAGGAAATGGGTTACGCGACGGAGGCTGCGCGTTTTCGGCTATAGAGGAAATAGACCGCCAACCCCATAAACAGCCAAACGAAAAAGCGGATCCAGGTTTCCAGCGGCAGCCCCAGCATGAGGATGAGGCACATGACGATGCTGACCACGGGAAGAAACGGCACCCACGGGACGCGATAGCCGCGCACGCGTTCGGGCTGTGTGCGTCGTAGAACGATGACGCCCGCCGAAGCCAGGGCGAAAGCGAATAGCGTTCCGATGTTGGCCAGATCGGCTAGCGTGCCGATGTCCAAAATGCCGGCGGGAATGCCGACGAAGAAGCCCGCCACCCAAGTGGAAATGTGCGGCGTGAGGTATTTAGGATGCACCCGCGAAAAGACATCGGGCAGCAGTTTGTCCCGCGACATCGCGAACCAGACGCGGGCCTGGCCGTATTGGAACACCATCAGCGAACTGACCATGCCGACGGCGGCGCCGACGCTGACAACGGAGCGCAAACTATCGAAGCCGATCGCCTTCAGCGCGTTCGCCACCGGGGCCGCGTTGCCGAGCGTGCGCCAATCGGCGATGCCGGTAAGGACGAGCGCCACCGCGGCGTAGAGGACGGCGCAAATGGCGAGCGTCATGAAGATTCCCAACGGCATGTCGCGTTTCGGATTCTGGCACTCTTCGGCGGCGGTGGAAACGGAGTCAAAACCGATGTAGGTGAAAAAAACGATGGCCGCGCCGCTGAGCACGCCGGTAAAGCCGTTCGGCAGGAAAGGGTGCCAATTGGCGGTGTTCACCGCGCGCGCGGCGCCGAAGACGAACAGCAGAATGGCCGCTACTTTGATGAGCACCATGACACTATTGGCGCCCGCCGATTCCTTCGCGCCGCGCACGAGAATCCAGGTGAGCAAAAGGACGATCAATAGCGCGGGCACATTGAAATACGCGCCGCTCATCTGCCCGCCAACAATCATCGGTTCGGAGAATTCGCGCGGCAGATGGACCCCGAAAAGCGCCTCCAGGATGGCGTTGAAATAGGCGCTGAACCCAACGGCCACGGCCATGTTCGATACGGCGTATTCGAGGATGAGGTCCCAGCCGATAATCCAGGCGACGATTTCGCCAAGCGTGGCATAGGCATAGGTGTAGGCGCTTCCGGCGACAGGAATCATGGACGCCAGTTCGGCATAACACAGCGCCGCGAAACTGCACGCAATGGCGACCAGGATGAACGACAACGCCACCGCCGGACCGGCACCGGGCCGGCCGATGGTTGACAGCGCATTGCCCCCATTCCAGAGCAGATCGAGAATAGGCGCGTGGAGGATGGAATGGACTTCCAGCGTCTGGCCGGCCGCCGCGGTTCCGGTGAGCGTGAAGATGCCGGAACCAATGACAGCGCCGATCCCCAAAGCCGTCAGGCTCCAGGGGCCGAGAGTTTTATGCAGCCTCCGCCCTTTTTGTTCCGACTCCTCGATCAACGCGTCGATGCTCTTGGTGCGAAACAATCCAGGCATCCGGCCTCCGATTGCAAAAATATAAGCGGGGCGGCAAATCGAGCCGCCCCGAGTGGTACGTGGTGCGAGAGGAAACGGCTAGCGCTTGCGCTGGCCCTTCACTACCTTCTTCACCTTCTTCTTGTTGTCTCCACGAGCCACACCTTCAGCCCGTTTCGGCTTCGGCGGCGCTTCGGCGCGCGCTTTGCGCTTGAGTTCTTTGCGTTCTGCTTTGTCGGTAACGTTCGTCGTATTCATTCTTAAGGTTTCAGTCCTGCCAATTTGGCTATTAGTTTCTTCAAGCCATAGCCGGGAAAGCTAATGGTAAGTTTAGCATCCTCGCCGTCACCTTCTTGACGAAGAACGGTTCCACGGCCATATTTCGGGTGTTGCACCAGGGATCCCACGTGCTGGGAGCCTGGGCGTTTCACGGGTTGTTGTTTCGGCGGGCCGCCATAGGCGAGCGAGCCGGCAGCGCGTGAGGGCGGCGTCTGCGGCGCCCCGAAAAGCTGTTGTTGCTGGCGCGGGCGCGGCGCTGCCGGCGGGGGCGCGGCGCTGGGCCGGGGCGCGGGCGCCGCCGGCGGCGTTGGCGGCTTGGGCTCAGGCGCCGCGGACGGCGGCACGGGCACGTTGATGCCGCGCTGTTCAAAGAAGCCGCGGACGTTCTCCACTGAATTGTATGTCTTGCCCGTGTAGAGGTTCTTCTTTGCCGATTCACGCACCTCAAAGCGCTCGCCGAAAAGCGACAACGCCGATTCATCGTCGTCCAGGCCCGAAGAGATATACTGCGACTTGGCGCCTTTATGTTCCACCAGTTTCGGCGGCACTTCCCGCAGGAAGCGGGAGGGCAGCGTGGGCTCCGAAGGCCCGCCGCCAAAGCGGCGGCGGAAGCGCGCCCAACTGATGGTGAGCTTCTTTTCCGCGCGCGTCATGGCCACGTAGCAAAGCCGCCGCTCTTCTTCCATCGAGTTCTCATCAATCAGGCTTCGCTGATGGGGAAATAGCCCCTCTTCCATGCCCGCGATGAAGACGAGCGGAAACTCCAGGCCCTTGGAGTTGTGGATCGTCAACAGGCTGATCCGCGCCTCGCTATCCAACTGGTCACTATCGGCCACCAGGGCCGCGTGATCGAGAAAATCAGCAATGGTCTCGCCGCGCTCGGCCGATTCGGCGGCCGCGTTCAGCAGTTCCTGGATGTTTTCCAGCCGCGTTTCGGCGTCGGGGGATGGATCGCTTTTCAGCATGGCCATGTACCCGGATTTCTCGGCAATCTCGCGAACCAGTTCGCCGATGTCTCCGCGGGCGGCCACCTCCCGCAGCGCGGCCATCAGTTCACGGAACGCTCGCAGGGATGATTCCGCCCGGGCGCCCAACTGGCGCTCCGCCAGCATCCGTTCCAGGGCCGCGAACAGCGGCAGCTTTTGGGAATTGGCGAACTGCTCGATCTGGTCCAGCGTCGTCTTTCCGATTCCGCGCGCGGGGACGTTGATAATTCGCAGCAGCGCAATGGAATCATCGGGCGCCTGCACGGCTTTCAGGTACGAAAGCAGGTCCTTCACCTCGGCACGCTGATAGAAGCTGAAGCCGCCCACGACGACATAGGGACGGCCGTAGCGCCGCAGTGCTTCTTCAATCTGCCGGGACTGGAAATTGGTGCGGTAGAGCACGGCGGCGCGATCGTCGGGATTGGCGCCCAGCGCTTTATTGATCTGGTCGGCAATGTAGAGCGCTTCGTTCTCGCCATCGAGCGCTTCGAAAACCGTTACCTTGTCGCCGCCTTCGGAATCGGTCCACAACTTCTTGCCCTTACGCTGTGTGTTGTTTTCCACCACGGCCCCGGCCGCTTCCAGAATGTTTTTGGTGGAACGGTAGTTCTGCTCCAGGCGGATGACGGTAGCGTTGGGGTAGTCGTTTTCGAAATCGAGGATGTTGCGGATATCGGCGCCGCGCCAGCTATAGATCGACTGATCTTCATCGCCGACCACCGCCACATTCGAGCGCGTGGCCGAAAGCAGGCGCATCAACTCATACTGCGTGCGGTTGGTGTCCTGATACTCGTCGATCATCAGGTATTCAAGGAAATCGTTGTAGCGGCGCCGCAACTCGACGTCGTAGGAAAACAGCCGCACGGTTTCCAGCAGCAGGTCGTCGAAATCCAGCGCGTTGGCCTGCTGCAGGCGCGCTTCGTACTGCTCGTAGATGACGGCCAGGCGGCTCATGCGCGGGTCGGCCGTTTGCTTGTAGAAGTCGGCGGGCGTTTCCTTGGCCGATTTCGCGGTCGAAATGCGGCTCATCGCCGCACGGTATTGCATGAACTTCTCGTCCAGGCCAAGGGTTTTGTAGATGGCCTTCATCAGCGACAACTGGTCGTCGTCGTCGTAGATGTTGAACGTGGTGGTGAAGTTCGGCCGTATTTCCGCAAGCCGCGCGCCATCGCGCCGCAGCGTCCGGACGCAGAAGGAGTGGAACGTGGAAACGCGCGGCAGGCGGTTCGGGTCCGGCTCCCGCATTACCTTGGCCACGCGGTCGCGCATTTCTTTCGACGCTTTGTTCGTAAACGTCACCGCCAGAATGGACGCCGGGTAGACACCCTTTGCCTTAATGAGATGGCCAATGCGATGTGTGATTACCCGCGTTTTGCCCGACCCCGCGCCGGCCAGTATGAGGAGGGGACCCTCCGTATGGGCGACGGCTTCTGCTTGCCGCGGGTTCAGTCCTGCCAGAAAATCCATGCGAATCTTCTAAGGTAACATCTCCGTCCTAGTCCGATCCCTTCGCCCCCGTTACGCTAAGCTTTCCGGATGCGTTGGATTGTCCTCAGCCTGCTGCTCGCCGTCACCACGTTTAACTATCTTGACCGGCTAATGCTGAGTGTCCTTTCGCCCGTTCTTCGCGAGACGTTCGCGCTGAACGAAAGCCTCTATGGCAATATCGCGGCGGTGTTTCAGGTCTGCTACGCGTTGGGCTATATCGTCCTCGGCAAGGCGATTGATCGTGTGGGCACGCGCACCGGGCTGGCGGTGGCGGCGGCGGTGTGGAGCTTGGCGTCCGCGCTCCATGCCACGGTAAGCGATGCGTCGCAGTTCGGCGCGTGGCGGGCGCTGCTGGGCTTTTCCGAAGGGGCGAATTTTCCGGCCTGCAGCAAGGCCGTTGCTGAATGGTTTCCGGCGGAGGAGCGTGCGTTGGCAACCGGTATTTATAACGCCGGGGTGAACCTGGCGTCCGTCATTGGGCCACCCATATTCGTTGCCGTGACGGCAAACTATGGCTGGCGCGCCTGCTTCACGGCGGTGTCGCTGCTGGGGCTTGTGTGGGTGGCCGCCTGGCTCGTCTTCTGCCCGCGGACGCCTCCGCGCGCCGTGAACCCGCAACGCGGCCGCACGTTTCGGGAACTGCTGCGGCTGCGCGCCACCTGGGGATTCGTGTTCGGCAAGATCCTTGTCGATCCCGTGTGGTACTTCCTGTTGTTCTGGCTGCCGTTGTATTTCCGCGACTCGTTGCACTTGCAGATGAGCCAGATCGGCTGGGTGCTGCCGTTCATTTATTTTCTTTCCGGCGCGGGCAGCGTCCTGGCGGGGTGGCTGTCGGGCGTGTTGCTGCGGCGCGGCTGGACCACGCGCCGGGCGCGGTTGGCCGTGTTGTTCACTTGCGCTGTGCTGGTGCCGCTAACGCTGGGCGGCGCGGTTGGCGGGGAACTCTATCGCGCTGCGCTTTTGTTCGGTGTGGCGGCCGCCGCGCACCAGGCATATAGCTCCATTGCCTTCACCATACCGGCGGACGTGTTTCCATCGAGCGATGTCGGCGCGGTGCTCGGGTTGGGCGGCGCCGCCGGTGCAATCAGCAGCGTCCTGTTCTCAGCCGTCCTCCCCGGCTACTTGATTCCGCGCATTGGCTACACGCCCATGTTGCTGGTTCTGCCGCTGGGATATCTGGCCGCCGCCACGGTGGCATCCCGTTTCTACGGTTCCTTCGGTGAGGCGCGGAGCTAAGTCCGCCGCACATTGCCCGGCGCGCGCCTTAGGCGATAGGCTTATGGTCATGCGTCTCGCCCTTCTTCTGGTTTCGCTCACCGCCTGCGCCCAATCGTGGCCCGACTATGGCGGCGGCCCCGACGCCGCGCAGTACTCCCCGCTCACCCAAATCAACCGTGCCAACGTCCACAAACTGACGCGGGCCTGGACCTTCCCCACAGGTGACAACAGCAAGTACTTCTTCAACCCGGTGATGGTGGACGGCACGCTTTTCGTACTGGCGAAGAACAACTCCATCGTCGCGTTGCACGCCGCCACAGGCCAGGAAAAGTGGACGTTTCATCCGCCCGCCGACACGAAAATCATTACCAATCGCGGCATCAACTATTGGGAGAGCAAGGACCGCAAGGAGCGCCGGCTGTTATTTTGTTCCAACCATCAACTCCGCGCGGTGGACGCGCTGACGGGCAAGGCCATCGCCAACTTTGGAGTGAACGGCAGCGTGGACCTGAAAGATGGCCTGGACCGCGACCCGAAGACCATTGCGCTAGTGCAGTCGACAACGCCGGGCCGCGTGTTTGAGGACCTCATTATTCTTGGCTCGGCCACCAACCAGGGATATGGCTCGGCGCCCGGCGACATCCGGGCCTATAACGTTCGCACGGGCAAACTCGTGTGGACCTTCCATACCGTTCCGCGGCCTGGCGAGTTCGGTTATGACACTTGGCCGAAGGACGCATGGAAGACTGTGGGCGGCGCCAACGTTTGGGGCGAAATGTCGCTCGACGTACCGCGCGGGATTCTCTACGCGCCGACGGCCAGCGCGAAATACAACTTCTATGGCGCCGATCGAGCCGGCGCCAATCTGTTCAGCGACTCGCTGCTCGCCCTGGATGCGCGGACCGGCAAACGGATCTGGCACTTCCAGATGGTGCATCACGACATCTGGGATTACGACGACGCAACGGCGCCCAAATTGATCACGGTGAACCACGAGGGCAACAGGATTGACGCGGTTGCGCAGGTCACCAAACAGGGCTTCATCTGGGTGTTCAACCGTGTCACCGGAGCGCCGCTATGGCCGATCGAAGAACGGCCCGTGCCGAAGTCCGACATGCCAAATGAACGAACCTGGCCCACCCAGCCGTTCCCCACCAAACCCCCGCCGTTCTCGCGGCAGAAGTTCACCGTCGACGATTTGAGTCCGTACTTAAGCCCAGCCGACCGCGCGAAATTCCGCGACGACATTCTGAGCGCCCGTAACGAAGGCTTGTTCACCCCGCCCGGCACGCGGAACACCATTCAAATGCCGGGCAACAACGGGGGCGCCAATTGGAGCGGCGCGGCGGTGGAGCCAGGTCGCGGATTGCTCTACGTTGTGTCGAAGGACTTGCCCGCCATGCTGAAACTGGAACCGGAAGGCACGGCAAAGAGCGGCTTCAACGACTCCGCCGAACAGCGCGGACAAGCGCTGTATCAGGTCCACTGCCTGAACTGTCATCGCGCCGACAGGCGAGGCAATCCGCCCGCCATGCCATCGCTGGATGACATCGCCCTTCGCATGAGCCGCGAAAAAATTGTGAACGCCATTCGCCAGGGCGTGGGCCCTATGCCCGGCTACCCGAAGCTGACGAATGAGGAAATGGACAACATGATGGCCTATCTCTACAACCCTGCGCGGGCCCGCGCAACGGTGCCGGCCGGAACCAACGGGGCGGACGCAGAGCGCTATCTAAGCGGCTTCGGCTTTATGATCGCCAGCGACGGGCTTTCGCCTATCAAACCGCCATGGTCTTCGCTTACCGCCTACGACCTGAACCAGGGCACCATCAAATGGCAGATCCCGCTTGGCGATGTTCCGCACCTGGCGGCCAAGGGCATCAAGAACACCGGTTCTCACTATCCGAAAGTCGGCCCCGTGGTAACAGCGGGCGGGATCATTTTCACTGGTACGCGGGACCGGCAGGTGCGCGCGCTGGACGTGGAGACCGGCAAGACATTATGGGAAGTGGAAGTGGACGCGGCACTGGAAGGGATGCCGGCCGTGTATGAAGTGAATGGCCGGCAGTTCATCGTGTTCTGCGCCGCTGCGCAGGTGGGCTTGACGCCCGGAACTCAAACGAAAATCAACGGCGCCTATGTGGCCTTCGCGTTGCCGGCGGAAAAATAGCCCGGCGGCGGGTTATTGCAAATCCGCAGCCATCTGCTCAATCAGTTTTCGCTCGTCCTCGTTGAAAGTTTCCTGGAACCGGCGGGAAGCAAGCAACCGCTTCCGCTCGTCCGCGTCGGCGTTGCGAAGCAACCGAATGGCGTTATGGGCCTTTGGCCGCCGCTCGGGGGAAAATGTTTCCCCGAAGCGCCGGAAAAGGAGGCGAACCTCTTCCTGTTTCTCCGGCGACATTTCCTGAAATCTGGCGTAGGAGCCCTGCAGCCGCCGCCGCTCTTCGGGCGATGTCTGCGACCACCTTTCCAGGCGGCGCTCCATGTTCTGGCGCCGCTCCGGCGGCAGTTTCCCTAGCGCCTCGCGGCGTTCAGAAGGTGTCAGCCTGCTGAACCGTTCCACGGCGTCGGCGTTAGGGCCCTTCTTCACAAACGCCTTTCGTTTTGACACCGGCTGCGGATCCGCCGCCGCCGTGCAAGCGAGCGCCAACGCCATTGCCATTGCGGGAGGCCAGCGCATCACAACACGTCTTTCTGGGCGGACTCGGCGGACGCGCTTTCGAACTGACGCAGCATCTCAATATCTTCCAGGGCACGCTCGGCCTGTTCGACATCTTGTACATCGATCAGCGCCACCGGCGCCGGCAGCGGTTGCGGCCCATCCCCACTTACGGCGAATACCACCATCAGAACGGCCGAAGCGGCGGCGACGGAAAGCACCGGCTTCCATGCGGGCTGCCCCTGAAGATACTCGCGCACCGGTGCCCAGTATTTCTCCCACGCCGGAACCCGGTCCATTTCTTCCATGCGGGCGTACAACTTACGGTCGAAATCGGCACTAACCGGCTCTGCGTCGTAGGCGTCCAGCGCCGCCCATATCTCTGTTTGCGCCTTTGCCATCTCACGGCATTGTTCGCAGTGCGCCATATGCGCTTCCAACATCGACTTACGCTCTGCGTCCAGCGCGCGGGCGCAGTAATCGAGCAACACATCTTCGTTACCGGTCTGCAGCGGGCAAGTCATCCTGCTGTCAGGAAAATTAGTGTTATGGAAACTGGTGTTTTGCATGGTCCCATTCCCCCTTTATGCCATGTGCGCCAAGCGGGCGCGCAGTGTTTCATACGCACGAAATAACAGCGACTTTACCGCTGATTCAGAACACTCTAATACGGCTGCGATTTGAGAATACTCCATCTCCTCGTACTTATGCATCAGCACGGCTGCTTTCTGTTTCTCCGGCAGGCCCTGAATCGCGCGTCGTATCTCTTCGAACTTCGATTCCCGCACCATCGCCTGCTCTTTCGACATTCCCCGGTCGGAAACCTGGCGCACCATGCCGTCCGCCGTTTCCTGGTCCAGGCTCTCCTGCCCTCGTTCGTGCCGCCGGTCCCGGATCCAGTTCAGCGCTAGATGGCTGGCGATTCGAAACAGCCACGTCGTGAATTTCGCTGTCGGTTCGTAATTCGCGCGGCTCCGGTACACCCGCAGGAACACCTCCTGCGCCAGTTCCTCGGCTACCGATTGGTTCTGCACCATCCGGAACAGGAAATGGATCACCGGGGAACGGTGCCGCTCCAGCAACAGGGCGAAGCTTTCCGTGTCTCCCTCGCGTACCCGGAGCATCAACTCCGCGTCCCGCTCGAGTGTCGCAACGGCCATCATGTTTTCTTGAACACGATCGTCCGGCAAAGGTTGCGGCGACATAAGCACTTAGTTAACCTGTATCACGCCTCGGCCCCCGCCGGCCGCTCCATCAGTTCCCGAAGGGCGTCGTGCGGGCTCTTTCCATGCGCAAAAATCGCGTGCAACGTCTCCGCGATCGGCATCGAAATCCCTTGCCGGCGTGCCAATTCCACCGCCGAATAGGTGTTTTCCACGCCCTCGGCGATCATTCGCATCCCGCTCGTAATCTGCTCCAGGGACTTACCCTTAGACAACTCAACTCCCACACGCCGGTTCCGGCTGAGTTCACCGGTGCAAGTTAAAATCAGATCGCCCAGGCCCGCTAGACCGGCAAGTGTGGACGGCTTCCCGCCCATCGAGACCGCAAGGCGGGTGATTTCGGCCAGCCCGCGGGTGATCAACGCCGCCATGGCGTTCGATCCCAAGCCGAGGCCATGGCAGATGCCCGCGGCAATGGCGATGACGTTTTTCAGGGCCGCGCCGATCTCCGCCCCAACCGGGTCGAGGCTTGTGTACATTCGAAACGTCGGCCCGGTGAACGCCCGCTGCACTTCATCACAAAGTGCTTTTTCCAACGCCGCCACCACCACCAGTGTCGGCTCGCCGCGGGCGACTTCCCGCGCGAACGACGGCCCGCTCAGCACCGCAATGCGGCTGTGCCCGGTCACCTCGGCGATGATCTCGCTCATGCGCTTCTGCGTGCCGCGCTCAATGCCCTTTGTCGCGCTGACGATGGGAACGTGGGGCGGGATGAACGCCTTGGCGTCGGAATACACCTGGCGCAGAACCGTGCTCGGCATGACACCCAGCACCATATTGGCGCCGCGCAGGCTCTCTTCCAGCGAACTGGTTACATCAATATTCGGCGGCAGCCGGAAGCCAGGAAGAAACACTTTGTTCTCACGCCCCGCCGCCATCTCCTGCGCCAGGTCGGCCTCGTATGTCCACTGGCTTACCCGCGCGTAACGCGGAGCCAGCACCATGGCCAGCGCCGTGCCCCAGCTTCCTCCGCCCAGCACCGTCAGCCGGTTCTGTTCCATCTAAGCCGCCTTCTTCTTTCCAAACCGGAAGACGTTTTCGGTGCCCGCGCGCAGACGGCCGATGTTGGCTTTGTGGCGCCAGATGATGAATATCCCCCCGGCCAAGGCCGCCAGCACAAGCGGCGTATCCGGATGGTCGATCATCCAGACAGCAAACGGAAACAGCCCGGCGCCGACAATCGAACCCAGCGAGATGAAACGCGTGGCGGCGACGACGGCCACAAAGACTATGGTGATTGCCAGAAGCGGCAGCGGAGCCAGATAGGCGAACGCGCCCACGAAACTCGCCACCGCCTTGCCGCCCTGGAAGCGCAGCATAACCGGGAACGCATGGCCAAGAATCACAACAATGCCGGCAAGCGCGGTCCATTGCGGCTCTGCGCTGCCGTATCGGGCCATCAGCCATACCGCCACCCAGCCCTTGGCGATATCCAAAAGCAGCGTGGCCATTCCCAACGCGCGGCCGGAGCTTCGCAGCACGTTGGTCGCGCCAATATTTCCCGATCCCTTCGCCCGCACATCTTCGCCCGTGCGCCAGCGCACCAGCAGGTAGCCAAACGGAATGCCACCAATCAAATAGGCGGCCAACAGCAGCAAAATTGTCATAGGAGCGGAAACTCCTCCAGTTTCGAATATTGGGAACCGCCCCCGCCGGGGACGCTTTCATAAAGATGAAACGCGCGCGCCGTGAACAGGCCGAATTCCGCCGGTGGGGCGCCGGCTATCCGCCCGCGCGCTGCCGCCACGCCCTCCGCGCCAGCGATTCGTGCCAGCGTCAGGTGCGGGCTGTACGGTTTGGCTTCCGGCGCAATGCCAATCGCGGCGCAGGCGGCGTCCGTCGCCTGATGCAGCGTCTTCAGCCCCGGCCCCGCCGCGATACCGGCGAACAGAACGCGCGGATTGTGCGGATTCGGAAACCAGCCAAGGCCGCGAATAGAGATTTCCAGGGAACCCGGCTTGGCGGCTCCGCGCAGTGCCTGGCACAGAGTTTGCAGGTTCGCTTGCGGCCACTCGCCAATGAACTTCGTAGTGATGTGCAGGTTTCCCGGCGGGCTCCACCGGAATGGCGCCACCGGCCGCAGCCGGGCGACGAACTCCGTCAGCGCGGCCCGGGCGTCTTCGGAGATGTCGATGGCGGTGAAAAGTCGCATCGTGGCGTGGTAACTTCTCCTAGTCTACCCATTGCGCCCTCGCCGCCCAACTCCGATCCTGCCAGCCTCCTTCTACGCGCGTGACACGGTGACCGTCGCCCGCGCGCTGCTTGGGAAGGTGCTTGTGCATGGCGGCGTGGCCGCCCCCATTACCGAAGTGGAAGCCTATCTCGGCCTGTCCGATAAGGCCGCCCACGCCTCCCGCGGCATCACCCCCCGCACCAAAGTCATCTATGGCCCGCCCGGCCACGCCTACGTCTACCTTATCTACGGGATTCACGAGTGCCTGAACATCACCGCTGAACCGGAAGGCACGCCCGGCTGCGTGCTCATCCGTTCGGTGACCGCCGTTTCCGGCCCCGGACGGCTCACCCGCCATTTCGGCATCACCCGTGCCCACAACGCCGTCCCCGTATTCCTCGCCCAGAGCCCGCTGCAAATCCACGATCACGGCTGGCGCCCTGCGGATATCCAGGTTACCCCCCGCATCGGTATACGCCACTGCGCCGATTGGCCACTGCGGTTCGTCGCCACGCATTTGTTACCCTCAGATTGATATGCTGAAATCCACGATTTTCCGCGAATACGATATTCGCGGAATTGCCGACACGGACCTGACGAGTGAAGGCGTTGAACACCTTGGCCGCGCTCTGGGCACTTTTCTGCAACGAAATGCCGGTCCCAAGGTCAATATCGGGCGCGATTGCCGCCTCTCCGGCGATCGCTTGAACCTGGCGCTGCGCAACGGGCTGATCGCCTCCGGCTGCCACGTCACCGACATCGGAGTTGTCCCGACTCCGGTAACCTATTTTTCCGCGGTCAAACTCCAGGCCGATGGCGCCGTGATGATCACCGGCAGTCATAACCCTTCCGATTACAACGGCTTCAAGACTGTTTGCGGCTCCGGCACGCTGCACGGCGACGCCATTCAGGAGGTGTACCGCATGATCGCCAATCAGGACTACGCCTCCGGCGTAGGATCCTATCGCACGCTCGATCTCGTCCCGGATTACGTCGATGAGATCGTGAAACAGTTCCAGTTCCCTCGTAAATTAAAGGTTGTCGTCGATTCCGGCAACGGCACCGCCGGCCCGGTGATTGAACGGATACTGAGCCGTCTGAACTGCGAATTTGTTTCCATGTTCGGCGATATGGATGGCCGCTTTCCCAATCACCATCCGGATCCCACGGTGCCGGCGAATCTCAAAATGCTGGCCGCGAAGGTCAAGGAGACCGGGGCCGAACTCGGCATCGGTTTCGACGGCGACTCCGACCGCATCGGCGCGGTGGATGAAAACGGCGACCCCGTTTTTGGCGACATGCTGATGCTCATCTTTGCCCGGGAAATTCTCACCCGCAAGCCTGGGGCGACTTTCATCGGCGAAGTGAAGTGCAGCCAGATTATGTACGATGAACTGGCCCGCTTGGGTGGCCGCCCGATCATGTACAAAACCGGCCACTCGCTCATTAAAGCCAAAATGAAGGAAGAGCACGCCGAGTTGGCGGGCGAGATGAGCGGCCACATGTTCTTTGCCGACAGGTATTTCGGCTATGACGACGCGCTCTACGCCGCCTGCCGCCTGATGGAAATTGTCGCCAACGCCGGGCTCCCGCTTAGCCGGCAGTTGGACGGGTTGCCAAAAACCGTTTCGACCCCGGAACTGCGGCTGGAGACCACAGACGAAACGAAGTTCGACGTGGTGGCCCGCGTGGCCGCGCACTTCCGTCAAACCAGGAAGATCGTCGACGTGGACGGCGCCCGCGTCATCTTTCCGCAAGGATGGGGGCTTGTCCGCGCTTCCAATACGCAGCCCGTTCTGGTGATGCGGTTTGAGGCTGAAACCCAGGAACTGCTGGACGCCTATCGCGCCGAAGTAGAGGAAGTGCTCGTCCGGGAAACCGGCGGCCCGCTGGTGGAAACCCGCTAAACAACCGCAAAAAGGGCCGGCTTCATAGAGTGGAAGCCGGCCGAGTTTTTGATACAGAACCGGGAGAATCCTCCGACTGACTAACTTCCCGGCAACTCCAGATTGCCATAGAAACCGGATTTTGTCTCGATATTCAGCCGGAAAAAGTACTAATTACGCCGTTCGGGCTAGTTAGTAACGCATGTTAGTCCCGCGGATTTGGTACTTCCCGCCGCCCGGAAAGCGGCTGAAACACGGGCCCGCCGCACACCGCCACTCCCACTTGTTGCAGCGCCTGCAGCAAATTGAACAGCAGCCCGTAGACCACCTGCTCGTTCAGTGCCTGCCTGCCCGGCAGCCGGAAATTTTCCGGGACTTCCTTTGCCAGCCGGATTCGCAGCGCGTCCGGCAGCAGGTTGCCCGCGCGGTCTCGCTTGTTGCCGACGCTGATCGGGGTCTGCAATACGTTCCCGGTGGCGCCATCCACATAAAATTGGCAGCGCGAAAACCATCCCAGATTCGCCGGTTCCGCGGCGTCAAACAGCAGCAACGGCACCTGGCGCTTTTCCGTCCAGATGTCCATCGTCACTGCCCGCGCCGTCTCCTGGATCTCCACTTGGAAATCGGTCTGCTGCGCCACGGAAGCCAGTGCCTCCAAATCGTATTCAAGTAGCACCAGGCGGTGCGAGCCGGCTTGCAACAATTGCATTTCAGACTATTTTAGCGTCTGTCGCACCGCCGCGATCACAATGCAGATGACAGCGTGAGAAATAATGCCATATTGAATCCAGCGGCGGGTGTAGCGAATGACCAAAAGGATGTCCTGCAAACGGGTTCTCCGCCTGGTAGTGTGCCTTCCGATCCCGTACCTGGGAATACCGTACCTGCCCCTTCTGTTCCTATGACCGGCGTCCGTTCGTCCTGGTACTTCCTCCCAGTACCGTGGCGCTCTGGAAAAAAGTTCTAAAGGGCAGCGACCAATTGGCGATATGAGTCTGGAGCGGCAAGATGTTCAGACCGCCAATTCCCAAGGAGCTTCGAATATCCATGAAAAAGTTTGCGACCATTCTACTGGCCCTGTCCTTCATGTCCATGTGCGCCATCGCCGATGACCACAAGAAGGACGACCACAAGAAGGAAGAGAAAAAGAAACCCCACTAAGCCTTCTCCATTCCCCCTTTCGGGCCGGCCGCGCGTACCACATTGGACTCGCGGCCTTCGCCCATTACGAGCGGCATTCCGGCGAGAGCTTGCCAACGGGTGGCTAATGAGAGCGCGCCCCAAACGACGAAAGTCGTGGCAAACGCCGGAATGCCGCTCGTTTAGTTTTCCGGCCTACGGAGCAACAAAGGCGTCCTCCCCCACTGTCGAAGGGCAAACGCAGCCCGGCGTCACGCCATCCCATCTCGGCTTCGGCCTGCCTGTGCGATTGCCGTTGGCCCGCGTTATCGATGTTTCGCCTGGAAAGTATTTCGCAGACGCAACAGCAGCCGGCGTAGCCAGGACGTCGGCGGTTCGCCGGCGTCGGCAAAGGCGACGGCCACCCGCGGTCCGCCGGGCGGCGTGCGCCGCATAGAGGCGCCTGGGAGCGGTGTGCGCTTCATGTCGCCGATGTTAGCACGCCGCGAGCCCGGTTGAAGCTGTACGGCCGCCCGTCTCTCGCCAGCCGCCAGAAATAGACGGTTGCCGTCACCACCGTCACTGGTTCACCATGGCGTCCCGTTACCGCCGAACGTACACGCGGCCTGACAAACCCTGACCCGTTCCTACGGCTCCGGCCTCTCCGCAAGGTATACACTCTCTCCATTGCAATGCGCAGAAGATCCTTCTTCGCCCTCCTCGCCGCGCCAGACCCAACCATTGGCGACATGCAGGTGCTGCTGAATCATTGGGAGCGTACCTGCCGAAATCAACTTCTCCTCGCGCCGCGGCCGTTGCCGTGGCTTGTCCTTTACGATCAGCATCACGCTTGGCATGTGAACCCGCAGCGTAGCGTTTTGAAAGCGCCGGTGACCGCGGCGGGAGAGGTGCGGTGGGCGGGCCGCCGGCTTGGCGTGCGCAGAGTGGCCAATACCGCCGCCGGTGTGTGGCTGCCCGACGGGGAGACTATTCCCATCGAACTCGGGGCGGCCGCCAAGCCCTGGCCTCGGGGGGGCCGCAAAGACAGTGCTGTCTTCGTGCAAATCCCATTGCCTTCGCTGTTCCGGTCCAAAGGCGCGGGTAGTATCTCCACCCAGCACTGGCACAGCCTGGCGTTGCACGAATTCACGCACACGCTTCACTTTCTCACGGTCGTTCGCCAATGGCGCGCCTTGCAGGCGAAGTTCGACCTGCCGCGCGCTGCCGACGACGACATGATCGAGACCGCCTTCAAAGGCAACGCCGAATACGTAGATATCTTCAACCGCGAAAAGAAGTGGCTGGAGAAGGCCGTCTTCGCCAACGATGCCGCAGCCGCGCGGGCCGCAACCCGTGAATCCTTGGCTTTGGCTCGTCAGCGGCAGCGCCGCTTCTTTCAGCCGGGTTGGACGGAGGCCGAAGCGTTGTGGCTGTCTCTTGAGGGCTGCGCGCTCTGGGTTCAAGTCCGCTTTGAACTGGAAAACGCGCCCGCCGGGCAGCCCTGGCCGCAGACCGCCATGGGCATGGCAGGGTTCATGGGGTCGTGGTCACATGAACACGGCGCCGGCCTGTTCTGGATGATCGGCAATCTGGTGCCCGGCTGGAGAACCCGCTATTTCGGCGGAGGCCCGCCGCCGTCGCCCTTCGACGTTTTGGAACAGGCGCTCTGAAACGGCGTCCCGTCCCGATTGGGCAGCGGGAGTGTTAGCATAGGTGGCATGTCTACCGTAGACAATCCACCTGAGCATCTGGAATTCCTGCAGGGAACCCTGGAGGTCCTCAGTAACCGTTCGGCGATCCCCAGTCTTGCGGGAATCTGGGAGCCGGGTTAGCCTTGGCGATGGAGTTTCCAAGCCATGGGCGTAAGGGCGGGTATCTCGGAGGTCTTCCGGTCGGCCAAGCCCGGCAGCACATCGGCCAGGT